>NZ_JALDPT010000054.1 GCF_022695515.1 Phenylobacterium aquaticum
CCCCGGCGCGCTGAAGATCCTGGTCAGCCGAACCCGCCCGCCGGAACAGGCCGAACGCGCCGCGTTAGCCCTGGGCGCCGAGCTCATCGGCATGGGCTCGGCCGGCGCCAAGACCATGGCCGTCGTCCGCGGCGAGGCCCACGCCTATGTCCATGCCGGCGGCCAGTACGAGTGGGACAGCTGCGCGCCCGTCGCGGTCGCCGCCGCCGCCGGCCTGCACGTCTCCCGCATCGACGGCTCACCGCTGATCTACAACTGCGCCGACCCCTACCTGCCGGACCTGCTGGTCTGCCGGAAGGAACTGAGCGCGGAGCTGCTGAAGGCTCTGGCTTAGCCTGCCTGAGGGCTGGATTCTCGAGACACTGTTGCGCCTGGCAGCCGAAAGCCGTTGGTATGTTTTATGCTAAGTCCTATGGGTATTGTAGGATTATGGGGCGAAACATGTCAGACCAGGCAGCACTCAGCAATCGAGCTTCTGAACATCATCTTCGCTCTCTGGTGAAGGGAGTGAGCTGGCGTTTCATTGGCAGTCTCGACACCTTTGTCCTTAGCTTGCTCGTAACCGGAAACGCGAAATGGTCGGTGTCCATCGCGTCGATCGAGGCCTTGACCAAGATCGCCCTCTACTATTTCCACGAGCGTGGGTGGGAGCGGTTGCATTGGGGACGCGAGGCCGAAGCCCACTGGCGGTCCGTTGCGAAAGGCGCAAGCTGGCGCGTTGTAGCGACGTTGGACACCTTCATGCTGAGCTGGCTGGTTACGGGTAGCGTCAAGACGGCTGGAACCATTGCGAGCTTCGAGATTCTCACGAAGATCGCCTTGTTCTACCTACACGAGCGCGGCTGGAAGCTGATCCCTTGGGGACGCTGAGTGCAGGCATCGGCGGATAACTCGCCGGCTTAGGTGCCTGGGTTCACTGGATTGTTCTTGATTGCTGCACGCAAAATAGAGGCCCACCCCAAACTGATTGGGTGGAGCTTACATATGATTGAGTTGGTTTCCGATCATATCGCGTGACCGAATTCGCCAACATCCACCCGCAGGAAATCATGATCTAACGTAAGCTATTTCCCGGGAAAAGGACTTCTGGGCAGCGCAGACGCCCACCGAGCGCCCAGGGAGGTCTGCGCTGTCGGCCGCCCTGATCTCCGCGTGGCCCTCCGACCTTATGACGACGATTGATGGCGACGGAGAAAACATCTCATACTTGATTAAATAAGAAAGAACCGCTTCTATACTCTTGGAAGGACGCCCCGTTCATTCATGCAAAACTTATCGCGCACCCGATTTACGCTGCCAGGGCGCGGAAATATTGGCTCAGCATCGCGGCCTAGGCGCTCAGACCACCAAATGAATTGAGCAACACCACAGCCTCCCGCATCGCCGGAAAAGTACGCTCATAGAGGTACGGATTGCCCTATGGTCCGCTGGGATCGAGTCTGTGGTTACTGCGAACGATGGCCCGGGCATTCGCTTGCGATGGTTCTAAGCCAGACGACTAGCTATGGCGTGGCCAGAATGCGGGCACCAACCACGCCCCAACCCGACGACCACGGGAATCTTAAGCTTAATACACCCGCTGAGAGCGCGATCTGTCGCCTTGGCCGAACGCCGTGGTACCTATTACGATAGGAATCAGCCCTGGAAGCTCTCGGGCGCGCGTTAAAAGATTAATAGGAACGCATATGCCGGAAGTCATAGTACGCAAGCGAACCGGCAAGCGGAATGGCAGCGTCAACTATCGCATTCACCGCTGGTTCTACCGCCACAGGCCCATGGTCGCGGTTGCCGCGGCCTTCTTGATTTTCGCGTTCGGCGGATACTTGATCGCAAAGGCGCTGTTGCCGTCCACCGCCGTCGGGGGCAGCGAAGCCATGTACTCAACTCCGCCGTCTTAGGTCTAAGTCCCGCGGGATTGACCACATGACGCATCTAGATCTTCTCGAACAGAGCGACAATCTCCCTCGCGAATCACCTTCAGGCAGACATGGATATCCGTGGGAACGCGGATTGGTCATAATCTCAGCATAGTCTTGAACATATCTATGTCGAAGCCGCACTGGTGAAGCTCAGGTCTTCGTCCTAGACGCTATGAGGGTCCGAATAGTGGCTTCGACACGGCGAGCGATGCTATTTGCAGGCCTCCTGGCGCTCTCGCCCGTTGGCGCATTAGCCGCCGTCGCTGAGCTCCACAGCATTGACGAACTGCGAGCTCTGACGACTCCGGTGGAAACGTGTATAGTCAGCGGATACTACTCTGCCGCCGACGGTGGTGGCGGGGTCTTCACCCTAAGCTCCGCAGACGCCCACCTTGCCGATGATGGGGGAACTCTCATCGTTGATGTATTGGGACGGCGCTGGAAGCGGCTCCATTCCGGCCCACTTGAGGTTTCATGGTTCGGCGCAAAGGGCGACGGAAAATCAGACGACACAGCTGCTGAAGCCCGGGCATGGGCGGCATTGGCGGCCCTTTGCGCGTCGGGGCGCCCGGCGCAGCTCCGATATGGGCCGGGCTCTTACCTATCCACGGCCCCAAGGCTCGCGCCGGATGCGAACGGCTGGGAGGTAATTGGCGAGGGAATGCCCACTCTCATCATGGCGACAGACAATACCGAACAAATCGTGTTCGCGCCAACCACGACCAGGTATGGATTTAAGCTCGACAGATTGACCTTCGCTTGGTCGCGAGACCAGTCCTTCGCGAATAAGAACGCGATCGGGTTTGCTTTTAAACCGACGCAGTCGATACCGAACGGCGTTTATGACTTTGAATTCTCTAGATTGGTAGGCATAAATGGGTACCGCCTAATCTCAATACATCCGGATGTAATTAGCGCTGGTTTCAATTTCCCAACTTGGGGCGCCAAACTGGACCAAATTACCTCCTATCGAAAGATGAGCGGCGCGGCCATCGCTTTAGGGAACTTTGGAAATGGCGGAGCGCCCCGCATTCTGATTGATAACTTCTATGCGCAATCAGAAAGCGTTCTGGAAGATGTCATTATTCTCTCCCAGATGACGAGTGTCGGCGGACGCAATTGGGAGTTCAATCTTGGACGTGGTAGACAGTTCCTGATCGCCTCGTGTAGAGAGATACACCTCGAGAATGTACGATTTGAGCATTGTCGTTTGATCTTCAATCAAGACTCGCTTTGCTCAATTAGCGGGCGGAATGCGACGGGCGCGATACTGGGATTTGAAATTCAGAGTCTGTCGGTCGAAACGACTGGCCAAGTCTATGGCTTCGACTGCTTTGGCTCTTCAGTCCGAATTGACGACGTATTCGTCGATAGCGTCGTCGAAACCTCTAGCGGAAGCCTGAGGGTTCTCCGCCCTCGCGAAGGGGGCAATATCGAGTTAGGGGGAAAGTTTCAAATCGGCGCCGCCGGCCTTCGCTCAATAGGGCGCACCAAACTCGTCGAACCATTGGACGCGAAGGGCGTGCGGAGAGTGCAGGCGGGCCGAACCTAACTGCTCAGTTCCTGATACTAACGACGGGCCATCAACCTCTACGCGCCGCGTCACCATAGAACTGAATTCATGCGTTGCGAGGGCGCGCCCCTGCTCTTGACCTTCGATAGCGAGGCAAAATCTACACGGCGACACGCTTCAAAAACCCTTCGAAGGCAACAGACTGCTACAATCTGCTCCGCACCCCGCGCAAATTCTGACCGCCCACCAGGATTATGTGTCTAATACTGGGACTCGACTTCACTTTTACAATCCTCAAATTGTTGAGCGCCGGCCGCGCATCGACCCAATGAGAGCCAAGCGGCATCGCTACTCGTGGCGACAGCGCTGCCTCGGGTCAAGCCGCGCCCATTCGGGAAGATAGTCTCGCCACCAAACAGGGCTAAGAGTCACATGAACAGGCCAACTCCCAGCAAACTGCATCCATATACCTGTCGATTCATGATTCCCCGAGTGCTGCAGGCCAACCGTGCGGAGGAAACCCTGCATCACTTGGCGCTGAGGCCACGCTGCCCGAAAGCCGCTGTTCGGTTGCATCCATCAGCCTGAGGTCGGCGTCGCAGGTCACGATTTGCGACTAAGCGCGAGCCACGTGTGTAGCTTGAGCGAACCCGACCCAAAACTGGTTAACTTTCACCCCCAAAGACTTGAACCCTGATCACCTAGAGGGACAGCCAACAAGATCTCTGCAGCATAGCTACCAGCATCTATCCCATACGGGGCAATGGTGATCTGTGGGACCGTCGCCATTGGATGACGCAACCACCACAACTTGAGCGGTTGGGTTGGGCTGGCCCAACCTCTTTTCGGCCTGACGCCTCAGGATTCGGCGTACCCCTCAAACACCTCGACCTCGTTCCGCGAGCCCAGGATCACCGGCACGCGCTGGTGCAGGCCCGTGGGTGTCACGTCGAGCATCCGTCCGGCCCCGCCCGCGATCGACTTGCCGCCGGCCTGTTCGACCAGGAAGCTCATGGGATTGGCCTCATACATCAGGCGAAGTTTGCCGGCCTTGTCGGGCTCGCGCTTGTCCCACGGGTACATAAAGATGCCCCCTCGAACCATGATCCGGTGCACATCGGCGACCATAGCGGCCACCCAACGCATGTTGAAATCCTTCCGACGCGGGCCGTCCTTGCCCGCAAGGAGGTCATCGATATAGGCGCGCACGGGCGGGGCCCAGTGGCGCATGTTCGACATGTTGATCGCGAACTCCTTGGTGTCCGCCGGGATCTGCATGTTCTCGGAGGTCAGGACCCAGGTCCGGTCGGCGGGATTGAGGGTGAAGCCGAACACGCCGGCGCCCAGGGTCAGGACCAGCATGGTCTGGGGGCCATATACCGTATAGCCGGCGGCGACCTGCTCGCGGCCGGGCTGCAGGAAGGACGAGATGTCCGGGGTTCCTCCCGGCGCCTTCAGGATCGAGAAGATGGTGCCGATCGAGACATTAATGTCGATGTTGCTGGACCCATCGAGCGGATCGAACAGCAGGAGGTAAGGCCCCTGGGTCTTGCAGGGATGGATGTCCTCCATCTCCTCCGACGCCATGGCCGACAGCTGGGGCGAGCCCTCCAGGTTCTTCAGAAGAAGGTCGTTCGACAGGACGTCCAGTTCCTTCTGGACCTCGCCCTGCACGTTCTCGACGCCGCGCGAGCCGAGCACGCCGGTCAGAGCTCCACCTGCCACCAGGCCAGAGATGGTCACGCAGGAGGCGGCGACCTCCTCGATCAGGCTGATCAGTTCCGCCGGCGCGGGGACCCCGCCGATCTTGTGTTGCAGCAGGAAGGCGGTGAGGTGGGTCTGGGTCATTCTAGGCTCGTTCGGATCGGGACTGGCGGCATCTTGGCGGTTTGGACGGGCGGGCCTGCAATTCGCGGGCCCTCTCCTATCAGACCCCGTCGACTTCGCGGATATTGTCGATGCCCACCGTCTTCAGGGCGGCGATCAGTTCGGCGACCGTGCCTTCCAGCTCTACGGGATCGCGGCCGCGCAGGACCAGGTTCGAGCCGAAGCCGCCCTCGCCATAGAAGGGATAGCTGCCCAGGCTCATGGCGGGGTGAGCCTTCGCGACCGCCTCAAGCGGCGCGGCCAGGGCGCCCTCGCCTGAGCCCTCCACCCGGACCGTGCGCGAAATCACCACGGCGCCGGAGCGCAGCCGCGGGCCCACATCCTCCAGCATGCCGCGCATGATCTGCGGCACCCCGGCCAGGACGAAGACATTGCCGATGGTGAAGCCGGGCGGCCCCTGGACCGGGTTCTTGACCAGATCCCCGCCGACCGGCACCCGGGCCATCCGCCGGCGGGCAGCGTTGAGTTCGGCGCCGAAGCGGGCGGTCATCAACTCCAGGATCTCGGGATGCTCATAGAGCTCGACCCCGAAGGCGGCGGCCACGGCGTCGGCGGTGATGTCGTCGTGGGTCGGGCCGATGCCGCCGGTGGTGATCACATAGTCATAGCGGGCGCGCAGCGCGTTCAGAGCCGCGATGATCTCTTCCATGATGTCTGGGACGGTGCGCGCCTCGGCGAGATCGACCCCGTGGTCGCCCAGATACTTGGCGATGTCGCGCAGATTGGTGTCCTGGGTCCGGCCCGACAGGATTTCATCGCCGATGATCAGCACCGCGGCCGTCACCACCTCGCCTTGCGCTCCGCCCGGGCTGCCCATGGGACTCGTCTCCGCCTCAATGCTTGATCAGTTCTGGACTAGCCGCCTTGCCCCGCCGGCCACAAGGGCGAAACCGCTCGCGGATCCGATCATCCGTTGGGCTTATCCCGCCGGCGCAGCTATGGGACATCCATGCTGTTTCCCTCGCCCCTGGTCCGCGCTCAGCTTGTCAGTCGCTACAAGCGCTTCTTCGCCGATGTCGTGCTGGAGGACGGGACCGAGCTCACCACTCACTGCCCCAATCCTGGGGCCATGCTGGGCCTGAACATGCCGGGCCTGCCCTGCTGGATCTCACGGTCCGACGATCCCAAGCGCAAGCTCGCCCACACCCTGGAGCTGGTCGAGGTCGATGGCGGCCTGGTGGGGATCAACACCATGCACCCCAACCGGCTGGTCGCCGAGGCCCTGGCGGCCGGCGCCATAACCGAACTGACCGGCTACGCTTCCGTCCGGCGCGAAGTGAAATATGGCGCGGCGAGCCGAGTGGACTTCCTGCTGGAGGATCCGGACCGTCCGCCCTGCTGGCTGGAGATCAAGAATTGCCACTTGAGGCGCGAGGGGACCCTGGCCGAGTTCCCCGACTGCGTCGCCGCCAGGTCAACCCG
This sequence comes from Phenylobacterium aquaticum, assembly GCF_022695515.1. Taxonomy (GTDB): domain Bacteria; phylum Pseudomonadota; class Alphaproteobacteria; order Caulobacterales; family Caulobacteraceae; genus Phenylobacterium; species Phenylobacterium aquaticum. The sequence continues at coordinate 6,742 of NZ_JALDPT010000054.1, forward strand.
CCACCTCGCCGAACTGGAGGCGATGGTCGCCGAAGGCCATCGCGCCGTGGCCCTGTTCGTCATCCACAGGACCGACTGCGATCGGTTCTCTGCGGCCGCGGACAAGGACCCGGCCTTTGCGCAGGCCTTGACGCGTGTCGCCGCCGCCGGGGTCGAGGTGCTCTGCTATGCCTGTGACATCTCGCTCGAGGCTGTGAGGATCAGCCATCGCGTCCCGTGGATCGGCGACGGCCTCACCCCCGCAGTTTGACCGCCACGTCGCCCCGCGTTGATTTCACCGCTGCGCCGCAGGCGCCTGCGAACACATATGGCGGTCGACCTTCGACATCCATGCGGACGGGGACCGCCCATTGCGGCAGATCCCCCAAACGCTGCACCAGAGCCCAGATCGCCAGAAGAAACGGGCCGCCCAGCTGGCCCGAGCGCCGTGGGCCTTGTCCTACTCAAAATGGCCATCTTCGCTTTGACACCTAAGCGGTCTAACACTGCACCCATAACGCGTTGAGCTGCGTTCTATAGCCAAGCGCCAACGCGACGCAGCGCCCCAAGTCATCCGGAGTTCGGCCTCCGCCTGTCACCGACAGCCCGCCCAAACTTAAGGAGACTTCGATGTCTGACGCCCCGCCCCCGCCGCTTGATCCCTTGCGCACCATCCGTGGTGAGGGACTGCCCGCGGAGACGCCAACCCCGGCCCGATTGCAGGGCTGGATGGCCATTGGTCTGGCGGTCTTGTTGGCCCTGGTCATGGTCATGATTGTCCTCAATCGCAATCATCGTATCGCCGGGGCGGCCGCCGCGGATGACGCGCGGTCAATCGCTCAGGCCAAGTCCGCCAAACCTGAAGATCTCTCGCCAAGCGACGCCGCCGCGTCGGCGCTCGCCACCTCAAATGAAGTGGACGCCCAAGCGGCCAAGGCGGAACATGAGGCGCATGACGGAGACGCCCGCCCGCCTCAAGCGCCGCCTAAACCTTAGCTCAACCCAATGCCCAAAATATTGATCAACCCCCCGATGTTCGCCCACCGGATCTCGATGTGACCAAACCCCTTAAGCGCCGGCGCCTTGCGCGCCGCCCGGCCAAACTTCCGCCGTCGCGGTCTAAGGCCGAGCGTTCCTTTGGCTTCAAACGGATCGCCGCGCTGCTCTTTGCCGGCGTGACGATGTGGGCGCTTGGACTATGGGCCATGGACCGGCAAGCGGTCCGAGAGCGCCAGAGCGCGCTAGAGGAGGCGCAGGCGATCTTGCAGGCCAAGGCCAGCGCAGAGCTCTCCTCTTTGCGCGCCCTGCAACGATCAGACGCGCACGCGAAACCGCCAGTCGACACACCCTGGGCCTTGGCGCCGGTCAGCCTCGCTGCGGCTTCACAGCCCCGCAAATGACGACCGCCCGTTTTCCGAATAACGGCCCGTTAGCGGCCCCCTCAACCGTCCGTCACGCCGCGGCGCGGAACAGATCCAGCATCCAGCCGGCTTGCTGGCCCGCAATGGCCAGGGTCTGGGTCGCCAGGCTTTCGCGCACCTGGCTCGCCTGTAGCTTGGCGGAGTCCTTGGCGAGATCGGCGTCGACGATATTGCCGATCCCAGCTTCGAGGGTGTCGGCAAGGTGGTTGGACATATTGATGCGACGTCCGACCATGGTCGATTGGGATCCGAAATAGGCCGCGGCGCTGTTGGCCTGGGCTAGGGCGCCGTCCACGGCCGACAGGACGCCGTCGGGAGTCAGCTGGTCGAGGTTGTCGAGGCCCAGCCAGTCGGAGGTCATGGGTCGATAGCCGAGCTTGATCGCGTCCCCGTCGGGCGAGGCCAGGAGCGATTCAGACCCGCGCAGCGGGGTGAAGGTCAGGCTGTTGATCACGAAGCCTTGCGGGTTTGAAGACGGCCTCGGGTTGGAGTGAAAGTCAAAGCTCACGGTCGCGGGCCCCGAGGCGGCCGGATCACTCCAGTCGCCATAAGCGATCGGCTGGGTGACCTGGGCGGCGTGGCCCAGCGACTGGGGCTGCCACCAGTTGACGGTCATGCCGCCGCCCGCGCCCGTGATCTGCATGCTGGGCATGCTGAAGGCATAGGGCACGGTCACCACCATGTTCAGGGTGCCCGCCTCGCCTGACATCGCCACCGATGAGGTGAAGTTCGCGCCGCTGCTCGCCGAGGGGGTCAGGGTGATCGGCGAGGTCGCCTTGGCGACCAAGAGATTGACGCCGCCGAAGCTCGAGGCCTGGGCGGCCGAATTCACCCGCGACACCAGATCCTGCAGGTCGGCGAAATAGGAGGCCCGGCTGCTGGCGTCGAGGCCGGGATCGGTTAGGGCAAGCGCCTTGGCGCGCATGTCGGTCAGAGTGTCGGATATGCCCTGGGCCGCGGTCGTGGCGACGTCCAGGATCGACTGGGTCCGGTTGAGGGACTCCGAGACCGTCCGCCAGCCACCCAGTTCGCTGCGCATGGTCTGGGCGATCGAATAGGTCGCCCCGTCGTCGGCCGGGCCGGCCACCTTGAGGCCCGTCGCAATGCGATTGCGCAACTGGGCGGACTCCGCCGTCGCGCTCGCCAGGGCTTGGCGGGCGGACATGGCGCCGACATTGGTAAGCAGGGAGCTCAAATACAACCAGGCATAGTTTGCAATCTATATCGTCGTTATTTGAGCTTCCTCCAGTAAATCCGCGCTTAATTGTCGCGCTTCATTTCGATTCAGCCTTTGTCAATTCAAGTGAACGCGACCTTTACAGGCGCCGTCAGATGAACGCTTCCGGCGACGTCGGGGCCAGCGATTGCCCGGCTCGCCGTTGCGGATTTGTGCTAGACACGCCAATTATTCGGTGAGCGCCTCGACGGACTGGGGCGTCGCCAGACTGTCCGGAGCCTCCCATGTCCCTCACCGACGTCCTCGAAGCCGAGCATCGGACCGGTAAGATCAAGCTGCATGGCCCCGAGGGCTTTGAGGGCATGCGCGCCGCCGGCAAGCTGGCGGCGGAGTGCCTGGACATGCTGACCCCCTACGTCCAGCCGGGCGTGGTCACCGACGAGCTCGACCGCCTCGCGCGGGAGTTCATTCTCGACCATGGCGCCCTGCCCGCCTGCCTGGGCTATCGCGGCTACACCAAGACGGTCTGCATCTCGCCCAACCATGTGGTCTGCCATGGCATTCCGGGAGAGCGGGCCCTACGCGAGGGCGACATCGCCAATATCGACGTCACCCTGATCATCGATGGCTGGCACGGCGACCACAGCCGCATGTACGGCGTTGGCGCCATCGCGCCCCGCGCCAAGCGCCTGATCGACGTGACCTATGAGGCCATGCAGAAGGGCCTGGACGCCGTGAAGCCCGGCGCCCGCACCGGCGACATCGGTCATGCCATCCAGACCTACGTGGAAGCGCAGCGCTGCTCGGTGGTCCGCGACTTCTGCGGCCATGGCCTGGGTAAGGTGTTCCACGACGCGCCCAACATCCTGCACTTCGGCCAGAAGGGCACCGGCGAGCTCCTGCGCCCCGGCATGTTCTTTACGATCGAGCCGATGGTGAACCTCGGCAAGTATCAGGTGAAGCTGCTCTCCGACGGCTGGACGGCGGTCACCCGCGACAAGTCGCTCTCGGCCCAGTGCGAGCACTCGATCGGTGTGACCGAGACCGGCTACGAGATCTTCACCGGCTCGCCCCAGGGCCTGTTCAGGCCTCCGGTGACCGTCGCCTAAGGGCAGGTCTGCGACCTACCCTGCGGCCTGCGCCGCCAGGGTCTTGAGCCGCTCCTGGCACGCGGCTTCCACCGCGGCCTTCAACACGTCAATCCGCTCCACCATCCAAGCGAGCTCTTCCTCTGTCACCTTGTAATGACGGGAGTAGCGCGCCTTGACATAGGCGGCGCGGAGCAACTCGAAACAACGTCGCTCAAACTTCGTTTCGGCGGGCCAAACCGCTCTAAACTGTGAGTTCAGGGGTTCGGCTAAATTTCTCAGACGAATAATATTGTGTGACTTAGGAGTATATAGCGTCAATACCAAGAGAACGCATACGTAGAGACGCTCAACTGCCTGGTGCAATTCGAACGCCGCCAGCTTCAACTTGCCTCGCTCTCCCGCAAAATTTGCCTGATCGATGAAGTCGCAAGCACTGTCGAAATAGTCATCGAAATAGCCTTGCGCCTCCTCAAGCGCCGTCTCCGGCGCTAACGGACGCGGGTCAACGAAGTCCGCGCCTGGAACCTCAAACAGCGCGATCCCATCGCGCACGATGTCCATGAAGAAGTAGCGCCCGCGGGAGAGCTGGTCGTTCACATCGGCCAGGCTGTGGACGATGAAGTTCACCGGCGTCCGAAGCCGCTGCCCGGCCGACAGCTCGGACAAAAGCCGCGCCTCCGCGGATTCCCAGAACTCCAGAACGTCGGTGAGCTTCTCGTCGCTGACCACGACCAGGAGGTCATAGTCCGAGAAATAGCGCCCCACCGGGTCCTCAACCCAATCCCCGCGGGCGTAGCTGCCAAAGAGGATGATCTTCAGAATCTGGCCGTCCCGGACGCCGTCGGCCTTACGCCCCGCGATCGCCTTGGCGAACTCTTCGCGCAAGATCTCGACGACCAGCTGCAGCTCTCGCCGCTTGCCGGCTGGAAGGTGATCAAGGCTCGTACGCATGGTCCTTATGTCGCCGCAACCGCGCGGCCTCGCAAGGCCGCGTTCGACGCGCGCCGCACGACTGAACTCTCGCTTGAGCATGGAGCGCTCCTGCAATCAGACGCGAGAGGTTACCACGCTGTCCTGGCCCCCGCCCGGCCCAAGCGGTGGAAATTCCAACGCCTCCGCAAGGAACTTGCGGCCGATCACGCGCCGATCGCGCGAAACCCTCAGCGATAGGGTCGCAGCTGCTGGCTGCAGTGCCGCAGCGCCCGGGCCATCCGCCATTCGACGGTTTTCACCGACAGTCCCAAGGTCTGACCGATCTCGTCATAAGTCATCCCCTCCATGCGGGCCAAGAGGAAGACCGCCCGATAGGGCTTGGGCATGCTCAAGATGATGTCCTTCAAGACCAGGGTCTCGACTTGGCTCGCGACCTCCACCTGGGTCGCCTGGCCCAGACTCTCCTGAGCCAAGGCCGCGCCGCGCACATGGCGGTGCTCATAGAGCGCCTGATCCTGGGCGAGATTGACCGCCACCCGCATCAGATAGGCCTTAGGATGGACGAGAACCTCCGCCTGAGGCCCCGACCTCGCCAATCTCAGATAGGTCTCCTGGGCCAAGTCTTCGGCGGCCTCGGACCCAAATCTCAGCTTCAAGCGCCGCAGAAGCCAGTCGGCATAGGTGCGATAGAGCGCGCCCAGCCCCCTCGATCCGCCATCCTCAACATCGTCGCGCTGGCCCATAGCCCCGCTCCTCGGTTTGGGTGAGGGGCGCCGCGCACACGGCCAAATGCGGAATCGCTTCAAGGGGCGCCGCGCCCAGATGAGCGCGCACCACCGCCAACCCAACGAAAGGTCGGCTCGTCCTGCGAAGGGGATTCCACGCCCCTGCCGAGACTGCGGCCCCGGCAGGGGAATCATTGATCAAGATCGAAGTTTTTGCAACGCATGGTTAGGTCTGCGTCGCCCAGATGGGGGCGGGCGTTGGAATGTGCTCGCAGAGAGCACCCCACGACTTCAGCCCTGACCGCCGCCAACGCTTGGGCCAAGCCCTTGCGAACCCCTGGCTCTAGGTCAGCGCCTATCTAGCGGCGCCCGCGCCCTTAGCTTTAGGACTGGGGCCCGGTCGGAGCAAGACCAGGTGCGCCTTGGGGGTGGCGCCTGCGGTCCGCGCCTAAGGGCTAGCTCAACCATTTAAAGGGTTTGACCAGCCAAAGCCTGAGGCGCCATGGTCCAGACCCTGGCGGGCCGCCTCTCAAGTGGGGCTCGCCGCTCCTTTCGCGCCCGAACCTCCAAGGCGACGTCATCTGCGTGTCTGCTCCTGATCCCCACGATCCGCGCCTTCAGGCTGAAGCCGCCGAGTGGTTCGCCAAACTCGGGCAGCGGGCGATTTCGTCCGCCGATCTGATGGCCTACCGGGAGTGGCGCCGCGTGCCGGCTCACCGGGCCGCCTATGAGGCGGTCGAAGCCGTCTGGACAGCCTCTGCCGCGCTCAAATCCGATCCGGAGATTCGCGCGGCGACTGAAGAGGCGCGCCAGTCGAACAAGTCCGGCCTAGGGGCTCCGCCTGTGATCGCCCGGGTCCGGTGGACGGCGCTGGCCGTCCTGGTCGTGCTGGGCGGCGCCATCGCGCTGCAGGTCGCTCAGCGCGGCCAGACCTACGCCACGGGGCCGGCCGAGCAGAGGATCATCACCTTGCAGGACGGCTCGCGGGTGCGCCTCGACACCCGCAGCCAAATCCGCGTGCGGTTTACGCCCCAGGCCCGCGACATCAGCTTGGCGAGCGGTCAGGCCCTGTTCGAGGTCGCCCACGACCAGACCCGTCCCTTCACGGTGAGCGCCGGGGCGACGCAGGTGCGTGCCGTCGGCACCCGCTTCGATGTTCGCCGAGACGGCAATGCGGCGCGCGTGGTGCTGATTGAAGGGGTGGTCGAGGTGCGGCGGGCCGAAACGCGCGCGCCCATTCGTCTGCAACACGGCCAGGCCTTGCCCGCCGCCGCGACCCAACCTCAGACGGCGGACCTTGAGGCGGCGACCGATTGGACCGAAGGCCGTATCCGGTTCCAGGCGACGCCCCTGAGAGAGGCCGTGGCCGAGGTCAATCGCTACAGCCGCCAAGCGATCGTTTTGGACGCTGGGACCTTGAACGACGCCAAGGTGAGCGGGGTGTTCAACGCCGGCGACACCCAGGCCTTTATCGGCGCGGTCAGCGACCTCTTCAACCTGAAGGCCGAGCCTGAATGGGACGGTCGGATCCGGCTGCGCCCCCAGGGCTAGGCCCGCCCATCGGCCGCTTGGGTCCGAAATCCGGCTCGTCCCCGCAAGACTCTTGCGGATTTCGCGGCGCGGCCGCGATTTTCCACCGTGACGGGCGATTTTCCGACTTCACAGGCGAAACACACATCTGGAGGGTGCGTTCGAGGAGTCCAAGAGGCTGAATTCCAACCCCTCACCCTCTCAGATTGCACCGCCCTATGTCCGAGCTTTCGCGTCCCACCCCCAGTCCCCTCACCCAGACCCTGCGTGCGATCCGCCATAAGCGCGGCTTAAGGGCCTGCGATATCGCCCGGCGTATGGGCTTGGCCTTGCGGACTTACGAGTATTTCGAGGCGCGCGCGGAGCGACTGTCGTGCGAAGATCTCCTCCGGTTCGCCAAGGCCGCCGATTGCGACGCCTACGCGCTTCTGGCCAGCGCCGCGCTGAATCACAGCGATTTGGCCTTGGCCTGCGTCGACAACAAGGTCGGCGAAGTCCTGACCCTGTTGTTGGACGAATTCCTCGGCGAGCTCGGCGCCGCCGCCGACCATCTGTCGCCGCAGCAGGCCCAGATCGCCTTTTCACAAGCTTTCCGCAGACTGGCCCACGAGCTCGCCCAGGCGCGTTCGCTTTCGTCTGCGCCACCTTCAGACACGGCCCCTTGAGCCCTCTGGCAGGAGTACGCCATGCCGCCCAAATTCAGCATCGCCCAACCTCGCCTCCACGAAACCCACGGGCTCTCCTATCGACAGCTTGAGTGTCTGGCCTGGGTCCATGAAGGCAAGAGCGCCAATGACATCGGCCTGATCTTGGGCATCTCCGGACGCACGGTCGAAAAGCACCTGCGCCGCGCCTGCGAGAACCTGGGCGTGCGCGCCCGGGTGCAGGCCGTGGTGCGCGCCCGCGACCTTGGCGTCCTGGTGATCCCTGCCGCCCGCGATCTGATCGATGCCCCCCGCCGATCCTGGGACGCGTCCCGCGAGCGCTCGGAGCCTGCAGAGCGGACGCCAGCCGGTGAGGCGCCTCCGTCAAGGGCGTGAATCTACGCCCTCAGAGGGCGTAGACTTGCGCATCGCGTGAGCGGGCGGTTCGGCGCCACCCTTGCGCCATGTCCGCCTCACCCGCCTCATCGATCCGCGACGCCCGGCTTGGGAGACCCCAGCCATGCTGAGCCTGCCCGCCGCCTTGGTGCTCGCTCAGGTCTGCGCCGCGCCCGCCGATCCGACCACACTCTTGTCCGTCGTGGCGGTGGAAAGCCGGTTCGAGCCCTGGGCCATTGGGGTCAATGGATCCCCAGCCAAGAGCCTTCACCCGACCTCGCGCGAGGCGGCGGAAGCCCTGGCCCGGCAGCTCTTGGCCCAAGGGCGAAACCTCGACCTCGGCCTTGGCCAGATCAACCACCGCAATCTGAGCCGTCTTGGCCTCACGCTTGAAGACGCCTTCGACCCCTGCCGCAACCTCGCCGCGGCCCAAGCCGTGCTGGCCGCGAACGGCGAGACCGTAGCCACGCCCGACGCCTGGCGCCGGGCCCTGTCGCGCTACAACACCGGCGGCCCGACCCGGGGCCTGGCCAATGGCTATGTCGCCAAGGTCACCCGCGCCGCGGCCGAGATCGGCCCGCAGGTGCGCGCGCTGCGCGACGGCCTGGCGGGGGATGCCCCGCGGGCTGCGTCCGCGCCCGCGAGACCGGACTTCGTGATCGTTCCGCGCCCCTTATCCGCAACCGGAGACCTGCCGTGATCCCCTCCCCTTGCCTCCTGGCTTCTCCCAAACCCCGAACGCTCGCCCTCCTGGCTCTGGCCGGTGTGGCGATCGCCACCCCAGCCTTGGCCCAGAGCAGCGGCGCGGCCGGGAATATCGGCGGCTTCCTGCAAAACCTGATCGATCTCTTGAACAGCAGCGTCATTCGCGGCCTGGCGATTATCGCCATCATCCTCACTGGCATCGCCTGGATGTTCGGTCACCTGGATCTGCGGCGCGCCGGCACGGTGATCGTCGGCATCATCGTAATCTTCAGCGCCTCGACCATCGTCGACCTGATCACCGGCGGTCAGGCGGGAGGTTAGCCATGGCCGAGGCTCCGCTGGTCGAAGACATCCTGTTCCTGGCCTGCACGCGCCCGGCCATGGTCTGGGGCGCGCCGATGGAAGCCATGGCGATCAACATCATGGCGACGTCGGTGCTGTTTCTGGCCGCGCACAATCTGGCCTTTCTATTGGTGGCGCCGGCCCTGCACCTGGTGTTTCGCGCCATCACCCGCACCGATCCCAACGCCTTTCGGGTGCTGCGCTGCTTTCTCGACACCAAGGCGCGCAGCCCCCGTCCGCGATTTTGGGGCGGCAGCTCCATGAGCCCTTTGCGGCTGGCCCGAGGCCGCCATGTCTAAGGCCTTCGCCCCTGCGCCTATGGCCCAAGCCCGCGCCGACGAGGTCGAACGCGTCCTGCCCTATGCGCGCCACGTGACCGAGGAGATCGTTAGCCTGGATAGCGGCGCCTTGCTCACCGTCTTCCAGCTGGACGGGGCGAGCTTTGAGACTGCGGACGCTGAGACCCTCAATGACTGGCACGAGAAGCTCAACGGGGTCTGGCGCACGCTGGCCGGCGAGCGCCTGGCGCTTTGGCATCATCTGATCCGCAAGCCCTGCGCCGACTATGCCCCGGGCGCCTTCGCCTCGGCCTTCGCAGAGCGTCTGGACCGCGCCTATGGCGCGCGCCTGCAGCGGACCCAGATGTTTGAGACGGCGCTCTATCTAACCCTGGTCATGCATCCCAAGGCCGGTGTTCTCGGACGGCTGGATCGCGCGCGCCCAGAGGCCTCAGACCTCGCCCAGGCGATCAAGCGCCTGGAGGACGCCGCCCGCGACCTCGCCCAAGGCCTTGGCCGCTATGGGCCGCGCCGTCTCACGGTGCGCCAGACCGGAGGGCTTTGGATCTCAGAGCCCATGAGCCTCTTCCATCAGCTGCTGACGGGACGCGAGGGCGCCTTTCCCCTGGTGCGCGGCCATTTGGGCGCAGCCCTCTATGACACCCGCCTGATCTTTGGGCGCGAGGCGCTGGAGATCCGAGACCTAGCTGAGAGCCGGTTCGCGGGCCTGCTCGGCGTCAAGGAATATCCGCCGGCGACCCGGCCGGGTCTCTGGAACAGCCTGATGAGCGCGCCCTTCCCGCTCGTGGTCAGCCAGTCCTTCGCCTTTCTCTCCAAGACGGCGGCGCGCACGGTTCTGGAGCGCAAGCAAAACCAGATGCTGAGCGCGCAAGACCGCGCGACCTCGCAAGTCGATGCGCTCGATGACGCCCTGGACGCTTTGATCTCCAACCGCTTCGTGATGGGAGAGCATCAGGCGAGCGTCATGGTCTATGGTCAGACCCTCACCGAGCTCGCCGAGCGTCTGGCCCAGACCCGCGCCCTGTTGTCGGACGCAGGCCTGGTGGCGGCGCGGGAAGACCTGGCGCTGGAGGCCGCCTTCTGGGCGCAGTTTCCCGGCGGCTTTCGGTTTCGGGCGCGGCCGGCGGCGATCACCAGCCGCAACTTTGCGAGCTTTGCGCCCTTCCACACCCACCCGGTTGGGCGCGCAGATGGCGTCCATTGGGGCCAAGCGGTCGCGCTTTTACGCACCACCGCCGGCTCCCCCTACCATTTCAATTTCCATCTCGGCGACGTCGGCCACAGTTTCATCTGCGGCCCCTCCGGCGCCGGCAAGACGGTGTGGCAAAACTTCCTGCTGGCGCAGCTGGAGAAGCTGCAGACCACCCAAGTTCTGGTCGACAAGGACCGCGGCTCGGAGATCTTCGTGCGCGCGCGCGGCGGAACCTATCTGACCTTCCGTCCCGGTCAGCCTATGGGGCTTGCGCCCTTCAAGGCGCTCGATTTCACGCCAGCTCACCGCCGGTTCTTGGCCCAGCTGGTGCGGCGCCTGGCGGGCCCGCAAGCCTTAAGCGCCCGCGAGGCTGACGCCATCGATGCGGGCCTGGCCGCCTTGGCGCCCCTGCCGCGGGCCCAGCGCTCCTTGGGCGCCTTGCGCACCCTGCTGGGACAGGCCGACGCCGAAGGGCTGGGCGCACGCCTCTCGCGCTGGACCGCGGGCGGTCCGATGGGCTGGGCGCTCGACAACCGCGAAGACGACCTCGCCCTGGAGGATCGGCTGATGGGGTTCGACATCACCCATCTCCTGGATGACCCCGAGCTGCGCACCCCGATCCTGATGTACCTCTTCCACCGCCTGCAGGGTCCGGCCGATGGCCGCCGGCTGGTGATCGATATTGATGAGTTTTGGAAGGCGCTTGGGGACGAGGCGTTTCGGGGTCTGGCGCAGGATGGGCTGAAGACCTTCCGCAAACAGAACGCGATCATGGTGCTGGCCACCCAGTCGCCGGCCGACGTGCTGGCCTCGCCGATCGCCCACACCCTGCTCGAGCAGTGTGTCACCAAGATCTTCCTGCCCAATCCTCAAGCCCAGGCCCGCGACTATTGCGACGGCTTCGGGCTCAGCCCCCGCGAATTTCAGTGGGTTCGCCAAGACCTTTCAGGCGCGCGTCGCCAGGCTCTGATCAAGCAGGGCCTTCATTCGGTGGCCGTCGAACTGCGTCTGGACGGATTGGACGATGAGATCGCCATCCTGTCAGGGCGGACCGAAACCGTTGATCTGCTGGAGCGCCTGCGCGCCGAGGTCGGCGACGACTATCATCAGTGGGCGGGACCCTTTCAGGCGGCCCGGCGGGGGCTCGCATGACCCGCCGCGCTCGCCTTACCCTTCTGCTCATCGTCCTGGCGGCCAGCGCGCCGGGGACGGGCGCGCCCAGACCCTGGTCTATGACGCGAGCGCCTACGCCAAATTGGTTGAAGAGGCCCAGACCGCCCTGCAGGCGCTCGATCAGATGAAGACTGAGGTGAGCCAGGGCAAAGCTCTGCTCGACAGCCTGAACACCGCCTCGGGCGCACAAGCCCTGGTCCCGGAGCTTAACCAGCTCGGCCTCGATCACGTGCTGCCAGATCCGACGGCCTATCTAAATGCGCCGGGACATTTGTCAGACCTGGGCGGCTTGGCCCAGGCGGCCCAGGCCTATCGGGAGGCGCAGCGGCTCTATCGGGCCGATCCCAGCGACGCCAAGGGCCAAAGCCTGGAGGCCGCAGGCGACCGCAGCGCGCGCGATCTCGCCATCGGTCAAGCGATCGCCACGGACAGCCAAGCGCGCGCCGAGAGCCTGATGGCCTTGCAGGCGGCCTTGGGCGAGGCGGGCGATGTGCGCGGGGTCCTGGACCTGCAAACCCGATGGGCTGGGGAGCAGGCGCGGCTGACCAATGACCAGATCCGCCTGCAGGGCCTGCAGATCAGCCGCGAGGCCGAGGCCGCGCTCGCCCGGCAACGCGACGCCGAACGCGCGCGGGCGGCCAGCGATGCGCGCCTTGAGCTCTATCGACAGGCGTTCTGACCATGGCCGGCGAGTTCAAGATCTTTTCGCCGGCCTATGCGGCGCTCGACGAGAAGCTGCAGGGGGTCTTGCAGGAGCGCTTGGGCGCGGTGATCGCCCAGACGGCGCCCGCCGTGCGGGCCGCCTTGGTGCTCTATGTGCTGCTCTATGGCGTGGCGATCCTGCGCGGGGCCATTCGCGAGCCGGTGATGGATTTCGCGGTCCGGTCCGTCAAACTCGCCATCATCACCGCGCTCGCCACCACGCCGGCCTATGGGACCTGGGTCACCGAGCCCCTCTTCCACACCCTGCCCCAGACCTTGAGCCAGGCGCTCGGCGCGGGCGATCTGGGTGATCCCGGCCAAGCCTTCGACCGGTTCTTGGCCCATGCGAGCTATGTCGCCGAGAAGATCGGGCGCGAGGGCGATATCACCAATCTCATGCCCTATGTGGTGTCGGGCGCCGTCTATGTGACCGGCGCGCTGACCGCGGCGGCGGGCTTTGGCGGGTTCATGGTGGCCAAGGCCGCGCTCGCCCTCATCTTGACCCTTGGCCCCATCTTCATCGCGTGTGCGCTATTTGACGCCTCGCGGCGCTTCTTCTTCGGCTGGCTGTCTCAGGCGGTGAACTATCTCGTCTTGATGGCCCTGCTCCTGGCCGTGATCCAGATGGTGCTCGATCTGGTCGCCGCCCAATGGGGCCAGATCGACAGGCTCGATCCGATGGTGGGCGGCGTCCTCTTCATCGCCCTGTCGCTCCTGGGCGCGGTCTTCTTCACCCGCACCCCGGCCATAGCCGCGGGCCTGGCCGGCGGGGCGAGCGAGGGCCTCGCTGACCTTGCAAGCCTCACCTTTACCGCCCTGCGGCGCGCCAAGGATCGCGCGCAAAAGACCGGACGCGGCTCATGAAAACGCGCTTCGTGCTCGCCCTCACCCTTTGGCTCTTCGGCTGCCAATCCCTGCCGCACGCGAAGCCCGCCGTCTGTGACGGACGCCATCTGCGTCCCGCCAATCCCCCGGCGGCGACAAATCCCCAGACCGTCCCCGATCCTAAGAGCCTCAAGCCCTGCGGAGGTCGGCCATGAGCCTTGGACGCGATCCGGCGGTGGCGGCCTATCTCAAGGAGGCCAGGGGCTGGGAGGCGGACCGCTTGCAGGCGGCCCGGCGCAGCGTGCGCATCGCCTGGACCTTGGCGGCGGTCGCCAGCGGGCTGGCGATCGCAGGCGTGGCCGCGGTGGCCGCGCTCGTCCCCTTACATCGCGTGGAGCCCTTCGTGGTGCGGGTCGATCGCACCACCGGCGCCGTCGACATCATGACCGCGCTCGCCGGCCCGCAGCCTCAGACCTATGACGAGGCAGTCAGCAAATACTTCCTGGGCCTCTATGTGCGCGCCCGCGAGGGTTGGGCGCCGGAGGCCGCCGAGGCCAATTTCCGCCAGGTCTCGATCCTGTCGGCGCCGAGCGAGCAGCAAAGATGGGGCGACGCCTTCCGCCCCTCCAACCCTCAAAGCCCGCAGACCCTGTGGGCCGACCATGCGCGCGCCTGGGTCGATATTCGCGCGGTGAGTTTCCCCGCGCCGCACCTGGCCAGCGTGCGCTTCCATCGCACGGTGCGCGACGCCTCGGCCGCCAGCGAGAGCGATTGGATCGCCACCATCGCCTTTGACTACGTCCAGGCGCCGATGGCGGAGGCCGATCGCCTGCGCAACCCCTTGGGCTTTCAGGTGACCAGCTATCGCGCCGATCCGGAGATTGTCCCATGAACCGGCTCTTGATGGCGGGGCTGGCGAGCCTGACCCTGGGAGCCGCCGACCGCAGAATCCAAACCCAGATCTATGATCCGGCGGCGGTCGTGCGCCTGGAAGGCGCCTATCGCAGCGCCCTGGAGGTGGTGTTTGACCCCGACGAGACGATTGCGCACGCCGCGCTGGGCGACACCACCGCCTGGGACCTGGTCGCTGACCGCAATGTGCTCTTCCTGAAGCCCAAGGCCGATCACGGCCCCACCAATCTGATCGTCACCACCGATCAAAGCTCCGGCGGGTCAAAGACCTACGTTTTCGCGCTGGAGATCAGCCGTCGTTCCGACTTCCACCGCCAAGGCCTCTATGTCCTGAAGTTCCGCGATCCGGCCAAGGACCAGGCCAAGCTCCAGGCCGATCTCGCAGCGCGCAGCGCCAAGCTCACCCAAGACCTCACGGCCCTGAAACTCGCCCATGGCCCCTTAGAGGGGCCGCGCAATCTCGACTATCTGGTCCAGGGTCCGGCCGAGTTGGCGCCGCTCGAAATCTCCGACAACGGCCAGTTCACCCTCCTGCGGTTTCGTCCCGACCAACCCCTGCCGGCGCTCTATGCGGTGGGCGCCGACGGCGTGGAGAGCTTGACGGCCTTTGACGTCCGGCAAGACGCCATGGTCGCCCATGCGGTCGCCCCTCAGTGGCGCTTGCGGATCGGCCGCCAGGTGGTCTGCCTCTATAACCGCGGCTTCGGACGCCTGCCCCCGCCGCCGCGCACCGGCGCGGCCTCGACGCAGGTGGAGCGGCAGAACCGCCCCGCCCCGGAGGCTGCGCGATGAGCGATCTGCCTCCCGACCCCGTCGGCGACCGTGGCGTCTCACCGGTCGCCGCTCCCCTCACGCCGCGCCGCTTGGGGCGCTGGGCGAGCCTCATCGGGCTGGCCACGGCTCTGGTCCTGATCGGTCTGGCGAGCCTGCCCTCGCGCCGAGCGCCCCCGCCGCCTGCGCCGGCCCGCCAGGTCGTCGCCTTCGAGCCCGCACGCCCCACCTTAGACAACCCCGGCCCCAATCCGCCCAAGCTCAGCGCCGCCCCTGCGGCCGCCTCGGACGAAGCCTCCCGATCAGCCGCGTCAGACGCAGCGCGTACGGCGCCGCCGGGGTCCGGCGATGCGACGGCGCCCCCGTCTGCGGCGGCCGCCCAGGCCGCGCAAGCGCGCGCAGACCTGCGCGCCATCCGCGCCGCGCCGATGATCGCCTTCGCGCGTGGCCAGCCGGCCTCGACGGCGCCGCGCGCTC
>NZ_JALDPT010000055.1 GCF_022695515.1 Phenylobacterium aquaticum
GCGGCCGAGGCGACCTATAGCTTCAACATTCCGCGCAAGGCGCTCGGCGCCGCCCTGATCGACCTGGCGATCCAGTCGGGGGTCTCGATCAGCACCCAGCGCCGGCGGCTGCGGCGGCGCCTGCTGCGGCTCCGGCGGCCAAGCCCGCCGCCTAAGCGCTCGCAAGTCGAGACATTGGAACGCCGGTCGCGGACCCCGCGGCCGGCGTTCTGCGTTTTGGGCCGCCCCGGCGTCAGATGGGCCGGCGGTATCCCGTAGGCGCGCCGGTCGGCCCGGCGGCGATCCGCGCCACGGCCTCGGCGAGCGGTTCGATCGCCACGGCCATGTGATGGGCGTTGGCGTGGATGATCCGCTCGGGGTCGAGCATCATGGCCACGTGGCCTTCCAGAACACCAGGTCCCCGCGGCGCAGCTCCGATGACTGGACCTCGCGCCCCAGGCCCTGCTGCAGATCGGTGTCCCGCGGGCAGGCCCTCCCGCACGCGAGCATCGCCTGCTGGACCAGGCCCGAGCAGTCCAGGCCCAGGCTCTCGCGCCCGCCCCAGAGATAGGGCGCGCCCAGGAAGCGTTCCGCCACCGCCGCAGGATCGGCCTCGAACCGGCCGATGGGCGACAGATGGGCCTCCACGAACCAGCCGGCGCCGACCGCCTTGGCGAACCGCCCCTCGCGCGCCTCGACGGCGACCAGAGCGTTGATCGAATAGGGGCCGGCGGCGCGGGTCTTGATGCTCGGCTCGGCGAAGGCGTAGGTGCGGATCGCCGCCACCCGGTGGGTGGGGGCCGGCGGCGGGGCGGCCAGGGCGGCCGCCTCCACATAGCCGACATAGCCGTCGCGCCGGGCCTGGCCCCAGGCGAAGCCGCCAGCGACCTCCAGCACGTCGAACACCTCGCCGAACAGCAGGTGGTCCTGGCGCTCGGCCGCCAGGTCCGGCCGGGCATAGAGGCCCGCGCCGGGGACGACCACCGCCATGGGCGTCGGATCCGCATAGGCCGCCGCCGCGACGATCCCTTCGAGGGCGCGGCTCGCCAGGTCCGGGCGGGCGAGCGTCAGGCGCGGATCAGGGGTCACGAGAAGCGCGTCCGGATCATCCGGTAGAGCGCCCGGATCGCCTGGGCCTCGCCGCCGGAGGCGTAGCCCGGCCGGTTGCGCGGGTTCCAGGCGAAGATGTCGAAATGAGCCCAGGGGCCCTTGGGCGCGAAGCGCTGGAGGAACAGGGCCGCGGTCATGGCGCCCGCCTGGGCCCAGCCGTCCGGATCGTTCTTGATGTCGGCGACGTCGGAATCGAGCGAGTCCACATAGCCCTTCCAGAGCGGCAGCCGCCACAAGGGGTCGGCGGCCTCGACCATGGCCGCCTCGATCGCCTTGGCGAGATCCTCGTCATCGGTGAAGAACGGCGGCAGCTGGGGCCCCAACGCCACGCGGGCGGCCCCGGTCAGGGTCGCGAGGTCGAGGGTCAGGGCCGGCTCCAGCTCTGCGGCGCGGGTGAGCGCGTCGGCCAGGATCAGGCGGCCCTCCGCGTCGGTGTTGCCCACCTCGATGGTCAGGCCCTGGCGGCTGTCCAGCACGTCGCCCGGCCGCATGGCGTCGCCCGCGATGGCGTTCTCGACCACGGGGGTCAGGATCGCCAGGCGCACCGGCAGCTTGGCCGCCATGATCATCCGGCCGAGCGCCAGCGCATGGGCAGCGCCGCCCATATCCTTCTTCATGTTGCGCATGCCCGAGGACGGCTTGATGTCCAGGCCGCCGGTGTCGAACACCACGCCCTTGCCGACGATCGCCACCAGCGGCTTGTCGGCCTCGCCCCAGGCGATCTCGATCATCCGGGGCGCGCGCGCCTCGACCGCCGCGCGGCCGACCGCATGGACGGCGGGATAGTTGGCCTCCAACAGGCCCTCGCCGGTGATCACCGTGATCTGGGCGCCGTGCTGCTCGGCGATCTCGCGGGCGATGGTCTCGATCTGCAGGGGGCCGAGATCATTGGCCGGGGTGTTGACCATGTCGCGGGCGAGTGCGCAGGCATGGGCGATGTTCAGGGCTTCGGCGATATCGGCGCCTTCGACCACCAGGCGGGGCCGCTTGGCGCCGTGGGTCTTGTACCGGTCGAACCGATAGCTACCGAGCGCGAAGGCCAGCGC
Source organism: Phenylobacterium aquaticum (assembly GCF_022695515.1). Lineage (GTDB taxonomy): Bacteria > Pseudomonadota > Alphaproteobacteria > Caulobacterales > Caulobacteraceae > Phenylobacterium > Phenylobacterium aquaticum. The sequence goes on from NZ_JALDPT010000055.1 coordinate 2,136, forward strand.
GATCTGGTCGGGGGTCAGGCCCGCGGGCGTCTCGGCCAGGGCGTAGTCGCCGGCCGGCAGCTTTCCGGCCAGGGTCCGGAAGGCCATGGGATCGGGGCTGGCCCCCAGGCCGAACAGCACGAAGGCGAAGCCGCCGTCGGGGCCCGGGACCACCAGGGTCTGGCCGGTCTTGGCCTTGAATTCCGAGGCGTCGGCGAAGCCCTTGGCGAAGGAGGGGCCCGCCGCGAGGAAGGCCGCGAGCTCGCCCTCGCGCAGGGCGTGGACGGGGACCACCGGTCCCTCGGCTTGAGCGAGGATCACTTCGGTCATGGGCGCGGGCCCTCCAATTTATGCTTAACGCTTCCTTTAAGCGCCCGGGCGAGGATGGCGGCGTCCTCGGAGCCCGTGACGTTCATGTGTCGCATGTCGGCCCTCGCCGCAACCGCCCTCGTCCTCAGCCTGGCGAGCCCCGCCCTGGCCCGCGCGCCGGAGGCGAAGCCCGCCCCCGCCCAGGCTGCGGCGCCCGCCGCCCAGCCCGCCGCCCCGCGCAAGGCTTCCGCCGAGGAGCGCGCCATGGCGCAGCGGCTCGACCCCCTCGCCCGCGCCGCCTTCTGGGCGCGGGAGGCCGATCTCGATCCCATGGACGCCGAGGCCGGTGTGGGCCTGTCCCAGGCCCTGCGCGCCATGGGCCGCTATGACGAGGCGCTGAACGCCGCGCAGCGCGTGCTGCTGGCCAAGCCGGACGCCGAGGAGGCTCTGCTGGAGGAAGCCCGCGCCCAGATCGGCAAGGGCCAGGGCTTCTACGCCATCGAGCCCGCCCGCCAGGCCCAGGCCAAGGCGCCCACCGACTGGCGGCCCACCGCCCTGATGGCCATCGCCTATGACCAGGCCGGTCGCCCCGACGAGGCGCTGGACGCCCACCGCCAGGCCATAGCGCTCGCCCCGGAGAACCCGACCCCGCTCGCCAACCTGGCGCTCTACTACGCCGCCCACGGCGATGCGGCCCAGGCCGAGACCCTGTTGCGCGCCGCCGCCTCCAAGCCCGGCGCGACCATGGCCGTGCGCCAGAACCTGGCCCTGATCCTGGGCCTGCAGGGCCGCTTCGACGAAGCCGAGAAGATCGCCCGCCAGGACCTGCCGCCCGACGTGGTGGCCAGCAACATGACCTGGCTGCGCAACGCCGCCGCCGGTCCGCAGGCCGCGCAGCGCTCCTGGGATTCGGTGCGCACCGCCCAATAGGCCGAGCTAACGGCGCTCTGCGCCAAGGGCCTAGTGGTGGCCCATCATGTCCTGGACCTTGATCACCGCCGGTCCGAGGATGACGATGAACAGCACCGGCAGGAAGAACAGGATCATCGGCACGGTCAGCTTGGCCGGCAGCTGGGCCGCGGTCTTCTCGGCGCCGGCCAGGCGCATCTCGCGGTTTTCCTTGGCCATCACCCGCAGGGCCGAGCCGAGCGGCGTGCCGTAACGCTCGGCCTGGATCATGGCGGTCATCACCGAGCGGATGCCCGGGTGATTGGTCCGCCGCGCGAGGCCCTCATAGGCCTGGCGGCGTTCGGGCAGATAGGACAGCTCGGCCGTGAGCAGGGTCAGCTCCTCGGCCAGCTCGATCGAGGTGCCGCCGATCTCCTGGCTGACCTTCTGGATCGCCGCCTCGATCGACATCCCCGATTCCACGCAGATCAGCAGCAGGTCGAGCGCATCGGGAAAGGCCGCGACGATGGACTCCCGGCGCTTCTGGGAAACGTTGGTGATGTAGACGTTGGGCGCATAGTAGCCGAGCGTCAGGCCGCCCACGGTGAAGGCCACCCGGGTCATGGCCGGCAGCCCGAAGCTGTTGATCAGGAACAGATAGAGGCCGGTGATCGCGGCGAAGACGAAGGGCAGGACGAAGCGAAAGAAGTAGAAGGTGGTCACGGGACGCGGTCCCCGGAAGCCGGCCTGGGCGAGCTTCTCCACCACCTTGGGGTCTTCCAGCAGGCGCGACAGCTGCAGCCGGTCGACGACCTTCTTGTAGAGGCCCGCGTCCTTCTGGCGAAGGCTTGAACTGGCCGCCGCCTTGCCCGCCAGAGCCTCGCGCGACTTGCGCCGCAGCTCTTCGCGCCGGGTCGACACCGACTTCAGCCGGGTCTCCAGGGTGGAGCGGCTCATCATCGGGGTGACGATGGTCATGATGGTGGCGAAGCAGATCACCGCCACGAAGACGGCCAGGATGTTGTCGGGATTGGTCAGGACGGAAAGCATGTCGCGGTCGCCCTAGATCTTGAAATTGATCATCTTGCGCATCGTGAAGATGCCCAGCGACATCCAGAAGCCACCGGCCATCAGCATCACGTGACCGCGATTGTCGGTGAACATCGGGCCCATATAGGCGGGCGCGATGCTGCCGATCAGCAGCACCACCGCCGGCGGCAGGGAGCCGATGATCCAGGCCGAGGCGACGGCTTCGCCGGACAGCGCCTTGACCTTCTCGGCCAGCAGCTTGCGCGACCGAATGACGGTCGAGAGATTGCCCAGGGCCTCGGCCAGATTGCCGCCGGTCTTCTGCTGGATGGCCAGGACGATGGCGAAGAACCGGACCTCCGGCGTGGGCATGCGCTCGTACATCTTCTCGAGGGCGGAATCGATGTCGGCCCCCATGCCGACGCTCTCGGTCAGGCGGCGGAATTCGCCGGCCAGGGGCTCGGCGGTCTCCTGGCCGATCACCCGCAGGCTGTCATGCACCGGCAGGCCGGACTTGATGCCGCGGACCACGATGTCCATGGCGTCGGGAAAGGCCGCGGTGAAGGCCTTGGTCCGACGCCCGGCCATGATCCCCAGAATCCAGCGCGGCAGGCCGAAGCCCGCGCCGAAGCCCAGGCCAAGGGCGATCAGGGGCTGCTGGCGCAACAGGATCATCACCACGAAGACGCTGGCGCCGACGATCCCGCTGATGATCCAGAAGCCCTTCACATTGTCGCTCAACCCCGCCTGTTGCATCTTGGCGGCGACGGTGAGGGTGGCCTTCTTCTGCTGCCGGTCGTGGTCGCGCAGGGATTTCAGCACCTGGCGGCGGCGCTGGTCCTGGGCGCTGATCGCCGGCTTGCGGCGGCTGTCGCGGGTCTCGATTCCGGCGATGGACTGGGCGCGCTTGAGCGTGCGGGCCTGGGACGAGCCGCCGCCGGCCAGCGCCAGACCGACGCTGAGCACCACCAGGAACCCAAGCAGGGCGGCCAGCAGGGTGACGATCGTGGCCATGGTTATTCCGACGCGTCCAGGGCTTCGGCCAGCTCGCGCTCCAGGCCGTAATAGCGGGCCCGGTCCCAGAACCGGGGCCGGGCGATGCCGGTGGAGCGGTGACGGCCCACCACATTGCCGTCGGCGTCCTCGCCGGTGATCTCGTAGAGGAACAGGTCCTGGGTGATGATCACATCGCCCTCCAGGCCCACCACCTCGGTGATGTGGGTGATGCGGCGCGAGCCGTCGCGCAGGCGGGCGGCCTGGACGATGACATCGACGGAGCCGACGATCATCTCACGGATGGTCCGCGACGGCAGACCGTAGCCGCCCATGGTGATCATGGATTCGACCCGGCTGACCGCCTCGCGCGGGCTGTTGGCGTGCAGGGTGCCCATCGAGCCGTCGTGGCCGGTGTTCATCGCCTGCAGGAGGTCGAAGGCCTCCGGGCCGCGGACTTCGCCGACGATGATCCGTTCCGGACGCATCCGCAGGCAGTTCTTGACCAGGTCGCGCATGGTGATCTGGCCCTGGCCCTCGAGGTTGGGCGGCCGGGTCTCCAGGCGCACCACGTGCGGCTGCTGCAGCTGCAGTTCGGCGGCGTCCTCGCAGGTGATCACCCGCTCGGTCGGGTCGATGAAGGCGGTGAGCGTGTTGAGCAGGGTCGTCTTGCCCGAGCCGGTGCCGCCCGAGATGATCACGTTGCAGCGGCAGGCGCCGATGACCCCCAGGACGCGGGCGCCCTCGGGACTGATGGAGCCGAACTCCACCAGGTTCTTCATGGTCAGCTTGTCCTTCTTGAACTTCCGGATGGTCAGGGTCGGACCATCCAGAGCCAAGGGCGGGGCGATGACATTGACCCGGCTGCCGTCGGGCAGGCGGGCGTCGCAGATCGGCGAGCTCTCATCGACCCGGCGGCCCACCTGGCTGACGATCCGCTGGCAGATATTCATCAGCTGGGTGTTGTCGCGGAACCGCACATTGGTCAGCTGGACCTTGCCGCCGACTTCGATGAACACCCGGCCCGCGCCATTGACCATCACGTCGGCGATGTCGTCCCGGGCCAGCAGCGGCTCCAGAGGCCCATAGCCCAGCACGTCGTTGATGATGTCCTGGACGAGCATGTCCTGCTCGGCCACCGACATGGAGACGTTCTTGATCGCCACCAGCTCGGCGACGATGTCGCGGATCTCCTCCGCCGCTTGCTTGGTGTCGAGCTGGGCCAGCTGGGCCAGGTCGATGGTGTTGATCAGGGCGTTGAAGATCGTGGTCTTGGTGGCGTGGTAGTAGTCGGTCTGCTCGCGCACCACCTGGGACGAGGCCGAGGCCGCCCCCTGGGCCGCGCGCAGCTGCTCGAAGCCCGAGGTCGCCTTGGGCCCGGCGGTGGGCTGGGACGGCTTGCCGACGGCTTGCGAGGCCTGGCCCGGTTCGATCCGCTGCGGCCGGGTGGCGATGGCCACGCCGTCGGCCGCCGCCGGCGGCGGGGCCGCGGGACGGGGCGGCTGAGGACCGTCAGTGGGACGCTTGCCGAACATCTATTTGCGCTTGAACAGGCCGGAGAACAGGGACGCCTTCTGGGTGGGCGGCGGCTCGCGCCGGGCGATCTGCTGGGCCAGATAGTCCAGCCCCTCGGTGGCGCGGGCCTTGGGCCCGACCTCCGACAGCATCTGGCCGTTATTGGCCGCCTGGCCGAACAGCTTGGGGTCCCACGGCAGGCTGAGCGAGGGCGTCAGGCCGAGCGCCTCGCCGAAATCCTTCACCGGAATCTCCGGGCGGCCGGGCACGCCCACCTGGTTCAGCACCAGGCGCGGCGGCGCGTCATTGGGCCGGGCGCGGCGGACCAGGTCGACCATGTTCTTGGCGTTGCGCAGAGAGGCCAGGTCCGGCGTGGCCACGATCACCAGGTCGTCTGACGACAGCAGGATCTTGCGGGTCCAGGCGTTCCAGACGTGGGGCAGGTCGAGGACCACGAAGGGCGCCGCCGAGCGGATCTTCTGGGTGACCTCCTCATAGGCCTCGGCGCTGATGTCATAGTCCTGGTCCAGAGTCGCCGGCGCGGCGAACAGGCTGAGCCGCTCGGTGCAGCGAGCCATCATCCGGTCCATCAGCACCTGGTCCAGGCGGTCGGGCTGGTTCAAGGCGTCGGCGACGCCCTGCAGGGGGTCCTGATTGAAGTCGAGCCCCGCCGTTCCGAAGGCCAGGTCGAGGTCGACCAGCACGGCGCCGGTCTGCAGGCGCTCGGTGATCGAGTGGGCGACATTGTGGGCGATGGTCGAGGCGCCGGCCCCGCCCTTGGCGCCGCAGAAGGCGATCTGGCGGCCGACGAAGGGGGCCGAAGGGTCAGCATAGAGGCTGGTGACCGTGCGGACCATCTGCAGCGGGCTGAGCGGCGGCACCATGTACTCGGAGACGCCGCGGCGCATCAGCTCGCGATAGAGGGCGATGTCATTGGCGGCGCCGACCACCACCACCTTGGTGCCAGGATCGCAGACCTCGGCCAGGCGGTCGAGCTGGGCGATCAGCTGAGGCGCGGGATCGCCGCTCTCGACCATCACCAGCGAGGGGGTCGGCTGGTTCTGATAGATTTCGCAGGCCTGGGCGAGGCCGCCCATGCGCACGACCACGACGGCGCGCTCCATCCGCCGGTCCGCGGCGGCCCGCTCCGCGAGGTCGGCGGTCTCCGGCGTGGTGCAGAAGACGTGGATGGTGATCCTGGGCAGGGTCGTCTCGCCGAACGCGGCTTCGGCGTCGGCGATCAGATCATGCACCGGATTGTTGATCGGCTCGTAGCGCGGCGGCGGGGCCGGCTGATGCAGGTCGTCGGCGAGGGGATCGCCGCCGTCGAAGTCGCGCAGCTCCTGACGCGGGTCAGCGACGGGATGCGGCGCCTCGCGGCGCGGCTCCCGCGAGGTCGGCTCGCGGATGTCGAGATCGTGGGCCGGGGGAAAGTCGGCGAAGGGGTCGGACGAGGCGCGCGGCGACAGGGCCGGCGCGGCGCGCCAGGCCTCGTCCGGCTGCGGCGCGAACTCGTCGTCGGCGTCGAACTGCATGTCGAAGGGGTCGAGACCCGTCTGGGGCTTCATATCAATCGGTCCCCGTCACTTGATCGCATCCGAGACCACGCCCTGGGCCTGGGCGTCCTTCTCCGAGGAGACGACCTGGCCCTTGCGGTACTTCTCCAGCACCGTCGCCCGGCGGGCGGCGTCGGCCGGGGTCATGTCTCGCGGCCGCAGGAGGTCGCCGGGATTGGCGATCTGGGCGGCCATATTGGCGGTGATCGCGCAGCCGAAATTGCTCGAGACGTCGTTGGTCTTGGTCGAGGCGAGGTTCTGCCATTCGCGGCCGCAGGCCGGGATGACGGCCTCGTAGCGGGTGTAGCCGATCCTGAGCGGCGCCTCCGGCTGGCCGGCTGGATCATAGCCCGTCACCTGGATGCGGTCGGCGGGCACGCCCTGGGCGATGAGGAAGGTGCGCGCGCCCTCGCCGGTGCGGAAGGCCGCGGCGCCGTCAGGCCCGCCCGTGGGGGCGCTGAGCGTGATCACCCCGCCCTCCCCGTCGCTCCAGGTCTGGACGAAACGCGCCAGCGCATTGGCCTGGTTGGCCGACAGACCCTGGGCGTGGACGGCCAGGCGGATCTCCTGCGGGCTCTCCACCGCCTGGGCCTGGTAGTGCTCGGTCGGCAGACGCGGATCGGCGACCCGGCCCAGGGGGCCCGACGCCTCTTCCGAGGGCGCCGAGGCGCAGGCCGAAAGCCCCGCGAGCAGCAGGGTCAGGGCGAGCATATGCGAAGGACGGACGGCGGCGGTCATTCGATCACGTAGCCGATGGGCCCCTGATAGGCGCGGCCGGTGGGCGGCTGCGGCTTGGCCTTGTAGGCCTTGGTGAGCTGGCCGAGCAGAATGGTCTGGGCGTCGTTGGCGATCTTCATGCCGTCGGCCGGAGTCTGGAGCCGGTCCGGGCTGACCGGCTGGACGATATAGGGGGTGACGATGATCACCAGTTCGGTCTCGCCGCTGAGATAGTCCCGCGACCGGAACAGGGCGCCCAGGACCGGCAGGGTGGTGACGCCCGGCAGGCTGTCGAAGGCCTGCTTGGTCTCTTCCTTCAATAGGCCGGCGATCATCATCGAGCCGCCCGAGGGCATTTCGACGCTGGTCTCGGCGCGGCGCACGTTCAGGGCCGGAATGGTCAGGCTGGACGAGGTCGAGCTGGAGGCGATCGAGAAGGAGCCGGAGGTGCTGAGTTCGGACACCTCGGTCGAGATCTTCAGCGAGATCCGGCCGCCCGACAGCACGATCGGCGTGAAGCCCAGGCCCACGCCGAAGGGCTTGTACTCCACCGTGATGTGGCCCTTGTCGTCCTGCGACACGGGGATGGGATATTCGCCGCCGGCCAGGAACTTGGCCGACTCGCCGGACACGGCGGTGAGGTTGGGCTCGGCCAGGGTGCGGGCCAGGCCGACACGCTCGAAGGCCTTTATGGTCGCCTCGGCGCTGTTCACCCCGGCGCTGCCCGCCGTGTTGGTGACGGTGGCGGTGTTGTAATTCGAGGCCGCCGTGCTGTCGCGCGTCACCACCGAGCACAGGGAGCCGGTCGGCCAGCCGGACCCCGTGCAGGGCATCTGGAGCGTGGGCTGCTTGGTCGTGTCCTGGGTGTAGCCGCCGGACAGGCCGCCCAGCAGCGAGCCGTTGACCCCGAAGCTGGCGGCGTTGGACAGCAGGTACTGGGCCTCGCCCACCTGGCCGAGCACGGCGCTGAGATTGAAGCCGAGCTGCTTGATGGAGTTCCGCTGGATCTCAACCACCCGGACCTTGAGCATCACCTGGTCCTTGCCGGCGACGCCCAGCATGTTGAGCACCTGGGTGTCCGGCCGGTCGACCGAGGCCTTGGCGATCTGAACGGCCTTATCGGCGTCGCTGATATTGGCCACCTGGCCCGAGAGGATCAGGCTGGAATTGATCGCGTCCACCCGCACCGAGGCGCCCGGCAGGACACGGTTGATGGTCTGGGCCACGGCGCTGGTGTCCTGGTCGACCCGGATGGCCAGGGACAGGACGCGGCGTCCGGCGGCGTCGAAGAACACCGCATCGGTCGAGCCGGCCTTGACGCCCAGGATGAAGATCCGCCGGGGCGATCGCAGCATGGCGTCGGCCACGGCGGGATTGGAGACCAGGATGTCGCGGACATCCACCGGCAGCTCCACGATCGCCGACTTGCCCTGGGGAATGGACAGGTTCTGGGACGCGCCGCCGGGGGCGGAGACGTCGACGCGGATAGGCGCGCCGGCCGAGGGCGGGCCGCCGCTGAGGCCGGCCTGGGCCAGGGCCGAGGCGGGGGCCAGGGCGATCCAGGCCAGGCTGAGAATGAGGGCCAGTCTGCGCAGCATCATGGGATCGCCACCTCGGTCGCCTGTCCGGCGCGGATCACCCGCATGCCGATGCTGGCGCGGGTCTGACCGCCCCGGGAGGCGGAGCCGCCCAGGTCGGCATAGGATCGCAGCACCAGCTGCATCTCGCCCTGGGCCTTGCCGCGGGCCAGGACCTCGACGTCCGAGGCCGGAACCTCCAGCACCGCCAGGGCGCCGACGATGGCCTTGGCGTCCTTGCCGGGTTCGGTCTTCTGGTCGATCGCCAGCACCCGCAGATTGCGCATCAGGGTCTCGGTGCCGAACGACTTGCCGTCGGGCTGGGCCCGCGACTGCAGGACGTCGACCCGGTCGCCCGGCAGGATGAAGCCGCCGGCGGCGGTCTCGGCGGTGATCGGGATCGACATGGCGCGCATGCCGGGCAGCAGCACCACGGCCATGTAGCCGCTCTGTCCGCCGCGGATGACCTTTCGGGCGATCACCGGCTCGCCCTGCATCATGGCTTCCTTGACGATGGCGCCGTCGAAGGCCTGCATCGGCCCGGACGCCATGACCGCGTCCTTGGCGGCGCGGGCGGTCTCCTGCGCGACCTGCTTGGCGCTGGGCGGGTCGGGGATCGGCGCGGGCGCGGCGCCGTCGGTGACGAAATTCGGATTGAGCGCGTCGACCGGCCAGGGCTGCCAGGTCAGGTCGACGGGGCTAATGCGGGCGCCGACGGGCAGGTCGTGCTTGGCGACCAGCACCTGGGCCATGGGGCGCGGCGGCGGCGCGGCGGCCACGGCGGCCGCGACCGGCGGCGGCTTCTTGGGCGCGACCATGCCACGGACCAGGAACGCCAGGAGGATGGCGGCCAGGGCGGCGGCGGCGATGATGGCGATACGGACGGCGCCCATGACCTAAGACTCAAATGACCCGCGGATGCGGGCGACAGGCGGCGGTCCTGCATTTTCACAGACGCGCGCGACTCGCTGGCCGACCTTTTGCCGGCCTTGGGTCTTTTGACGCCCGCATGGTTAACGCGGGCTAAAGGCTTTGGTCAGGCGAGACCCTGGAGCGCCAGGCCGAGCGGCGATCCGGGAAAGGCCGCGAGCGCGCCCGCGGCGATCGCAAAGCCATAGGGGACATTCTCTCCGGGCGTCGCCAGCCGGCCGAACCATTGCGGGCCGCCCTGGACATAGGGTCGCATCCAGAGCGAACGCAGGCTGAGCAGGGCGACGGCGAGGGCGCCGCCGGTGACGCCGGTGACCGCGAGATAGGTGAGCGAGGCCGGCCAGCCGAGCCAGAGGCCGACGGCGGCGAACAGCTTGGCGTCGCCGCCGCCGATCCAGCCCAGGGCGAACATCGCCATGCCGGCGACCAGGGCGATGACGCCGAAGGCGAGCTGAAGGCCGATGGCCGGGAGGGCGAGACCGCCGGCCAGGGCGGCCGGCACGAAGGCGGCGATCAGGGCCAGCGAGATCCAGTTGGGGATGGTGTAGCTCGTCACGTCGCGCATGCCGGCCACGATCACCAGCGCCGGGAAGGTCGAGAGCAGCAGGGTCTGGAAGAGCGGGAGCATCAGGCGAACCGGTGAGAGTCTGGAACCGCGGAGATCATGCCGCCCCCAGGTGAACGGACAGTTGAAAAGCGAAAGGGCCGCGGCGCTTTCGCACCGCGGCCCCCGCGATCTATTCGAGCTGCGCGCCGCTTATTGCGGCATCGCGGTGCCGATCTTCGTGAAGGTGCCGGCGATCTTGCCCTGCAGGGTGGTCATGGCGGTGACCAGCACGACGGCGATCAGGGCCGCGATCAGGCCATATTCAATGGCGGTGGCGCCGGATTCGTCGTTCAGGAAGCGGGTGACAAACTTGGACATGGTGATCTCCTTTGGTTGGCGAGCATTGGGCTGAGGGATCAAGCCATCTGCCTGCTCGCCTCGAATTCGCAGGGACACTTTGGCGTGCGGCGCTTAATGTCGAGTAAATAGAAAAGTATTCGACCAATTTTCTATAGTTTATTTTGATTCATTACTAATATCGATTCACCATTCCCTGGGAAGCGCGCGGTTCCGGCCGCCAGGACCCGGACAGCGAAAGGGCCGCGGCGCTTTCGCACCGCGGCCCCCGCGATCTTTCGAGCTGCGCGCCGCTTATTGCGGCATCGCGGTGCCGATCTTCGTGAAGGTGCCGGCGATCTTGCCTTGCAGGGTGGTCATGGCGGTGACCAGCACGACGGCGATCAGGGCCGCGATCAGGCCGTATTCAATGGCGGTCGCGCCGGATTCGTCGTTCAGGAAGCGGGTGACAAACTTGGACATGGTGGTCTCCTTTGGTTGGCGAGCATTGGGCTGAGGGATCAAGCCATCTGCCTGCTCGCCTCGAATTCGCAGGGACACTTTGACGCGCCGCGCTTAATTGCGAGTAAACAACGAAGTATTCGATATCTTTTTTCTATGGTTTACTTTCGTTTACTGTGAATGGATGTTAACCACGCCGCCGGAATCCGGCGGAATCGGGCCAAAAACGCCGTTCCGACATAATGATTCTCGCGCGCGCGTGAGTCGCCGAAAGTTCAGGCTTTATTGACCATTCCGGCCGAGCGTGGGCTCCAGCCTCCGCTCCGGATTCCGACCATGCGCCGCCGTCTCATTCCCCTCGCGATCGCCGCGATCGCCGCCGCGGGCCTGGCGCGGACCGCTCAGGCCGAGACCCTTTCGGTGCTGATCGACCAGAGCGCCCGCCTCAGCCTGCCCGCCGGCGCCCAGACCGTGATGGTCGGCAATCCGGCCATCGCCGACGTCAACCTCCTCGACAGCCACAACGCCGTCCTGCTCGGCCGCGCCTATGGCGTGACCAACCTGTTGGTGACCGACGTCCGGGGCCGGGTGCTGATGGATCGCCAGGTGGTGGTCGCCGCGCCCCAGACCGACCGCGTGACGATGTTCCGGGGCGGAACGGCCGCCTCGCCGCCGGGGGTCGTGAACTACGCCTGCGCCGCCGCGCGCTGCGAGCGGACGCCGATGCCGGGCGAGAACGACACCGACTACAGCCGGGTCGAGAAGCCCTATATCGGCTATGCGGACCGCGCCGCCTCCGCCGCGAAGCACCCTTAAACCTCCGATTAGCCAGACCCCGCTATCCTCGCCCTCCTGAGAGGTTCCGAGGAGCTCATGGCCCGCGTCCGTCTTCGCCTGATCGACCGCCTGAGGCGGTTCGCCCGCGCCCAGCGCGGCGCGACAGCGATCGAGTTCGCGATCATCGCCACGCCGTTCCTGATGCTGATGTTCGGGATCATCGAGCTCGGCCTGGTGTTCATGGTCTCGATCACCCTGCAGAACGCCACCGACGCCGCGGCCCGCAAGATCCGCACGGGCGAGTTCCAGACCAGCGCGGCCAACACCAAGAACGACTTCAGGACGCTGGTCTGCGGCAATATGAGCTGGCTCTCGAGCGGCTGTTCCAGCGCGCTCACGGTGGACGTCCAGACCCTGGCCAGCTTCACCACCCTGTCGACCACCGGCCAGACCGACCCGACGACCTTCAACGCCAACAACACCTGCTGGTCCTCGGGCCAGCCCGGCGACATCGTCCTGGTGCGCACCTACTACCAGTGGAACATCTTCACCCCCCTGCTGAACGCCGCCCTGGTCAATATGGGCAGCGGCACCGGCAAGCGGCTGATCAGCGCCGCGGCGAGCTTCCGCAACGAGCCCTGGTCAACGACCGCGCCGACGGGAGCCAAGTGCACATGAGCCGCCTGTTCCGCCGCGGCCTGAAGGACGACCGCGGCTCAGCCGCCGTTGAGTTCGCCTTCGTCGCCCCGATGATGATCCTGCTCTATTACGGCCTGTCGGAGACGACGATCGGCATGATCTGCGATCGCCGCGCCAGCCACGTCGCCTCGACGGTCGGCGATCTGATCGCCCAGGACACCCAGGTCACCTCCTCCGAGATGACCGACGTCTTCAACGTGGGGAAGGCGATCATCGCCCCCTTCCCCACCACGACGCTCAGCATGCGGATCACCAGCATCAAGGCGGATTCCAGCGGCAACCCGCAGGTGGTCTGGAGCAAGGTGTCGGGCACGGGCTACAGCGTGCGCAGCGGCGCCGTCTCCGGCGTGCCGACGGGCCTGCTGGCGGCGGGGGAGACGGCGATCCTGTCCGAGGTGAGCTACAGCTACACCTCGCCCCTGGCCAAGACCCTGCCGACCCCGATCACCTTCACCCAGAAATACTATCTGAAGCCCCGCAAAGTGACCGAGGTCACCTGGTCGACGGCCTAGATCCCGGCCGCCAGACGCTCGGCCAGGGGGTGGGGATCGAACCCGCGCGCCCCGAAGGCGGCGACGGGCCTCAGACCGATCAAACTGTTGGTCAGGAACACCGCCTCGGCCCGCTCCAGCGCCTCGGGCCCGGACCGCGCGACCGCCACCTCGACCCCGGCGGCCTGGGCCGCGGCCATCAGGGCCCCGCGGGCGATCCCCGCCAGCGCCCCGCAGTCCAGGGCCGGCGTCCAGAGCCGCCCCTCGCTGACCCAGAAGAGATTGGCCGCCGCGGCGCAGGCGAGCTCGCCGCGGGTGTTCAGCATGACCGCCTCGTCGGCGCCCGCCGCCTGGGCCTCGGCCCGGGCCAGCACATTGTCCAGATAGGACAGGCTCTTGATCCGGGAGGCCGGGGATCCGTCATTGCGGCGCACCCGCGCCAGGACGAGGCGCGCGGGACGGTCCGGCGCGACCGAGGGCGAGGCCGTGGCGAACAGGCGGGGCGCGGGCAGGGCCGGGCGATCCAGACCGCGACCGCCGGACCCGGCCGTCAGGGTGAGCCGCACCGCCGCGCGGGGCGCCTGCACGGTCGCCAGGGCCCCACGCATCAGGCTTCGGCCTCGCCCCGGTCCGGCGCCGGCAGACCCAGCACCGCGCAGCCGGCGGCCATGCGGTCCAGATGCGCCTCAAGCCTGACGAGGTCGCCGTTCACCGCCAGGACGGTCTCGAACAGGCCGTCGCCGAGCAGCAGGCCCCGATCATCCAGGGGGATCATGCGCCGTCTCCCGTCAGGGCGGCGACCAGCGCCGCGATCTTGGCCTCGGTCTCTCGCCGCTCGGCGACCGGGTCGCTGTCGGCGACGATCCCGGCCCCGGCCCGGGCCTCGACATCCCAGCCTCCGTCACGGCGCGCGCAGGCGAGCGTGCGGATCAGCACGCTGGAATCCATGGCCCCGTCCGCCCCCGCCCAGAACAGCGAGCCGCAATAGGGCCCGCGCGGCGACTCCAGCCCGGCGATGATCTTCATGGCCTGGACCTTGGGCGCGCCGGTGATCGAGCCGGGGGGAAAGGCGGCGCGCAGCAGATCGATCGCCGAGCGCCCCGGCGCCAGGCGCCCACGCACCGCCGAGACCAGATGATGCACATTGGCGAAGGTCTCCACCGACCAGAGCTCCGGCGCCTCGACGCTGCCGGCCTGGGCGACGCGGGCGAGATCGTTGCGCATCAGGTCGACGATCATCAGGTTCTCGGCCCGGTCCTTCACGCTCTCCGACAGCTCGCGGATCAGCGCCGCGTCCCGAGCCGGCGTATCGCCCGCGGCCGCGTGCCCTTGATCGGCCGGGTCTCGACCCAGCCGTCGGCCGAAACCTGCAGGAATCGTTCGGGGGAGTTGGAGACCAGGGCCAGCCGGTCCAGCCTCAGATAGGCGGCGAAGGGCGCGGCGCTCGCACGCGCCAGCCGGGCCAGGACGTCGAAGGGCGCGATCCCCTCCCCCAGCCGGCCGGTCCAGGTCCGGGCGATATTGGCCTGGAAGATCTCGCCCGCCCCGATGCGGCCCACCACATTGGCGACGGCGGTCTCATAGGCGACCGGGTCAGAGGCGACCAGTCCGGCGCTGAGCGGTCCGCGCCGAGTGGGTCGCGGCGGCGCCTGCAGCCAGGTCATCGCCTCGTAGGCCGCGTCCTCGGCCTCGATCTCGTCTGCCCCGCGGCCGACGGCGATCACCTGGCGTTTCTCGTGATCGAAACAGAGCACCGACCGATAGCGGGCCGCGGCCAGATCGGGCCAGTCAGAGTGTCGGCCCAGGCCAAGCGCCTCCACCCGATCGCCCAGCTCATAGGCGCAGAGCCCGGCCACGCCGCCCTGGAAGGGCGGGCCGCCCGGCAGGGTCTCGCCCCGCGGCCCCAGCAGATCGGCCAGGGCGGCGAACGCATCGCGCGGATCATCCGGCGCGATCCGCAGGGTCGCCTCGGGACTGCGGGCCAGATAGGACCAGCGCCCGCGCGGCCCCCCGCCCCCCGACATCAGGGCCAGCGTCCAGGGCTCGTCGGCATAGGCCGACAAGATCCCCAGCGGCTCGCGCCAGGCGGTCCGGAGCTGTGCGGCGACCTGCATGGCTCGCGCTTAGCCCCCGCCGCGCGGCTTGGGAAGTCAGGCCGGCCTGCGCCCTCCGCCGCGCACGAACATCAGGCCGATGAAGCCGATGGCGAGCAGGATGGTGATGGTGGCGAAGCCGCCCTGCTGGGTGTGGGTCAGCTTGGTGCCGAGATTGACCATCATCGGGCCCAGCCAGCCAGTGGCGACGCCCGACAAGGCGTAGACCCCGAAGAAGGCGCCGGTCTGCTCGGGCGGGGTCAGGCGGGTCAGCAGGGTGCGGCTGGAGGCGTACTGGGCGGTGATGAAGATGGCGTTGGAGAAGCCGATCAGGATGAAGATCACCTCCGGCCAGGTCGTGAAGAACGGCCCGTTCCAAAGCGGCGCATGGACCTTGGGGTCGAACGCCCAGAGGTAGAGGATCTTGTCGGGCGCCATGCCCAGGAAGGCGACGATGCCGAGCAGCGACATGCCGATCGAGACCCGCACGGAACCCTTCGGCCCCCAGATCTCGTCCATCCAGCGGCCGACGAAGCCGCCCAGCACGGCCAGGACCGAGAGGAAGATGCCGAAGAACAGCATCTCCAGCGGGCCCCATTTCATCACCCCGGTCGCATAGACGCCCGCATAGATCAGCACCGCGTTCATGCCGTCGACATAGAACATCCGGCTGGCCAGATAGACGGCGGCGTCCTTGTAGTGGCCGACGGTCATCACCATCCGCACCAGGCTCTTGAAGCCGTCGCCGAAGGCCTTGAGCACAGGGGTCCCGGTGGGCGGGGCGTCGGGGGTGAAGAAGAACAGCGGCAGGGCGCCCAGGCCGAATATGCCGGCCGCCAGCAGGGCGACGACCCGCTGCGGCTCGTGCGTCGCGGGATCAAGGCCGAACAACGGGTGGGCGGGCACCCAGGCCCAGGTCACCTTGCCCGGCAGGGCGAAGGCCCAGGCGGTGAAGCCGAGCGCGCCGACCGCAAACGCGTTGCCGAGCGCGAGCGCCAGGCCCGAGGCCTTGTGCGCCGCCCCCAGGCCCGCGGCCCGGACCAGCAGCGAATTGTGCAGGACCTCGGTGAAGGAGAACAGGACGCCGATCGTGGTGATGATCAGCATGGTGGCGGTCACCGACAGGCCCGAGCCGTCCGGCTTGGCGAACCACAGGGCGAACATCATGGGGACCATCGCCGCCACGGCGAGGGCCAGCCAGATCTTGCGCCGGCCGAGCTTGTCGATCGAGGAGCCGAGGATCGGGGCCGTGGCCATGACCACCCAGCCACCGTACTGGCTCCAGCGCGAGATCACCTCCTGGCCGCGGATCGGATCACCCACCATCACCGCCGCCACATAGGGCGCGAAAATATAGATGGTGATCAGGATGATGTAGGGATTGCGGGCGCCCTCGAAGAGCGACCAGGCGACCGCGCCGCGGGTCAGGCGTCCGTCCCCGCCCACCTCGCCGGCGATCGGCGGATCCAGGACAGCGGCGGCGCCGTGGCTTTCCACGGCTGGGGTGATTTCGGACACGCGAAGCTCCCTGTTCGCCGCTCTCGGGGGCGGCCTGATGCAAGGGTAGCGGCTCGCGGCGGGATGTAGAGTCCCAATGTGCGAACGCCGCCGACTTGCGCGCGCCCTTCCGCAGCGTGAAGATCGCCCCATTCAAGAACAAAGACATTTTGGGAGAACGTCATGGGCTTATTGAACGGCAAGGTCGCCATCATCACCGGCGCCGGCGGCGGACTGGGCGAGGCCTACGCCAAGCTCTTCGCCAAGGAAGGCGCCAGCGTCGTGGTCAACGACCTGGGCGGGTCGCGCGACGGCTCGGGAACCGGCACCAGCGCCGCGGCCCAGAAGGTGGTCGACGAGATCGTGGCGGCCGGCGGCAAGGCCGTGGCCAATGGCGACGACGTCTCCACCATGGCCGGCGGCGAGAACATCCTGAAGACCGCGCTCGACGCCTTCGGCCAGGTGGACATCCTGGTCTGCAACGCCGGCATCCTGCGCGACAAGACCTTCGCCAACACCACCGAGGCCGACTGGGACCTGGTGGTGAAGGTCCACCTGAAGGGGACCTATTGCTGCGTCATGCCGGTCTGGAAGTGGCTGAAGGACAACGGCAAGCCCGGGACCATCGTCATGACCAGCTCGACCTCGGGGCTCTACGGCAATTTCGGCCAGTCGAACTACGGGGCCGCCAAGGCCGGCATCTATGGCTTCATGCGCGTGCTCTCGATCGAGGGCCGCAAGTACGGCATCCGGGTCATGGGTCTGGCGCCGGGCGCCTTCACCCGCATGACCGCCGACCTGCCCGGCCGTCAGGGCCGCGAGCCCGACCCCATGAGCCTGCCGGAGAACATCGCGCCGGGGGTGCTCTACATGGTCTCCGACCTGGCCGCCGACCACACCGGCAAGGTGCTGGGGGTCTCCTCCCGGGGCGTGCGGGAGATCAAGATGATGCAGACCGACGGCTTCCAGCCGGGCCGACCCTACACCGCCCAGGAGGTCGCCGAACACGCCGCCGAGGTGTTCTTCCCCGCCGCGCCCGAGAAGACCGCGGCCAGCGCCTAGATCATCCTCCCCCGTTTCACGGGTGAGGAAAGGCGCTCAGCCGGGCGTCCAGCCGATCACGGACGTCCGGCCACTCGGGCTTCAGCACCGAGAACACCACCGTATCGCGGATGCGGCCCGTCCAGGTGACGCGGTCCTGGCGCAGCACGCCCTCGCGTACGGCGCCCAGCTTTGACACCGCCGCCTGGGAGCGGAGGTTCAGCGCGTCGACCCGGAAGGCCACCCGCCGCGCGCCGCTGGCGAAGGCGTCGCCCATGATCAGCCGCTTGGCCGCCGGGTTGACCGCACCGCCGCGGAAATCCGGGTGGTAATAGGTGCCGCCCACCTCGCAGACCGCGTTCACCTCGTCGAAGGACGAGTAGCAGGTGATGCCGATGCAGCGGTCCGCCACCATCACCGCGAAATGGATCGAGCGGTTGGCCGCGGCGTCGGCGGCCATCCGCTTCCACATCGGGTCGAAATGCTCGCCGGCCATGGAATAGGGATAGAGGTTGGTCCAGAGGTCCGGATCGGCGTCACAGGCGGCGCGCAGGTCCTCCTTGTGGGCCTCGGTGAAGGCTTCCAGCCGGACGAACCGGTTCTCCAGGGTCTTGACGCTCAGGCGCATGGGGGCCTCTCGGAAGGACGCTACCCCTCCCTCCTAGGACTGCGCGGACCGGGGCGACAGGTCCAATCGCCCCGATCCGTCCAGACCGCTTTCAGCCGTGGCGCAGCAGCAACTGGGCGGCCTGGACCAGATAGGTCAGGCCGATGCCGGTGACGATCAGCCGGGTCCAGCGCTTGAAGTTCACGTCGCTCATCCGATCGAGGATCCGCCCGCCGGCCACCGTGCCCAGCATCGACAGCGGGATCGCCACGGCGAACAGCCACAGGGGCGGCAGGGCCGAGCCGTCCTTGGCCCGCAGCATCAGCCCGCCATAGACGATGATCTTGGCCAGGTGGGCGAAGACCTGGGTGGCCGCCTTGGTGGCGACGATGACATGGCGGGTAAGCGCCGTGCGGACGAAGAAGATGTCGAGCAGCGGCCCGGCCACGCCCGCCGTCAGGTTCACGCCGGTGACCATCAGCCCCGAGAGCAGGGCCTGGGCTGGCTTGGCGGCGTCCAGTTTGATCCAGCTCTGCGGCAGCCAGAGCAGGGCGGGCAGGAGGCCCATGAACAGGAACAGGAAGGGCTTGGAGGGCGTGATGGCGATCAGCGAGACGGCGACACCGGCGATCAGGGAGCCCGCCGCATAGATCGCCACGATCCGCCAGCTGACATGCTGGCGGTGCAGGACCGCCCGCCAGCCGTTGGCGACCAGCTGCAGGACGCCGTGGGTGACAAAGGCCGCCCCCACCGGCAGGACCAGGGCCAGGCCGCCCATCAGGACAAGCCCGCCGGCCATGCCGAAGACGCCGGACAATGTGGCGGTGAAGAACGCCAAGATGGCGATGAAGAGAGCCGCGAGCGTGCTCATGGGGTCGTCCTCCGGGTTGCGATCCGCCCCGCGCCGGGGACACAGGCCCCGACCGATCACGGATCTGCTGCGCATCGTGCGCGAAACAGATCTGGCGGGTTCGCCCGCCGACCTTCCCGGAAGAAGGCCTTCGCTCCGGCGCGCCGACCCCGGCGCGGCTCCGGCCCGGGATCACGCATCGGCGGATCGACCCGGCCTCTCAATCAGGAGAGCAAGGATGCGCATACACCCGAACAAGCGGGGCCGTCGAGCCGGTGTTGCGCCGCAGGCGCTAGATGCGGGGCAGGAAGGCGCCCGCGAACAGTTCGATGGCGGCCAGACGGGCCTCGCCGTCGGGGATGTCGCGACCGCTGCTGTCGCGGGGCCGGCGGAGCGCCAGCCAGCTCACCGCCTCCATGGCGCCGCGGGCGAGGACAGCGGCGTCCGCCAGCCCGGCGCCGGGGCGCTGGAACCGTTCGGCCCAGGCGCAGAGGTCGGCCATGTAGCGTCCACGCATCCCGGCCTCGAACAGTTCGGCCACGTCCGGGCGGTCCCGGCCGCAGCGCTCCAGCAGCCGGACCAGGGCCGCCCAGCGGCTGAGCAGGTCGAACAGCTCCGCGCCCACGGCGGCGATCTGGTCGGGCCCGGCGCCAGGCGCGGCTTGACCCATCGA
>NZ_JALDPT010000056.1 GCF_022695515.1 Phenylobacterium aquaticum
GGCCTCGACGGCGCCCGCGGCGCTCCCGGTCCGCCGCGCGGGCCGAGCCCGCCGCCGAAAGCGGGCTCGATCGCCTGCGTCAGGCCTCGCGCCTGGGCTTGGCGCGGGCCGAGCGGTTGGCGGCGCGGGACTATCGGCTCTCGGCCGGCGCCCATATCCCTTGCGTCTTGGAGACGGCGCTCGACAGCACCACGCCCGGCTATGTCACCTGCCTGGCGCCGAGCGATGTCTATTCCGACACGGGCGCCTTGGTCGTCTTGGATAAGGGCACCCGGGTGC
Source organism: Phenylobacterium aquaticum (assembly GCF_022695515.1). GTDB lineage: Bacteria > Pseudomonadota > Alphaproteobacteria > Caulobacterales > Caulobacteraceae > Phenylobacterium > Phenylobacterium aquaticum. The sequence continues at coordinate 280 of NZ_JALDPT010000056.1, forward strand.
TGGGCGAATACCGCACCGACCTGCGCCCCGGACAGGGGCGGCTGTTTATCCTGTGGTCGCGGGCTGTGACGCCGGGCGGGGTCGCCATTCAGCTGGCCTCTCCAGCCAGCGACGCCTTGGGCCGGGCCGGGGTGAGCGGCGATCTCGACAGCCACTTCTGGGACCGGTTTGGCGGGGCGGTGATGATGTCCCTGGTCGACGACGCCGGCGCCCAGATCCAAACTGAACTTGGCGCACAACAAGGCTTGCGCCTGCCCGCCCCAGCCAGCGCACTTGCCTTGCAGTCGGGGCTTACGGTCGCGCCGACCCTGCGCAAGGACGCCGGCGCCCTGGTCTCGATCTTTGTGGCGCAAGATCTCGATTTCAGTGGGGTCTATGGCCTGGCCCCGCGCGCGCCATGACGGCGGATCATGCGATCTTGGCGCACTATTTGGCGCCCCTCGAACCGCTTCTCGCCCAGCCAGGCCTGACCGAGCTGGTCATCAATCGCCCCGGTGAAATCGGCCTGGAGTGCGAGGGCCAATGGCGGTGGACAGAGGCGCCGGAGCTCACTGAGACCTGGTTGATGACCCTGGCCCAGGCGGCGGCGGCCTATACGTCGCAGGACATCGGCGCCGCCCATCCCATCTGCTCGACCCTGCTGCCCAATGGCGCGCGCTGCCAGATCGTCTTGCCGCCCGTCACCCCGGTCGCGACCTTCTGCCTGCGCAAGGCCTCGCGGTTGGACCTAAGTCTCGAGGCCCTAGCGCGCCAAGGGGTCTTTGCGCAGGCCGCACGTGAGGATCAGGTCCGGGCGCGCGAGACCGCCGAGCTTTGCGCCGCCCATCGCGCCCGCGATTGGCCGAGCTTCTTTCGCGCCGCGGTCGCAGGTCGGCGCAACATCCTGATCTCAGGGGCGACGGGGTCGGGCAAGACCACCCTGGCGAAAGCTCTGATCGCCGAAATCGGGCCGCAGGAGCGCCTGATCACCATTGAGGATGTGGAGGAACTTGCCCCGCCTCAGCGCAATGTGGTGCGCCTGATCTACGCCAAGGATCGGCAAGGCCCCGCCGCCCTGGGTCCCAAGGCGCTGCTGGAAAGCGCGCTGCGCATGCGCCCGGACCGGATCTTGCTGCATGAGCTGCGCGACGCCGCGGCGTTTTTCTATCTGCGCAACGTCAATTCCGGCCATCCTGGATCCATCACCACCGTCCATGCCGACAGCGCCGAGCTGGCCTTTGAGCAGCTCACCTTGCTGGTCAAGGAAAGCGAAGGCGGCCGCGACCTCTCCCGCGGCGACATCCATGCCCTGCTGCGCCGGCTGATCGATATTGTCGTCCAGATGCGCCGCCGCGACGGCGCCTACCGGGTCAGCGAGGTCTGGTATGAGCCCGCCCGATCTGGCGCCTTGGATTAGGCGCCTGGGCCTTGGCCTGCTGGCCGGCCTGGCCCTGGTCTTGATCCTCACCCTGGCCGGCGTGATCGCGCTTCTGGGCCTTCACCGGTTCTCCGCCGACCTCGAGCCTGCGCGCGCGGCGCAATGGCTTTGGTATTTCAGGGCCGATCCGCTGGTGCGCCGCTGGTCCCTCACGGGGCTCTTCAGCGCCGGCCTCCTGGTCGGCCTGGCCGCGATCGCCCTCCTGCGCCCGCGCCCGCCGGCCCTGCATGGCCAGGCGCGTTTGGCCCGCTCAGGCGATCTGGCGGCCAGCGGCCTTCGCGCCCGCTCAGGTGTGATCCTGGGGCGTTTCGGCGGTCAGCGCATAGTGCTGGGCGGCTCGGAACATGTGCTCGTCTATGCCCCCACCCGATCGGGCAAGGGCGCCGGCATCGTCATTCCCAACCTGCTCACCTGGCCGCAGGCCGTGGTGGTGTTGGACGTCAAGCAAGAGAACTGGGCGGCGACCGCGGGCTATAGGGCGAGCTTGGGCCAGAAGGTCCTCCTGTTTGATCCGCTCGCCCGAGATGGTCGCACGGCGCGGTTCAATCCGCTGGGCCATATCGGCCGTGAGGATCCGATGGGCCTCATCGATGAGCTTCAGAAGATCGCCGAGATGCTGTTTCCCTTGCCGGAGAACGCCGATCCGTTCTGGGCGGAGGCCGCCCGCACCGGGTTTGTCGGGGTGGGCGGACTGATTGCGGAGACGCCAGAGAAGCCTTTCAGCCTGGGCGCCATCTACGAGACCCTCACCCTGGGCGACCCGCGCGTGGAGCTACCGAAGATCCTCGAGCAGCGCGAGGCGGCCCACCAGCCTCTGTCCCCCGTTTTCGCCCGGGCCATCGCCGACTTCTGCTCGGCCTCCGACAAGACCTTCGCCTCGATCAAGCAGACCATCACCGCGCGGATGCACCTCTTCCTCAATCCCAGGGTCTGCGCCGCCACCGAGGCCAGCGACTTTGACCTGCGCGGCCTCGCCGACCAATCGATCGCGATCTATCTGGGAGTGTCGCCGGACAATCTAGGCCGGGTGGCGCCGCTCTATAATCTGATGTTTCAGCTCCTGGTGGACCTCAACACCCGGACCCCGCCCAGCGGGCCGCAGCGCGACCGCCAGGTCCTGGTCCTGCTCGATGAGTTCGCAAGGCTGGGTCACGCCGGCGTCCTGGCGCGAAGCTTTTCCTATGTCGCCGGCTACGGCCTTCGCCTGGTCGCCATTCTGCAAAGCCCCGCCCAGCTGCGCGCCGCCTATGGCGCAGAGCTCGCCGAGGAGATCACCACCAATTGCGGGGCGGAGGTCGCCTTTGGCGTCAAAACCCTCAATGTCGCCCGCGATCTCTCTGAGCGGATCGGCGCCTACACCTATGAGGCGTTCAGCTTCAGCGGGCCTAGCGGCCTCAGCTCAGGCCGGCGCACTCAGTCGCGCTCGGGCCAAAGGCGCGCCCTCCTCCTGCCGCAGGAGATCCTGCAATTGCCGGCTCATGCCCTGATCCTGCTGCGCGCGGGCTTGCCGCCGGTGCTGGGTCAAAGGATCAGCTATTGGCGGGAGCGCGACTTCAAGGCCCGCCTCTTACCCCCGCCGTTGCTGCCGGCCCGGCCAGAGGTCCTGCACCCCAAGGTCCGCCCCGCCGCGTGGCCGGACCCGGCCGTCCGCGACGCCCATCCAAGGCGCCAAACCCCAAGCGGCGCGGCGGACAGCGAGGCGGAGATCTTCGCCGACCAGCAGCTGGAGGCGATGAGACGGCGTCACCCAAGACCGGATCGCGGCCGCCCCGCCCGGACGGAGGATTAGCGGTCGCGTTCCCGCTCCGCCGTCCTTTGGCGCGCCTGCCAGGCGCCTTCAAGCTCACGCGCCAGACTTTGCCGCAGACTTTCGGGGGCGCGCAGGCCGGCGACGAAGCGCGCCAGGGTCTCGCCAAGACGCCGGTTCTCCAAGGATCCGTCCGCCTGCAGCTCGCGCGCCCAATCGCCATAGGCCTTGGCGACCCGCGCTTGACGCGATCTCATCTGCGCTTCCCAAGGTCGAGGCTCAGGGTCGGCGCGCGCCAGCAAGCGCGCCGCATCGCGATGGGCTTGTCGCCAAATCCTGGGCTCCACGGGGCCACCCTCCAGCCAGGCTTGGCGGAGCTTGAAGAGATAATAGGGTTCGCTGCGGCGACCCGCGCCGCGCACCCAGCGTGGCGTCGCCTCGGCGGCTAGGCCCTGGCGTTGCAGGGCTTCCGCGAAACCCGCCCGCCAGCGTGAAAGATCCTGGGGCGTGGGGTGAAACCGTGCGCCGCCATGACCTTGGCTGCGAATGCTGACATGGACGTGCGGTAAGGCGGTGTCGTCATGGCGGACGAACACATAGTCAAACCGACCTCCGAGTTCGTTCTGCAGCAGGTCCCGCACGGCCCACTCCAGGCGCTCGGGCTGCGGCATGGCCACAAAGGACAGGGTCAGAGCATGGGCCAGAGGGCTATTGGCGCGAGACTGGCTGTCAAAGCGCGCGGCCGCCACCCAATCTTCGCGCAAGGCCTTGAGATCCGCCGGTCCGCGCAGCCTGCAGCCGTCCTGGTCTTCCAGGTCTAAGGCGCCCCTGCGCGCGATATAGTTGAGGTGCGCGCCCAAGGCCTGGGCCGTGCGGGGCCGACCGCCGAACCGCGCAAAGACTTCCGGGGTTCGCGCCGCGATCGATCCCAGCCGCGCCGGATCTGTCCGCAAAGGATCAAGGGCTGCGCCGGGGCCGAAGCGTCGCCACATGGGCGTGGCCGGCGCCTCTTCAAAGCCCCGCGGGGTCGTAAAGCCCGCCACTAGCGCAGATTCCAATAGGCGAGATCGGTCGCCACCGCCGACTGCAGGCGATCAAGGCCCAAGCGCACCTCGCCGCGCCACCTCTCCAACCTCTCGCAGGCGGCAGGATCGGCTTCGGCCGGCCAAGTGCGCAAGACCTGGTCGATCCGCACCACCAGTCGGCGCAGATCGGCTTGGGCGGCGAGGATCGCCAGCTCATCGTCGCGCCGCACCTGGGGGCGCCTCAGCAATCGCCAACAGACCAGGGCGGCGATCCACCGCGGTCGACTTAAGCCCCTGAGGGACGCCTCGGCGTCCAGACGCGCCACGACGGAGGTCCGCAGAGCGACACGGACAATGACCTGCCGGGGCGCTCGTCGGGGTCGCGGCCGACCCGTAACCGGGGAAGATGGAGGAGGCTCGCCCATGTCGTCGCGCTTTCTAGGGCGGCAGGATCGCGCGTCTTGCCGCCAGGCGCGATGGGTAAGGTTGCGCCCTTGACTTGCGGCCCAAGGCCACAGCGCCCTGCGCTCCATCTTCGCGATCCGATGCGTCGTTACGGATCCAGCGGGCCGACCGTTGTCAGCCGCAGCGATCCCCCCCTTGATGACCAGGGGCCCTGCCCGACCTAGGCCGGCGTGCTGAACTGACGAGCCGGGTTCGGCCAAGCCAATAGGTCTGGGACCGCGAGGTTGAACGGGTGGCGTGATCTCCACGGGGCGTCAGCGCGATACGCAAGGGTTGGTGGAAGCCGGGCCATCGGTCGACACCCGTCGTAGGGTCAATACCCTCCGAGCCTTGGACGTGTTGACGGGCGGGCGCCTGCCCGGGCGAACCCCGGCGCTGGCCTAGACGGGATCGGGGGCCAAGGCGCGAGCGGCTAGACGGCCTGCACGTTACCCAAGAGCTCCAACAGGGCGCTGTTCATATAATAGCTCTCGCGGCCGATCTTATGCTTTCGCATGAGGCCGATACGCGTGAGCTCATCAAGGTATCTTGTCGCCGTGATCCGGCTCACCCCGAGATCGCGTTCGACGAACGCGATCTTGCTATAGGGATGACTGAACATGTTGTTGAGGAGGTCCTGGCTGTAAATTCGCGGCAGCTGGCGTCTTAACCGGACCTTGTGCTCAAGCATCAGCTCCCGGATGCGATGGACAAGCCGAGTTGTCTGACGGGCCATCTGCTCCACGCCGTCCAGCATGAAGAGCAGCCAGGCTTCCCACGCGTTGTCCGTTCGAACGGCCTGCAGGAGTCGGTCGTAATCAGCCTTGTTCTGGTTGATGTAGCGCGAAAGATAGAGGACCGGCGTGACCAGCAAGTTCTCCTTTACGAGATAAAGGATGTTGAGGATCCGGCCCGTCCGTCCATTGCCATCGTAGAACGGATGGATGGATTCGAACTGGTGGTGGATCACAGCCATCTTCACGAGAGGGTCGAGATCGAGCGGGTCCTCGCCATTGATGAAGGCTTCGAGATTCGCCATCAATGGAACGATCTCGTCATAGCTTTGGGGTGGGGTGAAGACGACCTCGCCCGTCTTGTCGTTCCTTAGCGCCGTGCCTGGAAGACGGCGGAAGCCCGCCTGATTGCGCTCTAACGTCGCCTGTATGGCGAGGATGTCGTTATTCGTGATCAATCCGGTCGCCCGCACGATCTGGAAGCCCTCACGCAAGGCCCTGGCGTAGTCGTAGACCTCCTTGGCCGCGACGCTGGCGAACCGATCCGCCACATCGTCACTGCGGTAGAGGTCGTCATGGGTCGTAATGATGTTCTCGATCGCCGAGCTATCCTTCGCCTCCTGCAAGGAGAGCGTATTGATGAGGATGGCTTCGTTCGGAACGAGCCCCGCCACGCCTTTGAGCTCCGCTAGGGCGCGATGGGCGGAGGCCAGTTTCTTAAGAACCGGCTTGGTCTCCAGGTCTATCGACAAGGGCAAGCGCGGTGGGGTTTGGCTGGCGGCAAGGACCACAGGGCGCCTATATGTATAGATTATATCGCATTCCTATACACATCGTCCGAACATGCATAGGCTTTGCGTAAGTGCTCTATAGACATGTGGTTCCTCGCCCGTCCCACAAGGCGCCGACCGCACAGACCTCGACCGTCATGGCCACACCCTGAGGCGGGCTGTCCCACTCCCCGTGAAATCCATGCGCCGGCCTTGCAGGTGGCGCGTCCGGCAAGGGCGGGCCGCCCAAGCCCCAATCGGACGCCTCAGCGTCCAGGCGCGCCATCACGGAGGTCCGCAGGGCGACACGGACAATGATCTGCCGGGGCGCTCGCCAATCTATGTCGAGGTGGGCGACCAGGACATGCTCTACCTGACACAGGGGGCGGAGTTTCTTCACCGCATTCTGTTCGACGCCGGCGTCGGCCATGAGTATCGGCTCGTCCACGGCGCCGACCATGTGGGACCTTCGCTCGCGCCCCGGATTCTTGACGCCCTGGCTTTCATAGGCCGCCAGATCGAACCGCCCGAGTGGATCGACGCGACGGTGTTGAAGGCGAGAGCTGGGTTTGCGGGTATGAAGCAGGCCGCAGGCCTCCCGAACGAGCTTATCGATCCCCGCCGAATTCACGGGCAGTACTGAAATCCGCCAGACGAATTCAGGTACGACGCCACGCGGTCGGTCAGAGGCATTTGCGCCTGCTCGCCCCGCCAGGTCCCATCATATTGAAGGTGAGGCCCGTCGCGATCCGTCTCGATCGTGGCGACGCGCCGGTCTCCCGCATAGATTGGGAGCATCACGCGGATCTCGTTGGCGACTTGTCGATCGCCGCCTCGGCCATATCGCCGACCTGCATGCCTGCCGCCTTGGCCGCAGCCAGGGCTTTCCCCAATTGGGCGGTTGGCTTTCCGGCCTCCAAATCGACGATGAACCTTTCACCGACGCCGATCGCCAGCGCCAGATCGCGTTGGGTCAGACCCAGCCCCTTACGGGCTCGGGTCAGGGCGGTTCCGAAGTCCGCAGCGGTGGCGAGGAGCGTGATCATCTTACCGGTCGGTAAGATATCCTCATCCCCAACATCGAAACCAATCAAAACTTCCCGAGCGGGAAGCTGCCAGGGGGGCGCCAACTCATCTCCGCGGCGCACCTGGGGACGCCGGTGCAATCGCCAACAAACACGCGCTAGGATCCATCGCGGTCTACTTAAGCCTCGGAGTGAACCTCTGAGGCTCTCCGACACATTGCTGAGATTGGATTGAGAAAATAATGCTCTGTTTTTATTACATATTTTAGATCTCAACGCACCGCTGCCAGACTTTTCCCTCGTTTCACAAATTCCCATATGTTACAAATTCTTGTACTTTAATTATATTCAACGATGGTTTATAACGTCGCTCTATGGAACCGAAAGGCCATCGTCAACGCGCCCTTGAGGTCGCCCAAGTCCGCGGGATCGCCCGTGGATCGGACTTCGACGCGGCCGGCGTGCCGCGCATGACCCTGAAGCGCCTAACCGAAGAGGGCGTATTCCTCAGGATCGGGCGCGGACTCTACCGTCTCGCCGGCTCACCGTCGGATGTCGCGGCGAGCCTGGCGGAGGCCGTGCGCGTCCAGCCCCGCGGCGTGATCGGTCTCCTCTCCGCCCTGCAGTTCCATGATCTCACCACCCAGACGCCCCACGCGGTCTGGATGCTGCTCGCCCCCAAGGACTGGGCGCCCACCCGCCCGCCGGTGAAGATCCGGGTGATCCGCGCCAGTGGCCGCGCGCTCAGCGAAGGCGTCGAGCATCACGTGATCGACCAAGTCCTGGTGCCGATCACCTCGCCGGCGAAGACGGTCGTCGACAGCTTCAAGTACCGCAACAAGATCGGCCTCGATGTCGCCGTAGAGGCGCTGCGCGATCTCATGCGACGGGCTGGCAAGCCGCCCATCGACGAGATCTGGCGCTTCGCTGAGATTGATCGCGTCCAGACGGTGATGCGCCCCTATCTCGAGGCGCTGACGTGACCGGCAAGCCCAAGAACATGGCCGTCTCGGCCCGCGCCCGTCTCACCGACCGCGCGCGGGAGCGCAACGAGAACGCCCAGCTCCTAATGACCCGTTTTGTCCTCGAGCGGCTCTTGTGGCGCCTCAGCATCTCGGACTACCGCCAAGTCTTTGTCCTGAAAGGCGCCATGCTCTTCAGCCTCTGGACGCCTACGCCCTACCGCGCCACCGGGGATCTGGACCTCCTGGGCCTCGGAAACAATGACCCCGACCAAGTGGCCAGCCTATTTAGGGAGATCATGGTCATCGCGGCCGATGACGGCATCGTCTTCAAGCCCGACACCCTTGTCGCGACGAGCGCCCGCGCGGAGGACGAATACAGCGGGGTTCGCCTCGACTTCGTGGCCGAGCTGGCCGGCGCGCGACTGCCGATCCACGTCGACATCGGCTTCGGCGACGCCGTCACCCCCGGCGCCCAGGACATCCAGTATCCGTCCCTGCTCGACCTACCAGCGCCCAACCTCCGCGCCTACCCGCCAGAGACCGTGGTGGCCGAGAAGTTCCAGGCGATGACCGCACTCGGCATGATCAACACGCGGATGAAGGACTTCTTCGATCTCTGGGCCATCGCCAATACCTTCGCCTTCCAAGGCCCCGTGCTCGCCAAGGCCATCGCCAATACCTTCGCCCGCCGAAAGACGGCGCTGCCGACCGCGCCGCCTCTGGCCCTGACAGCGGCCTTCGCCAGCGCCAGGCAGACGCAATGGATCGCATTCCTGAGACGCACAGAGATCTCGATCGCACCGGAGCCGTTCCCCGAAATCCAGGCCAAGATCGCCACCCTGGTCATGCCGCCGACGCTCAGCGTGTCAAAGGGCGAGCCCTTCGCGGCCCGCTGGCAGGCCGGCGGCGCGTGGACAGACTAAGCGCCCGGCCACATGGCCAGTTGCGATGTGTCTCGCCGCCCAAATGCGATCGAGCCGAAATCCTCACGCAAAGAAGCGCAGCGATTAATTGCAGCGCGAAAATTGGGCCATGTGAACGGCGGGGGTGGTTCATGGGCCGTCGAAAATTCCCGGCCGGCCCGCCGGCCGCTCATTTGCTGCGGCCGAAAATTAGCAATGAAACGCTCCGCTAAGATTGCGCTGCGCTTCCTTAGCGGACTTCAAGACCGCTTATTAAACGAAGCTGGAAATTAGCGGCGACCTTTTGCGTTGGCGTTCTGCTGCCCTTCGTGGCCCGTCACGGCGGCTCCGAAGTCCGCGACGGTGGCGAGGCGCGCGATCATCTTACCGACCGGTAAGAGGTCTTCATCCGAGCATCGAAACAAACCAAAACGTCCCGAGCGGGAAGCCTCTAGGGGGCGCCAACTCATCTCCGCGGCGCACCTGGGGACGCCTGTGCAATCGCCAATAGACATCCGCCGGGCCGGCAAGCCGCCCATCGACGAGATCTGGCGCTTTGCTGAGATTGATCGCGTCCAGACGGTGATGCGCCCCTATCTCGAGGCGCTGACATGACCGGCAAACCCAAGACCATGGACGTCTCGGCCCGCACCCGTCTCTCCGACTGCGCGCGGGAGCGCAACGAGAACGCCCAGCTCCCAATGACCCATTTTGTCCGCGAACGGCTCTTGTGGCGCCTCAGCATCTCGGACTAGCCGATCGCGACGCACTGCAGGCGCATCAGGTCAGCACGCCCCAACGAGACCCCGCTTTTCGGCGAGCCATAGCAAGAAGCCTGGGGCGCCTTGAGCCGTCGTTGTTGTGGGCGGCAAGCGGCGTCCGCGCGGATCCCCCGCGCTGCGCAGCGCGGTCTCGCGACCTCCGACCCGCTTGTGCGTTTTGCTCAGCAAATAATTTCAGATCCGAGCCAGGGTCGATTGGGCCATTTGTCGTCTTACCTCCTGACCCACGCGGGCCATCCAAGATCGGCCATGGAGGCCGACGCCGCGCCGGGTCCGAGGGGGAACACCTTGGACGCCATTCCATTCCGCCGCCGGCTCTGCGCCGGCCTTGCCCTGCCCGCCCTCGCCTGGGCTCTGGTTGTGTCCCCTGCGGCTGCGGCCTCGCCGCCAGCCGCAGGGGTCTATGACATCCCCGCAGGGCCGCTTGATGCGGCCCTGACCGCCTTCGCCGCCCAAAGCCATTTGCAGCTCCTCTATGCGCCCGAATTAGTGGCGGGGCGACGCAGCCCTGGCCTTCACGGCGCGGTCCCGGCCGATCTGGCGCTGGCTCAAGTGCTGGGGGGTGCGCCGATCACCTCGTCGCGCCGCCAGCCCGGGGTGCTGGTCTTGAAGTCGAGCGCCGCCTCAGACGGGAGAGCGTCCTTTCCGGACGCCGCCGCGCCGATGAGCGAGCCGACCACCTTGGAGGCCCTGGTGGTCACCGGCTCCCATATTCGCGGCGCCGCCAACCCGACCTCGCCCATCGTGGATCTCGATCGCGACCAGATGGACCGCGCCGGCCACGCCACCTTGGCCGAGGCTTTGTCGGCGCTGCCGCAAAACTTCTCCGGGTCTGGAACCCCGTCCACGTCCCTGCTCAGCGCCGATCCGCGCAGCACCAATGACACCTTGGCCACGGGCGTGAACCTGCGCGGGCTGGGGACCTCCGCCACCCTCGTCTTGATCAATGGACGGCGGATGGCCGGCGCCGGGCTGCAGGGCGACTTCGCCGACATCTCGGCCATTCCGACGGCGGCCATCAAGCGGGTCGACGTCCTGCTCGACGGCGCCTCGGCGGTCTATGGCTCTGACGCGGTCGGGGGCGTGGTCAATGTCATCCTGCGCCGCGACTTCGACGGCGCCGAAAGCCGCATCCGCCTGGGCGGCGCGACCCAGGGCGGTGCGGCTCAGACCCAAATCGCTCAGACCTTCGGCAAGGTCTGGTCCAGCGGCGACCTGCTCGTCGCCTATGAATACGAGCATCGCGATCATTTGGCCGGATCGGCCCGGGCCTATACGGCGACCTCTGATCTGCGCCCCTATGGCGGCAGCGACCACCGGCTGTTCTACAGCCACCCAGCGACCCTGCTGCGCTATGACGCGCAAAGCGGGGCCTATGTCGCCGCCTATGCGGTCCCGGCGGGGCAGGACGGGACGAAACTGAGGCCGACCGACTTCTTGGCCGGCCAGGCTAATTTCAGCGACCCCCGCGCCGGCGGCGACCTCCTGCCCGCCCAAGACCGCAACAGCCTTTATATGGGCTACCATCAGGACCTGACGGCGCGCCTGACGCTTGGGCTGGAGGGACGCTACAGCCAGCGCGAAATCGACCTGCACCGCCCCGCCCTTTTGGCGGTGTTCAACATCACTCGCGCCAACCCCTGGTTTGTCTCGCCGGACGGGTCGAGTTCGCAAACGATCGGCTACGCCTTCGGCGATGAGCTCGGGGCGCCTGAGACGACGGGCTCGTCAAAGAGCCTGGGCCTGGCCGCCAATCTCGACGCCGATCTGGGCGCGGGCTGGCGCGGTTCGATCTCGGCCGCCTTGGCGCAGGAGACGGGCCGACGCACGGTGCGCCACTATCTCAATACGGGCTTTTTGAATGAAGCCCTGGGCGCCAAGGCCGATGACCCGCTGACCGCCTTCTCCGCGGCGCGGGACGGCTATTTCAACCCCTATGGCGCTGGAACCACCACCAATTCGCGGGCCGTCCTCGACTTTATCGGCTCGGGCTATCTGCACACAGTGAGCGCCAGCAAGGTGACCAGCCTGGACGCCCAGGCCGATGGCCCGCTCTTTCGCCTGCCGGGCGGCGAGGTCAAACTGGCGCTGGGCGTACAAAGCCGCCATGAGGCCTTTAAGCCTCAGAGCGAGAGCCTGACGTCGCGCTCGACGCCTTCGTTCAGCGGCGGGGTGAGCTATCGGCGCAGCATCGACGCCGCCTTCGCCGAGCTGCGCATCCCCCTGATCGGTCCTGACAATGCTCTGGCCGGCGTCCAGGCGCTGGAGCTGACCCTGGCGGGCCGGATCGAGCGCTATGACGATGTGGGACGCACCAGCAATCCCAAGCTTGGCCTGGCCTGGACGCCGATGGACGGCGTTAGGGTTCGGGCGAGCTATGGAACCTCGTTCCGCGCGCCAAATCTGCCGGAAGTGTTTGCGACGCCTTTGATCGCGCCCTCATTTCTGACCCGAAACGGCGCCAATGTGCTTACGCTCATCCGCTATGGCGGCAATCTCGATCTGAAGCCCGAGCGCGCCACCTCCTGGACGGCGGGCGTCGATCTCGCACCGCCTGCGCTTCCCGGCCTAAAGGTCAGCCTCAGCGCCTTCGATGTGGTCTTTCAAGATCAGATCGGCCAGCCGGTGCTGGCTGACGTCGACCATGCCCTCACCGACCCGGCCTATGGGCCCTTTGTGCGGTTCATCGACCATGCCAACCCGACCGATGTCGCCGACCTCAATGCGCTGATCGCCGCCTCCACGTCCTCCGACACCGGCCTCTTTCCGGCCTCGGCCTATGGGGCGATCGTCGACGCTCGCTATGTGAACACGGCGAAGGTTGAGGTGCGCGGCCTCGATCTTTCGGCGGCCTACGGCTGGCAGCGCGCCGCCGACCGGTTTGAGCTCGCAGGCGACCTCTCCTATCTCGCCGACTACCGCCGCAAGGTGACCCCGAGCTCGCCGGCGGTGCAATTGATCAATCTCGCCGGCCAGCCCTTGCGGCTGAGGGCGCATGGCGCGCTCAGCTGGAGCCGCGGAGCCTATGGGGCCACCCTTGGCCTCAGCTTCGCCAATCCTTATCGATCACCGGCCGGCGCTCGTATCTCGGCCTCGACCACTGCGGACCTGCAACTGCGCTGGACGCCGACGGAAGACTCTGGGGCGCTGGCGGGACTCAGCTTGGCTTTGACCGCCCAGAACCTGTTCGACGCGGATCCGCCCTTCTACGATTCCGCGCTCGGGGTGGGTTACGACCCTGCCAATGGCGATCCGCTCGGCCGCCAGGTCTCCTTGCAGCTCACCAAACGCTGGTGATGGCGCGCGGGGGCTTAAGCCCCCGCGCCTTCCTCATACCAATGGACGTTCGCCATGCGCCGCCTCCTGGGCTTAGCGCTCGCAAGCCTGATCGCCTGCGCCGCCCATGCCCGCCCCCTCGACCTGGACGACCTGTTGCAGACAGAGAGCTTGGGCGCCGTCGGCTTGACGCCCCACGGCCTGATCATCGAGCGGCGACGGGCCTATGCTCAGGCCCCGGCCTTCGACACGGAGGCCGAGCTTACGATCGGGCGCACCGATCTGCTGATCCTCGACGGATCAGACGCCCGGCCTCTGCTGCCGCGCCTGACCGACGGCGGGTACATGGCCGGTCCCCTCTCGCCCGATGGCGCGCGGCTCCTGGTCTATCGGTTACGGGGGAGCGCCTGGGATGCGGGCGTGGTGACGCTCGCGACCGGCGCGGTCGTCTGGCTCGACCTGACCCCTGAGCTTGCGCCCCTGGGCCGTGCGGCCCAGTGGCGCTCCAACCGCGAGCTGTTGATGTTGGTCCGCGCGCCCGGCGATCTTCCCCTCGCCTTGCGCCGCGGACGGCAAGGCCCGGCCCGGATCGCCAAGGCGTGGCAGACCATGGCCAAGGGCGAGGAGCCTTCCGCGAGCGTGCTGGGGTCGGGACGCTTCCTGCCGGAACCGGCGCCCCGCGGCGCCGTGGTCCGGGTCCAGGTCGACAGCGGCGTGGTCCAGACCTTGGCCCGCGGCGATGTGGAAGATCTGGAAATCTCCCCAGATGGGCGACGCGCCGCGCTCGTCCTTTTGGGTGAGGCGCTGCAACCGCCGCCAGACCGGCTGATCAGGGTGGCTGAGCCGACTCGGCGGCGCAGCCTGGCCCTGATCGATCTGACGAGCGGCGCCATGACGCGGCCGTGTCCGAGCTGCGAGCTCGCCCCATTGCTGCTGAGCTGGTCGCCGCATAGCGACGCCCTGCTGGTCTTCGGCCGGCAGGAAGGCGTCGACTGGGCGCAGGGCGGATTTTGGAAGGTGGGGCTCAGCCGCTCTGAACGGCTGGCGCCCGGGATGTCGCCAAAGCTCGCCTTCACCTCCGAAGGCCTGCCGATCGTCCGCGCCGCCTGGCTGGGCGACGCCCCCGTGATCTTAGCTGGGCCCTCGGGCGGGCGCAGTGATCTTTACCGGCTGGACGGCGAAGGCCCGCTCAACCTCACGGCCCTCCTCCCGACGCCGCCTGCCGCGATCGACGCCCAGGACGCCGAGGGTTTGGTGCTGGCGGCTGGCGGGGCTGTCTGGCGGGTTGACGCTCGGGGCGTGACCACAGCGCTCAGCGCGGGCGGCGGCGAGGCCGCGGCGCCTGCGCCTGGTCTGGGCGACGGCTACCGCCTGCAGATCAATCCGCCCCGGCCCCAGGGCTTGGTCTGGATTCGCAGGGGCGCTTGGCTGGAGGCCTATGACCGTGGGGGTCGGCGCACTCGACTGATGACGCCGCCGAAGATCCAGATGCTGGCCTCCGACGGGCGCCAGATGGTCGTGGCGGACCGCGACGCCCACGGCGTGGAGCGTCTTCTAAGGCTTGCGCCGCGGTCACCGCCCAGTCCCGTGCTGACTTTGAACCCCGCCCTCGCCGCCCTTGACCCACCCGACATCTTGGCGGTCCATCACCGCGGCCCTGACGGCGAGCGGCTCACCAGTTGGCTTTTTCTGCCGAAGGACCGTCCCCCTGGCGCCAAGCTTACCCTGATCGTCACGCCCTATCCGGGCGCGGTCTTTCCAAGCCCGCCCCCGGTCTTCGGCGCAGATGCGGCCAGCTTGCAGACCAATCCTTATGGGCTCGCCGCGCATGGCGAGGCCGTCTTGGTTCCGAGCTTGCCGCGGGATCGGGCGCGCGGCGAGCCTGGCGCGGGCCTCGCCGACCAGATCCTGACCGCCGTTGATGCGGCGATCTTGACCGGCCAGGTCGACCCCGACCGCGTCGCCCTGTTCGGCCATAGCTTCGGAGGCTATGCGGCCTTGATGAGCGCCGCCCAGAGCCCGCGCTTCAAATCGGTGATCGCCAAGGCGGCGGTCACCGATATTGCGGCGCTCCGCGGGGACTTGATCCCGCATGACGCGGCGGTTCCGCAGGATGGCTATGAGCTGAATTTTGGATCCGGCTGGAGCGAGCTTGGCCAGGGCCATTTGGGAACCGATCCCACCACCGACCCGGAGCGCTATCGACGCAATAGCCCGATCAGCCATATCGGCCAGATCCGGGCGCCCGTTCTCCTGATCGCCGGCGATCAGGACGAAGTCTCTGTCGGCCAAAGCCAAGCGATGTTCGCCGCGCTCTATCGGCAAGGTCGCGACGCGTGCCTGGTGACCTATTGGGGAGAGCGACATCTGATCGCGAGCCCTGGCGATCTGCGCGACCTCTATGCTCGCGTCTTCATCTGGTTGGATCGCACCTTGCCCAAGACGACCCCCAAGCCGCCCACAGCGGATGAGCAAGTCCGTCCTCGCTCAGAATGGTCCCTGCCTGCCTTGCCAGCTCCCCCTATATAGGTGTCCCCTGACCCTATGCCCGCCGCGATCGCCAAGACCCATCCAACGGATCTCCATGTGGGCGTTCGGTTGAGACTGCGCCGGAAGGAGCTTGGGATGACCCAAGCTGGCTTGGCGCAAGCCCTCGGCGTGACCTTCCAGCAGATTCAGAAATATGAGCGGGGGGCCAACCGGGTGAGCGCCTCCAAGCTCTTCGAAGCCGCCCAGGTGCTGGGCGTGCCCATCGGCTATTTCTTTGACGGCCTGCCCCAGCCGACACGCGAGAATAAAGGCGCCCCCTCAGACGCCTTGCTGGACTTCGCAAAGCTAAGCGACGGGCCCAAGATCATCTCGATCTTCAGCCAATTGGACGCCAATCTCAGACGAAAGCTCACGGATGTGGCCCGCGCCTTGGTCGAGCCGGAGGCGCCCTAGATTGATCGCGGCGCCTGATCGCCGATGCCGGGCCGATATTTCCGCCCTCTTCGCCGTCCCTGAGGTTCGGCAGTTGACGGCTTAGACGCGCGCAGAAAACCGGTCATAGGCGTCGACCCTGCGCATGGCGAGATCGACCTCTCGGCCATAGATCTCGCGCTGGAGAAAGGCCAATTCCTCGGATTTGGTCGCCTCTGGCGCGTCGAAGTACCAAGCCCTGGGCCCGTAGGCGGCTTCACCGTTCCAGCGGTAGCCGCGCGCCTTGAGCCGATCCTTCATTTCGAAGGGAGAATTCTCCGCCCAGATCCGCCACGTGATCTGTCGGGCCGCGGCCAACAGTTGTGCAAGCCCCGTCGTCTTGGAGATCGGCAAGTGGCGGCTCAGGACCGCCAAACCGGCGAGGGCGTCATCGACGGCGCGGTGCGGGTCGTAGAAGAGACCAAGGCTCGCCGCCAGATGCACCAGCTTTTGGCCGGCGACACCCTCGGCCGCCCAATCGACCTGGGTCATGGAGCAGGCCCAAGCCTTGGTGGTGAAGATGGAGCAGAAGCGCTCCAGGAAACGTCGGTCAAAGCTGGCGTTATGGGCGATGACCAGGGCGGCGGAGCTTGCGAAGGCGGTCACCTCGTCAAGATCGATGGAGCGACCGGCGACCAGAGCATCATCTATGCCGGTCAGGGCGGTGATTTCGGCGGAAATCGGCCCGGCGGGCTGACGCAAGCCTTGGAAGGGCTCGCCCACCGCCACCACCTCTCCGGCCAGACTATAGGCGAAGGGGACCATGGCGAGCTCGAGGATTTCGTCGCGGTCGGGATCGAGGCCCGTGGTCTCGACATCCACATAGAGCCCGCGGCGACAGCCTGGCGCCAGGGGTTCAAGGCTGGAGATCGGCGTCGTAATCCGCCGCAGAACCCGATAGGCCCCACTCTCCTCGAGCCTGGTCGCCATGGCTTCCAGCTGAACCTTGTCCATGCCCGCCCCCGAACGCGCGGACAAGTCCCCGCGCGTCCTTCCTCTTCCGACGTGGCGGCCGCCCGTCAACTGTTCTGCGGCGGCGGCCCAGGTTTGCGCCCTGCCAGGAGTCGCTCTTCCCAAGCCCTGACCCAAGCTTCCAGGCAGGCGAGGTCCATCAGCTCGCCGCATCGGCCCCACCAGATCAGCGCCTCTTCGGACATCGCCGCATCCAAGGCGTCACGATCGACCAGACCCTGGGCCGCTAGGCGGCCCTCTAACAGCATGGGCCGCAAGACCGGCAAGCTCGCGCAGACCAGGCGACTATAATAGGCGCTGAGATGGCCCTTGGAGCGCCGGGTGATGATCGCAGCCGGCAGGCGCTCACAGAACGCCGTCCTGGCGAAGGCTCGATCGCGCCGTCCGCCGCCAGTGAGCACGTCAGCCGGACAGGCCAGCCCGTACTCGACCACGGGCTGGGACAAGAGGGGATGGATCAGGGCCGCTTGACGGCCGCGGGCTGAGGGGGCTGAGAACAGCTGGCCATGCACGAGGCCGGCGATTTGGCGCCGCTTGGCGGGCCCTACGCCGTCTAGATCGTCCAGCCAAGGATGCAGGCTCTGGCTTGCGGCCAGGTCGCGAGCCTTCTGGGTCAGCCAGGCCGGCGGCGGCACGGGCGGCGGCGGCGGACGCCCCAAAAGGGCGAGGATCGCGCTTCGCCAAACCGACCAGACCGACCCGCCAAGCCAGCGCGCCAGATTGACGGCGACCGGCGAGACCAAGGCCGCGGGACCGATCCGTCGCAGATGGTCGGCGAAGATCAAGGGCGTCGCCATCTGGAAGAAGACGGTGTCGCCGCCTTGGCCGGTGATGAGGGCCCGCGCGCCCAGCGCCCCGGCGCGGGCGGCCAGATCCTCGTCGTGCAGGACATCTAGGCCATTCAGGCCGGGGCGCACGCCCGCTGACAGGCCTTGCAGCTGCTCCAGGGTCAAAGCCGTGTCAGGATGGAGGACCTCGGTGAGCTCCACCCCCAGATGGGCCGCCGCCAATCGCGCATAGGGCCGCTCATCGCCTTGCGGATCGCGCACATGGTAGTTGAGCCAAGCCGCCACCGGGGCGCCCTCGGCGCGCAGCAGCGCCTGACCCACGATCGCAGAATCGAGACCTCCGGAAAGCTCGGCCAGGATTGGGCCAGATTGGCGGGCGAAGGCGGCCACGCTGGCCTCGACGATGGCGCGAAGCCGCCCAGCTGAAGGCTTGACCCGCCCTTCAGCCAGACGAACGATCGCACCGGGGCTCCACAGGGCCTTCCGCCCTGGCCCGTCAGGCGCGTCGTAGAGGAGTTCGCCCGGGGTCACCGCCTCAAGCCCCGTGAGGGCAAGTTCGCCCGCGAAGGCGGTGGAATTGGCCGTCCAAGCCGCGATCCGTCTCCAGTCGAGGTCGAGCGTGGGCGGCAGCAGCTTGCCGAACGCGGCCGGCGCATCGCTCGCCAGGAACCTCGCCTGCCCCCTGCGCCACGATAGGGCGTCGAGCGCCCCGCTCGGGTCGCGAAACACCGCCCCGCCTTCAGGCGCGATCAGGCCCACCACGTAGCGCCCGAACGCCTCGGCGATCAGACGC
This sequence comes from Phenylobacterium aquaticum, assembly GCF_022695515.1. Taxonomy (GTDB): domain Bacteria; phylum Pseudomonadota; class Alphaproteobacteria; order Caulobacterales; family Caulobacteraceae; genus Phenylobacterium; species Phenylobacterium aquaticum. Next base: position 18,881 of record NZ_JALDPT010000056.1, read on the forward strand.
CGGCAAAAGCGCTCTGCAGGCTCGCCCGGCTGACGGTGAGGCGGACCAAACGCCGATCCCAGCGGGGACTGGGCGAACAAATCCCCCACCACAACGCCGCCCTCGAGCGGCCAAACCGCCAGGTGCGCCGGGCCCCGGGTCGCGACCCAGACGCAGGGGCCGCGCAGGCGCCAAGTCCAACCCGGCGCCGCGGCGATGGCGGCCTCAAGATCCTGGACAAGAGGCAGGTCGGCGTCCGTGTCGGTCAAGACGACGAGATAGTCGCTCATCAGGTCAAACCGCCAGGATGGGGGTGTAGGCCGCCACCCGCTCGGCGGCGTCGTCCAAGACCACATCGCCGATCTGCAGCCAGCAGTGGGCCTCAAAGGGCCAGGTCTGGACGCCAAACACCCACCATGCCGCTTCGCCGCGACGCCGCAGCGCGTCTCGCAGCAGGAAGGAGCGATAAAGACAGAGCCCTTGGAAGGGGATCCAGGGCCTCAAGACCTGAAAGGCGTTCGCCAAGGCCTGCGCGCGCGCCGAGGGTGTGGCGGCGGGCTCGCGCCCGTCGTCTTGCGCCGCCGCGAGAATGGCGGCGAAGGAGCGCCCGCGATATCGATGGGCCATGGCCGCCCAGGCCCGGGCCAGAGCGGCAAGGTCGGGGGGTTGAGGGGGACTGCGGGGCACGGCGGTCAGATCCCGACGAGGCAGAGACGGGAGGACGAGCTTTTTCAGCGAAGGCGGCGGCGCATCGCTGAGCGCGCCAGCATCGATGAGGATCGCCGCCAGATCGGGATCGCTCCCGCAGACCTCTGCGGCCTCCGTCACCCTCCCCAGGGCTGCGCCCGCGCCCGACAGACAGGCGTATGTCCCCTGAACGAGGTCGAGCAGCACCAGATCGTCCTGCCGAATGGCGAGGCGGGTCTGCTCGGTGAGATACCAAGCCATGCCAAGATCCCTCGAAAGGCTGGCGCCGACCCTGGGGTCGACGCCAGCCCGGTCTCAGCCGATGGCTTGCTGAGCCGGCCCGGAGAGCTCCTTCGGACCGCCCACGTCGCCCTTGGTGAGCCGCTTGGCGTCGCCCAGGCGGATCAGCCGATAGTTCGAGGACTTACGCATTATGGCCTCCTTCGATGCCAGTCGTCGCAGTTGCGCGACACCATCAGGACGGCCTCTTAAGTTGCTATATTCAAACCATATTTGTCATATTTTGCGGGGCGGCTCGGCGCGCTCGCGCCCCGCTCGCACCAGAGCTGTCAAATCCTTGGCGCTCTCGCATCGACGCTGATGATAGGCCCTGCAGGCCGCCACGAGGCGATCCATCGCCCCGCTCATCCAAAGCCGGCGCAAGGTGTTTAACTCGGCCTCAGCTGGTCCCCAAAGCCAGCGTTCCGCGCGCCGGGCCGGGGCTAACTGGCGAACGACCCGCAGATGCGCATCCGCCAAGGTGGCGTCACCGGCCGCGGCGACCAGTTCGGCGAATAGGGTCTCGGTCGGGTCGCAAGCCCCTCCCCGCGCGGGTCAAGCCGAGGGGCCGTGGGTGCGGCAAGCGCGGCCAACACATAGAGCTGATGGAGACGATAGCGTTCGATGAGGCGCTCGGCGTCCAAGGGCGCGGCGAAATAGCCTTGGCCCCTGCGCTCCGCCACCAGGCCCTCCCACGCCGGTGCGCGAGAGCCTCGCGCACCGGCGTGGGGCTCACGCCGGGATCCGCGCCGAAAGGC
>NZ_JALDPT010000057.1 GCF_022695515.1 Phenylobacterium aquaticum
AAAGGCGGCTCGCGAGGCGGAGATCCGCAGCCTGGCCGAGCGCGCCGCCCTGGACGAACAGCGCGCCCAGGTGGTCGCCGCCCTGGCCGACGGTCTGTCAAACGTCGCCAAGGGCGAGCTGACCTGCCGGCTCCATAACGCCTTTCCGGCCGAGTACGAGGGTCTGCGCCACGACTTCAACGCCGCCGTCGCGGCCCTCGACGAGGTGCTGGCCCATATCGGCGGGGCGACCTCGGGCGTGCGCACCGGCTCGACCGAGATCGCCCACGCGGCCGACGACCTGTCTCGCCGGACCGAACAGCAGGCGGCCAGCCTGGAACAGACCGCCGCGGCGCTGGAGCAGCTGACCGCCACGGTCAAGGGCACCGCCGCCGGCGCCAAGGAGGCCCGTCAGTTCGTGGCCGAGGCCCGGGCCGGCGCCGAACGGTCCGGCGCGGTCGTCGAACAGGCGGTCACCGCCATGTCGCAGATCGCCGAATCCTCCGGCCAGATCGGTCAGATCATCGGGGTGATCGACGAGATCGCCTTCCAGACCAACCTCCTGGCGCTGAACGCCGGGGTCGAGGCGGCGCGCGCCGGCGAGGCGGGCCGCGGCTTCGCGGTGGTGGCGGCCGAGGTGCGGGCCCTGGCCCAGCGCTCGGCGGAAGCCGCCAAGGAGATCAAGGGGCTGATCGCGGCGTCCGGCGGTCATGTGAAGTCCGGCGTCGACCTAGTCAGCCAGACCGGCCAGGCGCTCGGGGCCATCGTCGCCCAGGTGGCGCGGATCGACGACCTGATGGGCTCGATCTCGTCCTCGTCCCAGGAACAGTCGACGGGCCTCGCCGAGGTCAATGTGGCGGTCAACCAGATGGACCAGATGACCCAGCAGAACGCCGCCATGGTCGAGGAGACCACGGCCGCGGCGCACGCCATGAGCGCCAACGCCGTCGAGCTGGCCGAGCAGATCTCGCGGTTCCGCACCTCGGGCGCGGCGCCCGTGCAGACCGCCCGCGCCCCGTCCGCCATCCGCCGCCGCCCGTCCGCGCCGCGCCGGCCACCCGGGGCGCCCTGGCCCTGGCCGAGTCGCCGCAGCCCGAGGGCTGGGAGGAGTTCTAGATGAACGCTCAGCGTCGTATCGATCCGATCGCCAATGACACCGGTAGCCTCGACAAGGCCTCCGCCCAGGCGCGCCGGATCGGCGGCCTGAGCGCCGACTATGTGCTGCGCGCCATCGCGGAACTGGCCTCGATGTTCGACGGCGACATCCTGATGGGGGTGATCTTCCTGGCCCTGTTCCGGGCCAGCGTCGAACATGTGGGGCCTTCGCTGCGCAATATCGTCGCCGGCGAAGACGGGGTGGTGCCCGATCACGCGCGGCGGCCGATCACCACGCTCGCGCTCGCCAATTCCCTGAACATGCCGCGCGAAACCGTGCGGCGCTATGTGAACCGACTGGTCGAGCTGGGCTTCTGCGCCCGGGATTCCGAACGGCGGCTGATCGTCACCGAGGCCATGGCGCGCCGGCCCGAGATCGGCGCCCTGTTCAGCGCCAATCGCCGGCATCTGGAGCGCGTGCTGTCGGCCCTGCGGCGCGAGGACATGCTCTGACGCCCGCAAGGGGCTAGGATGGGGCGTGACCGCGCCCGCGCTGATGAGACCCGCCCGATGGCGCCGGCTGACCCCCGGCGAACGGGCGCTAGCGCTGAGCCTGCCCCGCGCGGCCTTCGATCCCGACGGCCTGCGCCTGTGGGCCGCCCCCGGGCTCGGCCGCGCCTTTGTGCCGGGGTCGCGACTGATCGTCTGGCCGGCGGCGAGCGCCTGGACGGATTTCGCGGCGGCGCCCCTGGAGCTGCAGGCGGTGTTCGTCCACGAACTGGTTCATGTCTGGCAGGCGCGAAGCGGCGTCTTCCTGCCCTGGGCCAAGCTCCGGGCCGGGGACGGGCCCCGCGCCTACGCCTATGACCTGGCGGCCGCGCGAGATTTTTCGCGGCTCAACATCGAGCAGCAGGCCATGGTCATCCAGCACGCCTTCCTGGCCGCCCGAGGCGGCGCCGCCCCTTATGGCGCCAGGGATTACAAGGCCTTGCTGGACGCCTGATTCGGGCGCTGACGGGCCGGCGGCGGATTTGACAAGGGTCAAACACTCTTGCGAGACGCCCGTGCCATCCCATATCGCGACTCGACGGCGGTTTCCCCACGGGTTAACCGCCCGAGACCCTGAATCGAACCGGGGACGACGACCAAAAAAGGGGCGCTTGGGATCAAGGCCCTCAAGGCGACGTCCGCCAACAAGGAGCGAGTAAGAGACTCGACATGAGCAAGATCATCGGCATCGACCTGGGCACGACCAATTCGTGCGTTGCGATCATGGACGGCAAGACGCCGAAAGTGATCGAGAACGCCGAGGGCGCCCGCACCACGCCTTCCGTGGTGGCCTTCCTGGACGACGGCGAACGGCTGGTCGGCCAGCCCGCCAAGCGCCAGGCGGTGACCAACCCCTCCAACACCCTGTTCGCGATCAAGCGCCTGATCGGCCGCTCGGCCTCCGACCCGCTGGTCGAGAAGGACAAGGGCATGGTGCCCTACGAGATCGTCAAGGGCCCGACCGGCGACGCCTGGGTGCGCGCGCACGGCAAGGACTATTCGCCCCAGCAGGTCTCGGCCTTCATCCTTCAGAAGATGAAGGAAGCCGCCGAGCAGCACCTCGGCGAAAAGGTCGAAAAGGCGGTCATCACCGTCCCGGCCTATTTCAACGACGCCCAGCGTCAGGCGACCAAGGACGCCGGCAAGATCGCCGGCCTGGAAGTCCTGCGCATCATCAACGAGCCCACCGCGGCGGCGCTCGCCTACGGGCTTGAGAAGAACGACGGCAAGAAGATCGTCGTCTACGACCTCGGCGGCGGCACCTTCGACGTCTCGATCCTGGAGATCGGCGACGGCGTGTTCGAGGTGAAGGCCACCAACGGCGACACCTTCCTCGGCGGTGAAGACTTCGACATGCGCGTCGTCGACTACCTCGCCGACGAGTTCCGCAAGGAGACCTCGGTCGACCTGCGCAAGGACAAGCTGGCGCTGCAGCGCCTGAAGGAAGAGGGCGAAAAGGCCAAGAAGGAACTGTCCTTCACGGCCCAGTACGAAGTGAACCTGCCCTTCATCTCGATGAACGCCTCGGGTCCGCTGCACCTCAACATCAAGATCACCCGCTCCAAGCTGGAAGCCCTGGTCGAGGACCTGATCGCCAAGACGGTCGGCCCCTGCGAGCAGGCGCTGAAGGACGCGGGCCTGAAGAAGTCCGACATCGACGAAGTGATCCTGGTCGGCGGCATGACCCGCATGCCCAAGGTCGTGGAGACGGTGAAGGCGTTCTTCGGTCGTGAGCCGCACACCGGCGTGAACCCCGACGAGGTCGTGGCCCTGGGCGCCGCGGTCCAGGCGGGCGTGCTGCAAGGCGACGTCAAGGACGTGCTGCTGCTGGACGTGACCCCTCTGACCCTGGGCATCGAGACCCTGGGCGGCGTGTTCACTCCGCTGATCGAGCGCAACACCACCATCCCGACCAAGCGCTCCCAGACCTTCTCGACCGCGGACGACAACCAGTCGGCCGTGACGATCCGGGTCTTCCAGGGCGAGCGTCCGATGGCGCACGACAACAAGATGCTGGGCCAGTTCGACCTGGTCGGCATTCCGCCGGCGCCGCGCGGCGTGCCGCAGGTCGAGGTGACCTTCGACATCGACGCCAACGGCATCGTCAACGTCTCGGCCCGCGACAAGGCGACCTCGAAAGAGCAGTCGATCCGCATCCAGGCCAATGGCGGCCTCTCCGACGCCGACATCGAGAAGATGGTCCGCGAAGCCGAGGCCAACAAGGCCGAGGACGAGAAGCGCAAGGCGGTGGTCGAGGCCAAGAACCAGGCCGAGACCGTGGTCCACTCGACCGAAAAGGCGATGGCGGAGCACGGCTCCAAGATCGGTCAGGCCGAGCAGGACGCGATCAACACCGCCATGGCCGATCTGAAGTCGGCCCTGGAGGGCGATGACGCCGAGGCGATCTCCGCCAAGACCCAGACCCTGATCCAGGCTTCGATGAAGCTGGGCGAGGCCATGTACGCGGCCGCGCAGGGCGGCGAGGGTCAACCTGAAGCCTCGGGCGGCGACGACGTGGTCGACGCCGAGTTCGAGGAAGTCGGCGACGACGACAAGAAGTCGGCCTGACGCCCGCCCCATGGCGGCCCTTCGCATCCTTCATGTGAGGCGGCCGCCATCGGGGAGCCCGCGCCCTATTGTGGCGCGGGGCTTGCAGGGGAGCTTTCGCTCTCCCACCTCCTTTTCCATGAACAATTGAAGCCCTGACCTTCGATGCGGGACTATTACGAGATCCTGGGCGTGACCCGTGGCTGCGACGAAGCCGCGCTGAAGTCCGCCTTTCGCAAGCTCGCCATGGAGCATCACCCCGACCGCAATGGCGGTTGCGAGGAGGCCGAAGGCCGCTTCAAGGAAATCAACGAGGCCTATTCGGTCCTCTCCGACGCCAAGAAGCGCGCGGCCTATGACCAGTTCGGCCATGCCGGGGTCAATGGCTCGCAGGGCGGGCCCGGGGCCGGCTTCGCCGATGTGAACGACATCTTCTCCGAGGTGTTCGGCGACGTCTTCGGCGACATGTTCGGGGCGCGCCAGCGGCGCAGCGGCCCGACCCGCGGCCAGGACCTGCGCTACGACCTGGAGATCACCCTGGAGCAGGCCTATGCCGGCTCCGAGGTCGAGATCGTGGTCCCCGCCTCGATCACTTGCGAATCCTGCGAGGGCTCCGGCGCCAAGGCCGGCACCAGCCCGACGGTCTGCGGCTCCTGCGGCGGCGCCGGGCGCGTGCGCGCCAGCCAGGGCTTCTTCTCCATTGAACGCGCCTGCCCCCGCTGCGGCGGCTCGGGCCGCCTGGTCCTCGACCCCTGCAAGGATTGCCACGGCCACGGCCAGGTGCGCCGCGAGCGCACCCTGCAGGTCCGCATCCCGGCCGGCGTCGACGACGGCGCCCGCATCCGTCTGGCCGGCGAGGGCGACGGCGGAACCCGCGGCGGCCCGCGCGGCGACCTCTACATCTTCCTGTCGGTGGCCCCGCACGAGCTGTTCGAGCGCGACGGCCTGGACCTGCTCTGCACCGTCCCTGTGCCCATGACCGTCGCGGCCCTGGGCGGCGAGATCGACGCGCCCTGCCTGATGGGCGGCGAAAACTGCGACGGCAATTGCAAGATGACGGTCAAGGTGCCCGAGGGCGCCCAGACCGGCCGCACCGTGCGCCTGAAGGGCAAGGGCATGCCGTCCCTGCGCTCCCGCGATCGCGGCGATCTGGTGGTCGAGCTGTTCGTCGAAACCCCGACCAAGCTCACCGCCCGCCAGAAGGAGCTGCTGCGCGAGCTCGGCGACCTGTGCGGCGAGCAGCAGAACCCCAAGTCGGCCAGCTTCATCGGCAAGGCCAAGCGCTTCTGGGAAGACGTGACGGGGACCTAGACCTTCCCCTCGCGGCCCCGGCGGCGTTCCCTCGCCGTCTCCCGATAAATCCCTGCAACAATCCCGGGTCAGGTTTAGTCTGACCACAGGGGATCGCGTCCGCATGTACGGCGCGACAGGGGAGGACGTCATGGGTCTGAAGACCGTCATTCTGGCCGCCACCGCGGCCTGCGCCATCGCGGGCGCGGCCGCCGCGGGCGACTATTCCAAGAGCGTCGTTCCCGGCTATCCGGACGTGGCGGCGGAATATCTGCAGGTCCCCGGCTACGCCGCCCCCGGCACGCCCAAGGGACTGAACACCGCCAGCTTCCTGCGCCTGAGGGCCGCCGTCGATGGTGACGCTCCGCGCCCGGCCAATGCGGTGATCGTCGCCCTGCCGGGCTTCGCCTCGACCCCGTCCCACTGGCTCTACCTGGCCAGCCAGCTGGTGCATAAGGCGCAGGCGCGAACCTGCGACGGCCAGCCCTGCCGGGTGGAGGTGTGGGTGCTGCAGCGCCGCGGGGCGAATCTGGCCGACACCACCGCCCTGACCGCGGCGCGCAAGGCCAGGTCGCCCAGGCTGGCCCTCGACTATTATCTCGGCCCAGACGCCCTGCAGCCCTCGGCGGTTCCCGGCGCCCCGGCCCAGGTCGGCCCGGCCACGGCCCAGGCCAAGTGGAAACCCCTGTCCGAGCAGGATCTGGCCTTCATGGCCGACTGGGACTTCCAGGCCTATGCCGGGGACGTGGACGCCATGATCGGCCTGATCGGTCAGAAGACCGGGGCCCACAACATCTTCCTGGCCGGTCACAGCCAGGGCGGCGGATTCGTCTCGAACTATGCGGCGCGCCTCAAGCCCAGTGGCCAGCGTGGGATCGCCGGGCTCTCGGGCCTGATCTTCCTGGACGGCGGCCCCTCGGCGGGGACGCAGCAGACGCCGACGCCCGCCGAGCTGGACGCCTATTTCGCCCATGTCGCGGACCTGAGGGCCGGCAAGGCCCCAGTCTACACCGACGCCAACGGCCTCCTGGGCGCCGTGGCCGGCCCGGCCTCGGCCGCCAGCCAGTCGGTGACCGGGATCTATTACGCCTTCTCCGACCCCACCGCGGAATCGATCTTCCCCCTGCGCACCGCGGCGATGAAGGAGGGGCCGGGGGACAAGTTCCTCAAGGCCATCAGCCTGACCTGGCTGGCGCGGGCCGGGACCAGCTTCGACACGGATCCGGTTCCGGGCGGCGGGGTGCAGATGCCGGTGCTGCAGTTCCTCGGCGAGGGCCTGGGCGTGCTGGACTTCAAGCCGGTCCCCGGGACCGAGACCCAGTGCGACCAGACCCCGCCCGCGCCCCTGCCGCCGGGTCCGGCGCGGATGATGATGGGCGCGCCCCCCAAGTGCGTGCCGTCCGCGGCCATGGTCGATCCGAACAAGGTCTATGGCTGGATCGAGGGCGGCGGGAACGGCGGCTCGCCGATTGACGCCGGCAAGGCTAAGGCCTGGATGGACAGCCAGGGCTTTGCGCCGGCGCGGTCCAACATCCGGCCGGTCACTGTGCGCTTCAAGGACGCCGGGACGCTCACCCTCGACGCCTCCGACATGATCGGGTCGAACTGGTACCCGTCCGAGCGCTGGGACTATGACGCCGGCTTCGTCGGCAAGTACAAGATGCTGAAGGTCGACCGCGACGGGGTGAAGCTCGACGTCGACAAGACCGCCATCGCCAATATCCCGGTCTATGTGGCCCGCCAGGGCTTCACCCAGGGGGTGTCCGGCAATCCGTTCCCGGGGGTCAGCGACTATACGGAGATCAACCGCACCGGAACCTGGCAGACGGACCAGGCCAAGGCGGTGACGCCCTTCGATCCCAAGATCAATGTCGCCATCCTGCACCACACCGACTTCGTCTCGGCCGACGATTCCACCCCGGACAAGGGCCGGCCGGGAGAGGCGGGGAACTCCGCGGTGGCCAACACCCTGATCGACTGGGTCCTGAAGCGCGCCAAGGGCGCGGCCCAGGTTCCGACGCCGAAGGCCCTGGGGGTGGTGACCCGCTACTGAACCAGGGCTTGGATGTCCGGCCACATATAGCTGACCTCGAACACGGTCCCGCCGGGGCCCGGTTCGCGGCGCGGCGGCTCGGCCTGGCCGCCCATGTGCTCATAGAACCCGCGGGCCGGCAGGTTGTCGCGCAGGGTCGAGATCATCAGCGACCGGGCGCCCTGGTCGGCGAAGATTCGCGCCATGGCGATCAGCAGCCGCGCGCCCAGGCCCTGGCGCTGGGCGGCCAGCCGCACATAGAGGGTGTGGATCTCCGCTTCGCCGGGCTTGCGGGTGCGCGAGGGGCCGCCCGAGGCGTAGCCGACGATGCCGCTCCGATCGGCGGCGGCCAGGGTGGCGTCGTGCGGGCCGGGACGGATCAGGGCCCGCTCGAAGCGTCGGGCGTGGATCGGCACCGACATGCGGTCGAGATAGCTGTCGGCGATCAGGCCGCGATAGCTTTCGCGCCAGGCGGCGACATGGGTCTGGGCCAAGGCCTCGGCGTCTCCCGGACGGCCGGGAAGATCACATGCTGAAGGATGTCCTGGTCCATGCGCGCCTCCGCCCCTCAATCTAAAGCTTGGGGTTCGCGCGTCCGGGTTCAAGAGGATGGCTGACGCGGGGAGCGGGCGCCGTTAACCTGTGCTTCGCCCATGAACGCCCAGATCCCCCCCAGCACCCTGCCCCCCGAGGCCGCCGGCGCCACGCCGGTCATGGCCCAGTTCTTCGAGGCCAAGGCGCGCCAGCCCGATGCGCTCGTGTTCTTCCGCATGGGCGACTTCTACGAGCTGTTCTTCGAGGACGCCGAGAAGGCCGCCGCGGCGCTCGGCATCACGCTTACGGCCCGGGGCAATCACGGCGGGGCGCCGATCCCCATGTGCGGCGTGCCGGTCCATGCCGCCGAGGCCTATCTGGCCAAGCTGATCCGCTCCGGCTTCAAGGTCGCCGTCTGCGAACAGATGGAAGACCCGGCCGAGGCCAAGAAGCGCGGGTCGAAATCCATCGTCCGGCGCGATGTCACCCGCGTGGTGACGCCCGGCACCCTCACCGAGGACGGCCTGCTCGACGCCCGCGGGTCCAACCGCCTGGCCGCGGTCGCCGTACGCGCCGGGTCCGCCGCCGTGGCCAGTGTCGAACTTTCCACCGGCGAGGTGGAATGCTGGGCGGTGGCCCGCGAGAACCTCGGCTCCGCGCTCGCCGCGCTCGGCCCCTCCGAGATCCTGGTGCCCGACCGCCTGTTCGCCGACGAGGGGCTGAACGCCGCCCTGCGCGCCGCCGGCGGCCTGGTCCAGCCCCTGCCCCAGGCGCTCGCCGAACCTGCCGCCGCCGAGGCGCGGCTGAAGCGTCTCTATGGCGTCGACACCCTCGACGGCTTCGGGACCCTCTCGGGCGCCGAAATCTCCGCGCTCGGTCTGATCGCCGCCCATCTGGAGACCACCCAGGCCGGCCGCGTCCCGGCGCTCACCGCCCCGCGTCGGGCCGGCGAAGCCGACGTCATGGCGATTGATCCCGCCACCCGCGCCAGCCTGGAGATCGAGCGCAACCTCTCGGGGTCGCGCGAGGGCGCCCTGCTGGGAGCGATCGACCGGACCATCACCGCCTCGGGCGCGCGGCTCCTGGCCGCCCGTCTGGCCCGGCCGCTGCTGGACCCGGCCGCCATCGAGGCCCGGCTCGACGCCATCGACTGGTTCGTCGAGCACCGGAACCCCCGCCAACGGCTCAGGGAGGCCCTGCGCGGCCTGGGCGACATGGCCCGCGCCCTGTCCCGCCTGGCGCTCGGCCGCGGCGGTCCGCGCGACCTGGGCTGCCTGCGCGACGGCCTGGCGACGGGAGAGGCGATCGCCGCCCTGTTCGCCGAGGCGCCCGCCGCCCTGGAGGCTCCGCCCCCCGCGGAACTCACCACCGCCGTGGCCGCCCTGGACGCCGCCCGCCATCCGCGCCTCGCCGAATTCCGCCGTCTGCTGGCCGAGGGCCTGGGAACGGATCTGCCGCTGCAGGCGCGCGACGGGGGCTTCGTGGCCCCTGGCGTACGTGTGGAGCTCGACCAGGCCCGGGCGCTCCGCGACGACAGCCGCCGGGTGATCCTGGCGCTCGAACAGCAGCTGGCCGCCGACTCCGGCGTGGCGCTGAAGATCCGCCACAACGCCGTGCTCGGCTATTTCGTCGAGACGACCGCCAAGGCGGCCGAGCCGCTGATGACGTCGCCGCTCAACGCCACCTTCATTCACCGGCAGACGCTGGCCAACCAGGTGCGGTTCACCACGGTGGAGCTGGCCGAACTGGACGCCAAGATCGCCCAGGCCGCCGAGCGGGCACTGGCCATCGAGCTCTCGACCTTCGAGGCCTGGCGCGAGGCGGCCCGCGACGCCGCCTTCGAGATCCAGGCCGCCGCCGAGGGCGCCGCGCGCCTGGACGTCGCCGCGGGCCTGGCCGAATGGGCCGGCGATGTCGGCGCGACCCGGCCGATCCTCGACCGCTCCACCGCCTTCGAGGCCGAGGGCGCGCGCCACCCGGTGGTGGAGGCCGCGGTCAAGCGGGCCGGCGACGCCTTCACCCCCAATGACTGCCGCCTGGACGGCGCGGGGGTGGCGGGGCCAAGGCTCGCCCTGGTCACCGGCCCGAACATGGCCGGTAAGTCGACCTTCCTGCGCCAGAACGCCCTGCTGGCGGTGCTGGCCCAGGCCGGCTGCTATGTGCCGGCCCGGCGGCTGAGGCTGGGCGTGGTCGACCGGCTGTTCAGCCGGGTGGGGGCGGGCGACGATCTGGCCCGCGGCCGCTCGACCTTCATGGCCGAAATGGTCGAGACCGCCGCCATCCTCACCCAGGCGACGCCGCGCTCCCTGGTGATCCTCGACGAGATCGGCCGGGGCACCGCCACCTATGACGGCCTGGCCATCGCCTGGGCCTGCGCCGAGGCCCTGCATGAGGTGAACCGCTGCCGGGGCCTGTTCGCCACCCACTATCACGAGCTGGCCGTGCTCGAGGGCCGCCTGGCCCATGTCGCGAACCTGTCGCTCAAGGCCAAGGAGTGGAACGGCGACCTGATCTTCCTGCATGAGGCCGGCCCCGGCCCGGCCGACCGCTCCTACGGCGTGCAGGTGGCCAAGCTGGCGGGCGTGCCGCCGGCGGTGGTGGCCCGCGCCCGCGACGTGCTGGAGCGGCTGGAGCGGGAGGCGGGCGCCCCGGCCCACCTCGACGACCTGCCGCTGTTCGCGGCGACCGCACCGACCCCTGAGCGTCTTGGCCCCAGCGCGGTCGAGACGGCGCTGGGCGACCTCGATCCCGACAGCATGAGCCCGCGCGAGGCGATGGACGCGCTCTACCGCCTCAAGGGCCTGATGGCCTGATCGATGGGACTGAAAGCGCTGATGGTCGATGTGGACGGGGTGCTGGTTCATCCCCAGCGCGGCGGCCATTGGAGCGATGGGCTGGAGGCCGAGCTGGGGCTCAGCCGCGCCGCCCTCGACCAGCACTTTTCGCCCCGCACTGGGAGGACGTCATGCTGGGGCGGGCCGACCTGCATGAGCGTCTGGCGCCGGTCCTGGCCGAGATCGCCCCGCATCTGACCAGCGCCCGCCTGGCGGGCTACTGGTTCGCCGCCGACGGGCGGCTGGACGAGGACCTGCTCGCCGACCTTGCGGACCTGCGGGCCGAGGGGCTCGTCCTGCACCTGGCGACGGTGCAGGAGCACCACCGGGCGCGCTATCTCTGGGAAGCGCTGGAGCTGCGGCAGGGTTTCGACGCCATGCACTATGCCGCCGACCTGGGCTCGGCCAAGCCTGACCCCGCCTTCTACGCCGCGATCGAGGCCCGCACCGGCTACGCGGCCCACGAACTCGCCCTGCTGGACGATCGGCCCGCCAATGTCGCGGCGGCCCAGGCCCGGGGCTGGGGCGGCGTCCTGTGGGACGGCGGGCGGCCGATCCGCGACCTCTTGGCGGAGTTTCGCGCCTCCTAGATTGAGGTTCGAATCCGAGGCCTGGACCCCAGGCATTTCGCACAACCTGCGAGACTTTTCCGCACTCGCAAAGGTAATGTTTGGTCAACCACGAAGAGAAATTGAAGGTTAAGACGTAGGCTGTAGAACGGCTTTACCAAGCGCCGAGGAATAATCCTCAGTCAAAAGCGCCCGTCGGAGAACTACTTTGATCAAGATCGCCACTATTGCCGCCGTTGCTTCCATTGCTGCTTTCGCCATCGCCGCCCCGGCGAGCGCCTCGGAAATCCGCGTTTCGGTGGCCGGCAAGACCATCGCCCAACTCGACGCCGAACTGACCAACGCCGCGCGCACCGTCTGCAAGCGCGATACCGCGGGTTCGTTCAGCTACAATTCGGAATACGCCTCCTGCTTCAAGGCGAGCCTCGCCGACGCCCACGCCCAGCTGCAGAAGTTCGCGGCCGCCGAAGGCAAGCAGTTCGCGTCGCGCTAATCGCCGACCCGACATCGCGGAAAGGCCGGCGCCCGTCGCCGGCCTTTTTGCGTTTTGGGAGGCGTGCGGTCTTTGATCGCCTGACCAGCCGGCGCGAAGCCCTATATGACTGTCGGTTCCGACATCGTCCCGAGGCTTCCCTTTCATATGCCGCCGCGCCTGCGCCCCACCCGCCTGGAATATGTTGTCGACGGCGTGCGCCTGCGCGCCCAGCTGTCGGCTGCGGCCCTGGACGCCGCCGGCGATGCGGCCGAACAGCGCCGCCGGGCTCTGGAGATCCTCAAACAGGCCCTGTTCCGCGGCCGGATGATCGCCAAGGAGCGGCTTGAGAACGGCGCGGGCGGCATCGAGACCGCCCGCCTCCTGTCCGGCGTCACCGACGAGGTGGTCACCGCCCTCTATGATTTCACCACCGTCCACGTGTTCCGGGCCCGCAACCCGACCGAGGGCGAGCGCCTGGCCCTGATGGCGGTCGGCGGATACGGCCGGGGCACGCTCGCGCCCTTCTCAGATCTCGATCTCCTATTCCTGCGGCCCTACAAGCAGACCGCCCACGCCGAGAGCGTGATCGAGTTCATGCTCTACGCCCTGTGGGACCTGGGCTTCAAAGTCGGCCACGCCTCACGCACGGTCGAGGAGTGCATCAAGCTCTCCCGGGAGGACTACACGATCCGCACCTCGATCCTGGAGGCGCGGCGCCTGACCGGGGACGAGAACCTCGCCGACGAGCTGACCCGCCGGTTCCGGGCCGAGGTGGTCAAGGGCACCGCCGCCCAGTTCGTCGCCGCCAAGCTTAAGGAACGCGACGAGCGTCAGGAGCGGGCCGGCGCCAGCCGCTATCTGGTCGAGCCCAATGTGAAGGAGGGCAAGGGGGGCCTGCGCGACCTCAACACCCTGTTCTGGATCGCCCAGTACATCCACCCGGTCGCCCAGGTCGACGGCTTCGTGCCGCTGGAGATGTTCGACCGCAAGGAGGTGGCCGCCTTCATCCGGGCCATCGACTTCCTGTGGGCCGTGCGCTGCCACCTGCACTTCACCACCGGCCGGCCTGAAGAGCGCCTGACCTTCGACCTGCAGCCGGAGCTGGCGCGCCGCATGGGCTATGGCGACCGGGGCGACGCCCCGGCGGTCGAGCGGTTCATGCGCCGCTATTTCATGATCGCCAAGGAGGTGGGCTCGCTCACCCGGGTGTTCGCCGCCAAGCTGGAATCCGAGCGGGTCAAGCAGCAGCCCAAGGGCATCTCCCGCCTGCTGCCCGGCCGCGGCCAGGGGCGCAAGAAGGCGCTGGACCCCGGCTTCTACGAGGATGGCGGCCGTCTCAACATCGACAGCCCGAAGATCTTCGAGGAAGACCCGATCAATCTCCTGCGGCTGTTCCGGCTGGCCGACCGCCGGGGGCTGGACCTTCACCCCGACGCCTTCACCGCCGCCAGCCGCCTGGCCACCCTGATCGGGCCCAAGGTGCGGCGCGATCCCGAGGCCGCCAAGGTGTTCCTGGACCTCCTGGCTCACAGCCGCGAGCCGCAGCGGGCGCTCACCCTGATGAATGAGGCCGATGTGCTCGGCCGCTACATCCCCGAATGGGGCCGCATCGTCGCCCAGATGCAGTTCAACATGTACCACTCCTATACGGTGGACGAGCACACCCTGCGGGCCGTAGGCGTGATCGCCGACATCGCCGCCGGCCGCTTCGCCGAGGACCACCCCCTGTCCACCGCGGTCATGCCGCTGATCGACGACCGCGAGGCCCTGTTCCTGGCCATGCTGCTGCATGACACCGGCAAGGGCGGGGTGGGCGGCCAGGAGAAGGCCGGCGCCCGCTCGGCGCGCCAGGCCGGCGAGCGCATGGGCCTGGACCGCAAGCGCATCGAGATGATCGCCTGGCTGGTCGAGCATCACCTGGTGATGAGCGACTACGCCCAGAAGCGCGACGTCTCCGATCCCCGCACGGTGGTCGACTTCGCCCGCATCGTGGAGACGCCGGAGCGTCTGCGCCTGCTGCTGGTCCTGACCGTGGCCGACATCCGCGCCGTGGGGCCTGGCGTCTGGAACGGCTGGAAGGGCCAGCTGCTGCGCGAGCTTTATGCGGCGACGGAAGCCGTGTTCCGCGGCGGGCGCGGGTCCGACGCCGCCGCCGCCGTGCGCCGTCACCATGAGAACGCCGCCTATGACGCCCGGATGAGCCTGTCCAAGGTCGACCCGGCGTCGACCGCCTGGGCCCAGTCCATGGAAGACGCCTATTTCACCTCCTTCCCGGAGGCCGAGGTCCTGGCCCACGCCAAGCTGGCCCGTCGCGGCGCCAAGGACGGGGCGGCCGCCGTCGGCCATGTGCGCCCGGGCCTGAACGCTTCGGAAGTGGTGGTCGCGGCCCCCGACCGGCCGCGCCTGTTCGTCGACCTGGCCGCCGCCATCACCGCGGCCGGGGCCAACGTAGTGGGCGCCAAGGTCTTCACCTCCCGCACCGGCCAGGCGCTCGACGTCTTCTATGTGCAGGACGTGACGGGCGCCGCCTATGGGGCGGACAACGCCCGTTCCCTGGAACGCCTGGCGGCCACCCTGGAGGCGGCGGGCCGGGGCGAGCCGATCAAGTCCGAGGCCAAGAAGACCGGCGATCTCGGCCGGGCTGCGGCCTTCGCCATTACGCCCACGGTCATGCTCGACAACGAGGCCTCGGAGGTCTCCACGGTGGTCGAGGCGTCCGGCCGGGACCGTCCCGGCCTGCTGGTGGCCCTGGCGCGGCCGATCTCCGACGCCGGGCTCTCGATCCTGTCGGCCCATATCGACGGCTATGGCGAGCGGGCGGTGGACGCCTTCTATGTGGTGGACGCCGAGGGCAAGAAGATCACCGATCCCAAGCTGATGGCCGGGCTGAAGGCCGACCTGATGGCCGCCCTGGAAGCGGCGGAGACCCAGACCCAGACGCGGACCCGCAGCAATCTGCAGAAGGCCCGGGCCAGCAACGCGCGCTAGATCAATTGGTTAACGGCGAACTCACCTTGACGGCCGCCTTGGGGCTGCGCACAGAGGCTGGGTGAGCCAGCCCCCCTCGACCGCCGCCGCCGACACCCCCGCCAAGCCGGGCCCGAAGATGGGCAAGGCGCACGGCATGATCCGCTCGTCGATGATCTATTCGGCCTTCACCCTGCTCAGCCGGCTGTTCGGCTTCGTGCGGGACCTGGCGGTGAGCTACCGGCTGGGGGCGAGCGCCACCTTCGCCGCCGACGCCTTCAACGCCGCCTTCGCCTTCCCCAACCTGTTCCGCCGGATCTTCGCCGAGGGCGCCTTCGCGGCGGCCTTCGTGCCGGCCTATTCGAAGGCCCTGGCCACGGACGGGGAGGAGGTGGCCGACGTCCTGGCCGCCGACGCCATGGCGACGCTCGCGGCCGCCACCATCGCCATCACGGTCTTCGCCGAGCTGACCATGCCCTGGCTGATGTACCTGATCGCGCCGGGCTTCGCGGCCAATCCGGCCAAGTTCAAGCTGGCGATCATCCTCACCCAGATCACCATGCCCTATCTGCCCTGCATGGCGATCTACGCCCACCTGTCCGGGGTGCTGAACGGCCGCAACCGCTTCATCCTGTCGGCCTCGGCGCCCATCCTGCTCAACATCTGGACCCTGATCACCGTGTTGCCGGCGACCAGCCCGGTGCAGGCGGCCTTCGCCGCCTCCTGGGGCGTGGTGCTGGCCGGGATCTCCCAGGCCGCCCTGCTCTGGTGGGGGGTGCGCAAATCCGGCGCGCGGGTCGACCTGCGCTGGCCCAGGCTGACGCCCGAGATCAAGGCCCTGATCGCGCTCGCCGTCCCCGGCGCCATCGCCGCCAGCGCCAGCCAGATCAATGTGTTCGTCTCCGGCATGCTGGTCAGCCAGGTGAACGGCGCCCGCTCCTGGCTGGCGGTCTGCGACCGGCTCTATCTGCTGCCCCAGGGCCTGGTGGGGGTGGCGATCGGCGTCGCCCTGCTGCCCCGGCTGTCGCGGGCGGTGCACGCCGGCGACAAGGCCGAATCCTCGACCGCCATCGACGAGGCGATCGTCTTCGCCATGGCGCTGACCCTGCCGGCGGCCGTGGCCCTGATCGCCATGCCGTTCTTCCTGATCGACGCCCTCTACACCCGCGGCGCCTTCACCCTGGTCGACGCCCATGCGACGGCCAATGCGCTGTTCCACTATGGCTGGGGCGTGCCGGCCTTCGTGCTGCAGCAGCTGGTCAGCCGGGTGTTCTTCGCCAGCCAGGACACCAAGACCCCCATGCGCTACGCCCTGATCTCGGTCGGGCTGAACGTGGTGGCGGGCCTGATCCTGTTCCAGCTCATCGGCGTGCCCGGCATCGCGGCGGCCACCAGCCTGGCCTCCTGGGTCAATGTGGCGATGATGACCACCACCCTGCTGCGTCGCGGGCTCTACGCGCCCCAGGCCAAGGCGATCTCGCGCCTGGCCCGCATCGTCGCCGCCTCGGCCGCGCTCGGCCTGGTGCTGGGCGGGGCCTCGCACTATCGCGACCTCATCCAGGGGATTTTCGGCGGCCTGAAGCTCGGGCCGCTCGGGCCCAAGGAATTCTCGGTGGCCCTGGTCAGCGTGGCCGGCGCCGCCCTCTATCCGGCCCTGCTGTTCGCCTCCGGCGGCCTGACCCCGGCTGATGTCCGCTACGCCTTCCGTCGCCGCAAGGGCGAGGCCGCCGCGCCGGCGATCTCGGAACCGCCGCTCGGCTAAGACTTGCCCCGGAGGCGGCGGAGGATTATTGCCCTGGCCATGGCTTACCCCGGACACCTCAGCTGGCGATGGCGCCGCGTCTGATCCGCCCGTCTCGGCGCGCGATCGCGCGTCCCCATGCCTCCATTTCCGAAGCCTGACCTCATGACCGAACAGACCTCTCCCGCCTATGCGGGCCCCGCCCGCGTGCTCTCCGGCGTCAAACCCACCGGCGACCTGCACCTGGGCAACTATCTCGGCGCCCTGGTGAAGTTCACCCGCATGCAGCACGAGGCGGAGACCTTCATCTTCGTCGCCGACCTGCACGCCATCACCGAATGGCAGGAACCGGCCAAGTTGACCGCCCAGACGCGCGAGATCGCGGCGGCCTATCTGGCTGCCGGGCTGGACCCGAAGATCGCCACGATCTTCCCCCAGTCGGCGGTGACGGAGCATGCCGAACTCGCCTGGATCTTCAACTGTGTGGCCCGGGTCGGCTGGCTCGACCGCATGACCCAGTTCAAGGACAAGTCGGGGAAGAACAAGGAAAAGGCCAGCGTCGGCCTCTACACCTATCCGGTGCTCCAGGCGGCCGACATCCTGCTCTATAAGGCCACCCACGTGCCGGTCGGCGACGACCAGAAGCAGCATGTCGAGCTGACGCGCGATATCGCGGCCAAGTTCAACCACGACTTCGACGCGCCCGGCTATTTCCCCTTGCCGGAACCTATCCACCAGGGCGTCGGGGCGCGGATCATGTCCCTGCGCGACGCCAGCGAAAAGATGAGCAAGTCCAATCCCTCGGACGCGGCGCGCATCAACCTCACCGACGACGCCGACGCCGTGGCCCAGAAGATCCGCAAGGCCAAGACCGACGCGCTGCCCCTGCCGGAGACGCCGGACGAGCTGAAGGACCGGCCCGAGGCCCAGAACCTGATCGGCATCTACGCCGCGCTTGATGGCCGCACCGCCGCCGAGGTGCTGACCGAGTTCGCCGGCCAGGGCTTTGGAGCCTTCAAGCCGAAGCTCGCCGATCTCGCGGTGGCCAAGCTGGGACCGGTGACTGAGGCCATGCGCGGCTTCATGGCCGATCCGGCCGAGATCGACCGCATCCTGGCCGCCGGGGCCGAACGCGCCCGCGAGGTCGCCGCGCCCACCCTGCGCCAGGTCAAGAAACTGGTCGGCTTCTGGGGCGACTGACGTTCCTCCCTCCCCTTCATGGGGAGGGACAGGCCGGCTTGCCGGTCAGGGTGGGGAACGGCGGCTCAAGAGCCCCACCCGTCCGTCGCTTCGCGCCGGCCACCCTCCCCATGAAGGGGAGGGAAGGCGCGGACTCAGCCCCGCTCCGCCCCGCTTCAGAAAATCTCCGCCCCGCCGGACCTTGAGCTTTCGTGGCGCCTCCATACGTAACCGTCACTGCATCAGTTACGAACTAGGAGAGTTCCCGTGAGCAAGGTCGCCATCGTCTATCATTCCGCCGCCGGCCATACCGCCGCCCTCGCCCAATCCGCCGCCGAGGGCGTGCGCGATGCGGGCGCCGAGCCCCTGCTGCTGCGCCTGGAGGGCGACGACTACGCCCAGGCGCTGGAGGGCGTAAGATCCGCCGACGCCGTGATCTTCGGCGCGCCCACCTTCATGGGCGACCTGTCGGCCGGCTTTCGCGCCTTCGCAGAAGCCTCGGCCAAGGACTGGTACGTCCAGGCCTGGAAGGACAAGCTCGCCGCCGGCTTCACCGTGTCCAACAGCCCGTCGGGGGACAAGCTCAACAGCCTGACCAGCCTGGCGCTGTTCGCCGCCCAGCACGGCATGGTCTGGGTCTCGACGGGACTGCTGCCCGGAACCGTCGCGGGCAAGATCGGCCCGGAGGATGTCAATCGGCTCGGCTCCTTCCTGGGCGTCATGGCCCAGGCCGAGAACGCGCCGGCCGATGTCACCCCGCCCGCCGGCGACCACAAGACCATCCGCCTGCTCGGCGCCCGCGTCGCCGAGGCCGCCCGGCGCTGGAAGGCGGGCTCCCCTGCGGCGGTCGCCACGGCCGCCTGATATGCCGGCTTGAACCGGGGCGCGGTCAGCGCCACCTTCGCACCCTGAACGGACAGGCTTCGAAAGGGCGCAGATGGACCGCAAACTGGCGTTGGTGACCGGCGCATCCGCCGGGATCGGGGCGGCCTTCGCCAAGATCTACGCCAGCCATGGCTATGACGTGGCCCTGACCGCCCGTCGGCAGGACCGGCTCGACCGGTTCGCCGACGAGATCCGCCTGCGTCATGGGGTCGAGGTGCTGACCGTCGCCGCCGACCTGGCGGAGGCGGGCGCGCCGGTCCAGATCCTGGAGCACCTCTCGGCCCATGGCCGGCATGTGGACGCCCTGGTCAACAACGCCGGCTACGGCCTGCCGGGGAGTTTCGCGGAGACCAAATGGGAAGACCAGGCGGCCTTCCTGCAGGTGCTGCTGCACGCCCCCACCGAGCTCGCCCATCGGGTGCTGCCGGGCATGGTCGAGCGCCGGTTCGGGCGCATCGTCAATGTGGCCTCGCTGGCGGGCCTCGTCCCCGGCTCGGCGGGTCATACCCTCTACGGGGCGGTGAAGGCCTATCTGGTGAAGTTCTCCCAGAGCCTGCACCTGGAAAACCTGGCGACCGGGGTGCACGTCACCGCGCTCTGCCCCGGCTTCACCTATTCGGAATTCCACGACGTCAACGGCACGCGGGCTCAGATCAGCTCATCGACGCCGGACTGGCTGTGGCTGGGGGCCGACGAGGTGGCGGCCGCCGGCTATGAGGCGGTGGAGGCGGACCGTGCGGTCTGCGTGCCCGGCGCGCCCAACAAGGCCATCGCCGGCGTGGCCAAGATCCTGCCGGACGACTGGGCCCTGGCGCTGATGGCGTCCCAGGGCCCGAAGTTCCGGAAGGTCTGAGGCCCTACTTCTTCAGGCGCTGGTCGCGCTTGGCGGCGACGCGCAGGCGGAGCGCATTGAGCTTGATGAAGCCGGCGGCGTCGCGGTGATCATAGGCGACCTTGCCCTCCTCGAAGGTGACCAGGTCCTGGTCATAGAGGGAGTAGGGGCTGGTGCGGCCGATGACCGAGACATTGCCCTTGTAGAGCTTCACCCGGACCTGGCCGGTGACCATGGCCTGGCTGTGGTCGATGGCCGCCTGCAGCATCTCGCGCTCCGGCGCGAACCAGAAGCCGTTATAGATGAGTGAGGCGTATTTCGGCATCAGCTCGTCCTTCAGGTGCATGGACCCGCGGTCGAGGGTGATGCTTTCAATGCCCCGGTGGGCGGCGAGCAGGATCGTGCCGCCGGGGGTC
>NZ_JALDPT010000058.1 GCF_022695515.1 Phenylobacterium aquaticum
CGCGGGGGCGGCGGACGGGGGCGGCGGCGCAGCGAAGGAATAGCGCAGGCCCAGGTCACCGATTGGTCGCTGTACTTGCCCGACCAGCTGCCCGGCTGGAGAGCCGCAGTGCCGGTGGAGGCCAGGGTCATGTCCGCACCGCTCAGATAGCGGTAGGTCACGTCCACGTTCAGACGATCCGTGGCCTTCCAGGCCAGACCGCCGAGCAGTTGCCAGGCGAACGAGGTGTCGTCGTCGTTGACGGTCAGGTTCTGGATGCCGGGGTTGGCAGCCGAGATCGTGCCCGTCACGTTCGAGAACTGCCCGACGACCGAGTCGGCCTTCAGGTGGTTCACACCGACGCCGGCGCCGATGAACGGGTTGATCGCGGAGTCAGGCAGGATGTCATAGATGACATTGCCCATGACGGTCCACGAAGCCATGCTGCCCGAGGGCGCGCCGCAGTTCGGCGAAGCCGCCGTGCGGAGGACGCCGGGGGTGCAGAGGCCGATGATGGCTTGCGACGAGCTGCCGCGGAACGATTGGACGTCACCCGCGCGGTAGCCGCCTTCGAGTTCGACGCGCCAGTGATCGTTCAGCTGATAGCCGAGACGAGCGAAGCCGGCCCAGTCGTCCTTTTGGGTCAGATCCCAGTTATAGGGAGCGCCCGACGCCGAATTGTTCGACGAGGTCATCTCCGCGCCTTCCGGCGTGTGATAGCCCAGGTCAACGGCGCCGTACCAACCGGGTTCTTGCGCAGCAGCGCCGGACGCGGCGAACACCGCAGCCAGGGCGGCCCCTGCCAGAAGTTTGAATTTCATATTCAGAGCCCTCTCTTGCCCTGTGCTGCGGCCTAATGACCCAGCACCTCTCCACCATATAACAGGGTGGAAGCTGCGCGAAAGTGTCGCCAAGGCAACACTAACCGCCATTCTCCGCGACCCCGCGAGTTAGTCACATCGAAGCTACACAATAATCCCCGCTCCAGGCAACGCCCGGCGCAGGGATAATGGCGACCCGGACACTTCGGCGACACGTTTCGCGCGCGCCGAGGACCGGGATCATCCCTCTCAGGATGAGCGCTTCTGCAACAACCCGAAGTCCAAACGCCGAACCTTCACCTGGGTTCCCAGAAATCTTCGCTGTTTCGAGATTCGGCCTTACTGGGGTCACAGGACGCGTGTTTAGCGCACAGGACAATCGCCCTCGCCTCTGCGTGGAATTTCCGAAGCCCGCTAGAGCGCGTCAGGGCTAAGTGGAACCGGTTAGCCTGCCCGACGCGCTCTACACATATGAAGTAGAGCCTTTTTCCTCAGTTCAGATGAGTCCATCTGAACCGAAAAGGCTCTAGGCGCCGTTCTTGGCGGGCCGCCGATATCGCCGGGTCCGCCCGCCCAAGGCTTCCGGACGATTGAGCTCCTTGCGGATCTCGTCGCGCCGTTCGTGGATCGAGGCGATGATCAGCCCCATCGGCACCCCGATCTCCACCAGCACCGCCTCGGACAGCTGCAGGCTGGCCTCGACGGTCTCCGGCACGGCGTCGGTCGCGCCCAGCTCATAGAGCCGCGCGGCGTGACGGGCGTCCCGGGCGCGCGCGACGATGGTCAGGTCCGGGCGCATCTGGCGGGCGGTGGCGACAATGGCCTCGACCCCCTCAGGCGAATCCATGGTGACCACCAGGGCCGGCGCGGTCTCGAGCCCGCAGCGCTTGAGAAACTCCGGGCGCGAGGCGTCGCCATAATAGATGTGTTCGCCGGCGCGACGGCCGGCCTCGACCAGGCGCGGATCGCGCTCCGCCGCCACCCAGGGCGTCTCGTGCCGGCCGAGCATGTCTCCCACCAGCCGGCCGACCCGGCCATAGCCGACCACCAGCACCCGCGGCGACTGATCCTCGGCCCCCTCAGGCGCGGGTGTCAGGGTGTCGGCGGCGAGCTTTCGCCCGCCCAGCTTGAGCCCCAGGGCGGCGAGGCCCGGGATGCACATCATCGACAGGGTCGAGGAGACCAGCACGGTCTGGCCCAGCGAGCGGTCCAGCACCCCGTCGCCCATGGCCTGGGAGAGAATCACAAAGGCGAACTCGCCGCCCGCCGCCAGCAGCAGGGCCGATTCGATCGCCCCGCCCCCGGTCAGGCCGAACAGGCGGCCCAGCAGGAAGACGACGCTGAAGTTCAGGATCACCACGCCTAGGGCCACCCCGAGCACCAGCCAGGGCTGGGCGGCCAGCAGGGACAGGTCGAGCCCGATGCCCACGGACAGGAAGAACAGGCCCAGCAGCAGGCCCTTGAAGGGCTCGATGGTGACCTCGACCTCGTGCCGATACTCGGTCTCGGCCAGCAGCAGGCCGGCGATGAAGGCGCCCAGCGCCATGGACAGACCGGTGACGGCGCTGACCAACCCCGCGCCCAGCACCACCAGCAGGCAGGCGGCCATGAACAGCTCTTCGCTCTTGGCGCGCGCACGGATTTCAGCATGGGCCGCAGCAAGAGGCGGCCGAAGGCCACCAGGGCGATGATCCCGCCGACCGCCGGGGCGAGCGCCAGCAGCAGCTTCGGCGACAGGGTCTGCTCCCCGCCCCGGCCCAGCAGGGTCAAGGTGATCAGGATCGGCGCCACGGCCAGGTCCTGGAACAGCAGTACGGAGAAGGTCGCCCGCCCGGCCGGCGAATGCTGGCGCTTGGCCTCGGTCAGGATCGGCATGACCATGGCGGTGGAGGACAGGGCCAGCCCCGCGCCGATGGCGGCCGCGGCCGTCGGCGGCAGGCCCAGCATCATGGCGGCGCCGGCGATCACCGCGAGCGACAGACTGACCTGCAGGGCGCCCATGCCGAACACGAAGCGGCGCATCAGCCGCAAGCGCTCCCAGGACAGCTCCAGCCCGATCATGAACAGCAGGAACACCACCCCGAACTCGGCGAGCTGGGCGACCTCCTGCGGATTGTCGATGGTGAAATAGCCCAGCCAAGGCGCGACATGGGTCAGAGCGCCCAGGCCGAAGGGGCCCAGCACCACGCCGGCGCTGATGAACCCCAGGATCGGGCTGATCTTCCAGCGGCGGAACAGCGGCACGACGACGCCGGCGGTCGCCAGGAACAGCACGATGTCCTTATATTCGCCGGGCGAGACGTGACCTTCCATGCGGACTCCTCAAGGACGCGGGCGCACTATGCCCGCTAAGGCGGCCCTTGCGGAACCCGACTTCGCACGCCTAAGACGCCCGGCGGGCCCGACTGTTCCCTGCCGGCCGCCCCAGGAGCCCGCTTATGCGATCCGCCTTTGCCGTCGCCGCCGCGACCGTCGCCCTCGTCCTGTCCTCCGCCGCCCACGCCGCCCCCAAGGCGAGCGGGATCGAGGTCACCCAGGCCTGGAGCCGCCCGGCCGCCGCCGGGGCCAATGGCGCGGGCTTCATGACCCTGACCAATCGCGGCAAGGCCGCCGACACCCTGGTCTCCATCGAGACCAAGGCCGCGACCGAGGTGCAGATGCACCAGACCTCCATGGCCAACGGGATCATGTCGATGAAGCGCCTGGAGACCGGGCTCGCCCTGGCGCCGGGCCAGAGCGTGACCTTCGCGCCGGGCGGCTATCACCTGATGCTGATCGGCCTGACCAAGGCGTCCAAGGCTGGCGACAGGCTGCCCGCCACCCTGGTCTTCTCCAGCGGCGCGCGGATCAAGACCGAGTTCGTGGTGGGCTCCGGCCCAAAGGGCGCCCCGGCGATGACCATGCCGATGGACCACATGAACCACTAGCCGTCTCAGGCCCGGACCGCCTCGCGCCGTTGACTTGGCGGGGGCGCCTGCGGCTTATGCCCTCCATATTTTTTTGATTTTATGGAGGATGCCCGTGGAGGCTTGGAATTACGCCAACCTGTGGGAATCGGTCGCCGCGGCGACGCCGGACCGCCCCGCCCTGATCCATGGCGAACGCGTCATCAGCTGGCGGGATTTCGATCGCCGCGCCAATGCGCTGGCCGCCCATCTGGCGGGCGCCGGCCTGACCCGCCAGTCCAAGGTCGCCGCCTATCTCTATAATGGGCCGGAGTACCTGGAGACCTATTTCGCCGCCTTCAAGGCCGGCCTGGTCCCGTTCAACACCAACTACCGCTATGGCGACGACGAGCTGATCTATCTGTTCGACAACGCCGACGCCGAGGCCGTGGTGTTCAACTCAGCCTTCGCCGAGATGGCCGGCAAGGTTCGCGGCCGCCTGCCCAAGGTGAAGACCTGGATCTGCGTGGCCGAGGCCGGCCAGCCGGTTCCGGACTGGGCCGTGGACTATGAGACGATCGCCGCGCCGGGCGCGGATCGCTTCGAGGCCGCCTGGGGCCGCTCCGCCGACGATCTCTTGTTCATGTACACCGGCGGCACGACCGGCATGCCCAAGGGCGTGATGTGGCGCCAGGAGGATCTGTTCAAGGCGCTGGGCGGCGGCGCGAACCTGCTGCTGGGCCTCCCGCCCCTGGAGACCGTGGCCGAGGCGGGGCAGCGCGCCAAGGCCGCCGCGGCGACCAACCCCGATCCCGTGATCACCATTCCCGTCGCGCCGCTGATGCACGCCACCGGCCAGTTCATCTCCATGGGCAGCCTGGTCGCGGGCTCGGCCGTGGCCACCCTGGCCTCGCGCCGCTTCGATCCCGCGGCCCTGTTCGACGAGGTCGATCGCCTGAAGGCCTCCGGCCTGGTGATCGTCGGCCCCGCCTTCGCCGCGCCCATGCTGGAGACCCTTGAGGCCCATCCCGGCCGCTGGACCCTGCCGTCCCTGCGCCGGATCGTATCGTCGGGCGCCATGTGGGGGGCGGAGAACAAGCAGGGCCTCCTGAAGCATCTGCCGCACGTCATGCTGATCGACAGCCTGGGCTCGTCCGAGGCGCTCGGCCTGGCCGGCTCCACCTCGGGCGGCGGGGCCACGGTCGGCACCGCCAAGTTCCTGGCCGGCCCCAATGCGGCGGTGTTCACCGAGGACGGCCGCCGCGTCGAGGCGGGCTCCGGCGAGCGCGGCCTGGTGGCGGTCGGCGGCTACACCCCGGTCGGCTACTACAAGGACGAGGAGAAGTCGGCCAAGACCTTCCGCACCTTCGAAGGCCGCCGCTGGAGCGTGCCGGGCGACTGGGCGACGCTCGAGACCGACGGCTCCATCACCCTGCTCGGCCGCGGCTCCCAGGTCATCAATACGGGCGGCGAAAAGGTCTTCCCGGAAGAGATCGAGGAGGCCCTGAAGCGCTTCCCCGGCGTGCGCGACGCCGCGGTGGTGGGCGTGCCGGATCCCCGCTTCGGCGAGCGCATCTGCGCGGTCGTCGACTGCGCGCCCGGCGTGTCGCCCAGCCTCGCCGAACTGGCCGCCCACGTGAAGTCCCACCTGGCCGACTACAAGGCCCGCGGGAACTGGTCCTGGCCCCGGTGGGCCGCGCGCCCAACGGCAAGCTCGACTACAAGGCCATCCGCGCCAAGGCGTTGGAGGCCCTCGGGGTCGCCGCGACGTAACAAAAAAGTAACGTGGCAAGGGGCGCCGCGGCCGTCATGGTCGCGGCCCCCGCGTTTGGTTCAAAGGCCCGATAACACAATGAAATCCCACTGGCTCGCTGGGGCGTCCCTCGCCCTCGTGCTCGCGGCCGCGCCCGCGTTCGCCGCCGATTCCGCCTCTGATCTCGCCAAGGCGCCGCGGCGCGGGGACTGGGGTTTCGACCTGGCCGGCCGCGACCTCAGCGTCGCCCCTGGGCAGGACTTCTTCGACTACGCCAACGGGACCTATGTCCGGAACCTGGTGATCCCCTCGGACCGCACCAGCTACGGCTCGTTTGACGGCCTGCGCGAACTGTCGACCAACCGCATGCGCGCGGTGCTTGAGAAGGCCGCCGCCGACAAGGCCGCCACGGGCGACGAGGCCCGGATCGGCGCCCTCTATCGCAGTTTCATGGACGAAAACGCCGTCAACGCCCTCGGCGCCAAGCCGATGGCCAGCGAACTCGCCCTGATCCGCAAGGCCAAGACCCGCTCCGACATCGCCCGGATCATGGGCCAGCACCAGAGCGGCTTCGGCAGCTCGGTGTTCGGCGCCTTCGTCTATGACGACGCCAAGGACCCGCTCCGCTACACCGTCTATCTGGGACAGGGCGGCCTCGGCCTGCCGGACCGCGACTATTATCTGGAGGCCAAGTTCGCGCCCCAGAAGACCAAGTACGAGGCCTATATCGCCCAGATCCTGAAGCTCTCCGGCTGGGAACACCCGGAAGACCAGGCCAAGGCGATCGTGGCGCTCGAGACCGAGATCGCCCAGGTGTCCTGGACCAAGATCGAACAGCGCGACGACACCAAGACCTACAACCCCTACCCCACGGCCCAGCTCGCGACCCTGGCGCCCGGCTTCGACTGGACCGCCTTCCTGGCAGGCGCCGATCTGTCCGCCGCCAAGAAGGTGGTGGTCGCCGAGAACACCGCCTTCCCCAAGATCGCGGCGATCTACGCCAAGACCCCGATGGAGACGCTGAAGGCCTGGACCGCCTTCGGCCTGGCCGACCAGGCCGCCCCCTACCTGTCCAAGGACTTCGACGAGGCCCGCTTCGCGTTCCGCGACAAGGTCCTGGCCGGCCAGTTGGAGCCCAAGCCCCGCTGGAAGCGCGGCGTGGCCCTGGTCGACGGCTCGGTCGGCGAGGCGCTGGGCCGGCTCTATGTCCAGACCTATTTCCCCGCCGAGTCCAAGGCCCGGATGGAGGGGCTGGTCGGCGACATCCTGACGGCCATGAAGGGCCGCATCCAGCGCCTGACCTGGATGGGCGACGCCACCAAGGCCAAGGCCCTGGAGAAGCTGTCCAAGTTCAGCGTGATGATCGCCTATCCCGACACCTGGCGGGACTATTCGGCCCTGACCCTCAAGGACGGCGACCTCTATGGCGACGTGCAGCGGGCCAACCGCTTCGAGTGGGAACGCAACGTCAAGCGCATGAACGGTCCGGTCGACCGCAAGGAGTGGGGCATGACGCCCCCGACCGTGAACGCCTACTACTCGCCCACCAAGAACGGCATCGTCTTCCCGGCCGCCATTCTGCAGCCGCCCTTTTTCGATCCCGAAGGCGACATGGCGATCAATTACGGCGCCATTGGCGGGGTGATCGGCCATGAGATCACCCACGGCTTCGACGACCAGGGCCGCCACTTCGACGGCGACGGCCGTCTCGCCGAATGGTGGACGCCCGAGGACGCCGCCAAGTTCGAGGCCCAGGCCGCCAAGCTGGGCGCGCAGTACTCGGCGATCGAGATTCTGCCCGGCGCCCATATCCAGGGCGGTCTGACCATGGGCGAGAACATCGCCGACCTGGGCGGGCTGCTGCTGGCGCTCGACGCCTATCACGTCTCCCTGCATGGCCAGCCGGCGCCGGTGATCGACGGCCTGACCGGCGACCAGCGGGTGTTCCTGGGCTGGGCCCAGGTGTGGCGCGCCAAGCTGCGCGATGACCGCCAGCGCCAGCTGCTGGTCTCCGATCCCCACGCCCCAGTCCGCGCGCGGGTCGATGTGCCGACCCGCAATATCGACGCCTTCTACGACGCCTTCGGGGTCAAGCCGGGCGACGGCATGTATGTGGCCCCGGAGAACCGGGTCCGGATCTGGTAGCGAGTTCGAGGGGCGGCGCCGCAAGGCCCGCCCCTTCTGCTTCGACCTAGCGCGACGCCGCGATGGCCCGGGCCGCCCACAGCCCCGTGGCGAAGCAGGCCTGCAGCAGATAGCCGCCGGTCGGCGCCTCCCAGTCCAGCATCTCGCCGGCCGCCCAGACGTTCGCGCGGGCCCTCAGCATCAGGCCCTCGTCCAAGGCTTCGCGGGCGATCCCGCCGGCGCTGGAAATCGCCCGGTCGAGGGGACGGGCGGCGGTGACCCGGATCGGCACGGCCTTGACGGCCGCCGCCAGGCGCTCGGGCGCCAGGCCGGGGCCGTGGCCCTCCCGCACAAGATTGATCGCCGCGGGCGTGAGCTTGAGGGCCTTGCGCAGCAGCTCGGTGGTCGACAGGCCCTTGCGCGCCTGGGCCAGGCGGTCGGTGACGCCGCCTCGGGACAGATCGGGCCGCAGATCGATCTCCAGGGTCTGGGGACCGTCGGCGGCGATGGCTTCGCGCAGGGCGCCCGAGAGGGCGTAGACCGCCCCGCCTTCCAGGCCATAGGCGGCGATCATGGCGTCGCCGCGCGCGACCCGCCCGCGATGGCTGATCGCCACGGCCTTCAGCGGCTGGCCGGCGAAGCGGTCCTTAAAGATCGGGCTCCAGTCCACCTCGAACCCGCAATTGGACGGACGCAGGGGCGACAGGGCGACGCCCTGGTCGGCCAGCAGGCGCGTCCAGGCGCCGTCGGAGCCAAGCCGGGGCCAGCTCGCGCCGCCCAGGGCCAGCAGGGTGGCGTCCGGCCGCACCGTCACGTCTCCCTCCGGGCTCGAAAAGCTCAGCGCGCCCTCGGGGGTCCAGCCCGTCCACTCGGCGCGGGTGCGGATCTCGACGCCCAGTTCTGCGAGCCGCGTGAGCCAGGCGCGCAGCAGGGGCGAGGCCTTCATGGCTTTCGGGAACACCCGGCCGCTCGGTCCCACAAAGGTCGGCTGGCCGAGGCCTTCCGCCCAGGCGATCAGGTCGGCGGCGCTGAACGCCTGCAGCAGGGGGGCGAGCCAGGATTCGGCGGCGCCATAGCGGGCCAGGAACGGGGCGACAGGTTCGGAGTGGGTGAGGTTCAGACCGCCGCGACCGGCCATCAGGAACTTGCGCCCGACGCTCGGCATGCGGTCGTAGACGGTCACCCGCCAGCCGGCGCGGGCCAGATGCTCGGCGGCGAACAGGCCTGCGGGGCCGGCGCCGATGACGGCGATTTGGGGCTGGTCGGTCATGCAAGGGTCTGTCGCTGCGCGGAGCGCCCTCTAGCACGGGGCGGCGGGGCGAGCGTCAGGGGAATATTTTTGACTCATGAGTCAAAATTAGCTGCGGGCAAAAATTTGGCCCGTTGCGGGGGATAATCGCAACGGGCCTTATTTTGAGCTGTCGCTCTTATTAAGCGGGCGTTTCCTCCCCGAAACGCCGGAGACTGCAGGACTTAGTAGCCGTCATGTCTCTCGCAGGACTGAGAAAACGGCAATTTCCGGTTCGAGTCAATGCACCCATTTCGACCATTCGGCTGAAAATGGATCAGATTTTCGCGATCAGCCGGATTTACGTCTCTCAGGGGAATATTTTTGACGTTTACGTCAAATTTTCCCCAGTCTCGTGCGCAGGGCGTCGAAGGGGGCGCAGCGGGTGTCGAACACGAAGTCCGGCCGGGAGGCCGTCACCGGCCCTCGACCCGCCGCCGTCAGCACGCCGGCGGCCCGGGCGACCATGTCCACCGGTGTCAGCAGCCCATTGGGCCGCGGAACCGCGCCGGCCGACACCAAGGTCTCCACCAGGGCGTCGTCATCGTCCTGAGCCGGCCACACCAGGGTGGCGCTGTCATGGGCCGTGGCGCGGGCCTCGATGACCCGCAACAGCCCCTCGGCGGCCGCCAGCTGGGCGTCCGACCAGTCCGCGCGAAGGGCGGCGGTCAGCTGGGCCTGGCTCTTCAAAATAATTCCATCGGAGAGGATCTTCAGGCCGTTGGCGACCAGAGTCGCGCCGGTGGTGGTGATGTCGACGATCAGTTCGGCCGCCCCGGCCGCCGGCGCCCCCTCGGTCGCCCCGCCCGATTCGGCGATGCGATAGTCGGCGATGCCGTGGCGGGCGAAGAAGGCGCGGGTCTGGACCAGATACTTGGTCGCCACCCGCATCCGCCGCCCGTTGCGGGCCAGGAGGTCGTGGGCGACCTCCTCCAGGTCGGCCATGGTGTCCACGTCGATCCAGCTCTTCGGCACGGCGACCACCAGGTCGGCGCGGCCGAAGCCCAGGGGCCGCAGCAGCAGGGCCCGGTCCTCCAGCGCTCCGGCGCGTTCGCGCAGCAGGTCCTCGCCGGTGATCCCCAGATGGACCTCGCCCGCGTCGATCGCCTCGGCGATGTCGCCGGCCGAGAGCAGGCGCACCTGCACGCCGCTGACCCCCTTCAGCTCGGCCATATAGCCGCGGGCGCCGCCGGCGATGGAAAGCTTCAGGCCGCAGTCGGCCAGCCACTCTTCGACCTGTTCCTTGAGCCGCCCCTTGGAGGGGACGGCGATGATCAGGGGTTCGCTCATCGGGCGTCCTCCGCCAGGGCCCACAGGGGACGAAGGGTGCAGCCGACGGCCTGGGCCTCGGCCGGACCGCCCAGCCGGGTGGGCAGGCCGTCATAGCGACCGCCGACCGCGATCGGCCGGTCGGGCCCCAGGCCCTGGGCGCGGATCTCGAAGGTCAGGCCGTCATAATAGTCGAAGGCGTGGCCAAGGGCCGTGGCGAACCGGGCGTGGGCGATCGGCACGCCGGCTTCCGACAGGTGCGACAGGCGCTGGGTCCAGATCCTCAGGGCCTGCTTCAAGGCCTTGGACTTCGGACCCGCCAGGGCGGCGACGGCGGCCAGCGCATCGGCAGGCTCAGCCTCGATGGCCAGGAACCGGCGCAGGGCCTCGGCCTGGTCGAGGGTGAGCGCCGGCGCCCGCTGGGCCTCGGCGCGGCGCACCAGGCGCTGGGCGATCTCGGCGGGGCCGCGGCCGCCGACCGGCTCGACCCCGGCCAGAGACCAGACCTCTTCCAGCATGCGGCCGGCCTCGGCGGGGCTGAGCGCCGCCAGCACGCCCGCCAGGCCGCCCGGATCGGAGGCCTCGGCTGCGGGCTGTCCGGCGCGGGCCAGCTCGGCCTGCAGCAGGCGCGGGCGGGCGGCGGCGCGCTTCAATCGGGCCGTGAGGCTGGGGCTCAGGTCCAGCCCGTCCACGAAGGCGGCGAACAGGGCCACGTCGCCCAGCCAGAGCGACAAGTCCTTGCGGCCCCCGGCCTCGACGGCGCGCCAGGCGATGGCGACGATCTCGGCGTCCGCGGCCGGGGCGGCGGCGTCGCCGGAGTCGAACCGCTCCAGCCCGATCTGCAGGAATTCCTCCGGCAGATCGGCGCTGTCGGGCGCGGCGCGGAACACCTTGCCCTCATAGAGATAGCGCCCCGAGGCCGCGCCGCGGTCGAGGTGCAGCCGCGCCACCGGCACGGTGAAGTCGGGCCGCAGGCAGGTCTCGGCCCCGCCCTCGGCCTGGACCACGAACAGCCGGGCGCGAAGCGCCTCGCCCGCCAGGTCGAGCAGCAGGCCCAGCGGCTGCAGCAGCGGGGCGTCGACCGCCTCGGCCCCCGCCGCCAGGAACGGCGCGCGGATCGCGGCCAGCTTTTCAGGAGGAACGGCGGGCTCGGCGCGCATGGCGGGTCAGGCCTCCAGGATCCGGCGCAGAGCGGTGATCAGCTCGCCCCGCGGAATGGTCTGCTGCCCGGGACGCTCCGTGCGCCAGGCGGCGTTGTCGGTGACGCCGGCCGACAAGGCGCGGCCCAGATCCAGATCCTTCACCGTCACCGTCCCCGCCGCGATCTCGTCGCCGCCCAGAATGACAGCGGCCGGTGACATTCGTCTGTCGGCGTACTTCATCTGGGCCTTCATGCCCGAGCCGCCCAGATAGACCTCGGCGGCGATGCCGGCGGCGCGCAGTTCGCCGACCAGCTGGAAATAGGCGCCCATGTCGTCCTGGCTGAAGGCGATGACCACCACCGGGCCACGCGACGCGCCGCCCAGATCGCGGCCGGCCGCACGCAGGGCCGAGGCCAGGCGCGAGACCCCGAAGGAAAAGCCGGTGGCCGGGGTGCGCTCGCCGGTGAAGCGGGCCACCAGGTCGTCATAGCGGCCGCCGCCCCCGACCGAGCCGAACCGCACGGGCTCGCCCTTGTCGTCGGTGGTCTCGAGCAGCAGTTCGGCCTCGAAGACCGCGCCGGTGTAGTATTCCAGGCCGCGCACGACGGAGGGATCGAAGATCGCCTGGTCGGCGCCGACGCCCAGGCCGGTCAGGGCGCGTTCGATGCGCGACAGCTCCTCCAAGCCCTCGTCGCCTTCCGCCGAGCCGCCGATTACCCGGGCGATGGCGTCCAGCGTCTCGCTGCGGCTGCCGGCGACGCCGGCGGCGGTGAAGGCCAGCACGGCCTGGGCCGACTTGGCGTCCAGGCCCGCGCCCTTGGTGAAGGCGCCGCTCTCATCCTTGCGGCCCTCGCCCAGCAGCAGGCGCACCCCGTCGGGGCCCAGGCGGTCGAGCTTATCGACGGCGCGCAGCACAGCGAGCTTCTGGCCCTCGGTCGTGACCCCGGCCGTGGCGAGCAGGCCGTTCAGCAGCTTGCGATTGTTGATCTTGATGACATAGGCGCCGGTCGGCAGGCCGGCGGCCCCCAGGCCTTCGGCGGCCATGGCGATGATCTCGGCGTCGGCCTCGGGGCGGGCTGAGCCCACCGTGTCGGCGTCGCACTGGACGAATTCGCGGTAGCGGCCAGGACCCGGCTTCTCGTTGCGCCAGACCGGCCCGAAGGCGTAGCGGCGGAACGGCTTGGGCAGGGTCTCCCAGTGCTGGGCGACGAAGCGGGCGAGCGGCGCGGTCAGGTCATAGCGCAGCGCCATCCACTGCTCGTCGTCGTCCTGCAGAGCGAACACCCCCTCATTGGGGCGGTCGGCGTCGGGCAGGAACTTGCCCAGGGCGTCGGCGTACTCGAAGGCCCCGGTGTCCAGGGCCTCGAAGCCATAGCGCTCATAGACGGCGGAGACCCGGGTCAGGATCTCGCGCTCGGCGGCGAGATCGCGGGCGCGGCGGTCGATGAAGCCGCGCGGCGCGCGGGCTTCGGGGCGTTGGGATGCGTCGGACATGGCGGAGCGCTTAAGGCTTGGCGGCGCGCGCGGCAAGGCGCGGGGCGGGTTTGCGGTCGGTCTGGAAGCTCATCGTCGTCGTCCCTTCAAGGGTGGGTCTCGACGGATGGGGCGGCTGACTGAAGCGAGCCCCATCCGCTTTCGCGGGGCTCGCGTCGGGTTCGGGCTTAAGCCGAACGACCCCGACCGATCCCGCGCAGGCAGGTCGGATGGTGGTGGCCGTGATGGTGGGCGAACCGGGTCATGCGGCGATCCCCATAGACCAGCGACGGGCGAAAGGCGAGTCGCCGGCTCAGATGCGAATTGATCGCAAGGGACTGGACTCTTTCGAAGTGTGTATCTAGATATATCTCATGCAAGATATATCTAGATCATACGAAATGAGGTCCTCCATGCCGAGCCCCTTCCCTGGCCGCCCCAATCGCCCGCCCCTGCCGGTCCGCACCCTGACGCTGGCGGACACTCAAAGCCTCACCCCCCACGCGCGCCGCCTGACCTTCACCGGCGAGGGTCTTTCGACTCTCGCCTACCAGCCGGGGCAGGACCTCGTGCTGCTGCTGCCGCTCGCCGACGGGACGGTGGGCCGGCGCCACTACACGATCCGGTCCCTGGATCGGGCGACGGGCCGTCTGGCGATCGACTTCGTGATCCATGGTCATGGCGGCCCCGGCGAGCATTTCGCCCTCACCGCCCGGCCCGGCGACACGGTCGAGGCCGCGGGCCCGCGCGGCCGCACCGTGGTCAATCTCCAGGCCGACTGGCACCTGTTCGTCGCCGACGAGACCGGCCTGCCCGGCGTGCTGGCCATGCTTGAGTCCCTGCCCGAACAGGTGCGCGCGTTCGCGATGATCGAGGTCGAGGACAAGGACGACCGCCAGTTGCTCGACGCCTATTGCGATCTGGACCTGGACTGGCTGGTGCGCGGCGGCCCCGCCCTGCCGGCCAGCCTGGGCCTGATCGAGCGGGTCGCCCTGTTCGCGCCCCGGCCGGGCCGCGGCCACGCCTATCTGATGACCGAGACCAGCACGGTCCAGACGATCCGCCGCGGCCTGCTGGCCCGCGGCTTCGCCAAGGACCAGATCAGCGCCGAGGGCTATTGGCGGCCGGGCCGCCAGGGCGGCCACGACCACATCATGGACGAGGCGGACCTTGCGGCCCGCATGGCGGCCCGGGCTTAGCCGACCGGCAGGCTCGGGGACTTGTAATCCATGTCCTTGAGCGCCGGGCTGGCGTCGGCGGCGTCGAAGGCGGCCATCAGGCCGGCGAAGCGACCCTGGACCAGGGGACGCATGTCCGGGTGGGTCAGGATGTAGCGCTCCTTGGCGATCACGCCCTCGAGCACGCGGCGGCCGACCCGTTCAGGATCGATGCCGCTATCGACCAGATTGCCGGCCACCACTTCCGTCACCGCCGGTCCGCCGAACTGGGCCTGGCGGGTGCGGCTGGACTGGTTGATCTTGGTGCGGACGAAGCCCGGGCACAGCACGGCGACATGGATGTTTTCCGGCGCCAGCTGGGCGAACCAGCCTTCCGACATGCCGACTACGGCGTACTTGCTGGCGGTGTAGGGCTCCATGCCCGGCGCCGAGATCAGGCCGGCCATGGAGGCGGTGTTGACGTAGCAGCCGCCCTCCCCGTGGCTGCGGATCAGGGGCAGGAAGGTCTCCATGCCATAGACCACGCCCATCAGGTTCACGGCCATGACCCAGTCCCAGTCGGCCGGCTTGACCTGATCGATCGGCCCGCCGGCGCCGACGCCCGCGTTGTTGCAGACCACATGCACCTTGCCGAAGGTCGCGATCGTCTCGGCGGCCGCGGCCTCGACCGTCTTGCGGTCCGCCACGTCGCAGATGACGCCTGCGGCCTTGATCTGGCGGGCTTCCAGATCGGCGATGGCGGCGTCCAGCGGCGCGCGCTCGATATCGGCCAGCATGACCTGCATGCCTGCCTCGCCGAAGGCGTGGGCCATGGCCAGGCCCAGGCCGCTGGCCCCGCCGGTGATGAAGGCGGTCTTGCCTTTGAGGTCCTGCATGGGGGTCCTTAGTCTTTCAGAAGGCCGATCAGGGCGGCGGTGGACGGATCGTGGGGATTGAGCGCCTGGCCCTCAAGCTCGGGCAGGATGCGGGCGGCAAGCGTCTTGCCCAGCTCCACCCCCCACTGGTCGAAGCTGTTGATCCCCCAGAGCACGCCCTCGACGAACACCTTGTGCTCGTAGAGCGCGATGAGGGCGCCGAGATACTCCGGCGTCAGGCGGTCCATCAGGATGAAGCTGGAGGGCCGGTCGCCCGGGAAGGTCCGCTGCGGGACCAGGGCCGCGATCTGGGCGGCGGGCGCGCCCTTGGCCTCAAGCTCGGCGCGGACATCGTCCGCCGAGCGGCCCACCAGCAAGGCCTCGGCCTGGGCGATGACATTGGCCAGCAGCTTGGTCTGGGAGGCGGGCTCTCCCTCGCCCGCCTTGGCGACGGCGATGAAGTCCACCGGGACCACATCGGTGCCCTGGTGCAGCTGCTGGAAGAAGGCGTGCTGGCCATTGGTGCCGGCGTCGCCGAACACGGCCGCCGCCGAGCTGCGGCTCAGGGGCGCCCCGGTCTGGCTGACCCGTTTGCCGTTCGATTCCATTTCCAGCTGCTGCAGGAAATTGGCGAACAGACGCAGCCGCTGGGCGTAGGGAATGACCGCCCGCAGGGGCCGGTCCAGGCCGTTGCGGTTGAAGACGTGGGCCAGGGCCAGCATCACCGGGGCGTTGCGGCTAAGCGGCGCCTCCAGGAAATGGGCGTCCATGGCCGCGGCCCCGGCCAGCAGGGCCTCGAACACTTCGAAGCCCAGGGCCACCGCGCAAGACAGGCCGACGGCCGACCAGATCGAATAGCGGCCGCCCACCCAGTCCCAGAAGGCGAAGACCTGGTCGGCGGGGACCCCGAAGGCCTGGGCGACGGCGGGCGCGGCGGAGACCGCCACCAGATGCGAATCGGCGGAAGGGCCCAGGGCGGCGCGCAGCCAGGCGCGGGCGACCTCGGCGTTGGCCAGGGTCTCCTGGGTGGTGAAGGTCTTGGAGACCACGACCACCAGGGTCTCGGCGGGGTCGAGGCCGGCCAGGGCCAGGGCCACCTCGGCCGGATCGACATTGGCCGCGAACCGCAACTCGATCGGGGGCTCGAGCGGGCGCAGGGCCTCCCAGATCAGGCGGGGGCCGAGGTCGGACCCACCGATGCCGATATGGACGATGGCGCGGAAGGGTTGGCCGCTGGCGCCGCGGATCTCGCCGGCGCGGACGGCGCCGGCGAAGCGACGGATCTGGTCGCGGGTCGCCTCGACCTCGGCGGAAACCGGGACGCCCTTGGCCTTGAACGCCGCGCCCTTCGGCGCGCGCAGGGCCATGTGCAGGGCGGCGCGATCCTCGGATGCGTTGACCGCCTCGCCGGCGAACAGTCGGGCGCGGGCGCCCTCAAGATCGGCGGCGCGGGCCAGGTCGAGGGCGACGCCCAGATCCGCCTCCGTCCAGGGCTGCTTCGACAGGTCGAGGCGCAGGCCGCAGGCCTCGACCACCAGGGCATCGAGACGTCCGGGCTCGGCGACGAACAGGTCCACGATCCGGCGGTCGCGGGCGGCGGCGCCGGCGACGTCGAAGCGGGTCCAGGCGGCGTCGAGGTCGGTCGTCATGCGGGCTCCGGCGGCGGGTGGTAGGACGGCGTTTACCATGTTGCAGGTAGCAGATCGGACAACGTCCTGTCTTGGACGGCCAGAGCTTTCGCGAGGGTTTCCCCCATGTCCTGTGACGCCGCCGCCTCCGTCGCCTTCTTCTGGCTCGCCGCGACCGGCCCCATGGCGCCCGGCCCCGGCCCGGCCATGTCCCCGCCGCCTTCGGTGGCGAGCGAGCCGCTGTTCGTCGACATCGTGGCGCGGGCCAAGACCCTGAAGGCCCAGGTCGACGCCTTCCGCGGCACCGACAAGCCGATCACGCCGGCCTTCCACGCGGCGGTCTCCGCCCTGTCGGACCTGGACATGAAGGGCCACCTGCTGCTGGCCCAGCGCGGCACGGACGGCGACCTGAAGTGCATCCTGCGCGGCATCTCCCAGGACCTGCCGCTCAAGCTCGCCGCCGTCGACGCCGCGGCCGCCGACCGCAAGGCCCGCGACACGGCGCTGCGCGACATGTCCTACCTGCTGAACGACAATGTCGAGGTCATCACCGCCCCGCCCGCCCCGCCGGCCTGACCCTGGCGGCCCCGCGTCCCGGCGCCTAGATCAGTTGGGGAGGGGGCGGCCGAACGCGCCCCCGGCGACCTGGGGGAGGCTCAATTGATCGGCTATGTCATGCTCGGCTCCAACGATCTGGACCGCGCGCGCACCTTCTATGACCCGCTGCTCGCCCATCTGGGCATGGCGGCCAACGGCTACACCTCGGAGTCCCGGGTCTGGTACTCGGCCGGACCGAGCCCGCCGATGCTGGTGATCACCAAGACCTGGGACGGGGCGCCTGCGAGCGTCGGCAATGGATCGATGCTGGCCCTAGGCGCCCCGACCCGCGCGCTTGTCGATCAGATTCACGCTCAGGCCCTAGCCCTGGGCGGCGCCGACGAGGGCGCGCCCGGAATCCGCGGCGACGATCCGGACGGCTTCTACGGAGCCTATTTCCGCGATCTCGACGGCAACAAGCTGTGCGTGTTCCGGGCGGGGCCCGCCTAGGACTTCGCCGCCTTCTCCACCGCCGCCGTGAGGATGGCGGGGGTCAGGAGCTGGGGCAGGATCTCGGGCTCGCCGCCCTTGGCGCCATAGACCAGATAGAGCGGCACGCCGGCCCGGCCATGCTTGGCCAGCTCCGCCTCGATCACCGCGTCCTTCCGCGTCCAGTCACCCTTCAGATAGACGGCGCCCGAGCGCTTGAACGCCTCGGCCGCCTGGGGCGTGGAGAAGGCGACCTTTTCATTGACCTGGCAGGTCACGCACCAAGCGGCGGTGAAGTTCACGAACACCGGCTTGCCGGCGGCCTGGGCGGCGGCGACCTTTTCAGGGCTCCAGGCTTCGTAAGGGATTGCGGCCGTGGCGTCCGAGCCGGCGGCGGAGCCCTCGGCCGGGGCCTGGGCGTAGCTCGGCCAGACACAGGCCAGGAAGGCCAGGATCGCCAGCACGGCCCCGGTCAGGGCGTGGCCCAGCGGTTGACGCCCTGCGGCCTGGCGGCGCTGGGCGATGCCGAGCGTCCAGGCGCCGAGCGCCAGCACCACGGCGGCGGCGAACACCCGGGCCAGAGCCGAGGATCCGGCCTGGACCGTCAGCACCCAGGCGAGCCAGGCGGCGGCGCCATACATCGGGAAGCTCATCAGCCGGCGGAACCCCTCCATCCAGCCGCCCGGCTTGGGCAGGCGCGACAGCAGGGCCGGGGCGAAGGCCGCCAGGGTGAAGGGCGCGG
Organism: Phenylobacterium aquaticum; assembly: GCF_022695515.1. GTDB lineage: Bacteria > Pseudomonadota > Alphaproteobacteria > Caulobacterales > Caulobacteraceae > Phenylobacterium > Phenylobacterium aquaticum. The sequence continues at coordinate 18,163 of NZ_JALDPT010000058.1, forward strand.
CGAAGCCGAGGCCCAGGCCCGCGAACACCGCCAGGGCGGACAGCGCGTCCTGGGTCAGGGCCCAGCCGAGCGCCGGGGCCATGAAGGGCGCGGTGCAGGGGGCGGCGACCACGACGGCGAGGGCGCCGGTGAAGAAGGCGCCGGCCAGGCCGCCCTTCGACGCGATGTCCTGGCCCACGCCCTGCAGCGAGGATCCGACCTCGAACAGGCCTGACAGGTTCAGGGCCACGGCCAGCATCAGCAGGCTGAGCACCGCCACCACCGGCGGCGACTGCAGCTGGAAGCCCCAGCCCACGGCGGCGCCTCCGGCGCGCACGGCGATCAGCAGTCCGGCGAGGCCCAGGAAGGTCGCCAGCACGCCGGCCAGGAAGGCCAGGCCCTGACGGCGCGCGGCGGCGTGCTCATGGGCGTGACCTGCGAGCGAGGCCGCCTTCATGGCCAGGATCGGGAAGACGCAGGGCATCAGGTTGAGGATCAGCCCGCCCAGGAAGGCGAAGGCCACGGCGGCGGCGAGGCCGAGGCCCGGGCCGGCCGGCGCGGCGGCCTTGGCCGGGGGCGGG
>NZ_JALDPT010000059.1 GCF_022695515.1 Phenylobacterium aquaticum
CGAGAAGATCTCCGAGGCGGTGGACGACGGCCGCCGGGCCGAGGCCCTGAGCCTGGCCTTGGGCTTCAGGGTGGTGACCGGCGCGGCGCGGCGGGCGCCGGCGGCCTCGATCCGGAAGTAGGAGATGGAGGCCTGCAGTTCCTCGGCCTGGGCGGCCAGCTCCTCGGAGGTGGCCGACATCTGCTCTGACGCCGAGGCGTTCTGCTGGGTGACCTTGTCGAGCTGCTGGATCGCCTCATTGATCTGGGAGGCGCCGATGTCCTGCTCACGGCAGGCGGCGGAGATCTCCGAGACCAGCTCGGCGGTCTTGCGAATGTTCGGCACCAGGGCGGTGAGCATCTCGCCCGCCGACTGGGCGGCCTTGACCGTCTCGCTAGACACGGCGCCGATTTCCGTCGCCGCCGTCTGGCTGCGCTCGGCGAGCTTTCGGACTTCCGAGGCCACGACCGCGAAGCCCTTGCCATGTTCGCCGGCGCGGGCGGCTTCCACCGCCGCGTTCAGGGCCAGCAGGTCGGTCTGGCGCGCGATCTCCTGCACGATGGTGATCTTCTCGGCGATGGTGCGCATCGCCTCCACCGCCTGGGCCACGGCCTCACCCGAGAGCTCCGCGTCCTTGGAGGACTGACGGGCGATCTTCTCGGTCTGGCTGGCGTTGTCGGCGTTCTGTTTGATGTTGGAGGCCATTTCCTCCATGGCGGCCGAGGCTCCTCGGCGGAGGAGGCCTGCTCGGTGGCCCCCTGGCTCACCTGTTCCGAGGCCGAGGACAGCTGCTGGCTGCCGGCCGAGACGTTCTCCGACGCCGAGATGGCGTCGGCGACCACGCCGCGCAGGCGATCGACCATGCGCTCCAGCGCCAGGCCGAGCGTGTCCTTGTCCGACAGCGGCTTGGGCTGAACCGTCAGGTCGCCGTCGGCGACGGCGTCCGCCAGGACCGCGGTGGCCCGCAGGTTCTTGGTCATGATGTTGACGGTGTCGATGACGTCCTTGATCTCGTCGTTGGACTTGCTCTCGACCTGCTGGTTGAGATCGCCGATGGCGACGCCCTGGGCCATCTGCATGATGCTCTTCAGGCCGCGGCCGACGCCGAGCGAGATCCAGACGCCGGCGCGCGGAGAGGATCAGGATGATCACGGTGGCGGTGATCAGCAGCGCGCGGGCGTTGGCGTATTGCTTGTCGGTGTCGGCGTTGACCTGCTTCACGGCCGCGTCGGCGGAGTCGCAGATCCCGTCCAGCGCCTTGAACATGGCGTCGAAGCCCGCATTGCCGGGGCCGTAGGACAGGGTGGCCGCCTCCGCGTTGCTGGCGGCGGTGTTGATCTTGCCCAGCTCGCGGATCTTGTCCTGGTTGGCGATCCAGACCGGCCAGGCGTCCTGGACCTTCCTCAGCTCCGTCTTCATGGCCGGGGTGGCGACGGCTTCGAACTGCCGAAGGTCCTCGAGCGCCTGCTTGCGCGCGGCCAGGAGCCTGCCGTCGATCTGCGGCAGTTCCGACGCGTTGGTATTGAGGACGATGTCCTTCTCGTAGCGAAGGACGAGGTTCATGTCGTTCTCGGCCGCGTTCGCATAGCGCGACTGGGCGACCGGGCCGTTCATCAGGTCGGTGATCGCGGAGTTGAGCGCCGCCATCTGGGAGATGCCCAGAATGGCCATGACCATCGCCAGGGCGGTGACCAGCCCGAAGGCCAGGCCCAGTTTCAGTTTGATCGTGAAGCGCATCGGAGTTCCCTGGGCTCAGGCGGCGGAGAGTTGGACGACGGCGCCGGTGGCCCCGCCCTTGGACGCGAAGATCTGGTCGAGATCGGGCACGACAATCAGGTCGCCGTTGCGCCGGGCCAGGCAGCGGATGAAGTCGGCGCGCCAGCGCAGGCCGACCCGGGGGGCCTCCTCGGTCTCGGCGACCTCCAGGGTGGTGACCTCGTGCACCTTGTCGGCGCGCAGGCCGACCAGGGTGGGATCGCCGGCGATGTCGTACTCGATGACCACGATCCGGCTGTCGATGGTGGGCGGCGAACGCTCCAGCCCGAAGGCCAGGCGCAGGTCGGCCAGCGGGATCACCCGGCCGCGGAAGTTGATCACGGCGTCGACGAAGGGCGCGGCGCCCGGGACCGTGGTCTCGGAGGTGGGGTCGAGGACCTCGCGCACCCAGCCGGCCTCAAGCGCGAAGGTCTCCCCGTGCAGGTCGAAGGTCAGGACCTGAAGGGCGTCGGTGGTGTGGGGCTCGCTCATGGATCAGGCCTTTCTCAACCGGCGGCGCGCAGCTGCGCGTCCTGGCGTTGGCCGGCGGCGACCAGGTGGGCCACGTCGAGGATCAGGGCGACGCCGCCGTCCCCCAGGATCGTGGCGCCGGAGAAGGTCTCGACATCGGCGTGGAAGCTCGACAGCGACTTGATGACCGTCTGGTGGTCGCCGAGGATCTGGTCGACCACCAGGCCGACGCGCTCCTGGCCGGTGGCCACCACGACCACCTTCTGGTGCGGATCAGGCACCAGGCCGGTGCGGAACAGTTCGCGCAGGCGGATGAAGGGCACCAGGCGGTCGCGCAGGGTCAGCAGGCTGCGCCCGGTGGAGCGCATGTCCTGCTCGACCGTCAACTCGACGCATTCCTCGACCGCCGGCAGCGGGATCACGTAGCGGGCCGGGCCCACCCGGACCAGCAGGCCGTCGATGATGGCGAGCGTCAGCGGGATGCGCAGCGAGATCTGCGAGCCCTGGCCGGGTTCGCTGGTCATTTCGATGGCGCCGCGCAGGCCCTCGATGGTGCGCTTGACCACGTCCATGCCGACGCCGCGGCCGGAGAGGTTGGTGATGGTCGCCGCGGTCGAGAAGCCCGGATGGAAGATCAGCTGCAGGAGTTCGCTGTCGCTCAGCACCGCGCCGGGGGCGATCAGGCCGTTCTCCTCCGCCTTGGCCCGGACCCGGGCGCGGTCGACGCCGCGGCCGTCGTCGGTGATGGTGATGATCACCTCGGCGCCCGACTGGCGCGCGGCCAGCCTGATCTGGCCGGTGGCGGGCTTGCCTGCCGCCAGCCGTTGGTCCGGGGTCTCCAGGCCGTGGTCGGCGGAATTGCGGATCAGGTGGACCAGGGGATCGGCCAGGCGCTCGATCACGGTCTTGTCCAGCTCGGTGGTCTCGCCCTCGGTGGACAGCTCGATGGACTTGCCGGTGTCGCGGGCCAGGTCGTGGATCAAGCGGCGGAAGCGGCCGAACAGCTGGGCCACCGGCACCATGCGGACCACCATCATGGTGTCGCGCAGTTCGGAGGCGAGGCGCTCGATCTCCTCGGCGACGGCTCGCAGCTGGGGCTCGGTGCTGGTCACCGCCACCTGTTTCAGGCGGGACTGGGCGATCACCAGCTCGCCGACGCGGTCCATCAGTTCGTCCAGCCGCTCGGCCGGAACGCGGACGGTGTCGCCGACCCGGGCGGCCTTGGCCTCGCCGCCCTGGGTGTCGGGGGCGGCGATCTCGGCGATCGGGGCGGCGGCGGCTTCGCTATTGACAGCGGCCAGCAGGACCTCGGCCGGGGCGTCGGGCTCGGCGACGGGCGCCGCCGGCTCCAGGGCCTCGATCTCCAGGGTCATCTCGTCGATGACGAAGATGAACACGTCCTCGATCGCGGAGCGGGGGTGGGTCGTGGTGAGGATCACCTCCCAGCCCAGCCAGCATTCGGTGGGGTTCAGGGCCTCCAGCGGCGGAATCTGGTCGGTCAGGGCGGTGACCTTGCACTCGCCCAGCTCGCGCAGCTCGTCCAGCAGGGGCAGGGGCCGCGTGCCGTTGGCCAGCGCATCGGTGGGTAGGCTGAAGCGCACCTTCCAGGTCGCCGCGCCGGGCGCGGACGGGGCCTCGACCACGACGCCGGCGGCGGCGTCGACGGCCTGGCGCAGGCGGACCAGCAGGGCCTCGCCCTCGGCCTCCGAGGCGTCGGTCCCCTCGGCCAGGGCGCGCATGTGATCCTGGGCGGCGAGAACGGCGGCGACCAGCTCGGGGCTGGCGGGCACTTCGCCCTTGCGCACCCGGTCGAAGGCGCTCTCGCAGTGGTGGGTGAAGGCGGCCAGGGCGTCGAAGCCGAACATGGCGCCCGATCCCTTCAGGGTGTGCAGGCCGCGGAACACCGCGTCGATCAGGGCCCGGTCGCCGGGCCGATGCGCCAGGTCCAGCAGACCCGTCTCGATCTGCTCGAGCAGGTCCTGGGCCTCCTGGCGGAAGGTCTCGACCGGATCGCCGCTCACGACGCGAGCACCTTCTTGACGATGCGGACCAGCTGCTCGGGATCGAAGGGCTTGGTCAGCCAGCCGGTGGCCCCGGCGGCCTTGGCCTGGGCCTTGATCTCGGCGTCGCTCTCGGTGGTCAGGAACAGGATGGGCACGCCCTGATGGGCCGGCTTGGTCCGCAGCTGGCGGATCATGGTCAGGCCGTCCATCACCGGCATGTTGAGATCGGTGATGATCAGGTCGAAGCGCCCGGCGTCCGCCTTGGCGATGCCCTGGGCGCCGTCGCCCGCCTCGCTGACGTCATAGCCTTCGCCGGTCAGGGCGATCTTGATCGCCTGACGGATGCTGACTGAGTCATCCACCGTGAGAATGGCCGCCATCATCAAACTCCCGCATCCATGAGCCAGAACCGGCGGCTGTCGGCCGCCTCCAAGAAACCGCCGCGGCGGAGGGTCTCGAGCAGGCCGCCCTCGGCCGGTCGCGACAGTGAGAATTGTCCGCCGCGATCGCCGTTCGACCGCCGCGCTGCTTCCATGAGTTGCACGAACGTCAGGTCCACCGTCGCCTCGGGCGGGACAGTCACGACGATCGGGGCCCCAGATTTCAGGGCCTCGGACAGCTGAGCATGGGCGTCGGGGATTGAACGGATATTCAGGTCCGTCGAGAGTTCGACTGAACAGACTGCCGGCTCTTTAGACTTCGCTCGGGGCTTCACCGTCGTCACCACGCTCTATTTTTGGAAGTGTTCGTTCGAATTCAATCACAGCGGGAGGCGTTTAAATTAGAGTAAACGACCTATGATGGACCTGACGTCTCATTTACAACTTGTAGAGACCCGCGTTATCCGGCCTCGCGCGCGCGTAAATACATAAAGTATTGGCCACACCCGGCCCGAAACAGGCCATACTTCCTGGAAATCATTGGCCATACCGCCGCAGATTACTTGGTCGGGCGGTATGGCTTTGCTGATTTCATTGGGATTTTCGAGAGGCGCCCGGGCGGGAGCGATAGGCCCAGGTCAGACCCGCCGGGCGCCTCGGATCCCGGGTCGCGCGCGCCGGCTTAACCCTGCGCGCGCGCCTTCGCCCGCCCCTCCGCCAAGACTTGGTCCAATATGTCGCAGGGGGCGCGGGCCGGCCGGGGTGCGTCAGAAGGTCGCGACCGGGGGTTGTATTGCCCGCGGACCCTGGAGATCGGCGTTTGATCCCGCCCCCGGTTCCCGGCATGGTCCGGGCCGCGGCAAGTTAAAGGAAGGGCGCGCCATGAATCCCAAGGCTGAGTTCGACATCATCGTCTATGGGGCCAGCGGCTTCACCGGCCGGCTGGTCGCCGAATATCTGGCGGCCCGCTACGGGGTGGGCGGCGAGATCAAGTGGGCCATGGCCGGGCGCAGCGCCGCCAAGCTGGCCGAGGTGCGTGACGAGATCGGCGCGCCCAAAGACACCCCGCTGGTCGTGGCCGACGCGTCCGACGCGGCGTCCGTCGCCGCGATGGTGGGCCGGACCAAGGCGGTGCTGACCACCGTCGGCCCCTATCAGCTCTATGGCTCCGACCTGGTGGCGGCCTGCGCCGCGGCCGGGACCGACTATCTGGATCTCTGCGGCGAGCCGGCCTGGATGCGCCAGATGATCGACGCCCATCACGCCACGGCCCAGAAGACCGGCGCGCGGATCGTGTTCTCCTGCGGCTTCGATTCCATCCCCTTCGAGCTCGGCGTCTATTTCGTCGAGGAGGTCGCCAAGGCGCGGCTGGGCGGTCCGGTCCCGCGGGTGAAGGGGCGGGTGCGCAAGATGAAGGGCGGCTTCTCCGGCGGCACGGCGGCCAGCCTGACGGCGACCATGGCGGCGGCCGGCAAAGACCCGTCGATCATCGCCTACCTGACCAATCCCTTCGCCCTGGCCGGCGGGTTCCAGGGCCCTGAGCAGCCGCGCGGCGACAAGGCCGAGCAGGATGAGGATCTCGGCGCCGAGGTCGGCCCCTTCGTCATGGCGACCATCAACACCAAGAACGTCCACCGCTCGAACGCCCTGCTGGGCCACGCCTGGGGGACGGACTTCGTCTATGACGAAATGGCGGTGATCGACCGCAACGGTCCGCCCCCGGCCAGCCTGGGCGGCCCCAACGCGCCGAAGCCGGGCGAGGGCCCCAGCAAGGAGGAGCGGGAGACCGGCTTCTTCGACATCCTGTTCGTCGGGATCTCCGCCGACGGCCGCAAGGTGCGGGCCGGCGTCACCGGCGACAAGGATCCGGGCTATGGCTCGACCTCCAAGATGATCTCCGAGGCCGCGATCTGCCTGGTGAAGGACGCCGCCGAGGTTCCCGGCGGGATCTGGACGCCGGGCGCGGCCATGGGCGGGCGGCTGATCAAGCGGCTGGTCGACAACGCCGGCCTGACCTTCGTCGACGAGACGGCCTGAACCTGAGCGGCGGCGCCGCCTGAGACGGGTGGTCGCACCCTCGTCCAGCGGCGCCCCTTTGTTTACGCTGGCCTCCCCAAAATGGTTCGCATGTCACGAACCGTTTCGAGGGGCTTATGCTCAAGCTGCTGACCTGCCTGCCGGTCGAACACGATCTTCGGCTGGTCCTGGTGGCGGGGCTGGTCTGCCTGGGCGGGTCGCTCACCACCCTGCGGCTGTTCGCACGCCTGCAGGAGGCCCGTGGGCCGGTCCGCCGGGTCTGGCTGACCCTGATCGGCCTGGTGGCCGGGGGCTCGGTCTGGGCCACCCACTTCATCGGCATGCTGGCCTATCAGCCGCACATCCGGACGGGCTTCGCCCCGTCCGGCACCCTCGCCTCCTTGCTGATCGCCGGCCTGTTCATGACCGCCGCCTTCCATCTGGCGGCCCGGCGCGCGCCCAGGGCCTGGATCACCGGGGGCGTGGTGATCGGCGCCGGCATCGGGGCCATGCACTTCTTTGGCATGTCGGCCTATGAGATCCAGGGTCGGCTGAGCTGGTCGCCGGTGCTTGTGGCGGCCGCCCTGGCCCAGGGCGTGGGCTTCGCCTGCGCCGCCCTTCGGCTGTCCGGCGCCGCCCGCCCCGCGGCGCAGCGGGCCGCCGCCGGCCTGTTGCTGACCCTGGCGATCGTCGGCCTGCATTTCACCGCCATGGCGGCGGTCACCATCACGCCCGATCCGACCCTGGCCGCCCCGGCCCAGAGCCTGCCGCCGGGCGGGCTCGCCGTCGCCACGGCCGCCGTGGCGGTGCTGATCATCCTGGGGGGCCTGGGCGTCGCCGTCGTCGAGACCAGCGCCAACGCCCGGGCCATGGCCCGGGTCCACCGGCTGGTGGACGCCGCCCACGAGGGCATAGCCGTGGTCCAGCGCAATGTTCTGGTCGACGCCAACGCCGCCTTCTGCGCCCTGGCGGGCCTGCCGCTGGAGGAGCTGATCGGCCAGATCCTGGAGGGCGATCTTCTGCTGCTGGAGGGCTCCGAATCCGGGCCCGACGCGCGCCGCGAGGGGCGGCTTCGCCCGCCGGGCGGCGGCGAGGCGATTCCCGTCGAGGTGCTCGGCCGGGCGCTCGACAGCCGCTCCACCGAGGAGGACGGCGGCCTGAGGGTGCTGGCCCTGCGCGACCTGCGCGAGCGTCACGCCGCGGAGGCCCGGATCCGCCACATGGCCGAGCATGACGGCCTGACCGGCCTGTTCAACCGCGCCGCCCTGCAGACCCGCCTGGCCCTGGCGCTCGAACGCGCCCAGGCGACGGGCGAGGCGGTCTCGGTCTTCTGTCTCGATCTCGACCAGTTCAAGGAAGCCAACGACACCCACGGCCACGGCGCCGGGGACGCGATCCTGATCGAGGTCGCCCGTCGGCTTGAAGGCCTGGTCCCCGCCCCCTCCTTCGCCGCGCGACTGGGCGGGGACGAGTTCGTGGTGGTGCAGATCGGCGGCCGCCAGCCGCAGGACCCCACCCGGCTGGCCCAGGACCTGATCTCCGCCATGTCGGTTCCCGTACGCTTCGAGGATCACGCACATGCGGTGGGCGCCAGCATCGGGGTCAGCCTCTATCCGGAGGACGGCGCGACCGCGACCGGCCTGCTGGCCAACGCCGACCTGGCCCTCTACCGCGCCAAGGAGGCCGGGCGGGGCGGGTTCCGGTTCTTCAAGCGCGAGATGGATGACCGGGTGCGGGAGCGCCGGCTGCTGGCCCGCGACCTGCGCGCGGCGATCGCCGACGGCGACCTGACGGTCCACTACCAGCCCCAGGCCTCGACGGCGGACGGGGTGGTGCGCGGCTTCGAGGCCCTGGTGCGCTGGAACCATCCCGAGCGCGGGCTGATCCAGCCCGGGGACTTCATCGCCATCGCCGAGGAGAGCGGCCTGATCGTACCCTTGGGCGAGTGGGTGCTGAATGCCGCCTGCGCGACGGCGGCGGGCTGGGCCAAGCCCCTGCGCATCGCGGTCAATCTGTCGCCGGTCCAGCTGCACCAGCCGGACCTGACCGACCTGGTGCGCGAGACCCTGGTGCGGACCGGCCTGTCGCCGCGGCGGCTGGAGCTGGAGATCACCGAGAGCGCCCTGTTCAAGGACTATCAGCGGGCGCTGGACAATCTGCGCCGGCTGAAGGCGCTGGGCGTGCGGATCGCCATGGACGACTTCGGCACCGGCTTCTCGTCGCTCTCGACCCTGCAGTCGTTCCCCTTCGACAAGATCAAGATCGACAAGAGCTTCGTGGAGGAGATCGAGCGCGACGACCGCGCCAAGGTGATCGTCCGCGCCATATTGGGCCTGGGCCGCAATCTGGAGATCCCGGTCACGGCCGAGGGGGTCGAGACCCAGGCGCAGATCGCCTTCCTGCGGGCCGAGGCCTGCGAGGAGATCCAGGGCTATGCGATCGGCCGGCCTGCGCCGGCGGACGCCCTGGGCGAATGGATCGAGCCGGCGCGCCGGCGCGGCGCGCGGGCGGCCTAGGACCTGTCCCGCGCGCGCCGGATCACTTGACCGGCGGGCGCTGGATCTTCGGGCTGAGATTGGCCATGACCGCGCGGGCGTCGAAGGCGCTGGCGTCGCCCTCGGCCTTGGGGCCCTTGGACATCACGATCTCGGCGGTGGCCTCGAAGCGGTCGACGGTGTGGATGTCCAGGCTGTCGCCCCAGAAGGGGCCGCCGAAGATGGGATCCCAGCTGCGCCAGCCGAAGCCCGCGCCGTAATAGCGCCAGGACGGCCGCCAATAGCCGTAGCCGGGCCCGTACCAGGGCCGGAACATGGGATCGGGATCGACATAGGTCTGGGTCGACTTGTCGGTCTTGCGCTCGACCACCGAGAACACGTCATAGCCCTGCGCCACGGTCAGCTCGGCGGCGCGATAGAGCAGATAGCCTTCGACCGTGTCGCGGCTGGTCAGGCTGTTGCCCGAGAACTTCACGCGGTAACGGTTGGCCTCGATCTTGGTCTCGGAGAAGCCGCCGGCCTGGGCCTGGCCGGGCCCCGCGGGCTGGTAGGGCGTCGGCGTGGCGCAGGCCGAGAGGGTCAGGGCCAGGCCCACACCCAGGGCGGCGAAGACTTTGGCGGACATGTGGGACGGCCCTCGAACAGACGAACTCGGCTTAAGCTGATCCAACAGATGGACCTAATTGTGGTGGCGGCCAAGCCATCCGGAAATCTCCCGAAACAAAAACGCGCCCGGCGGGGAGGCCGGACGCGCTTTGGACGAGGTCTGGAGGAGTCGTGTCTGCGGTCAGAATTCCTGCCAGTCGTCGCCTGAAGGCGCGGTCGCCACGGCGGCGCGCCGTAGGAGGCCTTCAGTTTCTCGGCCATCCGCCGCGGCGCGGAGGGCGCCGGGCGGGAGCCCGAGGTGGCGGCCCGCGGGGAGGAGCGGGCGGCCGGGAGATGGGTTGATGGTCGCCGGTGCGGAACTCGCCGATCAGGCGCGACAGCTCGCCGGCCTCGCCCTTCAGGGCGTGGGTGGCGGCGGTGGATTCCTCCACCATCGCGGCGTTCTGCTGGGTGACCTGGTCCATCTTGTTGACCGCGGCGTTGACCTCGTTGAGGCCGGTGGCCTGTTCCTGAGCCGAAGCGGCGATCTCGGTGACCAGGGCGTCGATCTCGGCGACCTGGCTGACGATGGCCTCGAGCGCCTGGCCGGTGCGGCCGACCAGCTGGACCCCCTGGCCCACCTGGGTGGACGAGGCGGTGATCAGGCCCTTGATCTCCTTGGCCGCTTCCGCCGAACGCTGGGCCAGAGCCCGCACTTCGGAGGCGACGACCGCGAAGCCCTTGCCGGCCTCGCCCGCCCGGGCCGCTTCGACCCCGGCGTTCAGGGCCAGAAGGTTGGTCTGGAAGGCGATCTCGTCGATCACGCCGATGATCTGGCTGATCTGGCTGGAGGAGCTTTCGATCTGGCCCATGGCGGTGACCGCCTGGCGAACGATCTCGCCGCCGTCGGCGGCGCCGGTGCGGGCGTTGGCCACCACCACGCGGGCGTGGGCGGCGCCTTCGGCCGACTTCTTGACCGTGGCGGTGATCTGGTCGAGCGCCGCGGCGGTCTCTTCCAGGCTGGCCGCCTGCTGCTCCGTACGCCGCGACAGGTCGTCGGAGGCGCCGGCGATGTCGTCGGCCCCGGCGTTGATCTGGGAGGCGTTGGCGGTGATGACCTGCATCGCGCTCTGCAGCCGTTCCATGGCGGCGTTGAAGTCCGTGCGCAGGGCTTCGTAGTCGGCCGGGAAGGCGTGATCGATGCGGTGGGTCAGGTCGCCGTTGGACAGGCGCGACAGGCCGTCGGCCAGGGCCGCGACCACGGCGTTCTGGGCCGCCTGGGTCTTGGCGCGCTCGGCCTCGACCGAGGCGCGGGTGGCTTCTTCCCGGGCTTCCATCTCGCGCTGCTCGTCATGCAGGGCGGCCAGGCGCGCCTGGTTCTCCTTGAAGACGGTCAGGGACGAGACGATGGCGCCCAGTTCGTCGCCGCGGGCGATCTTGTCCAGGTCCTGGCTGATGTCGCCCGAGGCCAGCTTGCCGGTCGCCCCGGCGATGCCCTCGATGGCGCGCTTCACGCCCAGGATCGCGGCGACCGAGATGCCGGCCACGGCGAGCAGGGTGACGAGGGCGCCGCCCATGGCGATCTTGCCCTGCAGGGCGGCGGAGGCCGCGCTGGCCTTGGCGTGCTCGGCCGCCTCGACCTGCACCTTGTGGGTGGCGTCGTCGAGGGTGGCGGTCATGCGCGAATACTGGCTTTCGAACGGCGCGACGAAGGTCGCGGCCGTGGCGAAGTCCATGCCCATCATCGAGCCCACGACCTCGATCCCGCCGCGATAGTCGGTCAGGTCCTTGATCAGGCCGTCAAAGGTCTTCTGCTGGGCGGCCGGCATCTTGCCGCGGACCTTGACCAGATCGGCCTTGATCACGTCGACCCGCGCCATGAGGGCGGTGAGCTTTTCAGGGATGGCCGCCAGATCGGCGCCCGCCGCCTGATTGGTCATCAGGAGATAGAGGTCGCCGTGCACCGCGGTGATCTGCTTGGAGATCCGCGCCAGTTCCAGGCTGACGGTCATGTCCTGCTGGACGATGTTGTCGATGGCCTTGGACTGCTGCTGCTGACTCACCACAGCGCCGCCCGCGACCAGGGCCAGCATGATCACGGCGAAGGCCGGGGCGACGGCCATCTTCACGACTAAGGATAGGTCGGCGAGACGGAAGCTCTTCATCACGTATCTCCAGAAGGTACCGGTCCCGCGGCGAGGCCGCGGGACCGAAGTCAGATCACCAGGACTTGCCGACGGTGAAGAGGACGCGGCGCTCGGCCATCAGGCCGGAGGGGCCCTTGGCTTGGGATTGCCGCGCGTCGAGCAGGTTCTGGCCGCTCAGGGCCAGTTCGATGCCGTAGGGCGCCTGATAGGCGATGCGACCGCCCAGCGAGGTGTAGCCCTTCACCGGCTCCAGCAGGTTGCCGTTGTAGGAGTCGAACTTGCTGACATTGTGCAGGTAGCCGTCGACCGCCCACTTATCGTTCGCCCAGCCCAGAGCCAGGTTGCTGCGATACTTCGGCGTGGTCTCGGCGAAGGCCACCTTGCGCAGGATCAGGACCGCTTCCGTCGTCGACGGCTTGTCCTTGACGTCCGTATAGGTGGTGTCCGCGCTCCAGTGGACGCCGTTGGCGTAGTGACCCGAGGCCGAGGCCTCGAGGCCCCACATCTTGGAGTCGCCGACGTTCTTATAGGTGAAGGTCGCCCAGGTCGTGGCGGTGGGCAGGATGTCCAGGGCCGAGGCGCTGAACTGGCCCTTCACGTCCTTGGTCTCCTGAGCGAAGACCTTCAGGCCGGCCTTGACCTTCACCGGGGCGAAGTCGTGGTCATAGGCCAGCTCGTAGTTGGTGACGATGGCCGGATCCAGCAGCGGGTTGCCGGCGATGAGGCCGCCGGTCGGCGCCGGGGTGGCCGGCGGGATGACCAGGCCGCCCAGCTCGAGCAGGGTCGGGGCCTGCACGCCGCGGGCGTAGGTCGCCCGGAAGGTGTCGGCGCCGGTGACCTTGTAGACCGCGCCCAGATTGACGCTGGTCTCCTTGATGTCGCGGTCCCACAGGGCGTTGTTCTTCTGGGCCAGCGGATAGCCGTTCGGGAAGGTCCCGCTGCGCTCCAGCTTCAGCTGGTCGTAGCGAACCGCCGCGGTCAGGGCGAGCTTGTCGTTGACCACCCAGTTCCACATGGCCGAGGGCGCCCACACCGTGTAGCGGACCACGCCGCCGACATAAGAGGCGGTGTCCAGCTGGTTGTCGCGGTGTTCGAGGCCGACGCGGACGGTGTTGTTCGCGCCGATCTTGAACAGATCCTGCAGGCTGGTGACGGTGATGGTGTTCAGATAGCGGCGGCCGGGGGTCAGCGCGTCCAGCTGGTTCTGATAGACCTGGCCCTGGATCGAGCCGTAGTCGGTGTCCGCCGTCAGGGTGGCCTTTTCCGACCAGGTCTTCACCCGGTGGGCGGCGTAGGCGAAGGTCGAGATCACCTGGGTGGATTCCAGGTTCGACCAGGAGCCTTCGACCCGCAGCTCGGCCTTGGGCGCGAGCTGGACGATGGCGTCCAGGTTGGCGTGAACGGCCGAGGGGTTGAAGATGTTGGCCGCGACCACGGTCGTGGAGGTGTTCTTCCACTCGTTCTGCTGGTCGACGCCGCCGGAGATCCGGACGGAGACCTTGCTGCCGACATGGAAGGTTTCGACGAGCGACGCGCCGTTGCTCTGACCCGTGCCGCCATAGGCCTCGATGCGGCTGACATTATCGAACTTCGGATTGAAGGTGATGATGTTGACCACGCCGGACACGGCGTTGAAGCCGAAGATGGCGCTGTTGGGCCCGCGGACCACTTCGATCTGGCGGATTTCAGACAGCTGGACCGGCAGGGCCGACCAGTCGGTGTAGCCGAAGTGGTCGAGATAGACCTGGCGGCCGTTGACCAGCACCAGGAGGCGCGGCGAACGGGCCTGGTTGTAGCCGCGGATGCCGACGTCCGACTGGCCGGCGGCGAAGTTCAGGATGTCGACGCCCGCCACGCGGCTGAGGATCGTCGGCAGGTCCTTGGCGCCCGAGCGGTGGATGTCCGCCTGGGAGATGATGGTCATGTCGACCGGAACTTCGGTGGAGCGCTGCGGCGAGCCGGTCGCCGAGGTCGTCACCGGTTCATTGAACAGCTCCTGCAGGGAGCCGTAGTCGATCGATTGCGCGGCGGCCGGCAGGGCGGCGGCGAGCGTGAGGCCGGCGGCGGCGCCGGCGAGGAGGAGGTTCTTCTTCATGGGGGAGGTCCCTTGTCCGTTTTCTACGGGCTCAGATTTCAGTGATCATCATGCGGAAGGCGGCCTTGAAGGACGCCCCGACGGCGGCGGCCGTCGCGCGGTTGACGGTGATGTTCACCTTGGGCTCGGTCTCGACGCCCATGGCGCAGGCGCCGGATCGGACGCAGGCCATGTCGGAGCCGATGGCGATGATCTTCTTGGCCTTGGCGACCGCGCCGACCGCGCCGTAGTTCACGCCGCCGGTGACGAACAGGGCCTGGACGCCGCTGACGCCCGCGACGTCGCCGGCGTCGATCGGCTTGCCGACCAGGGTCAGGGCGCCGGCCGCGTAACCGCCGCCGATCGCCGCCATGATGGCGTTCTTTTCCGCCACGGAGGCGGGCTTGGACGAGTCGAAGACGACGCCCAGCGTCGCCTTACCCGTGGGACCGTTCTCCAGGAAGGTGAGCGCGCGGCCCGCCACCCCGAGGTCCTTCGCGGCGTCGGCGTGGCCGATCCCCGGCGCCGCAAGCGCCAAGGCCACGGCGAGCGCCGAAAGTGGTGATTTGTATCGATCGAGCATCTGCATCCCCTCGCCCTTCTGGGCTCAACTACGGCCTGTGATGGAGGGAATAAGGGTAAATGTAGGTTAACAGGGGCCCACCTGCGACAATTTGGTCGAATATTGTTATCCCTAATGAACAGTACTCATTAGTGGCAATACCGCGTACAGCGCGGCCATACTCGGAATAAGCGCAAAATTTAGGGGTATGGAGAATCCAGAAAGACCTGACTGGTCTTTGGTAATAGCTGCGCCTCGGTGAGCTAGCAGCTTCGAACGCTTGGTTCCTGCGCGCCAGTCAATTGGCATGACTTTGGTAGGACCGGCGGTGAAGTCATGGCCCCAACCGTGGCCGTTACTCGGAACGGACATCTTGTCGCAGGCGTCAAAACCGGTGTCGCAGGGCGCTTGGGACCCTCCGATCCCGGACGATCACCTCGCTTTCGCGAGGGATCGAGGGACCGAAGACCGGCTCCGCGGGGGGGAGGGGTGCGGAGCCGGTTTCAGGTCAGGCCTGGGATCTGTCGATCACCAGGCCTTGCTGACGGTGAACAGGATGCGGCGCTCAGCCCCCAGACCGCTGGTCTGGTTCTGACGCTCGCTCAGCAGGTTCTGGCCGGCGACGGCCAGGGTGATGTTGCTGGCGGTCTTGTAGCCGAGCCGGGCCGAGAGCGCGGCGAAGCTGTTGACCGGCTTCAGGGTGCTGCTGATGACGTCGTAGAACTGGAAGTCCCCGACCAGGTGCAGGTTGGCGTCGGCTTCCCAGGCGCCGTGCTCCCAGTCGATGCCGACATTGCCGCGGGTCTTGGGCGTGGTCTGCTGGAAGGCGATCGAGCGGGCGAAGGTGTTCACGCCGGGGAACGGCTGGTCCTTCACGTCCGTCCAGGTGTAGTCCGCGCGCCAGCCGAGTTCCGGGGTGAACCGGCCGGAGGCGACGACTTCGACGCCCTTGGCCTTGGAGTTCCCGGCGTTGATCTGGGTGAAGCCGCCGTTGGTGGTGGCGTTCGGGAAGAAGTCCAGGGTGGAGGTGCTGATCCCGCTCTTGATGTCCTTCCATTGCTGGTCGAACAGGCGGACGCCCAGCTTGGCCTTGATCGGAGCGAAGTCGTGATCATAGGCCAGCTCGTAGTTGGTCAGGATCGACGGGCGCAGCTTCGGATTGCCGACGATGTCGAGGGTCAGCGGACCCGCGGCGATCGGCAGTTCCAGACCGCCGAGTTCGATCAGGCTGGGGGCCTGGACGCCTCGGCCATAGGACAGGCGGAAGGTGTCGGCGTCGGTCGGCCGCCAGGCGATGGTGGCGTTGGCGCTGGTCTTGGTGATGTCGTGGTCCCAAAGGGCGTTATTGCCGTTGGGCGACCGGGGCAGGAACGGGCCCGACCGGTTCAGGGACATCTTGTCGACGCGCATGGCCGCGGTGGTGGTCAGCTTGTCGTTGACCTGCCAGTTCCACATGCCGGAGAGCGCGGCGACGTCATAGCTGATGTCGGCTTGGTTGGCGGGCGCGATGTTCAGGGTGTTGTGGCGATATTCGCCGCCCACCCGGAAGGTGTGCGCCGTGCCGACCTTGAACAGGTCCTGGAGGCTGGCCACCGTGATGGTGTTCTTCCAGAAGATGCCGCCCGCGATGTTGTACTTGGCGTTCAGCTGGTTCTGGTAGACTTGGCCCTGGATGGAGCCGAACTGGGTGTCCGAGGTGATCGTCGCCTTCTCGGAATTGGTGATCATCTTGACCACGGAATAGGACGCGCCGGCGGCGCGGCTGTCTTCCTGCATGTTCGACCAGGAGCCTTCCATGCGCAGCTCGGTCTTGGGCGCGAGCTGGGCGACGACGTCCAGGTTCGCGGTGGCCGAGCGCGGATCCTCGACCTGGTCCTTGGTCGGCAGGGCGCCGTGGAGCGCCCATTCGTCCTGGCGGCTGCCGCCCACGGAGAGGCGAGCCGACAGGGCCTGGCCGAGCTTGAACGTGGTGACCAGCGAGCCGCTGGCGTTGCCGTGGGTCCCGCCCCGCAGGGTGACCCGGTCGACCGCGTCGAACTTCGGATTGTAGGTGATGATGTTGACCACGCCGGAGACGGCGTTGAAGCCGAACAGGGCGCTGTTGGGGCCCTTCACCACCTCGATCTGGCGGATTTCGTCGAGCTGGACCGGAATGGTCGACCAGATCGTCACGCCATAGTGGTCGAGATAGACCTGACGGCCGTTCACCAGCACCAGCAGGCGCGGCGAGGAGACCTGGTCATAGCCGCGGACGTTGACGTCCGACTGGCCGGCCGAGTGGTTCAGCACATCGACGCCCGCGACGCGCTGCAGGATGCCCGGCAGGCTCGTCTCGCCGGAGCGGCGGATCTCGTCGGCCGAGATGATCTGCATGTCGGCCGGCGCTTCAGTGGAGCGCTGGGGCGAGCCGGTGGCCGAGGTGGTGACCGGCTCGTTGAACAGCTCCTGCAGGGAGCCGTAGTCGACGGATTGCGCGGCGGCCGGCAGGGCC
>NZ_JALDPT010000005.1 GCF_022695515.1 Phenylobacterium aquaticum
CTGCGCGAGGAGCGCCGCAAGGAGCGCGAGGCCGCCGGCCGCCGCCGCCGCGGCCCCCGCCGGTCTGCCCGCGCCCGCCACCATCCGCGTCGACCTGGACCGGGTCGACCGCCTGATCAACGCCGTCGGCGAACTGGTGATCCAGCAGGCCATGCTGTCCCAGCGCGTCCTGGAAAGCGGCCTGGCCCGCTCCTCCAACGTGGCCCTGGGCCTCGAGGACCTGGAACTGCTGACCCGGGAGATCCAGGACAGCGTCATGGCCATCCGCGCCCAGCCGGTGAAGAGCGTGTTCCAGCGCATGCCGCGCCTGGCCCGCGAAGTCGCCGACATGACCGGCAAGCGCGTCAAGCTGATCATGGAAGGCGAAGGCACCGAGGTCGACAAGACCGTCATCGAGCGCCTGACCGACCCGATCACCCACATGCTGCGCAACGCCATCGACCACGGGCTGGAAGATCCGGAGGGCCGCGTGGCCGCCGGCAAGCCCGCCGAGGGCGTGGTGCGCCTGCGCGCCCTGCATCGCGGCGGCCGCATCGTCATCGAGCTGCAGGACGACGGCCGCGGCATCAACCGCCCCCGCGTCCGCGGCATCGCTGTCGAGAAGGGCCTGATCTCCGAGGACGCGGTGCTGTCCGACGAGGAGATCGACAACCTGATCTTCCTGCCCGGCTTCTCCACGGCCGCGGTGATCTCCGACATCTCCGGCCGCGGCGTCGGCATGGACGTGGTCCGCCGCTCCATCCAGGGCCTGGGCGGCCGCATCTCGATCAGCTCCGAGCCCGGCAAGGGCTCGAAGTTCACCATGTCCCTGCCGCTGACCCTGGCGGTGCTGGACGGCATGGTGGTCACGGGCGCCGACCAGACCCTGGTCGCCCCGCTGTCGGCCATCATCGAGAGCCTGACCCCGCGGGTCGAGGACGTGCACTATATCGGCGGCAAGGACGCGGTGATCCGCATCCGCGACACCTTCGTGCCGCTGATCGACGTCGGCGTGGCCCTGGGCTTCCGCGACACGCCGATTCCCCCTGCCACCGGTGTCGCCGTGCTCGTCGAGAGCGAAGGCGGCGGCAAGGCGGCCCTGCTGGTCGAAGCCATCCAGGGCCAGCGCCAGGTGGTCATCAAGAGCCTGGAAGCCAACTATCAGCAGATCGACGGCGTGGCCGCCGCGACCATCCTCGGCGACGGCCGGGTGGCCCTCATCCTCGACGTCGACGCGCTGGTGACCTCCACCCGCCGGAAATCGGCGGCCCGCCCTGAAAAGCGAATGGCCAGCTGACCCATGACCGAGATCGTTAGCCAGTCCACTGCTGCACGCCACGAACTGATCGCCTTCCGCGTGGGCGACCAGGAGTTCTGCGTCGACATCATGCAGGTCCGCGAGATCCGCGGCTGGACCCAGGCGACGCCTCTCCCGCGCGCGCCCAACTACATCAAGGGCGTGATCAATCTGCGCGGGGCCGTCCTGCCCGTGGTCGACCTCGGCGCCCGGCTGGGCCTGGCGGTCACCGAGGTCACCGCCCGCCACGTGATCATGGTCGTGAACCAGGGCAGTCGCACCCTGGGCCTCCTCGTCGAGGCGGTTTCAGACATCATCAACATGACCGAGGACATGATCCAGCCGACGCCGGACGTGGCCTGCGACACGGTGAAGACCTTCGTCAAAGGCCTGTTCTCGATCGACGGACGAATGATCAGCCTGATCTCCCTCGAGCGCGTCCTACCTGAAGTGGAAGCCGAGGCGGCATGACGACAGCATCCGATTCCAGATCGAAAAGCGGAGGTCTGGTCGACGGCGAATTCCTCTTCACGAACGAGGACTTCAAGACCATCGCCCAGATCCTGCACGCCCACGCCGGGATCGCCCTGGCCGAGGGCAAGGCGGCGCTGGTCTATTCCCGCCTGGCCAAGCGCCTGCGCGCGCTCGGTCTGCGCAGCTTCCGCGACTATTGCGCCCTGATCCAGGACGCCCGCGAGGTCGACGAGCGCCAGGCCATGATGGCGGCGCTGACCACCAATGTGACCCGCTATTTCCGCGAGCCGCACCATTTCGATCACCTGCGCGACCAGGTGCTGCCGAGGCTGGTGGAGCAGGCCAAGCGCGGCGGACGCATCCGCCTGTGGTCGGCCGCCTGCTCGAACGGCCAGGAACCCTATTCCATGGCCATCACCGTGCTCGCGGCCCTGCCCGAGGCGGCGAACCTGGACGTCAAGATCCTGGCCACCGACATCGATCCCAACATGGTCGCCGAGGGCCGCGCCGGCTTCTATCGCGAGGACGCGATCGCCCCCGTGCCGGTCGACCTGCGCCGCCGCTGGTTCAAGAAGGCCGGCGAAGGCCGCTGGGAAGTGGCCGACGAGCTGCGCGAACTGGTGGCCTTCCGCGAGCTGAACCTGATCGGCGACTGGCCGATGAAGGGCAAGTTCGACGCCATCTTCTGCCGCAACGTCGTCATCTATTTCGACGAACCCACCCAGGAACGCATCTGGAGCCGCTTCGCGCCCATGCTGAACCCGGGCGGCACCCTCTATATCGGCCACTCCGAACGCGTGACCGGTCCCG
Source organism: Phenylobacterium aquaticum (assembly GCF_022695515.1). Lineage (GTDB taxonomy): Bacteria > Pseudomonadota > Alphaproteobacteria > Caulobacterales > Caulobacteraceae > Phenylobacterium > Phenylobacterium aquaticum. The sequence continues at coordinate 2,561 of NZ_JALDPT010000005.1, forward strand.
CGACCCAGATCTTCGAAACCACGGGTCTCACAACCTACTCGCTCAGGAGCGGTCGATGAGTGTCGGCGTCCTTATTGTTGACGACTCCGCGACCATGCGGGGTCTTATCGCGGCGGCCCTGAAGCGCGATCCCGATATCGAGGTTCTCGGCTTCGCCAACGACCCGATCGAGGCGCGCGAGCAGGTCAAGAAACTCAATCCCGATGTCATCACCCTCGACATCGAGATGCCGCACATGAACGGCCTGGAGTTCCTGGAAAAGATCATGCGCCTGCGGCCGACGCCGGTGGTGATGATCTCGACCCTCACCCAGGCCGGCGCCGACATCACCGTGGCCGCCCTGGAGCTGGGCGCCGTGGAATGCATCGGCAAGCCGCAGGGGGGCGCCGGCATCGGCGACGCCTTCGCGGACCTGCCCAACAAGGTCAAGGCCGCCGCCCGCGCGCGGGTCCGCCCCTATTCGGGCCCGGTCGCACCGGTCGAACGGGAAAGCGGCTACCACGCCGCCAAGGACCTGATCCTGGCCATCGGCTCCTCCACCGGAGGCGTCGAGGCCCTGATGACGGTGCTCGGGAACTTCCCCGACACCTGCCCGCCGACGGTGATCACCCAGCATATGCCGGCCACGTTCACCAAGAGCTTCGCCGCCCGCCTGGACCGGATCTCCGGCGCCCACGTGCAGGAGGCCTATGACGGCGCGAAGCTGCTGCCGGGTCACATCTATGTGGCCCCCGGCGGCGACGCCCACCTGGAGGTCGTGTCCTCCACCGCTCCTGTCTGCCGCCTGCGCGAAGGCGAGCCGGTCAATGGCCATCGTCCCTCGGTGGATGTGCTGTTCGACTCGGTCGCCAAGCTGGGCCGTCCCAGTGTGGGCGTGATCCTGACCGGCATGGGCCGGGACGGCGCCCAGGGCCTGCTCAACATGCGCCAGAGGGGAGCTCGAACCCTGGGTCAGGACGAGTCCAGCTGTGTCGTCTACGGCATGCCCAAGGCCGCCTTCGAGGTGGGCGCCGTGGAGAAGCAGGTCGGTCTCGCCCGCATGGGACCCGCAATACTCAACGCTTGCTCGGCCGCCGCCGAGCATCAAAGGAGCGCGTAATGCCCGCAGCTTCGGCCATCAAGACCCTGATCGTCGACGATCAGCAGACCATGCGGTCGCTGATCCGCACGAGCCTGCACGCGATCGGGATCACCAACACCCGGGAATCGCCGGACGGGGAGGAGGCGCTGCGCGCCATGATCGCCTCGCCGACCAATCTGGTGATCACCGACTTCAACATGCCCAAGCTCGACGGGCTGGGTCTGCTGCGCGCCATCCGCGCGCACGGTCCGATTTCCAAGACGGCGGTGATCATGCTGACCGGCCGCGCCGACAAAGAGCTTGTCCAGCGCGCGGTTCAGTTCGGGGTCAACAACTACCTTGTGAAACCGTTCACCACTCAGACGCTAAAAGAGAAGATCGAAGCGGTGTTCGGGGTCCTTACATGATCGTTGAAAACACGCCGCACCGGCCCGGCAAACGGGTCCACGTGGTTCAGGGCGAACACTCTATCTCCAGCGATCCGGACGTGATGATGACCACGATCCTGGGCAGCTGCGTGTCGGTGTGCATGCGCGACCCCGTGGCCGGCGTGGGCGGCATGAACCATTTTCTCCTTCCGGAAGGCAAGGCCGACGGGCTCGACGAGAGCCGCCGGTACGGCGCCTACGCGATGGAACTGCTGATCAACGAACTGCTCCGCTCCGGGGCCCGGCGCGAGCGCCTCGAGGCCAAGCTGTTCGGCGGCGCGCGCATGTTTGGCGGACTTTCCGACGTCGGCGCCTCGAATGCGGCGTTTGCCGAGAAGTTTCTTAAGGACGAAGGCATCAAGCTCGTAGGCTCTAGCCTGGGCGGTGTCGGCGCCAGGCGCGTGCAGTACTGGCCGACCACGGGTCGCGCTCAGCAACGCATGGTCACTGACACCCATGAGGTTGCGGCCCTCAAGGAAGTCCCGCGTAAACCGGCGCCTCCCGCAGAGGACGAAGGATCCCTGGAGCTGTTTTGATGTCTCAGTCCGCCGCGCCCGCCTACACTCCCGAGGTGCTCGCCTCCCTGGCCTCCGAACTGGAGCACGCCGGGGAGCTGTGCGACCGCCTGGAGATGCTGGTCACCCAGCTGGTGCGCGCCAGCCGCGGCGAGCCGCTCGAAATCGCCCTGCATGAAGCTCAGACCCTGGACGTGCTGACCCAGCACCTGGCGGCGCTTGCGACCTTCACCCGCAAGCTCTCCACCCAGGCCGAGAGCGGGCACTATGATCTGACCGACGCCGTGGCCGGGGTCACCCTCGGTGACCTGGCCAAGCGCCTGGCCAAGGCGACCCGCGAAAGCGAAGCCTTCGCCGCCCAGGCGTCCGGCGACCTGGACCTTTTCTGACGGACATCCGCCATGGCGCTGGATCCAAAGATACGCATCAATCTTGAGCGATCCGTCGTCATGCTGGCGGATGGCAATCCGACGGCGCTTGAGGCCCTGACCGGCATGGTCCGGGGCTTCGGGGTCCGCAAGCAGTTCAAGTGCAAGTCCGGGGCGGAGGCGATGCATATCGTCAAGACCCAGGAACTCGACCTGATCATCATGGACTCGATCATGCCGGACATGGACGGCTATGATTTCCTCCGTTGGCTGCGGCGCGAAGCCCAGCCCGAGGCCCAGTTCACGCCGGTGATCATGCTGTCCGGCCACGCCGCCCGCAGCACCGTCGAGAAGAGCCGGGACTCCGGCTCGAACTTCGTCATCGCCAAGCCCTTCACGCCCGAACTGCTGCTTCAGCGGATCTTCTGGGTCGCCAAGGACGAACGCCAGATGGTCAAGGCCGAGAACTATGTCGGCCCGGATCGTCGCTTCAAGAACCTTGGGCCACCGCTGGGCATGAAGGGCCGCCGCAAGGGCGACCTGTCCGGAACGATCGGCGCGGCCACGGACCCGAACATGGATCAGAACGACATCGACATGCTGCTGAAGCCGTCTCGGGTGGCGCTGTGAGCGAGCCCCAGTTCATCAAGGTCAAGTACAGCCTGGCTGAAAAAGCGGCCAAGCCCGGCGGCATGACCGCCGAAATGGCCAATGAGCGCGCCATGCGCGAACTGGCGGCCCTGGGCGGCGACGCCCGCAAGGCCCTCGACGCCTCGATCAAGCGGCTGGAAGGCCATTGCCAGGCCAAGACCGCCACGGTCGACACTGTCTATGAAGAGAGCAGCGTCGTCCTCGACATCGCCGGCATGTTCAACCAGCGCATCCTCTGCGACGCGGCCTACAGCCTGTGCGAACTGGCCGACCGTCTGCGCACCACCAACCGCCACGACTGGGCGTCGATCGGCGTGCACGTCAATGCGCTGCGCCTGATCTGGTCCAAGGACAAGAACGTCGGGCCGGAAATGAAGGAAGTGGTCGACGGCCTCTGGGCGCTCACCGACCGCATGACGCCGGGCTAGGCGCACGCCCCTTGGGGCCGGCCCTGCCTGGGCCGCCCTCCCCGTTTCAGAATTTCAGACTTAAGACTTCTGACGCCGCGGACCTCAGCCCGCGGTCGATCCGTCCGGTCGCGCGAAGCGCTGGCTGACCTGGCGCAGGCCCTCCAGGATCGCCTGGGTCCCCGCCCCGTCCTTGTCCGCCGCGGTGCGCAGCAGCAGCTTCACAGCCCGCAGGTGGACGGCCACCGCATTGGTGTCCCACATCGCCTTTTCGGTCAGAACATCGAGCAAATCCGACAGGCTGATCAGGGCGGTGTCCACCGCCTCAAGATCGCAGGCCGTGGGCACGCCGATGGTGGCGCTCACGGTCGCATAGAGATCGGCGGCGACCTTGGGGTCGAACTGGCCCTTGGCCTGGGCGGCGATGGCCTCGGCCGCGGCCAGGGTCTTGTCGAGATCGGCCATGCAGTCGCCCTGCAGGCTCTGCAGGCCCTGCTTGGCGTCGGCCATCGCCTCGGCGACGGGCTTGCCGCCCGGCGTCCTGAGCAGCTTGGCCAACCGGTTCTCCGGCACATGGATAGTCACCGGACCGCTCATATCGTGACCTTCCGCGTCTTCATCATGCCGTCGATAAGTTCCTGATCCAGGTTGGGCATGGTCGCCTCGCCCACCTCGATCGGCAGGTCGTCGCGACGCCGCCCCGCCATGCCGGCCGGAACGCCCTCGTTCTTGAAGCGCCGATCGGGGCCGACATAGGTGTCGCACTCCACGAACCGGCGGCCCTCCTTCGAGATCCACAGGATCCGCTCCAGCACCGAGATCGGCGTCAGCGGCTTGGCCAGGATGAAGTGGGCGCCGCAATCGCGCGCCTTGTTCACCGCCCGGCTCGGCGTATGGCCGGAGGTCAGCAGCACGGGGGCGAAGCAGTTGGGCTGGATCTTGCTGCGCCGCAGCCAGCGGACGAACTCGTAGCCCTCGCCGTCCGGGCCCAGGGAATCGACGACCATCAGGTCGATCTCGTTCTTCTGGACCACCGCCTCGGCCTCGGCCACGCTCTCGCAGCGATGCAGGGACTTTGCGCCGAAGCCGGTCAGGATCTGCACGAGGATGCTCATCCCCATCGCGTTCGAATCCAGGATCAGGACCGTCGCGCGCTGAAGATTGAATCGGGCTCGCGATTCCGGATTAAGCCCCATGACTGCTCCAAGGCGCGCCGGCGCCACAGCGCGTAACAGCGTCCGAAACCCAACCTGATGACCGGCCCGACGCGAACCGAAACCGGTCAATTCGACTCTCCGTCAACATGAAGAACGAGCGTTAATAAGACATTCGTGCGGGGGGCTTCCGAATGTCGCAGGCGCCCATCATGGGTGGGGCGGGACCGGGCGCAGATAGATCGGGTTGCCCAGCAGGACGAGCTTTCCGGTCGGATCGCGGACATCGAACCGCACCCAGTGATCCCGTCCGTCCGCCGCCGCCAGATAGTCCCGGCGATCCTCCGCGCCCGCCAGGGGCCGGTCGCCGCCGACCGCCTGGACCAGACCCGCGCCGTCGCCGGACACCCCAATCCGCCCCCCGGCGACGCCCCGCACCCGCACCTGGATCCGGGGCGGCGGACCGGGGGCGACCGACAGGACGTCGCCCATTTCCGCGCGCGCGGCGCCGGCCGTCGCCTCGACCTCCAGCAGGCGGTCGCGGGAGCCCTCGATGTCGACGAACACATGCCCGGCGCGGATCGCCGCCAGGATCTCCGTCTGGCTTAGGGCCGCGGCGTGGACGACCGTGGTCGGGACGCCGAGGGCGGAGGGCAGGCCGGGCGCCGCGCCGGCGTCGTGATTGTCCGATCCGCCGATGGCGGTGATCCGCAGGCCCGCGTTGAGGCGGGCCTCCCAGAAGGGAATGCCGGACAGGGGCCCGTCGGCGCGACCGCTGACCAGCAGGGCTCCGCCGTTCACCGCCTCTATGGCCGCGAACCGGGCGAAGGGGGTGGCCGGCGCGGTCCATCCGCAGCCCATGCAGGCCTCGCCCGAGGGCATGGCCGGATGGTTGATGGAGATGAGGCCGTGGGCGGCGTCGACGGCGTCGAGGGTCCGCTGCAGGTCGGCCGGGCCGCGGATCTGAAAATCGAGGGGGGCGACGGGGCCGAAGATGTTGGCGTGGCCTTGGAAGGTCGTGAGCTCCCGCCCCGGGATCAGCAGCAGGTCGTCGAAATAGGGCGCAAGCTCCCGCAGGGCGTCGGCCTGGGAGGTGGTGTTGTGGTCGGTGACCGCGATGAAATCGAGCCCTCGCGCCCGCGCCGCCTCCAGCGACTTGAACACCGGGCATGGAACCTTGGCGCCGCGATGCGACAGGCAGGTTCCGTCGGAGTGACCGGTGTGCAGATGCAGATCGCCGCGATACCAGCCCGGCGCCGGGTTGATCGGCGCCTCGGCCAGGGCGGACCGGGCGTCGCCCGCGCGGTCGAACCAGATCTTCGCCTCATAGGTCGCCGTCGCGGTCTTGCGGATATTGGGGACGCCCAGCACCAGCCGCCAGGTTCCGGCCGGCAACGGGCCCGGCAGATAGCTGGGCGTGGCGTCGGTCTCGGCCAGGGTGAACCGGGCCTTGTTCCCCCCGCTCCAGCCCCGCAGTCTCTGGGGATCCTTCAGGCCGAGATCGATCGTGGTGTGCTGGTCGCGGCCGGAATAGTCGAAGGCGACGGTCAACCGCGTCACCCCGGCCGGCAGCTTGAACGGGATCTCGCGATAGGTCTGGTGATCCGCGCCGGTGAGACCGCCGGTCAGGACGAGGTCCGGCGCCCGGTCGGCGGCGTTCGCTAAGCGCCCCAGGCCCAGGGCGACCAGGGCCGCCAGGATCGCAATCAGGGACTTTGGCATGGGGACGGCTCCGGGGCGGGCTTGGCCTGACCTATCAGCAAAACGCCCTCCCCCGGCGTCGGGGAAGGGCGCGGAATGCTGCAGGTCATGCTGCGCAGCATGACCTGCGGTAAGTCACTCTAAACTCACGGCGACTCGTTCGAGAAGATGATCGTGCCGGAGGCCGCGAACATGCCGCCGACGCCGTGGCTGACGCTAATCTTGGCGTCCTTCACCTGGGCTGGCGCGATGCCGCGCATCTGCCGCACGCTCTCCTGCAGGGCGTACATGCCGTACATGCCCGAGTGCATGTAGGACAGGCCGCCGCCGTTGGTGTTGAGCGGCAGCTTGCCGCCGATCGCAGTGTTGCGCTCGCGGATGAAGTCCTTGGCCTCGCCGGGCTTCACGAAACCCAGATCCTCCAGGCCGTAGAGCGGCAGGTGGGCGAAGGCGTCATAGATCATCAGGTGGTCGACATCGGCATGCTTGATGCCCGCCTCATCGAACGCCTTCTTACCGGAGACGCGGAAGGCCTTGGAGGTGTTGAAGTCCTCCATCTGGCTGACCATCGGGGTCTCGACGCTCTCGCCCGTGCCCAGCACATAGACCGGCTTGTTCGGGAAATCCTTGGCCCGGTCGGCGCTGGTGACGATGAGCGCGCCGCCGCCGTCGGTGACGAGGCAGCACATCAGCATGCGGAACGGCCAGGCGATCATCGGCGAATTGAGTACGTCGTCGACGGTGATCGGGTCCTTGAAGCTGGAGCGCGGATTGAGCGCAGCCCATTCCCGCTGGACCACCGAGACCATGGCCAGGTCTTCCTCGGTCACCCCGTGGGTCTTCATGTAGCGAAGCACGGGGATCGTGAACATGGTCGGCGGGCTGGTCACGCCATAGGGCAGCTCGAACTGGCCCATCAGGCTGGATGGCGAGCGGGCGAAGCCGCCGGCGCCGACCCGGGAGCGTCCGGATTCGCCGTGGGTGATCAGGATGGTCTTGGCCAGGCCCGCATTGATCGCCGCGGCCGCATGGCGGACGTGCAGCATGAAGGAGCAGCCGCCGACGCTGGTGCCGTCGGCATAGGTCGGCGTGATCCCCAGATAGTGGGCGAGCTCGACGGGGCTGATGCCCGCGGTGGCGACGCCATCGATGTCGGAAGGCTTAAGCCCCGCATCCTTCATGGCGTTGAGCGCGGCGTCGGCGTGCAGGCCGATCACGGAGACGTCCGGGATCTTGCCCATTTTCGTGGTTTCGGCGGCGCCCACGATGGCGACGGATTTCTGTTGCATGGTCGCGCCTCAGCCCTTCGCCGGTTGGAACAGGGGCAGGGAGATGTCGTCGTTCTGCTTTTCGAAGACGACCTCCACGGCCATGTCGAGTTGCAGCGCCTCAGGCGTCTGCGGGCAGCCGACGATGTTGGTCATCAGGCGCGGGCCCTCGGACAGCTCCACCACCGCGATCGAGTGCGGCTCGGTCCCCATGGCCGGGTGGGGCCGATGGTTGATGACGTAGGAATAGAGGAATCCCTTGCCTGAGGCCTTGTAGACCTCGACGTTGCGGCTGGCGCACTTGGGGCAGAAGGCCCGGGGCGGGAAGTAGCTGTGGGCGCAGTCGACGCAACGCTGCAGACGCAGCTCGCCGTCCTTGCACCCCTCCCAGAAATGCCGGGTCTCCGGCGTGGGTTCGGGCAGAATACGGGGCATGTAAAATCGGTCCCTAATCGAAAATGGCTGTGGTCTTGGCCCTCAAACGAGGGCGGCGCAGCAAAGCCGAGGTCGGGCCCCGTGTCGATGGGGTACGTTGCGGGATCGACCTTAAGAGGGCGGACTTTCGAAGCGCCCATGGGGGCCGTAGCCGTGATCCAGGTCCGGGTACCAGCAGGCGTCCTCGGCGCGATGCCGTGATCCGACCTCGAGCACCACCGCCTCCCGGTCCGTCCTGTTCTGCAGGTGGTGGCCGTTGCGGACGCCTGCCGCAAAGCCCGCCGCCTCGCCGGCCCGCAGGACGGTCTCGCCGCCGTCTTCGACCAGCACCACCTCGCCCTCGACCACCCAGACGAACTCGTCCTCGACCGTGTGCCAGTGGCGCTGGCTGGACCATCCGCCGGGCGGAATGCGGGTGAGGTTAACTCCGAACTGGCTGAGCCCCGCCGCCGCGCCGAGCTTCCAGCGTTTCAACCCCAGACAGGGCTGATCCAAGGGCGGATCATAGCTTGAGCCCTCGCGCAGCTCGGTCCGGGCGATGTCGATCTTCGGCATGGGCGGTCTCCGACTTGAGCGCCGTCACCCTATCCGCTCCCCGTCAAATGGGGAGAGGGGGTTGCAGGCGCCTTGCCTTGCGGCGCTCGTCCCCGCAAACACGGATCGCCCTCAAACTGGACCCCGCCATGAGCCGCTTCTGGAGCGATCTGACCCATACGCTTTCGCCCTATGTGCCGGGCGAGCAGCCGCGCATCGAGGGTCTGATCAAGCTCAACACCAATGAGAGCCCCTACGCCCCCTCCCCGCGCGTGCTGGAGGCGGTGGCGGCCGCGGCGAGCGACAGCCTGCGGCTCTATCCGGATCCGGCCTCCACGGCGCTGCGCGAGGCGCTGGCCGCCTATCACGGACTGACGGCGGATCAGGTGTTCGTGGGCAATGGATCCGACGAGGTGCTGGCCCACGCCTTCGCGGCCCTGCTCAAGCACGAGGGGCCGCTCAAGTTTCCGGACATCAGCTACAGCTTCTACCCGGTCTATGCCCGGCTGTTCGGGATTGCGACTGAGACCGTTCCCCTGGATGCGGCGTTCCGAATCCGGGTCGCCGACTATGACGGCCCCACGGGCGCGATCATCCTGCCCAATCCCAACGCCCCCACGGGCATGGCGCTGGACCGCGCCGAGATCGCCGAACTGCTGGCTCGGCATGCCGATACTCCCGTGGTGATCGACGAGGCCTATGTGGATTTCGGGGCCGAGACCGCTATTCCGCTGATCGCTGCGCACCCGAACCTGCTGGTGGTGCGGACCATGTCCAAGTCGCGGTCCCTGGCCGGTCTGCGGGTCGGCTACGCCCTGGGCCACCCGGACCTGATCCAGGCCCTGACCCGGGTGAAGGACAGCTTCAATTCCTATCCGCTCGGCCGGCCCGCCCAGGCCGGCGCCCTGGCCTCCATCGGCGACGAGGCGCAGTTCCAGGCCGATCTGGCCCGGATCATCGCCACGCGAGCGCGCATGACGCGGGGGCTGGACGCCCTGGGCTTCGAGGTCCTGCCCTCGGCCGCCAATTTCGTCTTCGCGCGGCATGGCGCGCGGCCGGGCGCCGAGATCGCCCAGGCCCTGAGGGACCGGGCGATCCTGGTGCGCCGCTTCGACGCCCCGCGCATCGCCGACCATCTGAGGATCACGGTGGGGACCGAGGACCAGACCGACCGGCTGCTGGCGGCGCTCGCCGAAATCCTGGCGGCTTAGCGGGCGTCCTTCAGATAGATCACCTGGGTCCGATGCGCGGAGATCAGGTGGCCGATCAGGAAGCCAAGCCCCGCCGCCGCCGCCAGGGCCACGGCCGGCCGCTCGCGCACCGCGCCCACCGTCTGCACGCCGCGACGGACCGCCTGATCGCGCATGACGTCATAGCCCTCCCGCGCCTTGGCCAGGAGTTCCTCGGTCACGTCCTCCAGGGTCGCGCGGGCCTCCTTGAGGAAGCGGCTCGTGGCCGCCTTCACCTGGGGTTCGACCGCGGCCAGATCCTCGGCCGCGTCAGACAGGGCCTCGGCTACAGTGGACTGGATCCCATTGGGTCGAGAATTCAAATGTTCGGACATCGCCGCCTCCGGGCTGAAATGCGCACCGCGCCTCCACACCAAATCCCGTCGCGGGCCGGAGGTTCCTTCAGGCCAGGCGGGTCCGCAACGCCGGCAGATCGTCCCAGGCCAGCCCGATGTTCTGGGACTTCCAGACTGGGCCGGGATCGGTGAACCGCCCGATCTCGCGGCCGCCGAGGGCGGCGTAGAAGGCCCGCGCCGGGGCGTTCTCGGCCACGACGCTCAGGGCCAGACCCGCATAGCCCCAGCCGGCGATCACGCCGGTCAACTCGGCCATCATCCGCCGCCCGAGGCCCGCGCGGCGGAGATCCGGCTCGACATAGAGGTGGCGCACCTCGCCCCGTTCGCCGAACAGGGCCTCGCTCGGCGCGCAGGCGACGCCCACGGCCCGGATCACCCCCTCGGCCTCGACGATACGGCACACCCAGCGGGGCTTGGGCGCGGCCAGCATCGCCGTCCAGCGCTCGCGGCGCACATCCTCGGTCAGGACCCGCACGGCCTCGGCGGGGGCGATGGCCTCATAGGCCGCGAGCCAGGAGCGCAGATGCAGGCCTGCGATGGCCGGGGCGTCGGCGAGGGCGGCGTCGCGGATCAGGTTTGGGGGCATGGGGCGTTCATAGCCCATCTGTCGTCCAGGGAACCGGTCGCATCGCCGACAGGGCGGCCTCATCGTCGCGGGCGGACGACACGGGCGCGCCAAGCCGCTCAGCCGCGTCTCGAAGCACAGCATCGAACGCCAGGGTGCGCGCGAGAAAGGCCTCGATCAGGGCGCGGCCGCGGTCGTCGGCCCCAGCATGATCGCTCTCCGCCAGGATCCGCGCCTCGAAAAGCGCGGGCGGTGCGGTCAACCAGACCGCAGCGACGCCGTCAACATCAAGCCCCGCCACCCGATCTGGCCAGATCGCTGAACCCTCCAGCACCAGGCGCGGCTGGGATTGATCCTCGGCATGGCGCCGCACCAGGGCCTCGATCGCCGGCCACAAGATCTCGTAGTGGCGCAGGACATCGGCGATTTGGGCCTCTGTGGAAAGCTCCAGATAGTAGGCGGCTACATGGGCGGGAACCGCCTCCCCCGCTGGCCTCCACGGGCGTCCGGGATGCCGCCCGAGGTGATCGGTCGAGGCCGCGGTCCAGCCCTGTCGCGCGGCCAGATGGCGCGCGATGCTTGACTTGCCGGCATGAGATGAGCCGCCGATCAGGATCACGCGGGGTAGGGGCGTCATGGATCGGGATACAGTGGAGAACATCCAAAGTAGTCACGAAGGGCGGCCACCTTAATCCGCCCCCCTGCTTCCAGACGCCGAGGCGGGTGAGCCAGCAACTTGCAGGCCTGTTCCGTCTCGCCGAGGCGGTGGAGGGTGATCGCGAGATAGACCACTTCAGTGAACTCCCGCCATTTCCTGGCGCCCGTGCCCAGGTATCCCATCAATTGGACGAGATCGTGCATTCGATCGAGAAACGGCAGCGCATATTTCTCAATAGCCGCCGCCAGGTCCGAAGGACGATCGCGCCCTCGTCTCCAAGCGCGATCGTACGGCCCCATCAACAGACCGAGCCGTTCGTAGACGGGGTACATCAATCCGCCGGACTGATCCGGCGCGCAGGAGTCCAATATCGCCTCGGACGTGAGATCGACGCTGTAGATATTCACAACGGTGCCAAGGCTTTGAATTGTCTGGAGCGAAATCGCGTCGCGATACCCGCCGGCGGTCCGATTCCAAATCGCCCGCCCCGCTCGCGTGAAGCCTGCGGGTTCAAGCAAGTCATTGACGGCGGAGGTGAAAGACGTCCCACTCATTGATAATCCTTGGGATCGTAATAGACGACCCGGGCTTTTCTCTTGCCTCCCTCGGCGTAGCGCTTGATCTGGCGTGCGCCCGCGCTGCGACCTGAAGGTGTGTTTGGTTTCAACTCCAAATAATACTTCTCTCGCGCTACGGCGTCAGGGTCTCGCCGGCTAGGTTCTCACCCGTTCGGATCGAGCCGATCCAGATGTCGCGACCTTCGTCTTCCAAACTGCGTCTAGCCTTGTCTAGGTCGGCCGTCGGTTGTCGAAAATAGCTTTCGAGGCCTCCGTTCACAGCCGCCCTCATGCTTTGGGCTAGGAGAGGGAACGGGCGCTATCGCCAGCGCCCTTGTCGGCGACACCCAGTGGGGGTTCGCCCGACAAACGCCGAGGTCTCGGTCGCCATGCGCGACCAAGCCACCCAGAGGAGCTTGAGTCAAGAACAAAACATGAACAATTTGCGCTGAGCGACGTCAGGTGATCGGAAACGCCCGCTCGAACGCCGCCAGGCCGGGGGCGCTGAAGGCCACGACCCGCGAGCCCTCCACCCGGCGCGCCCAGCCGAGCGCATAGATGCGGTTCAGCACGCCGGCGCCCAGGGATCCGGCCAGATGGCTGCGGCGCTCGCTCCAGTCGAGGCAGGCGCGGCAGAGGGGGCGACGGCCGGTCGTGACAGGCTCCACCCCGAAGGCGCGCATCGCCGCGGCGCCGTCCGGCGTCAGGACGAGGGCGCCGTCATGATCCTGGATCAGGCCGCGCCCGGTCAGGCTGTCCAGCAGGGCCACGCCCAGTTCGCCGGCCAGGTGGTCGTAGCAGACCCGCGCGCGGCGCAGGCCGGGATCACGGGGCCCCGGACGGGGGCGAGGCTGGTCCGTACGCGCGGCCAGGCTCATGAGGTCCTCCAGCAGCTCGGCGACCTCGGGCCCGGACAGGGCGAAATAGGCGTGGCGGCCCTGGCGGCGGACGGTGACCAGGCCGCCGTCAACGAGGCGGGCCAGATGGACTGAGGCGGTCTGGGCGGTGATCCCGCCTTCCTGGGCCAGTTCGCCGGCGGTGAGCGCCACCCCGCCCATCAGGGCGGCCAGCATGTTGGCGCGGGCGGGGTCGCCCAGCAGGGCGGCGGTCCGGGCGATGTCGGCGCCGAGTTTCATGGGGCGAGCCTAGCGTTCGGCGGACCGGCTCGCCAGCCGGGACGCTTCGCTCCCGATCGAAGCATGGACGCCGGGATCGCCGGTAAGGGAGCCCCCGAACCCATCCCGAGAGGCGACAAGACCATGACCATCACCTGCTGCATCCGCTACCAGATCGACCCCTTTCAGCGTGAGGCCTTCGAGGCCTATGCGCGCAACTGGCTCACCATCATCCCGGCCTGCGGCGGCGACCTCCTGGGCTATTGGCTGCCGCACGAGGGGACCAATGACGTGGCGCTCGCCCTGATCAGCTTCGACAGCCTGGCCGCCTATGAGGCCTATCGCGACCGGCTGCGGCGCGATCCCGCCGGTGCGGCCAATTTCGCCCTCGCCCAGGAGAAGCGCTTCATCCTCAGCGAGCGGCGGACCTTCCTCACCCCGGTGACGCCATGATCGCGGTGATCTTCGAGGTCGAGCCGGCGGCCGGACGGCGCCAGGGCTATCTCGATCTGGCGGCCGCGTTGAAGCCTGAGCTGGAGCGTATCGACGGCTTCGTCTCGGTCGAGCGGTTCGAGAGCCTGGCACAGCCTGGCAAACTCCTGTCCCTGTCCTTCTGGCGCGACGAGGCGGCGGTCATCGCCTGGCGCGAGGTCGAGGCGCACCGGGCGGCGCAGGGCCTGGGCCGCTCCGGCCTGTTCGCCGGTTATCGGCTGAGGGTGGCGGCAGTGATGCGGGACTACGGGCTGACGGCCCGCGATCAGGCGCCGCGGCACGATTAATCAGACGACGGACGATGCCGTCTTCCGACGCTCTGTCGAGGCGCGCAATTCGGCCCAGATGGCCTCGTTCAGATCGCTCGCCTCGGGCCTGAGCTCGACCGTCGTGTGCAGCGCGATCAGGGCGGCCATGAGCCGGGCATTCTCCAGGCCCAGGGCCGAGAGGCGCAGGTCGTCCTCGGCAGGCGGGGCGGGCGGCGGGGCGTAGGCGGCGCCGCGGACCAACAGGGCGTGGACCGCGCGATTCTCCTGGACCAGATGGTGGGCGGCTGCGTCCCACGCCTCGGCCGCGAAGCCGAGCAGCAGGGCGGTGAGGCCGAGCGCGCTCGCCCGATCCGCCGGGTGCACGGACTGATCGGCGTTGCGGACCAGCAGCTGGGCCATCTCGCCCAGGACGGAGGGGACCTCGGGCTTCATAGGCGTCCCATCACTTTGAGGGTGGCCCGATCCTGGGCGTTCTGCAGCATCCAGGGCGGCGCCACCATGATCGGCTCGCGGTTGCCCCCGTCGATGAAGGCGCGGGCCGAGGAAATCCAGATCGCCTGGCCCTTCACGCAATTGAACAGGGTCCACCAGTGCAGGGCGGCGGGATCGGCCTTCAGGCCGCTGGCCTGTTCCCAGACCGCAGCCGCCTGGTCGTGGGGCATCAGGCCCCCGGCCTCGGGGCGACCGAAGGACCAGACCGGATTGAAGCTCCAGCCGAGATCCTCGAGCGGGTCGCCCAGATGGGCCATTTCCCAGTCGAGGACGCCGTGGATGGTCCCGTGTTCGTCGAACAGGAAGTTCCCCGTCCGATAGTCGCCGTGCACCACGCTCAGCTTCTGGGCCGGCGGCGGCGGATTGGCCCTAAGCCAGCGGATGGCGGCCCGGGTGATCGGCAGGGGTTCGGCCTCGTCATCGTCGAGGACGCCCTCCCAATAGCTGAGCTCCCTGTCCCAGCAGGCGTCGAGCGCGACCGGGATCATGACCTCGGTGAGGCCCAACCCGGCGGGATCGGCCTTGGCGATCTCGCCCAGGATGGTCCACTTGTGCGCCCCCAGCTTCTCCAGGGTCGCCAGATAGGGCTCAGTCCACAGCAGGGCCGGGGCGGCCTGGAACCCGGCGATCTCCTCGGCGATGAAGAAGGGGTGGTCCAGCGCGTCGGAGCCCTCCTCCAGCCACAGCATCTCCGGCACGGGCACCGCCGAGCCGCGGAAGGCGCGATAGGCCTCGAACTCGATCCGCCGTTCGGTGTCGATCAGGCTGGCCGGCGGATCGCGCCGAAGGATCATCTTGCGCTCACGCGCCGCGCCGTCCGCATCCCGCCAGGCCAGGGTGAAGCGATAGGTCTCGCGGCTCGCGCCGCCGGAGATGCGGGTCAGGCCGGTGGCCTGGACCTCGCGGGCCTCGGCCATGCGGCCCGCCACATAGGCGGCGATGCGGGATTCGAGCGGCGCGGCCACGACGGCTCAGGCCATCTCGAAGCGGATCGGCAGGGTCTTGGGGCCGTTGACGAACACCGCATGGCTCATGGCCGGCTCGCCGGCCAGCTCCACGCTCTTCAGCCGCGGGATCAGCTCCTCCCACAGGATGCGCATCTCCATCTTGGCCAGGTGCTGGCCGAGGCACAGGTGCGCGCCATAGCCGAAAGCCAGGTGCTTGTTCGGCGAGCGGTCGACGCGGAACTGATTGGCGGCGTCGAACACCTCGGCGTCGCGGTTGCCGGAGGCGTAGCAGAGCATCAGCCAGTCGCCCTTGGAGAGCTTGCGCCCGCCCATCTCGGTGTCTTCCGCGACCGTGCGCATGAAGGTCTTCACCGGGGTGGTCCAGCGGATCGATTCATCCACCAGGCCGGGGATCAGGGACGGATCGGCCTTCAGCTTGGCCAGTTCCCCGGGGTTTTCAGCCAGCGCCCACAGGGCGCCGCCGGTCGAGGACGAGGTGGTGTCGTGGCCGGCGGTGGCGACGATGATGTAGTAGCTCATCGCCTCCAGCTCGGAGATCGGCTGGCCGTCGATCTTGGAATTGGCGATCACGGTCGCCAGGTCGTCCCGCGGGTTCTCGCGGCGGTCCGCCGACAGCTTGTTGAAGTACATGAAGAAGTCGGTGATGACCCCCATGTCCAGCTTCTGGCCGCCGCCCTCGGCGTCCAGGGTGTCCTCGCTGGGCTTGCGGCCCAGTTCGGGGTCGGCGGCGCCGAACAGCTCCTGGGTCAGCATCAGCATGCGTTGCTCGTCCTCTTCCGGGACGCCCAGGATCTCCATCACCACGTGCAGCGGATAGTGCAGGGCCACCTCGCGGACGAAGTCGCATTCGCCGCCGGTGGCGGCCATCTTGTCGACGGCGGCCCGGGCGATCTTGCGGATCCGGTCCTCAAGCCCGCGCAGGTTCTGCGGCATGAACCAGGCCTGGGTCAGCGCCCGGTACTTCGGGTGATCGGGCGCATCCATGTGGATCAGGGTGCGCAGCAGGTGGGGGCTGCCGCCCATCATCTGGCGGATGCGGGCGTCGGCCTCCTGGCTGACCAGGGTGGGCGAGCGGTCGCCGTTCAGGAACAGGGCGTTCTGGCGGCTGATCTCCAGGATGTCGGCGTGCTTGGTCACGACCCAGAACGGATCGACCCCAGGGATCTCGGCGCGGCCGAACGGGTTGTTGGCCCGCAGCCAGTCATAGGTCTCGTGAATGCGGTGGTCGGCGTAGGCCGCCGGATCGACCAGATTGGCCGCCACGGCGTCGGGAATTCGAATGTCGGTGCTGGTCATCGCGTCCTCTGGCCAGCCGGCGCCCACGGAATTGCTGACGTTACGTCAGGACTTTCCTTCCCTGGCGTCAGCAGAGCCACGCCTCCCTTTTGTTGTTATCTCTGATCACCTGGATACCGCCGACCGGCCAACGGTCGCAAGACTGACGCAGGGCGAACCTAGGCTCGCCCCCAAGGGAGAAGGCTCATGCTGACCAAGGCCGACGACTATCCGATCCACCAGACGCCGGAGCCGATCGCCTATTCCGGCACCGACCGGAACTTCTACGATCGCTATTTCTTCAATGGCTACAACCCCGACGGGACGGAGTTCTTCGCGGCGGCCTTCGGGGTGTATCCGCACCTGAACATCGCCGACGCCCATTTCTCGGTGATCCGCGACGGGGTCGAGCACTGCCTGCACGCCTCGAAGTTCCTGAACATGGAGCGGATGGACATCGTCTGCGGGCCGATCCGCGTCGAGATTCTCGAGCCGCTGCAGAAGCTGAAGCTCACCGTGGCGCCGTCCAACGGCTTCGCCGCCGAGATCGTGTTCGAGGGGCGGACCTTCCCGATCGAGGAGCCGCGGTTCATGCACCGCATCGGTCCGCGCGCCTTCATGGACTATACCCGCCTGACCCAGAACGTCCGCTGCTCGGGCTGGATCGAGATCGACGGCGTGCGCCGCGACCTGCAGGCCGGCGCCGTCGGCACCCGCGACCGCTCCTGGGGCGTGCGCCCGGTTGGGGCCGCCGATCCCCAGCCCCCCGTGCCGCCGGTCATGCCGACCTTCTTCTGGCAATGGACGCCGCTAAACTTCGCCGACCGCAGCGTGTTCTTCCACGTCAACGCCAATCCGGACGGCCAGCCCTGGAACACCCGCGCGGTGATCCTCGAGGACGGTGCGGGCCCGGAGGACGGCTTCCACACCTCGGGCGCCTCGATCCAGGATGTCAGCTTCATCCCCGGCACCAAGCACGCCAAGACCGGCGAGCTGGTGATTCCGCTGCAGCAGGGCCAGGCCAGGGTGAAGTTCGAGCCCTTCCTGACTTTCCTGATGCGCGGCATCGGCTATGGCCATCCCCAGTGGCGCCACGGGGGCTTCAAGGGTGAGCTGGTGGTCGAGCGCGAGGACATTGTGCTGGCCGACCAGAACATGGGGGCCATGGAGAACCTGCACATCCAGGCGCTCAGCCACGTCACCCTCACGGTTCCGGGCGAGGAGCCCCAGCGCGGCATGGGCGTGTTCGAGCAGCTGATCCTCGGGGCCTATCACCCCTACGGCGTCAGCTAGTCCTTGCAGACGGCCCGAAATCCCGCGGCGGCGTAGGCGATCATGCGCGGCGTCACCGCGGCGATGTCCTCCGACCGGCAGATCCCGCCCGACAGGGTGTCGATCCGCCCGGTCTCGGCCAGGGTCAGGGTCAGCGAGCCCGAGAGCATGTGGTAGGACCAGAACAGGTCCGTCTCGCTCGCGCTCGGCAGGGCCCGCTTCACCACCTTGATCAGCCGGTGGATCACCGGGTCGAAATAGCGGGTCATGGTCTCCCCGCCCCAGACCGGCGTATTGTTGACCACCCCGATCAGGGCGAAATAGGCCCGCCAGCCCGGACCGGCGTTGGCGCAGCGCTCCAGCACGGGATTGAGGAAGGCGGCCACCGCGCCCTCGACCGTCACGTGGTCGCCGGCCTCGGACTCATAGCGGTCCATCGCCTCCATGCGGTCCTGGTTCAGCACCTCGGCGCGGCGCAGGAACACGGCGTCGAACAGGCCCTTCTTGGAGTCGAAGTAGTAGTGCAGCAGGGCGGTGTCGACCTTGGCCCGCTTGGCCACGGTGCGCAGGGTGACCCCGTCGAAGCCGTGGCGGGAGAACTCCTGCTCGGCGACATCAAGGATGCGTTCGCGGGTCTCGAAGCTCTTCTGGGCGCGGGATTTGCCGCCGCGGCGGGAAGGCCGCGGCGCGGCGGCGTCCGGCGCGGGGTCTGGCGAGGCCTTGGCCTCCGGCACGGTCGACAAGATTGCGGCTCCCCGAGGGCGTCGAACACCCAGTATGGCCCGCCCCCGCCAGGGTTCAACCGCGCCGGTCACGGCGTCAAGCGGCGAAGCTTGGCGTTACTCATCAGATGATGAATGATCCGCCCTGGGATGCGAAGGCGCGTCCGCCCTACCGGAGCCCGACATGTCCGCCGCCGACCGTTTCTGGACCAGCCTTGATGGCCTGACCCTCTATGCCCGCGACCACGCCCCCGCCGACGGTCCCGCGCGCCTGCCGGTGATCTGCCTGCACGGCCTGACCCGCAATTCGCGGGACTTCGAGGAGCTGGCCCCGCGGATGGCCGCCCGGGGCCGCAGGGTTCTGGCGCTCGATGTCCGCGGGCGGGGCCGTTCGGCCTGGGATCCCCAGCCGATGAACTACAACCCGGCGGTCTATGCCGGCGACGTCGCGGCCCTGTGCGATCAGGCCGGGGTGTCGCGCGCCCTGTTCGTCGGCACCTCCATGGGCGGACTGATCACCTTGACCCTGGCCGCCCTGCGCCCGGACCTGGTCGCCGGGGCGGTGCTCAACGACGTGGGGCCACAGGTCGGCGCCGCGGGCCTGGCGCGGATCGCCGGCTATGTGGGCGGCGCGCCGGAGGTGAAGTCCTGGGCCGAGGCCGCCGCCTATGCGCGGGCCACCAATGGCGAGGCCCTGCCTGGCCTCAGCGACGCAGACTGGGCGCGGTTCGCCCGCCGGGTGTTTCGCGAGGACGCGGCCGGACGCCTGACGCTCGACTATGACCCGGCGATCTCGGAGGTCTTCAAGATCGCCCCGACCGCCACCCCCGCGGCGACGCCGCCGGATCTCTGGCCGCTGTTTACGGCGCTTGCGACCGGCCGCCCCCTCCTGCTCGTGCGCGGCGAGGCCTCCGACATCCTGGAGCCCGAGACGGCGGACCGCATGGGGACCGTCGCGCCGCACATGCGCCGCGTGGACGTGCCCGGCGTCGGCCATGCGCCCACTCTGGAAGAACCCCAGGCGACGCAGGCGATCGACGCCTTCCTGGCCGACGCGCCCTGACCTGATCCCGGTCGTACCGACGGTGTGGCTTGCCTGCATCGGTCGCTCCATATCCCGCGCACTAATTCACTCATCGAGGAATGAATTATTGACGCGCGGACAGGGCGAACGCAGTTTCGTCGCCAATCAGTTGCGCCCGCTTGAGGGCGTAAGGGGAGGAAACTTCATGCGCTTCAATTGGAAGCTCGCGCTTGTCGCGGGCGCGGCTTGGTCTGTTTACGCCGGCGCGGCCGCCGCCGCGGCCCCGGACGCCACCGTCGAGGAACTGGTGGTCACCGCCCGCCGGACCGAGGAAAACCTGCAATCGACCCCGGTGGCGATCACCGCCTTCTCGGAAAAGGCCCTTGAGCGCCAGGGCGCGCTCGCCATCACCGACCTTCAGGGCGCCGTGCCCAACATGAACCTGGTCCAGGGCCGGGGCTCGTCCAACGCCACCAATATCTATATCCGCGGCGTCGGCCAGCCGGACGCCCTGCAGACCTTCGACCCCGCCGTCGGCGTCTATGTCGACGACGTCTATTTCAGCCGCATCCGCGGCACCCAGTTCGACCTCCTGGACCTCGCCCGCGTCGAGGTGCTGCGCGGCCCGCAAGGCACGCTCTACGGCAAGAACACCATCGGCGGCGCCCTGAAGCTCGTCTCGCTCGCCCCCGACCAGACCGTCCGCTCCAAGGCCTCGGTCAGCGTCGGCGACTACGGCATGTTCGAGGCCAAGCTCGGTCTGTCGGGTCCGATCACCGACACCCTGGCGGCCGGCTTCGCCGCCATGGGCTCGCGTCACGACGGCTATGTGACCGACCCGGTCAGCCACGCCGACTACAATAACAAGAACACCATCGCCCTGCGCACGGCGCTCGCCTGGACGCCGACCGACAAGTACCGGGCCGACCTCGCCGCCGACTACACCCACGACAATTCGCACATGACCGTGGGCCAGCCGACCAACACGCTCACCTCGGCGTTCGGCCAGACCCTCTATGTCGTGCCGGCCGTGATCCCGGAATACAACTTCCAGACCACGACCACGTCCGGCCTGCCGAACAAGACCCGCTTCGAACACTGGGGCGTCTCGGCCAACCAGACCTACAAGCTGACCGACACCCTCACGGCCAAGCTGATCAGTTCCTATCGCGAGCTGCGCAGCGACGACTACATCGACATCGACGCCACGGCCGTCCAGCTGGGCGACGTCCTGGTCTCGCCCGATCAGAACCAGCACAGCGAAGAGCTGCAGCTGAACTACGCCTCGGGCGGCTGGAACGTCGTCGGCGGCGTCTATTACCTGCGCGAACATGTGAAGTCGCACCAGGAGGCCTACGCCAACGCCTTCGTCCAGCCCTTCACCTTCCTGCGCACGATCGACGACAACCTCTCGACCACCAGCTGGGCGGGCTATGTCAACGGCAGCTATTCCCTGACCGACGCCCTGCGGATCTCCGCCGGCCTGCGCTACACCCAGGATGAGAAGACCTACTACCGCACGACCTCGACCTTCTCGAACCTGGCCGCCCTGCGCGGGACCTTCGCGTTCACCGGCAAGAAGAGCTGGGACGACGTCTCGCCGATGATCAGCCTGGATTATCAGGCGACGGACGATCTGTTCTTCTATGGCCGCGTCGCCAAGGGCTTCAAGTCGGGCGGCTTCAACGGCCGGGCCAACAATCCGGGCGAGGACCAGCCCTACAATCCCGAGACCGTGGTCTCCTACGAAGCCGGCGTGAAGAGCCAACTGTGGGATCGCCGCGCCCGGGCCAACTTCACGATCTTCTACAACGACTATCAGGACTTCCAGGCCCGCGTCGGCCGCGCCGTCACCTCGCCGACCCAGATCATCCCCTCGATCGACTTCGCGGTGCTGAACGCCGGCCAGCTGAAGATCTACGGGGCGGAACTGGAATTCGCCGCCAACCCGATCCCGGGCCTCAGCCTGAACGCCGACCTGGGCTATCTGCACGCGGAATACGGCGAGTTCCTGGAACAGCGCGCCGCCAGCGCCCCGGCCACCGGCTTCACCGTCCTGGATCGGTCGTGGCAGACCCCGGCCTTCTCGCCGGAATGGACCGCCCGCCTCGCCGGGTCCTATGAGTTCAATCTCGGCGACAAGGGCTTCGTGACGGTCGGCGGCCAGGCCCGCTACCGCTCGGAAATGGCGCTGGCGATCGACAACGCCAACCTGACCACCCGCGCCAAGTTCCCGGGCATGTGGCAGTCCGCCTATTGGCTCTATGACGCCCAAATCGTCTGGGAAGCCCCCGACCGCAAGCTGTCGGCCGGCCTCTACGGCAAGAACCTGAGCGACGAGGTCTACAAGACCGACGCCCAGGAGTTCTCGTCGGTCGGCGGCATCCGCACGGCCTATTACGGCAATCCGCGGACCTGGTTCGTGACGGTCAGCTACAAGTACTAGGACCGGTCCTCACCGGCCCCAAGGAAAGGCCCGCGCTTCGGCGCGGGCCTTTTTCGTATCAGCGGGTGACCACGTCGCGATGCATGGGCGCGAGCTTGGCGAGCAGCTGGTTCTGGGCGCGGAAGGCGACGCCCTCCTGGTCCATGGCCTTCTGCAGGTTCTCCACCAGGGCGTTGAACTCGGCGGTGTTGATCCCCTGGTCCTTGTGGGCGGTCTTCATGTCGCGGCCGGTGTAGTCGACACCGGCGCCCAGCAGGTAGTCGAACTGTTCCTTCAGCGTCCGGCGCAGCCGCTCCAGGTCGGTGGCGTGGAAGATCTCGGCCAGGCGGGGATCGGCGACGCTGAGATCGACCATGCGGTCCACCACCCGGGCGACGCCGGCCTGGCCATGGAAGGCCGCCAGCATCTGGTCGCCGGTGAAGGGCTGAGCGCCCGCATTGGCGTTGGAGACCGTATAGGGATCGACGGGCTTCTCGGCGGCGATCGCGGGCGCCGCCCAGGCGAGACCCGCCGCGGCGATCAGGGTCGGGATGAGACGTGTCGCGAGCATGTTCCTAGAACCCCGCCTGGAGGGACAGATAGAGGCCGCGCTGACCCTTGAAGGTGGCGACCTCGCCGAGGTCGGCATAGGCCGCCGTGATCGACAGGTGCTTGTTCACCGCATAGGCGGCGAAGAGGTCCATCCAGTCGTCCTCCTTCAGGCCGGCCAGATTGTCGGGCTTAGTCCGGTACTCCGCCCCGATCAGCAGGCGCTTGGTGACCAGGAGGCCGGCCGAGCCCTCGAACTGCAGGGAATAGTCGTCCTTCTTGCCGCCGCCGAAGCCCAGCAGGCCGGCCTGGTTGGCCTTGGTGGCGCGCAGCGTCCCGTCGAGGACCAGGCTCTGGTTCAGCAGCACCTTGGTCGCGGCGACATAGTAGTCGACGCCGCTGTCGTCCTTGCCGCCGATCGCCTTGATGATCGCGCCGCGGTCGTTGTGCTTGAACTGCACGCCGACGGCCACCTGGGGCGCCCAGCTGTCCTGGGCGTAGACGGCGTCGCCCGCCACCCGCAGCTTCGCGCCGAAAACGTCCTGGTGGAAGGTGAAGCCCGAGCCCAGGCCCAGCTTGGCGCCGGTGGCCCCGGTGTCGAAGGCCTGGCGCGCATAGGAGACCTCAATCCGATCGCGGAAGCCCAGCGACGCGCCATAGGCGCGGAAGTCGTAGTCGGGCAGATTGACCATCGTGCCGTGGACATTGGCGCCCACTCCGTCGACGGTCTCGTAGCCGGTGATGGTGGCCCAGGAGGCGAGGCCGCCGCCGCCCGCGCCCTCGACATTGGTCACCCCGCCGGTGAGCAGCAGCTTGCCGCCGTTCACCATCTCGCCCGCCCGCGCGGCCCCCGCCGCGCCGAGCAGGCCGACGGCCAGACCGGCCGCCCGCAAAAGTCGTTTCATCGTCGGGTCCCCCAGATCCGCGCGTCCTTGCGGCGCGGCGGTCAACCCGGCGTCCTCCGAGTTGTTCACCGGATGTTATCGATGAATATGTTGACCAATCGTGCACCTAGGGGTGGCGCTGCTCGCGCGGCCCGCCCGCAACACAGTAACAAGCTTGACCATAGTCGATCATTCCAAAGGTCTGATCTTTTCATCCGCCCCGTCCGGTTGCGCTAGACAAGCATCGACCTGACCACGCCCTCGCCGACTGGAGATGTCATGCGTCCCTTTGCCCTGAGCCTGCTGGCCGCCCTCGCCCTGGCGACGACCGCCCGGGCGGCGGATCTGACGGTGGTGGTGCGCACCTCCGCCGGAGAGCCGGTCAAGGACGCCGTGGTCACCCTGGCGCCGGCCGGCGCGCCGGCCGCCCAGCCGATCAAGTTCAGCTGGCCCTATGCGGTGGCCCAGCAGAACATCGCCTTCAATCCCTTCGTGCTGATCGTGCCGGTGGGCTCGGACGTGAACTTTCCGAACAAGGACAATGTCCGCCACCACGTCTATTCGTTCTCGCCCGTGAAGAAGTTCGAGCTGAAGCTTTACGGCCGCGACGAGTCCCGCAGCGTGCGCTTCGACAAGGCCGGGATCGTGCCGCTCGGCTGCAACATCCACGACCAGATGATCGCCTATCTGGTGGTGGTCGATACGCCCTACGCCGCCAAGACCGGCGCCGACGGGGTGGCGGTGATCAAGGGCCTGCCTGCGGGATCCGCCCCCATGACCGTCTGGCAGCCCTATATGAAGGCCGTCCGCAATCAGCAGACCCGCACCGTCAATGTGCCGGCGTCGGGCGGCCGCGAGCAGGTCACCGCCGACCTGCGTCCCGCCCCCTCGATGGGCGACATGAAGCACTGAGGCTCAGAAGCTCAGCCGCAGGGCGGACTGCACCAGGGCCTGGTCCTGGCGGGGCGCGCCGCCGCCATAGGCCCGCGACGGCCGATCGCTGGTGACATAGAGCGCCTCGGTCACCAGGGCGGCGTGGTCCGACAGGCGGTGACGCCAGTCGACCGCGGCCGCCCAGCCGGTCTCGTCATTGTTGTCGAGGGCCTGGAGCGTCCGGTCATTGACCTCGAAGGCGTCGAGACGGCCGCTCAGCATGTCCTCGCCCAGCCGCTTCTGGACCATCAGATAGGCGGCGCGAAAGCCGACATCGATCCAGCGGTCGCCGCGCCGGCGGAAGCCCATCAGGGTCTCGCCGTTCATCGCCTGGGCCTGCAGCCGGACGGTGTCGCTCAGCTCCCAGCGGGCGCCGAGGTTGAGGAACCGCGTCTCCCAGGACCACTGGCCGTCCTTGACCGAGGTCCGGTCGCCGCCGTTGTCGTAATAGGTGGCGTTCAGCACCACCGCGGCCGGGGGACGCCATTCCAGCCGGCCGTAATAGCCCGGTCGGCCGTCGAGCTCGCGGAACGGATAGGTGTCCTCGTCCTGGCGCGGGGTCATGAAGGCCGACATCGGCGGCAGGGCGAATTCCGTGTGCGGCCCGGCGCGCACGCCGTGCAGGGCCCAGCCGCGGAAGGTCAGCAGGGTGCCCGCCGTATCGTTCCAGCCGAACACCCCGCCGGTGGTGGTCAGCTCGTGATCGCCCAGCGTCTGCGTCAGGCTGGCCTCGACGCCGGCGACCTTCACCTCCTCCCCGATCCAGCTGTTGATCGCCGAGGCGCTGAGCATGTCCGGATCGCTCCAGGCGACGCCCTCGTGCTCCATCGAGACGGGCGGATAATAGAGGCCGGCCCGGCCCTGGATCCGGCCCAGCGGGGTCGGCGGCGCCTTGAGCTTCAGATAGGCTTCGTTCCAGTCGAGGCGGGGCGACAGCTGCGGCTGGTAGTCGGCGCTGACCACGGCGCTGGCCGCGAAACCCAGGCGCGGCTTCCATTCGAGCGCGATGTCGCTGAGGGACAGGCCGTTGTCGGTGCGTCCGGTCTTGCCGAAGCCGCCGGCCAGGAACCCGCGCTCCCCGTCCCCGGAGGCCAGGCGGATATCGGCCTGGCCGTGCAGGGTGTCGGCGCCGAACAGGTTCGACTGGGCATGGGCCGCGCCGGCCGCCAGGAGCGCGGCGATCAGGCCGGCCGGGGCGATGCGGGACAGCCTCATCCGTGCGCGATCCGTTCGGCGGGATCCACCCGCAGGAAGTCCATCAGCTCGCCCAGGGGCTGGGGTTTCGCGATCAGATAGCCCTGGATCGAGTCGCAGCCCATGGCCGCCAGCAGCTGGAAGGTGTTGGCCGTCTCCACCCCCTCGGCGGTGACCTTCAGGCCCAGGCTGTGGGCCAGGTCGATGGTCGAGCGCACGATCAGGGCGTCGCGCTGGCTCTCGGACACGTCGGTGATCAGCGACTTGTCGATCTTCAGCTCATGGCCGCGGATCTGCTTCAGATAGGCGAGCGACGACAGGCCGGAGCCGAAGTCGTCGATAGAGATGCTCACGCCCGCGTCGCGGAACCGGTCGAGGATCTGCAGGGCCAGGTCGGGGTTCTCAATCACCGCGGTCTCGGTAATCTCGAAGGTCAGCTTGCCGGCCGCCTTGGGCGTCGTGCGCGCGACCAGGTCGGCGAAGTCGTTGTCGCCCAGCAGGCGGCCGGAGATGTTGATGGCGATGTCGAGCTCATGGCCCTCGCGGGCCAGGGCCGCCTGGTCCTCGACCGCCTGGCGCAGCACCCAGTCGGTCAGGGTGCGGATGTGGCCGGTCTCCTCGGCCATGGGGATGAACAGGTCGGGGCGCAGCATGCCGCGGGTCGGATGGCGCCAACGCACCAGTCCCTCGGCCGCGTGAACCCCCCGGCGGCGCAGGTCGTATTTCGGCTGATGATAGAGTTCGATCTGACCGGAGCGGATCGCCCACAGCATGCCGCTCATCAGGGCCAGGTTCGAGGACGGGTCGCCATAGGCCTCCGCATCGAAGAACGCCGTCTTGCGCTTGGCGCCTCGGGCCTGGTCGAGGGCGATCGTGGCGCGTTCGATGGCGGTGGCCGAGGCGCCGGTCGCCTCGACGCGCGCCAGTCCGACGCTGAGGCTGACATCGATGGCGTCGCCGCTGACATGCAGGGGCTGTTCGAGGTCCGAGAGCAGATAGCCCACCATGGCCTCGGCGGCCGAGGCGTCCGGCGCGCTGAACACCAGCCCGACCACCGCGGTCGACAGACGCGCGACCGCGCCCTCTTCCCTGAGGCCCGCCAGCCGTTCGCCGACCTCGCGCACCACCTGGGCGGCCAGGGCGTAGCCGATCGCGCCGCGCACATGGGCGAAACGCTCAATGCCCATTACCGCGACGAACAGCGGCCCTTCCTCGCGCCGCTCGTCGATCGCCCGCTCCAGCGACAGGCGATTGGGCAGGCCGGTCTCGGCGTCATGCAGAGCCAGGTGGGTGATCCGCCGCTCGCGCTCGCGGATCTCGGTGGCCATCAGGTTGAAACTCTCGGCGAGGCGGCCGATCTCGTCCTGGCTGTCGATCGACACATGGCCGTCCTCGCCCCGCTGCAGCCGACGCGCGGCCTCGTCGAGGGTGGAGATCGGGCGGGTCAGGCTGCGGGCCAGGCTCCAGCTGCCGAGGATCACCAGGATCAGGCCCAGCACCCCGGTCAGGGCGATGGTGGCGAACAGAGCCCGATAGGGGGCATAGGCCCGCGACAGGGGATAGGTCAGCAGCAGGGCTGCGCCGTCCTTGCCGGTCAGGGTGGGCAGGGGCTTCACCAGGGCGATGGCGGCGCCGTGCGCCGTGCCAAGCGTCCGAGGCGCCGCGTTGCGGGCGCCGAGCGCATCGGTGACGAACCGGTCGAGATCCGATCGGCCGCGGCCGGCGGGCGTCCCGGCGATCCAGTGGCCGCCGTCCCGGTGCGCCACCGCCGCGTCCAGCGGGATGGCCGACAGCCGCTCCAGTCCGCGCAGCTCCGTGGAGTCCAGCCGGGCGGCGAACACCACCCAGCCGATCAGGTCGGGCGACAGGATCGGCGTAGCCACCATCTGATAGGGCGCGCCGTCGAGGACGAAGATGCCCTGGGGCGAATCCGATTCGTAGAGGGCCGAGAGCAGGGCTTCGGCGTGGGGCGCCAGCCCGCCCTCGTCGGCGGCAGTCACCGAGCCGTCCACGCCGATGATGAAGGCCCGGTCGATCCGGAAGCGGCTGCGGAGGTTCTCCATCGCCGAGACAATGGTCGCCCTGTCCCGTGTCGCCACCGCCTCGCGGAATCCGAAATCCCGCGACAGCAGGGCCGCGCCCTGGCGTAGCTGGTCGGAGCGCAGGGACCAGACCCGGTCGAACACCGTGCCGGAGGCGACGAGCTCGCCGCGGACCTGGCGCTCCACCTGGCTTGAGATTGCACTGAACACCGCCATTGAGATCAGCAGCAGGCTCAGGCCGAACAGCCCGGCATAGAGCACGGTCAGCTTGGTCTGCAGGCGGCGGATCATGGCCAGACGGGACAGGGCGGCGCGCAGCACGATCAGTAGCCCGCGTGCTTCATTGGGGCTGGGCGCAGCTCGACCGCCAGGGCCAGGCTCGCGCCGCCCGCGCCGGGGATCGTCACGGTCCGGACGGCCTCGTTGCGCACGGCCTTGAGATAGGGATGCCAGACCCGCACGGTCGCCGCTCCGGCCGGCAGATCGGGGATCACCGCATGGCCCTGGCCGTCGGTCTTGGCGGCATAGGGGGTGTCGATGATGCGGATGAAGCCCGTCATGTCGTCGTGGATGTTGCACCCCACCGACACGATGCCGGGCTTGTCGAACCGGACATGGCGGGTCTCGTCGCGGCCATAGAGCTTGAGCTCGAAGGTCTTGGCCGGCGAGAACGAATAGACGTGGTGCAGGATCGGATCGAGGTTCGGAAAAGCCACCTCGGCGCCGACGGGGACCAGCAGAACGAAGGGCGTGAACTGCATGTCCTTCTGGGCCATGCGATAGGGCCCGGCGAAATGGATCGGCCCCTTGGGCGGTCCGTCCGCCGTCTCGACCACGATGACGGCGTCCGACACCGGCGCGCCGGACGGAGTCTTGAGGCTGACCGCGAGATCGCCCGCCCAGGCCGGGGCGGCGATCAGCAGCGCCGCCGCGAGGGGGAGAAGCGAGCGCATCGACGCGGAGTCTAGCCAAGCCGATGTGAAATTGAGGTAAATCGCCATTAGCCCTGATCATCGCTCGCCCGTGACGACGCGCGGACTTGCTAAGCACGGGGCGTCTTGGGCATGCTTGCGCCATTGACCTCTCCCGCGGCGTCCATTTCACGCCTCTCATTTCGAAAGCCGACGACTTTGACGATTTTGACTCCCGCCGCGCGCATCGCCGCGACGGCCGCGCCTCAAGCCGCCAGCATGACTTCCGTGGACGCCCTGATCGAAGGCCTGGCCGGGGTGGGCTATATCGCCTCCCGCCGGATCGCGACGGCGCTCTACATGGCGGTGAACCTGCAGAAGCCGATCCTGGTCGAGGGCTCGGCCGGCGTGGGCAAGACCGAACTGGCCCTGTCGACCGCCACCCTGCTCGGCCTGCCGCTGATCCGGATGCAGTGCTACGAGGGCCTGGACGAGTCCAAGGCCCTGTACGAGTGGAAGTACGGCAAGCAGCTGCTCTACACCCAGATCCTCAAGGACCGCATGGGCGCGGCGCTGGGCGACGCGCCGGACATGGACGCCGCCATGGACCGCCTGCACGGCATGGGCGACCTGTTCTTCTCCGAGCCCTTCCTGGAGCCGCGCCCGTTGATGAAGGCGCTGCGCGAGGATGACGGCTGCGTCCTGCTGATCGACGAGATCGACAAGTCCGACGAGGCCTTCGAAGCCTTCCTGCTGGAAGTGCTGTCGGCCTATCAGGTCTCGATTCCCGAGCTTGGGGTCATGAAGGCCAAGACCCCGCCGATCGTGTTCCTGACCTCGAACAATGTCCGCGACCTGGGCGACGCGCTGAAGCGCCGCTGCCTGCACCTGCACATCCCGCTGCCCGATGCGGCGCTGGAGAAGAAGATCGTCGCCAGCCGCGTGCCCGGCATCGAGGAGAAGCTGACCCAGGAACTGGTCAGCTTCGTGCAGTCCCTTCGCACCATGGACCTGCGCAAGTCGCCCTCGATCTCCGAGACCGTCGACTGGGCCCGCGCCCTGATCCTGCTCAACGCCGACAGCCTCGACGCCGAGGTGGTGCGCGACAGCCTCAACGTCCTCTTGAAGTTCGAGCAGGACATCGTCGCGGTCGAGCCGCAGATCGCCGAGCTGATCCGCCGCCCCCTGGCCTGACGCCGATGCAGACCTCGCTTGAGGACTTCTTCCGCGCGCTTCGCGCCGCCGACGTCCGCATCTCGCCGGCCGAGGCGATCGACGCCCACCGCACGGTCGCCCTGGTCGGTTTCGAGGACCGGGTGCTGTTCAAGGACGCGCTCTGCGCGACCCTGGCCAAGACGGCGGACGAGGTGGACCGCTTCGACCGGATCTTCGAGACCTTCTTCACCCGCGACAGCTTCCAGGCCGCCCCACCGCCCGGCGAGGGCGAGCGGATGGAGGACCTGCCGCCGGAGGCCGAGCAATCGGAGCTCGCCCGCATGCTGATGGACGGCGACGCCTCGGCCCTGGCCCAGGCCATGGAGGAGGCCGCCGACCGCGCCCAGGTCTCGCAGATCCGCCTGTCCACCCAGCGCAGCCGCCTGACCCGCAAGCTCCTGGAGGAAATGGGCCTGTCGGAGATCGAGCGGATCATCGCCGCCGCCCGAAAGTCCGAGGACGCCCGCACCCAGGCCGCCGGCCAGCGGCTGGAACAGGCCCGCAAGGCCCTGACCGAGGAAGCCGGCCGTTATGTCGAGCGCCAGCACGAGCTCTACGCCGCCGAGAGCGGGCGCAACCTCCGCGAGGACCTGCTGGCCCGCAAGGCCCTGAACGCCGAGGGCGGGATCGACCCCGTCGACCAGGCCATGATGCAGGCGCTGGTCAAGCGCATGGCCAAGCGGCTGGCCGACCGCTACTCCCGTCGCCGCCACGTCGCCTGGACCGGCCACCTCGATGTCCGCCGGACCCTGCGCAAGTCCATGGGCTATGGCGGCATGCCCTTCGACATCGTCTTCAAGACCAAGAAGATCGACAAGCCGTCGATCGTGGCGATCTGCGATGTGTCCAAGTCCGTGGCCGCCGCCGCCCAGTTCCTGCTGACCTTCCTCTATTCGCTGAACGAGGTGGTCGACCGCATGGAGGCCTTCGCCTTCTCCGGGCGGATGATCAGCGTCAACGCCGTGCTCGACGAGCACCGGATCGAGACGGCGATCCTGGAGGTGCTGAAGCAGATCGGCTTCCAGCAGACCGACTATGGCAAGTCGCTCGAGGACTTCTGCGAGCAGCACCTGGACCAGATCGACCGCCACACCACGGTGATCATCCTGGGGGACGCGCGGTCAAACTACGCCGATCCCCGCCTGGACCTCTTGGCCACCATCCAGAAGCGGGCCCGGGCGGTGATCTGGCTGAACCCCGAACCCGAGAGCTATTGGGGCCAGGGCGACAGCGTGATGCACCGCTATGAGCGGTTCTGCCACGTGGCCAAGCAGTGCAACACGCTCGCCCAGCTGGAGCGGATCATCGAGGACGTGCTGCGGACCTATATCCCGCACTGACCTTTCAGATCAGGCGGCGCGCGGCGGACGTCGGGCGCCGTCCGGGCAGACGGAACGCCGAGACCAGCTGGTCGAGCACCTGGGCCTGGCCCTTCAGCGAATGGGCCGCGGCCGTGGTCTCCTCGACCATGGCGGCGTTCTGCTGGGTGACCTGGTCCATCTGGTTGACCGCGGTGTTGACCTCCGACAGGCCGATGGCCTGTTCTTTGGCGGTCGCCGAGATCTCCTGCACCAGGGTCGAGATCCCGCCGACCCGCTCCAGGATCCGCGTCAGGGCCCCGCCGGCCTGGCCGACCAGCTGCACGCCCTCCCCCACCTGGCGGCTGGATTCGCTGATCAGGGTCTTGATCTGCTTGGCCGCGTCGGCCGAGCGCTGGGCCAGGGCCCGGACCTCGGAGGCCACCACGGCGAAGCCCTTGCCGGCCTCGCCCGCCCGGGCCGCCTCGACCCCGGCGTTCAGGGCCAAGAGGTTGGTCTGGAAGGCGATCTCGTCGATCACCCCGATGATCTGGCCGATCTGGCTGGACGAGGCCTCGATCTCGCCGACCTTGGTGACGGCGGCGCTGACCGCCTGCTCGGTCGTCCGGGCCTCTTCATGGGTCTCGACGACCCGCTTCTGGGCCTCAAGGGCGCTGGCGGCGGTCTTCTTCACCGTCGCGGTGATCTGGTCGAGGGCGGCGGCCGTCTGTTCCAGGCTGGCGGCCTGGTGCTCGGTGCGGCGCGACAGATCGTCGGCGGCGGCCGAGATCTCGTCGGCGCCGACGCCCACGCTGCCGGCCGACTCGCGGATTTGGGCGATGGTCGAGGCCAGGCGCTCGGCGGCGGCGTTGAAGTCCGCCTTCAGGGCGGCGTATTCGGCCGCCAGATCCTTGTCGATCCGGGCCGTCAGGTCGCCATCGGACAGATGCGACAGGGCGGAGGCGACGGTGGCGACCACCTCGGCGCGCTCGGCGTCGGCCCGGCGCCGCTCCATATCGCGCTCAACGCGTTCCTGCTCAGCGAGACCACGCTCCTCTTCCTGCTGCAGGCGCGCCGATTTGCGCTCAAGCGCCGCGTCGCGGAACACCGCCACCGAGGTGACCATGTGGCCCAGTTCGTCATTGGAGGCCTGCAAAGGGATCGGGCGCTCGTAGTCGCCCTCCGCGAGATGGCCCATGTAACCGGCTAGGTCGCCCAAGGGACGCAGGACGCGCCGACGCAGGCGCGAGATCAGCATCATGCCCCAAGCGCCGGCGCCCAGGGCGATCAGCCCATAGACCACCACCGCAAGATTCTGCTGATCGGTCAGGCGTTTCTCCTGCTTGAGATTCTCCGCCTCAATCCGGGCCTGAACCGCTTTCAGGGACTTGGCCGCGTTGTCGACCTCGCCCGCCAGGGCTTCGCTGGCCGCGTCGAACTGGGGCATCGACAGATTGCCGGCCTCGGCGCCGCCGTCGACATAGGCATGGGCCATGCTCTGGCCGACGCTGTAATAGTTGGGGAACTTGCTCTTCACGGCGGCCAGGGCCGCGGCGAGTTCGTCGGCCTTGAGGTCCTGGGCGAGGGTCTGGGCGCGCGCGATGTCGCGCTCAAAGGCCTGGGCGTTCTTCTCTGCTTCGCCCCAGCCGTCATCCATGCCGTTCAGGCCGCGGGTGGCCGACACGTCTGTAAGGAACTGCTGGACCTGGACGATCTCCAACTGGATCTGCTTCTGCAGGACCGACAGTTCGATGATCTCGCCGTTGACCCGGTCGTCGCGTGCGTTCTCGGCCGCGCGCTGGTGATTGGCGAACTCTCCATAGGCCGCGCTCATCGCCGCCTGGCCCGCCGCGACCAGCACCAGACCCAGGGTCGCGCCGACAATGAAGCGTTCAATCGCCTTGGGTCGTCCGCCCGCGTTCCTGGGGTTCGACATGCCCGACGTCCTCCTCGATACAGCCGAGCAGAGAGGCGTCACCGGCCTTAAGGAAGTCCGAACGATGTTTGTCCAGCGCGGATTGGCCGCGGCCTATTCCGGCGCCATGGCGCCTAATTTGGGCGCCTGACGCAGGCCGGCGCGCCGCCGGCCGGGCTGCTCATGCAGACCTGCACGCTTTCGGACGGCTGCACCACCCAGGCGGTCTGCACATGATAATAGGCGCAGCGCGCGCCGCGATCGCGCAGGACCGGGGCCACACGGGCGGGTTCGACCGCCAGGGTCTGGCCGTCGGGGCCGACATGCTCAACCGACAGTTCACCCAGCTTCACCGACGGAACCGGTCCCAGCCGGCACACCGCGCCCTCGACCCGGGCGCCTGCGGCGTTTTGGGCCACCTCGGGGGCGAACAGGGTCAGGCCCTGATGTCCCGCCACGGCGCCGGAGCGCGAGGGCAGCGCCCAGGCGTGGGACGCGGCGACGGTCGCGACAGCGGCGAGACTAAGTGCGGCAAGGGTTTTCATGGTCTTGGCCCAGTTTGATCCAATACCCCCTGCCGGGAGCAATCGGCGGGCCAAACCACCCGTCAGACGCCAGCATAGCTCAATCTGAGTATAGCGAAAGGGGTTCGAAGTTAAGACGTGATTCACGTCCCCCACACTTGATTTTAAGTTTCCCGCTGCAAGATGCCTCAACAACAAAAGACCAGAACATCTGGTGGGGCAAAACTATAATGAGCTGGGAAAATCCAGCGCGACCGCGAAGACTTCGCGGAGCACGAACCCTTGCGTCCGCCTGCATCGCGACAGTGATCGCAGGCGGATTTTCTCAGGCTCATGCTGAAGACGCGCCTACGTCAGCCCTGGTGCTGGCGCTCGACTACAAGCTTGATCTGATCGACGCGGCCCGTGGCGGCGCCGACACCGGCGCGCGTCACCTGGACGCCCTGACCTTCTCGGCCGATCTCGATCTGGATCGCGCCATCGGATGGCGCGGGGCCAGCGCGCATATCGACGTGCTGAACACCAGCGGCGCGGCGCCTAACGACCTGTCGGCCAGCCTGCAGGGCGTCGACAATATAGAGGTCGGCTCCCGGCGCCTGCGCCTCTACCAGGCCTGGATGGAGCAGAGCTTCGCGGGCGACCGCGCCGCCCTGCGGCTCGGCCTCTATGACGTCAGCGGCGAGTTCGGCGTGGCCGATTCCGCCGGCCTGCTTCTCGGACCCGCCTTCGGGATGAATCCGGAGCTGGCGGGCTCGGGCCCCTCGGGCGCAGCGGCCTATCCCTCCACGGCGCTCGGCGCCCGGATCGTCTGGCGGCCGACCGAGACCAGCTATCTGCAGGCCGCCGTGGTCAACGCCCAGGTCGGCGTGCCCGGCGAACCCGGCGGGGTGGACACGGGCTTCGACCAGGGCGAACTGGTCATCGCCGAGGCCGGCTGGACCGGTCATGGCAAGCTCGCCCTGGGCGCCTGGGCCTACAGCCAGCGCATGGACGACCAGCGGGCGGTGGACGCAACCGGCGCGCCCTTGCGGCGGCGCCCGCACGGCGCCTTCGCGGTCATCGAGCAGCCCGTCACCGCCACGACCACCGCCTTCCTGAAGGGCGGCCTGTCCGAGGGCGACACCCAGCCGCTGAAGGCGACCTGGCAGGCGGGTCTGCAGGTCCAGCCTCTGTTCGCCTCGCGTCCGGATTCGGCGCTGGCCTTCGGGATCAGCCGGGTGCGCCTGGCCAAGAGCTATCGCGCCAACGCCGCGGACGCCGGTCTGGACCTCGACCGCGCCGAGACCCTGGTGGAGCTCAGCTATTCCGATCAGCTGTCGCCGAAGATTCGGCTGCAGCCCGACCTGCAATATATCCGCCGCCCCGGCGGCGACCGCGCCGTGAAGGACGCGGTGGTCGCGGGGCTTAGGATGGAAGTCGCCTTCTAGGCCGACTTCAGCAAGCCGGTGTCGATCGGCAGGCGGCGGATCCGCTTGCCGGTCGCCGCGAAGATCGCATTGGTCAGGGCCGGCAGCACCGGCGGCAGGGCGGGCTCGCCCAGGCCAGTCGGCGGATGGTCGGTGATCAGGAACTCCACCGCCACCGGCGGGGCGTCGGCCATGCGCAGCAGCGGGTAGCTGTCGAAATTCGACTGAACCGCCCGGCCGGCCTCGATGGTCACCGCCTGGCCCAGCGCCGCGGACAGGCCGTCGAGCACGGCGCCCTGCACCTGGTTCATGGCCCCGGACGGATTGACGATCTGGCGGCCCACATCGGCGACCACCCAGACCTTGTCGACCTTGACCGACCCGTCGGCCGCGACCGAGGCGGCCACGACCTCCGCGAAATAGCCCAGGTGGCTGAAATAGCAGGCCACGCCCATGCCCTGCCCCTTGGGCAGGGTCTTGCCCCAGCCCGAGGTCTCGCGCACCCGCTTGAGCACGCCGCGCATGCGGCCGGCGTCATAGGCGTCCTTGCCCAACGTGCCCACCAGCCCCTGGTCGCCCAGGAGCTTGAGCTGGAAGTCGATGGGGTCCTGCCCCGCCGCATGGGCCAGTTCGTCGATGAACGACTGCATCACGAAGGCCAGCGCATTGGAGCCCGGCGCCCGCAGGGGGCCGGTCGGCACGCCCGAGGGTACCAGCGACAGGTCGTAGCGATAGTTGGGCACGAACCGGGCCGGGAACTCCCAGGCCGCCATGCGTGCGCTGCGGGCCGGCTGGCCCGTGGCGTCGCCTAGGGTCACGAAGTGGTTGCGCCAGGCGGTGACATTGCCCGCCGCATCCAGGCCGGCGGTGAAATTGTGCCAGCCCGCCGGGCGATAGAAGTCGTGCCGGAAGTCGTCCTCCCGCGTCCACAGAAGCTTGACCGGCGCGCCCGCCTCCCGCGCGATCCAAGCGGCCTCGACCATGTAGTCGTTGGACAGCCGGCGCCCGAAGCCGCCCCCGCAGCGGATCATGTGGATGGCGATGTTCTCGGGCGCGATGCCCAGGGTCTTGGCCACCAGCTGCCGGCCCGGCTCGGGGTTCTGGGTCGGCGCCCAGATCTCCAGCTTGCCGTCCTTGAACTGGGCCGTGCAGTTCTGCGGCTCCAGCGAGGCGTGGGCGATGAAGGGATAGGCGTAGGAGGCGCTCACCGTCTTGGCGGCCGCCTTCAGCGCGGCCTCGACATCGCCGTCCTGGCGCTCGGTGCGCTGCGGCGCGCCGGCGGCGAAGGCCGCGGCGGCGGCCTCATAGGCCTCCGTCGACTGCTTGCCGGTCGGATGATCCGCCCACTGAATATTCAGCTTCTCGCGACCCTTGCGGGCCTGCCACCAGCTGTCGGCCACCACCGCCACACCGGGCAGCAGGCCGTCGAGTTCGGCGCCGCCCTTGACCACGAAGGCCTTGCGAACCCCCTTCACCCCTTGCGCGGCGGCGAGGTCGGCGCTCGCCACCCCGGCCCCGAACACAGGCGCCTTCTCGAAGGTCGCATAGAGCATGCCCGGCACATGCACATCGATGCCGAACAGCGGCTTGCCGGTGACGATGGCCGGCGTGTCGACCTGGGCGTGGGGCGTGCCGATGATGCGATAGGTCTTGGGGTCCTTGAGCGTCAGGCTCTTCAGGTCCGGCGCCGGCAGGGTCGCGGCCTTGGCGGCGAGCGAGCCGTAGCTCGCCTTGCGGCCCGAGGCCTTGTGGAACACCACGCCGGAGGCCGTCGTGCAGGTCGCGGGCTCCACGCCCCAGCCTTGAGCCGCCGCGGCCACCAGCATGGCCCGTCCCGCCGCGCCCACCTGGCGCAGCTGGTCCCAGTGCAGCGGCGTGGCCGCGCTGCCGCCGGCGAACTGGCGGCCATAGGTGGCGGGGTCGCCATCGGCCTGCTGGGTGCGAACCTGGGCCCAGTCGACGTCCAGCTCCTCGGCGATCATCATCGGCAGGGAGGTCTTCACCCCCTGGCCGATCTCCGGGTTCTTGGAGACGATGGTGACGATCCCGTCCGGGGCGATGGTCACATAGGCGTTGAGCTTGGCGCCCGCCTGGCCGTCGGCCCCGGCCTTGCCGGCGAGACTGAAGGACAGCATCAGACCGCCGGCCGCCGCGCCCGTGCGCAGAACATCCCGCCGCGAGGCGTTCTCAAGGAAACCGTCGGCCATGGTCAGACCTCTTCCTTCTGGCCGGAGGCGCGTTTGATGGCCGCCCGGATGCGGGTGTAGGTGGCGCAGCGACAGATGTTGCCGCTCATGGCCGCGTCGATGTCGGCGTCGGTGGGCTTGGGCGTCTGGTTGAGCAGGGCCGTGGCCGACATGATCTGGCCCGGCTGGCAATAGCCGCACTGGGCGACATCCAGGTCCGACCAGGCGGCCTGGACCTTCTTGCCCGTCGCCGTCGTCCCGATGCTCTCGATCGTCGTCACCTGGGCCGGGCCGACCATCTCGACGGGGAAGGAGCAGGAGCGCACCGGCGTTCCGTCCACATGCACGGTGCAGGCGCCGCACTGGCCGATCCCGCAGCCGTATTTGGGACCCAGGATTCCCAGGCCGTCGCGCAGGGCCCAGAGCAGGGGCGTGCCGGGCTCGACATCGACCTCGCGCACCCGTCCGTCCACATGGATCTTGTAGCTCATCGCGCGGCCTCCCTGGCGGTCGCCAAAGTCTAGCGCCGCCGCGGCCGCCTAGCCAGTGATCGGGACCACGCCGGTGACGATGGCGGCGGCCAGCAAGACCAGGCTGAGCGCGATCCCCCAGGGCAGGGTGAACCTCTGGTGCTGGGCGAGCTCCACCCGCACCAGGCCGACCAGCAGATAGGTCGAGGGCACCAGGGGCGAGAGCAGGTGCACCGCCTGGCTGGTCAGGGCGGCGCGGGCCATCTCCACCGGCGCCACCCCGTACTTGGCCGCCGCCTCCGACAAGACCGGCAGCACCCCGAAGAAGAAGGCGTCATTGGAGACGAAGAAGGTGAAGGGCATGGACAGCAGCGCCGTCACCGGGGCGAGGTGCGGGCCCAACTGGGTCGGGATCGCCCGGACCACCGCATCGGCCAGGGCCTCGGTCATGCCCGTGCCCTTGAGGATGCCGGTGAAGATCCCGGCCGCGAAGATCAGAGCGATCACCGGCAGGATGTTCGGCGCATGGGCCGCGATCCGCGCCTTCTGGGCCTCCACCGACGGATAGTTCAGCGTGAGCGCCAGGGCCGCGGCGATGATGAACAGGGCGGGCAGCGGCAGAAGCCCGAGGACCAGGGCGGTGAGCAGGGCGAGCGTCAGGGCGAGATTGGCGAGGATCAGCTTCGGCCGCTCGGTGAGGTCATTGCCCCGCACCAGGTCCTCGGCCAGGTCCGCGTCGGCGGGGACGTGCAGCGCGCCGTCCACCGACAGGGCCATCAGCCGCCGCCGCTCGCTGCGTCCCAGCAGGGCCGCGACCGCCACGATGAAGACCGCGCCCGCCGCCATGGCCGGCAGCATGGAGGTGAAGATCTCGCCAGCATCCAGGTGGAGCGCGCTGGCCGCCCGCGCCGTGGGACCGCCCCAGGGGGTGATGTTGGTCACCCCGCAGGCCAGCATCAGCAGGCAGGCCAGCACCAGGGGATTGAGCCCGATCCGCCGGTAGAGCGGCAGCATGGCCGTGCAGCAGATCAGATAGGTGGTCGAGCCGTCGCCATCGAGGCTGACCAGCAGGGCCAGGATCGCCGAGCCCACCGTGATCCGCACCGGATCGCCATGGGCGACCCGCACCACCAGCCGCACCAGGGGGTCGAACAGGCCCGCGTCGGTCATCACGCCGAAATAGAGGATGGCGAAGGCCAGCATCACCCCGGTGGGCGCGAGCGTCTTGATCCCGTCGAGCATCATGGGCCCGAGGTCGACCCCATGCCCCGCCATCAGCCCGAACGCCACGGGCGTCAGGGTGAGCGCCACCAGGGCGGAGACCCGCCCGCTCATGATCAGGGTCATGAAGGTCGCCACCATGGCGAAGGCGAGCGTTGCGAGCATGGCGGTCCCCCGGGAGGCGGGGACTTTGGCCTGCTGTGGTCGATAGGATCAAGGCCGATAGCCCTCTCCCCGTCGACGGGGAGAGGGTTGGGTGAGGGGCGCGCGGCGAAGCGGCGCGTCTTCCGGCGAATCCGTTCAGCGGCAAGTCAGGAAGAGCCCTTCACCTAACCTCTCCCCACGATATGGGGAGAGGAAATGGCCGCCTCAGGGCAGGACCACGATCCCGTCGGGCAGTTCGTTGGGGTTGTCGTTTTCGTCGGCCGGGAAATGCTCGGCGAGGATGTCGCCGCAATGGGCTATGGCCTTCTCGAAGCCCTCGGCCGGCTTGCCCGCCTTCACGCCGGCGACCAGCAGAGCCATGGCCGCGTCCCAGGCCTTGGCGTCGACCTTGGTCGAGATGCCTTCGTCGGCGATCAGCTCCGCCATGCGCTCCTTGGCGGAGACATAGATCAGCACCCCCGTCCGCTCCCGCGTCGCGGTCATGTTCTTGGCCAGGAACTGTTCGCGGGCGCGGCGGCGCACCCGCTCGCGCTTCAGGCTGCGCGGCGTGAACAGTCGCCTCACCGGCGGGATGGAGACCAGGATCGCCACCCCGATGAAAAGGGCGCCCTGCAGCAGGATCGCCCCGCCCAGGGCCGCGCGGGCCGCGGCCTCCGCCGCCGCCCCGATCTGGGAGGCGGTCCAGCCGTCGGCGAACAGGTCGGGCACGGTCACATGCACCCCGGCCAGCAGCAGCACCGCAGGCGCCGCGAGCGCGGCGATCGCCGCCCAGGCCACCGGCACTTCGCGGTAATCGGAGGATTCCCCGGCCACCACGCAATAGATCTCGCCGCGGGTCTTGAGTTCGGCCGCGGCGACCGCCGCCTCGACCCGGGCCCGATCCTGATCCGTCAGCATCTCACCAACCTCCCGAGGAGCCGCCGCCCCCGAAGGAGCCGCCGCCGCCGCTGAACCCACCGCCGCCGCCGAAGCCGCCACCGCCGCCCCAGCCGTCACGATCGCGACCCCCGCCGCCCATGAACAGGAAGGGCAGCCACCACAGCCCGCCGCCGCCGCCGCGCCGTCCGCGCAACAGCGAGCTCACCACCCAGATGATGATGAACAGGATCACGACGCCCGGGATGTGGGTCCCCTGGGTGCGGATCCGGGCCTCTTGCGGCGGCGCCTGGGCGATCGCCTTGGCCTGGTCTTCCGGCAGGCCGAGCTGGGCGATGATCGCCTCGGCGCCGTCGACCACGCCCTGTTCCATGTGCCCCGCCCGGAACTGGGGCAGGATCTTCTCCTGGATGATCACGCTGGAGAGCGCGTCGGTCAGCACGGGCTCCAGCCCGTAGCCGACCTCGACCCGCACCTTCCGCTCGGCCGGGGCGACCAGCAGGATCACCCCGTCGTTCTGAGCCTTGGAGCCGATGCCCCAGGCCCGCCCGAGCTGATAGCCGTAGTCCTCGATCTCATAGCCCTGCAGGCTGGGCACCGTGGCGACCACCAGCTGGTGGCCGGTCTGGGTCTCCAGCTGGGCCAGCTCGCCGGTCAGCCGGTCGGTGGCCTCGGGCGACAAGAGGTGCGCCTCATCGACCACGCGGCCGGTGAGGGCTGGGAACTTCGGCGCCGCGAGCGCCGATCCGGCCAGGGCCAGGAAGCCCAGGACCGCGAGGACGAGCGGTCCCCGCGATCCCTTGAACGTGATCATTGGGCCTTCGGCATCGAGGCCGCCGCGGCGCCAGGCGTCGGCGCGAAGCTGACGCTGGGCGCCGTCTGGGCCTGGGCCGTCGCCGTGAACATCTCCATGGGCTTGGAGTCCTTGTGGAACCCGGCCCAGAACGAGTTCGGGAAGGTCTTGAACTCGAGATTATAGTCGCGGACCGCCTCGTTATAGTCGCGGCGCGCGATGGCGATGCGGTTCTCGGTGCCTTCCAGCTGCGACTGCAGGGCCATGAAGTTCTCGTTCGACTTCAGGTCCGGATAGCGCTCCTGGATCATCATCAGCCGGCCGAGCACGCCCGACAGCTTGTCCTGGGCGGCCGCATATTGCTGGAACTTGGCCGGGTCGGTCAGGGTGGAGGCGTCGACCTTGACCTGGGTCGCCGAGGCGCGGGCCTCGGTCACCTCGACCAGCACGCTCTTTTCCTGGGCCGCATAGCCCTTCACGGTCTCGACCAGATTGGGGATCAGGTCCGAGCGGCGTTGATACTGGTTCTGCACCTCGGCCCACTGGGCCTTGGCGCGCTCTTCCTTGGTCGGGATGTTGTTGATCCCACAGCCGGCGATCAGGACGGGGGCCAGCACGATCAGGGCCACGCGCGCCAGGCGATTGCGAAGGGTCGACAAATTCAGAGCTCCTCGAGAGCGAAAACCAAGATCAGACCTTGGCCGCGGATATTTGGCCCCGGCATTGATCCGGCGCAACGGGGGACGGATGAAGCTTCGGTAACTCATTTTCGCTCCGCCCCCTCTGGGGGAGGGGAACCGCGAAGCGGTGGAGGGGGCCAGACCGAAGGGCTGGTTTGGATCGAACTGCCGGTTCCGGCCAATGGCCGGCCCCCTCAGGCCCTTCGGGCCAGCTCCCCCAGCGGGGGAGCAGCGAACTTATCTACGCTCTGCCGCCGTCGCGTCGCGAACCGGCTTGAACTCCGACCCCGCCTTCCATTGCGGCCAGATCCGGCTCGTGGCGATCTCTTTGCCCATCACATAGAGCAGGTCGACGTCCTGGGCCGCGCCGGTCAGGTCCCAGTCGGGCCGCCAGGCGTCGCAGGCCTTATGGTAGCAGTTGGCGGTGAAGGCGTTGACCCAGGCCTCGCCGGCCGGGCGACCGCCCTTCACCAGGTCCGGTCCGCCGCCCAGCCCCATCAGCAGCAGCACTGGCACCCCGTGCTTGGCCAGCGGGAAGTGGTCGGCGCGATAGAATAGGCCGCGCTCCGGGTGGGCGTCGGGCGTGACCGTGCGGTCCTGGCCGGCCGCGGCCTTGGCCAGCATCTCGTCCAGCTGGTTCTGGCCATAGCCGATCAGCACCACGTCATGCGACGGCCCCGCGGTCTGCAGGGTGTCCATGGTGAAGTTGGCCGCCATCTTCGGCAGGGAGACGGTCGGGTGCAGACCATAGAGCTCCGAGCCCAAAAGGCCGCGCTCCTCCGCCGTCCAGGCCGCATAGACCGTGGTGCGGTCCGTCGGGCCCAGCGCCTTGAAGGCGCGGGCCAGTTCCAGCACCCCGGCGATCCCGGTGCCGTCGTCGGCCGCGCCGCGGCGGATCCTGTCGCCGGTCGCATCCGGCGCCCCGATCCCGAAGGCGTCCCAGTGGGCGGAGAACATCACGCTCTCGTCCGGGTGGCCCTTGCCGGGCAGCTTGCCGACGATGTTGTAGCTCATCACCTGATCGTGGGCGAGGCCGAAGTCGGCCGAGAAGGTCACGCCGTCCAGCGGCACGGGCTTGAAGGCCGCCGTGCGCGCCTGGACCTTCAGGGTCTCAAGATCCAGCCCCGCCTTGGCCAGCAGAGCCGCGCCGGCTTCGCGGGTGACCCAGGCCTGCAGCTGCACCTTCTCCTTGGCCGGATCGGCGCGGACGATGTCGAAGCCCTCGCCGCCGGGGGCGGTGACGGTCGACCAGCCATAGCCGGCGCCGGGCGTCTCATGGATGATCAGGGCGGCGACGGCGCCGCGCCGGGCGGCCTCCTCGAACTTGTAGATCCAGCGGCCGTAATAGGTCATGGCCTGGCCGCCGAACTTGCCGGCCACGGGCTCGCCGGCCTTGGCCTCAAAGTCCGGGTCGTTGATCAGGATGACCGCGACCTTGCCTTTCAGGTCGACGCCCTTGAAGTCGTCCCATCCGCGCTCCGGCGCGGTGACGCCATAGCCCACGAACACCAGGGGCGCGTCCTTGATCGCCACCCGGTCCTTGGGCTGGAGGCTGATCGCATAGAGCTCCTGGACCTGGGCGAGCGGCGTGCTCGCGCCCTTGGCCGCATAGCTGAAGGTCGCGCCGGACTGGATCTGGGTATGCAGCAAGGGCACGTCCTGGACGAAGGTCCCCTTGTCCCCGGCCGGCTGCAGGCCCACGGCCTTGAACTGGCCGATCAGATAGTCGACCGTCTTCGCCTCGCCCGCCGACCCCGGCGAGCGGCCCTCGAAGGCGTCGGATGCAAGCGTCTTGATCACCGCGTCCATCCGGGCGGGATCGGCGATCTTGGTCTGGGCGAAGGCCGGCAGGGCGGCGGCCTGGGCCAGCAGCACGAGGGCGAGGGGGATGGAACGCATGACCGGACTCCGCACGTCAAAAGCGGGTCGACCCTAGGGCCGCGCCCCCCGGCGGGGAAGCCCGACGCGCGAAACAGTGGATGCGGCGGCTCTATAGCTGTATATGCATGTTTATGCCCTTGCCGTCGGACATGAGCCGCCTGTGCTTCGGTCACCGCAGCCGGATGACCGCGCGGGCGGTGACGCGGGCCTTCAACGCCCGCCTTCGGCCGCTGAATCTGCAGATCACCCAGTACATCCTGCTCGGCGTCCTGGCCCAGGGCCAGGACCTGTCGATCGCCGCCCTGGCCGACCAGCTCGATCTCGAACCCTCGGCCCTGTCGCGAAATCTGCGCCTGCTGCAGGGCCGCGGCCTGATCGAGATCGCCGGCGGCCGCGGGCCCAAGGGCCTGCGCCAGACGGTCACCCCGGCCGGCCTCGCGCTTTTGGAGGCGGGCGTTCCCATATGGAATGCTATCCAGGCCGACCTGTCCCGCGCGCTTGAGGGTC
The DNA here is from genome assembly GCF_022695515.1 of Phenylobacterium aquaticum. Classification (GTDB taxonomy): domain Bacteria; phylum Pseudomonadota; class Alphaproteobacteria; order Caulobacterales; family Caulobacteraceae; genus Phenylobacterium; species Phenylobacterium aquaticum. Next base: position 46,172 of record NZ_JALDPT010000005.1, read on the forward strand.
AGGCCGATGCGGTTCGCGCCGCCCTGACCAAGCTTGAAGCCGCCGCCCTGTCCCTCGACCAACCCCGGAGTTGAACCCCATGCGCCGCATCGTTGTCACGGGCCTCGGCGTCGTCTCGCCGCTCGGCTGCGGAACCGAGACCGCCTGGTCCCGCCTGGTCGCCGGCCGATCGGGTCTGGTCGCCCTGCCCCCCGAGATGGCGCCGGACGTCCCCGCCCAGGTCGCCGGCCGCGTGCCGGACCTCGCCTCCGATCCGCAAGCCGGCTTCGACCTCGATGCGGCGGTCACCCCCAAAGACCAGAAGAAGATGGACCGGTTCATCCAGTTCGCCCTGGCCGCCTCCGACGAGGCCATCGCCCAGGCCGGCTGGGCGCCCGAGAGCGAAGAGGCCAAGGGCCGCACCGCCACCATCATCGCCACCGGCATCGGCGGCTTTCCGGCCATCGCCGAGGCGGTGCGGATCACCGATTCCCGCGGGGTGCGGCGGCTGTCGCCCTTCACCGTACCCTCGTTCCTGGCCAATTTGGCCGCCGGCTGGGTCTCGATCCGCCATGGCTTCAAGGGTCCGCTCGGCGCGCCGGTCACCGCCTGCGCGGCCGGGGTCCAGGCGATCGGCGACGCCGCCCGGCTGATCCGCGCCGGCGAGGCCGATATCGCCATCTGCGGCGGGGCGGAATCCACCATCGACCGGGTCAGCCTGGGCGCCTTCGCCGCGGCGCGGGCCCTCTCATCCGACTTCAACGCCACCCCGACCAAGGCCTCGCGCCCCTTCGACACCGCCCGCGACGGCTTCGTCATGGGCGAGGGCGCCGGCATATTGGTGATCGAGAGCCTGGAGCACGCCCTGGCCCGCGGCGCGACGCCCATCGCCGAACTGGTCGGCTATGGCACCAGCGCCGACGCCTATCACCTGACTGCCGGGCCTGAGGACGGCGACGGCGCGGCGCGGGCCATGCGCATCGCCCTGGCCCAGGCCGGAATCCAGCCGGCGGAGGTCGGCCACCTCAACGCCCACGCCACCTCGACCCCGGTCGGCGACCTCGGCGAACTGGCGGCCATCCGCGCGGTGTTCGGCACGGGACACGGCCCGGCCATCAGCTCCACCAAGTCGGCCACCGGCCACCTGCTGGGCGCCGCCGGCGGACTGGAAGCCGTGTTCTCGGTCCTGGCCCTGCGCGACCAGGTGATCCCGCCGACCCTGAACCTGGAAAACCCCGACCCGGCCGCGGAAGGCCTGGACCTGGTGGCGCTCACCGCCCGCAAGGCGGAGCTCGACTACGTGCTCTCCAACGGCTTCGGCTTCGGCGGGGTGAACGCCTGCGTGCTGTTCAAGCGGTGGGTTCCCTGACCCTGGGTCAGGCCAGCTCTTCCTCGACCTGACCCAGCCGGTCCTTGCCGAAGAACATCTCGTCGCCGACGAAGAAGGTCGGGATGCCGAAGGCGCCGCGGGCCGCGGCGGCCTCAGTATTGGCCATCAGCTCGGCCTTCACCTCGCCGTCCTGGGTCGCCTCGAGGATCGCCTTGGCGTCGAGGCCGGCGGCGGTCAGCACCTCGGCCACGACCGCCGGATCGTCCATCTTCCGGCCGTCCTCCCACATCGCTTTGAGCACGGCGGCGCGATAGGGCTCGGCCACGCCCTGCCGACCGGCGGCGACCAGGCCGCGCATGATCAGGAGCGTGTTGACCGGAAAATGCGGATTGAAGCGATAGGCGGAAAGCCCGTGCTTCTTCACGAACCGCTCGGTCTCCTTGGCCTCATAGGCGAGCTTGCCCTTCACCGGGCCGAAGGCGACCATCGGCGGCTGGTTGTCGGTGAGCTTGAAGAGGCCGCCCAGCAGGACGGGGATGTAGTTCACGGTCGCGCCCGTGCGGGCCGCGATCCCCGGCAGCACCTTGTCGCTCAGATAGGCGTTCGGGCTGCCGAAATCGAAGATGAAGTCGATGGTTTTGGTCATGTCGGTGTCTCCCCTCACCAGGTTTCCGACCAGGGACGCAGGTCGAGTTCGTGCGTCCAGGCCGAGCGCGGCTGCTGGTGCAGCCAGACATAGTTGGCGGCGATCTCCTCGGGCTTGAGGATCACGTCGCGGGCCAAGAGGTCCTCGACATCGGTGCGGTTCGACCGGGTGAAGACCCCGTCGATCGCGCCGTCGACCACCACATGGGCCACATGGATCCCCTTGGGCCCCATCTCGCGGGCCAGGCTCTGGGCCATGATGCGCAGGCCCGCCTTGGCCGCGGCGAAGGCCGAGAAGCCCTCGCGGCCGCGCATCGAGGCCGTGGCCCCGGTGAACAGGATCGAGCCCCGGCCCCGCGGCCCCATCACGCGGGCCGCCTCACGGCCGGTCAGGAAACCGGCGAAACAAGCCATCTCCCAGACCTTGGTGAACACCCGCGAGGTGGTCTCGACGATGCCGAAGCGGACATTCGCGCCGATGTTGAAGACCACCACCTCCAGCGGGCCGATCTCGGCCTCGATCTGGTCGAACAGGGCGACCATCTCGCCCTCCTCGCGGGCGTCGACGCCCTTGGCGTGGGCGACGCCGCCAGCGGCGCGGATGTCGGCGGCCAGCGCCTCCAGCTGATCCAGATTGCGCGCGCGCCGGGTGATCACCACCGGATGGCCCGCGGCCGCGAAGGCCTTGGCGATCGCCCCGCCGACCCCGTCGCCAGCGCCCACCACCAGACAGACGCCCTTGCTCTCGCCAGCCATAGCCTCACCATTCAGTTTATTTTCTGGACTGACTATGGTATTGAATCTGGACCCGGTCAATGGAAGATCAGGGCTCAGGATTTCGGAGCGCGACGATGAAGTGGGACGACCTGGCCGACCAGCCCTGCTCCGTCGCCCGCACCGTGGCGGTGATCGGCGACCGCTGGACCCTGATGATCCTGCGCGACTGCTTCTTAGGCATCCGCCGGTTCGAGGACTTCCAGGCCCGGCTGGGCATCTCGCGCACCATCACCGCCGAGCGCCTGAAGGCCCTGGTCGACGAGGGGGTGCTGAAAAAGGTCCCCTATCAGGACCGCCCCCTGCGCCACGAATACCGCCTGACCGACAAGGGCCTCGACCTCTATCCGGTGATGATGGCCGTGGTGAACTTCGGCGACCGCCACTACGCCGGCGAGGCCGGCCCGCCCCTGCTCCACCGCCACAGGACCTGCGGCTGCGACTTCCAGCCGGTCATAACCTGCTCGGCCTGCCATGAGCCCCTGGCCGCGCGGGAAGTGGAGACTCGGGCGGGGCCTGGGGCGGTTTGACCTTTTGAATCCTTCTCCCCTTGCGGGAGAAGGTGGCGGCGAAGCCGACGGATGAGGGGTTTTGTTCCGCCATCCGCGTCTGGCGACAGCCCATTCGGCAAGGCCTGATCGACCCCTCATCCGACCTCCTTCGGAGGCCACCTTCTCCCGCAAGGGGAGAAGGGAGACGCTTGCTAAGTCCGCGTCGCGAACTCCGCGTCGCCCGTCACCGCCACCACCTGGTCGTCGAAGCTGGCGTGGGCGCTCGTATAGAGGTGCGAATAGAGCCCGCCGGTCGCCATCAGCTCGTCATGGCTGCCCTGCTCCAGGATGCGGCCCTGCTGCAGCACAACGATGCGATCGGCGTCGCGGATGGTCGCCAGCCGGTGGGCGATGACCATGCATGTGCGGCCGGCGAACAGCACCTTCAGCGCCTTCTGGATCGCCTGTTCCGTGAAGCTGTCGATATTGGCCGTGGCCTCGTCGAGGATCAGGATCTGCGGGTCGGCGACCAGGGCGCGGGCGAAGCTGATCAGCTGGCGCTGGCCCATGGAGAGGTTGCGCCCCCTCTGGCCCAGCGGCGTGTCATAGCCCTCAGGCAGGCGCATGATGAAGTCGTGGGCCGAGACCGACTTGGCCGCCTCGATGATCCGCTCCAGGCTGGCGCCGGTGTTGTAGCGGATGTTCTCCTCGATGGTGCCGGTGAACAGGAACGGCTCCTGCAGCACCATGCCGATGGTCTTGCCGAGGCTGTCGAGCGTCACGTCGCGGACGTCATGGCCGCCGACCAGCACCTGGCCCTGATCGACCTCATAGAAGCGGTGGGTCAGAGCGATGATCGAGGTCTTGCCCGATCCCGTCGGCCCCACCAAGGCCACGACCTCCTTGGGCCGCACAGTCAGGCTGATGTCGTGAAGGATCGGCCGCTTGGGATCATAGCCGAAGGTCACGTTCTTGAATTCGACCGTGGCGGCTGCATCCTTCAGGGGAATGGCGTCGGGCTTGTCGGTGATGGTCACCGGCACGTCCAGCACCTCGAAGATCCGATGCCCGGCGGCCATGGCCCGCTGCATGATCGTGTACTGCATCGAGAGCATGCGCACCGGCTCGAAGAACCTGTTCACATAGAGGATGAAGGTCACCATGACCCCCACCTCCAGCTTGCCGCCCAGCACCGCCTCGCCGCCCACCACCACGACCACCGCCATGGCGAAGCCGGTCAGAACGTCGACCGTCGGCACCATGATCTGGGTCATCCAGCTGGCGCCGTTCTGGGCCTTGAAGTTCTCGAAGGCCTTGTCCTTGTAGAGCTCGAAATTCATCGCCTCGCGGCGGCTTTCCTGCACCGTCCGCACGCCGTTGATGTTCTCGGCGAGCGCCGAATTGGCGGTCGAGGAGGCGTCGCGCGCCACTCGGAAGCTGGTCTTGGAATAGGGCAGCCAGACCGCCCGGATGGCGATCAGGGCCGGCAGCACGGTCAGGGTCAAGAGGCCCAGCTTCAGGTCGGTGATCAGCAGCACCACGGTGATGCCGACCAGGGTGACCATGTCGCCCAGGGCCCCGTTCATGTTCTCCAGGAATTCCTGCAGGGCGTTCACGTCGCCCTGCAGGCGCGACATGATCCGCCCCACATGGGTCTTGTCCATGAAGGACAGGGACACGTCCTGGAAGTGGGCGAACATCGAGCGGCGGACGTCGAAGATCACTCGTTGCGCCAGGCGCGAGGACAGCCATTCGCCGACGAAGAAGGCCACCGCATAGGCCGCCGCCACGCCCGCGAAGATCATCAGGGTGCGGTCGAGGCCGCTGGCGTCGTGGCCCACGGCGCGGTTCACCGCCGCCCCGGTCAAGCGCGGGATCGCCACTTGGCAGGCGGCCGAGATCAGCACCGCCGTCTGGGCGGTGAAGATCGCCCGCTTGTGTGGCGCGAGATAGCCCAGGAAGCGGCGGGCGACGCCCACATCGAAGGTGCCGAAGATGTCGTCGCCCTCGGAGCTGCCGAGCGAGGCGCGCGGCGTCTTGCGGCGGGCGGGCTCGTTCACGGTCTCGGTCATGCCCCGGCCTCCTCGCTTGCGGGAACCAGGACATCGTCGTCGATCACGGCCTCCGCGTCCGATCGGGTCTGCAGCTCATAGAGGTCGGCATAGGTCCCGCCAGCCGCCACCAGCTCGGCGTGGGTCCCGCGCTCGACGATGCGGCCCTCGTCCAGCACCAGGATCTGGTCGGCGTGCATCAGGGACGACAGCCGATGCGCGATGATGATGGTGGCCTTGGTGCGGGTGGCCTCGCTGAGCGCGTCGCGCACCCGCCGCTCGGTCACAGCGTCGATGGCGGCGGTCGAGTCGTCGAAGATCATCACGCCGGGCCCCGGCACCACGCCGCGGGCGATGCTCATCCGCTGGCGCTGGCCGCCGGACAGGGCCACGCCGCGCTCGCCCACCCGGGTCTCATAGGTCTCGGGCAGGCCCGCGATATGGTCGTGGATCTGGGCGACCTTGGCGGCGCCGACAATGCGCTCTTCCTCCGCCCACGGATCGGCATAGGCGACGTTGTGGCCGATGGAGCTATCGAACAGGAACGCCTCCTGCTGGACCAGCCCGACATATTCCCGCAGCGAGGCGAGCGTCACATCGCGGATGTCGACCCCGTCGATGCTGATCCGCCCGCCGGTCACGTCGTAGAAGCGCGGGATCAGGTTGGCGAGGGTCGACTTGCCGGAGCCGGGCGGGCCCACGACGCCCAGGGTCTGGCCGGGCCCCACCTCGAACTCCAGGTCGGTCAGCACCGTCTTGCCGCCCGGCCCATAGGCGAAGTCGACATGCTCGAACCTCAGCACGCCCTTCGTCGGCTTCAGAGGCTGGGCCCCCGGCCGGTCGGCGATCTCGGGCTCCAGGTCCAGGACCTCGAACAGCCGCGCCCCGGACGACGTCGCCCGCGCCGCCGAGTTGAAGATCATGGCGATCTGGCGGATCGGCGACTGCAGCAGGGTCATATAGGTCAGGTAGGCGGTCAGCGTGCCGACGCTCATGGTCCCGGCCGCGACCTTGTGGCCCCCGAACCAGAGCACGCCGGCCATGGAGGCGTTGAAAGTCACCTGCATCACCGACACCGCGCGGAAGCGCAGGGTGATCCGGTCGTAAGAATAGGCGAGCGCCCGCATCGAGGCCTCGTCGAACTTGGTCATCTCGAAGACCTTGCCGGCGAAGGCGCGGACCACGCGGATGCCCTGGAGGTTCTCCTCCATGGTCAGCGTCAGGGCCGCCATCAGCTCCTGGAACCGGAGCCAGGTGACCCGCAGCAGGAACCCCATCCGCGCCAGGGCCCCGGCCGCGAAGGGCACGAAGGCCAGGCCGATCAGGCCCAAGGTCAGGTCGATGCGCAGCATCTCATAGGCCGCGAAGCCGAGCAGCAGCACCAGGGTCAGGACCGGCATCAGCCCGCCCTGAATGAACACCCGCGCGCCCTCCAGATCGAGCATGCCCCGGGTGATCAGGTCGCCGGAATGGATCTTGTCGTGGAAGCCGAAGGACAGCTTCTGCAGGTGCTGGAAGAACTGCAGCCGCAGGTCATAGCCGACCCTCTGGCTGACATATTCGCCCAGATAGCCCGACAGCATGGTCATGACCCCGCGCACGATGGTGGCGGCGATCACCAGGCCCGCGGTGAACCAGAGCGCCTTGCGCGCGGCGCCGGCCTGGGCGCCGCCCTGGACCAGCAGGTGGTGGGCCTGGTCGACCGCGTGGCCGAGCAGGCGCGGCAGGGCCAGGCTGGCCAGAGCCGAGCCCAGGGAGGTCAGCATGGCGAGCGACAGAAGCCATGGATAATTCATGGCCAGGCGCACGATCCGGGGCAAAACCTTGGGCGCGAGGCGCGGATCGACCTTGGCCTCAATAGAGACAGCCGCCGCCCCATCCCGACCCGGTGGGCGGGAATCACTCATTTCAAATGTCCATCGCTTGGTATGGACCAATCTTGAGGCGCCGGATGAGCGCACGCCAGAGATGTTTTGACGACGGCGCTCAGAAATGTCCGGCCGCGCCGACCGTCACCGGCCGCACAGGCGCCTTGGGCCGGGGGCGAAGCCGCTCGCCCTTCAGCCAGATCTTCAGCGCCTCCCAGTGGATCGCCGCCATGACGCCCAGCGTCATCAGCGGATGCGACGCCCAGGCCCGCCAGATCGCCCGGTCGGTCAGCTCGACGCGCTCGCCCGCGAAGGCGGCGTTCAGCACCGGGCCCTCGGCGTCGGAGACATCGACCGCCACGGCGACGCGCTCGCCCGGCGGGGTGATGCGAAAGCCATAGGCGAGGTCCATGTCCATGAAGGGCGAGACATAGAAGCCCTTGTCGATCCCCTGGCGGATCACGCCCGGCCCCTCGACCGGGATCAGATAGGAATGGCGGTCGCCGAAGGTGTTGTTCACCTCATAGAGCACGGCGCTCAGCGCCCCGTCCGCCCGATGGCAGAAATAGACGCTCAAGGGGTTGAACACCCCGCCCAGAATGCGGGGCATGCACAGCAGCCGCACCGGTCCGCCCCCCTCGATCCCGGCCTCGGCCAGATGGCGGGCCACCTCGGCCTTGAGGTCGCCGGTCCCTGACAGGTGGTCTTTCTGGGCGAAGCTGGTCAGGGCGAAGCGCTCGGTCCGGAACAGCTTCAGCCGCCCGAGCGTCTCGATCTCGTCGAGATCGATCAGCAGCATGAAGATGCGGTAGCGCAGGCGGTGCGGCCGGGGCTTCAGCCGCCCGTGGGTGACGATCCCCGGATAAAGGCCGGAGACGAGATCGCTCACGCCGCCTGCTCCGCCTCGCCCGCGTCGAGCGGGGTCAGGTGGATTCGGCTCGACTCGCCCTCCACCGTCCAGGGCCGACGCACGCCGCTCAGGGCCTCGGCCACGGCCAGGCCCGACTGCAGGGCGTCCTCGTGGAAGCCGTGTCCGAAATAGGAGCCGCAGAACCAGGTCCGCCGCGCGCCCTGCAGGGACCACAGCCGCCGCTGGGCGTCGATCGCGCCGGCGTCGAACAGCGGGTGGTCATAGACGTCTGTATGGATCACCGCCTCGGGCGCGATCTCCTTGGTCGGATTGAGGGTGACGAACAGGTCCGGCGCGTCCTTCAGGCTCTGCAGCTCGGTCATCCAATAGGTGACGCAGCCCTCGGCGGGATTGGCGCGGCTGCCGATATGGTTCCAGGCGGTCCAGGCCTGGCGGCGCTTGGGCATCAGCCGGGGATCGGTGTGCAGGACCGCGTGGTTGCGGCTGTAGCGGAAGGCCGACAGCAGGCCGCGCTCCTGCGGGGCGGCGTCCTCCAGCAGGGCCAGAGCCTGGTCGCCATGGGTGGCGATCACCACCTCGTCGAAGCGCTCCACATGGCCCTGGGCGTCGCGCAGGGTCACGCCCTCGGCGTCTCGCCGGATCCCGACGATGCGGGCGTTGGTGCGGACCTCGCCCGCGAAGGCCGCCTTCAGGGGCGCCACATAGGACCGGCTGCCGCCGGCCACCGTGCGCCACAGGCCGCGGCCGAACACGGTCATCATGCCGTGGTTCTGGAAGAAGCGGATCAGGGAGGCGGCGGGATAGGCGCGGATGTCGGCGAGCGGCGTCGACCAGATGGCGGCGGCCTGGGGGATCAGGTGGTCATCGCGGAAGGCGGGGCCATATCCCTTGCGCGCGATATAGTCGTCCAGGCTGGTCAGCGGCTCTTCCAGGCCCGGCAGGTCCTGCGGCCCGGTGCGGTAGAAGTGGGTGATGTCGCGCAGCATCCGCCAGAACCGGGCCCGGAACAGGTTGCGCTTCTGGGCGAAGATGGCGTTGGAGGAATATTCGAAGGCCCCGTCGTCGAGGCTGACGCTCAGGGCCATGTCGGCGGGAATCGAGGCCACGCCCAGGTGCGCCAGCAGGGCGGTGAAATTCGGATAGTTGGCCTCGTTGAAGACGATGAAGCCGGTGTCGACTGGCACCGGACCCTTGGCGCCAGGCGCTTCCACCGTATTGGCGTGGCCGCCGATCCGGCCGTCGGCCTCGAACAGGGTCACGTCGCAGGCGCCGCCCAGCAGCCAGGCGCAGGACAGCCCGGCTATGCCGCCGCCCACGACGGCGATGCGGGGACGGGCGGGGGCGGTTCGGGTCATGACGGGGGGTTCTCTAGCTCACCGGACCAGGCTGTCCGGAATGCTCAAGTTACGAACGCGCGAAACGGCCGGATGCATCCTCCATCCCCCTTGGCGCGTATCGTCGCCGGAGGTGAAGTCCTCCATCCAGACCGGAGGATCGTCCATGTCGCTCGTCGCCGCCACCATCCAGGCTTTTGAAGGGGCGCCACTTCCGGATGTGGTCCGGCGCGCCGCCGTGGAGGTTCTGGTGGCCAACGCCCGGCGCAATCTGCGCAATGCGCCGGCCGGCGCCGAGGCCGAATTCGCCCGCGAGATGGCCGCCCGGCCGATCGCCGAGCACACCGACGCCGCCAACGACCAGCACTATGAACTGCCCGCCGCCTTCTTCGCCGAGGTCCTGGGCCCGCAGCTGAAATACTCCTGCTGTCTCTATGGCGAGGGCGCGTCCAGCCTGGCCGAGGCCGAGGAAAAGGCCCTGTCCGAGACCGCCGCCCACGCCGGCCTCGCCGACGGCCAGACCATACTGGAACTGGGCTGCGGCTGGGGGTCTCTGTCGCTCTGGATGGCGCGGGCCCTGCCCAAGGCGACCATCACCTCGGTGTCCAATTCCCGCAGCCAGGGCGAATACATCCGCGCCCGCGCCGCGGCCCAGGGCCTGACCAATCTGACGGTCGTCACCGCCGACATGAACGACTTCGAGACCGACGCCCGGACCTATGACCGCATCGTCTCGGTGGAGATGTTCGAGCACATGGCCAACTGGCGCGCCCTGCTCACCCGGGCGCGCGGCTGGCTGAAGCCGGACGGGCGGATGTTCATCCACGTCTTCACCCATAAGACCACGCCCTATCGCTTCGAGCTCGATGACGAGGACGACTGGATCGGCCAGCACTTCTTCTCCGGCGGGGTGATGCCCAGCCACGACCTGATCCGCCAGTTCCCCGACCTGTTCGAGGTCGAGGACGCCTGGCGCTGGAGCGGCGCGCACTATGAGAAGACCGCGCTCGACTGGCTGGCCAATTACGACCGCAACATCGGCCGCATCCGCCCCGTGCTTCGCGAGGTCTATGGCGATCAGGCCGTCCTCTGGCATCGGCGCTGGCGGCTGTTCTTCCTGGCCACCGCCGGCCTGTTCGGTCACCGTGGTGGCGCCGAGTGGGGCGTCAGCCACTACCGCCTGAAACCCGCGCTCTAGGATCCGCCCATGCTGAGACTTCTCGCCACCTATCTGGCGACCGGCCTGGCGCTCGCCGGCGTCGACTTCATCTGGCTGACCAAGGCCCAGGCGCTCTATCGGCCGACGCTCAACCCGGTGCTCGCCGATCAGGTGAACCTGGGCGCGGCGCTCGCCTTCTACCTCGTCTATGTCACCGGGGTGACCAGCCTGGCGGTCGTGCCCGCCGGCCGCGCCGGCTCGGTGCGGCGCGGGGCGCTCACCGGGGCGGCGCTCGGCGCCTTCGCCTATGCGACCTACGACCTGACCAACCAGTCGACGCTCAAGGTCTGGTCGACCACCATCACCCTCGCCGACATCAGCTGGGGGACCTTCCTGACGGCGGTGGCCGCCAGCGTGGGGACCTTCGTCTATGTCCGCCTGTCGCCGCGGAACCCCCGTCCCTGATCCGGACAAAGTCCGGATTTCCGCAGACGTTGTCGCGCGCGCGCGGGCCTGTCATTGTCTCCCCCGGAGGAGGACGCGGTCATCTTCGGCGACGCATATTTCGCGCCCGCCGATCGCCGACAAAACGTCCCTTCCGCCAATAGAAAACGCGCCGGCGGCCTCGTCTGAGATCCTCCGGCGCCGGGAGGAATTTGATGGAAGATTTGAAGGACCGGGTCAGCCTGGACCAAGCGCTCGAGGCCGCCGCTCAGGTCGGCATGACCACCGCCATCTGGGCGGCCGTGCACCCCGACAAGGTGGCGATCCACGACCCCAATGGCCGCACCAAGACCTTCGCCGAGATCAACGCCGCCGCGAACAAGCTGGCGCGTCTGTTCCGCCAGCGCGGCCTGAAGGCCGGCGACGCCCTGGCGCTGGTCTGCTCCAATCGCGCCGAATTCGTCGAGGTCCTGGCCGCGACCCTGCGGACCGGGATCCGCATCACCCCGGTCAACTGGCACCTCACCGCCGAGGAAATCGCCTACATCATCAAGGATTGCGAGGCGAAGATCCTGGTCGGCGAGCAGCGGGTGCACACCGTCGCCGAAGCCGCCCGCGACTGCCCCGACCTGGTCCTCAAGCTGGCCGTCGGCGGCGACCTGCCCGGCTTCGAGAACTATGACGAGGCGCTCGCCCCGATCGACGGTTCCGACATCGACGATCCGGTTCTCGGCAACGGCATGATGTACACCTCGGGCACCACCGGCCGGCCCAAGGGCGTCTATCGCCCGGTCCCCGTGGTCACGCCCCAGGCCATGTACGCCATGCGCGGCTACGACCATGAGACCTCGGTGCAGATGTGCGCCGGCCCGGCCTATCACGCCGCCCCGCTCGCCTTCGACGTCCGCGCCGCCATGGGCGCCGGCGTGCCCCTGGTCTTCATCGACAAGTGGGATTCCGAGCATGTGCTGCGGACCATCTCGGAGAAGAAGGTCACCCACCTGCACCTGGTGCCGATCATGTTCCAGCGCCTGCTGGCCCTGCCGGACGCGGTGAAGGCGAAGTACCCCGTCGATCACGTCAAATACATCGTCCACGGCGCGGCCCCCTGCCCGCCGGAGGTCAAGTTCGCGATGATCGAATGGTTCGGCCCGATCCTGTCGGAATACTACGCGGGCTCCGAGGGCGGGGCGGGCTTCACCATCGATTCCCACGAGTGGCTGAAGAAGCCCGGCAGCGTCGGCAAGCGCCCGGCCCTGCTGCAGGTCCGCATCCTCGACGAGAACGGCAACGACCTGCCCAACGGCCAGCCCGGCGGCATCTACCACCAGCTGCCCCCCGGCGGCGGCTTCACCTATTACAAGGACGAGGCCAAGACCCAGGCCAGCCGGGTCGACGGCTTCTTCACCATGGGCGACGTCGGCTATTTCGACGAGGACGACTATCTGTTCCTGACCGGCCGCAACGCCGAGACCATCATCTCCGGCGGGGTGAACATCTATCCGCAGGAGGTCGACAACGAGCTGATCAAGCACGAGGCCGTGGCCGATTCCTCCACCGTCGGCGTCCCGCACGAAGAGTGGGGCGAACAGGTCAAGGCGGTGATCCTGCTGAAGCCCGGCTACACGCCGTCCGAGGCCCTGGCCCAGGAGATCCTGGACTTCGGCCGCAAGACCCTGCCGGCCTTCAAGGTCCCCCGCAGCCTCGACTTCGTCACCGAGCTGCCGCGCTCCGAAGCCGGCAAGATCCAACGCAACAAGGTCCGCGCCCCCTATTGGGAAGGCCGCACCCGGCAGATCTGAGGGATCTGCAGACCGCTTACTTAGCCCTCTCCCCGCCTGCGGGGAGAGGTATGGAATGTGAGGCAGCCTGGGCGAGGTGATCCTTCTCCCCTTGCGGGAGAAGGTGTCGTCCGAATGGACGACGGATGAGGGGTCTCTCAGAACCCTCAACTTCCGTCGGTGCAGAGAAGTGGCGAGGCCTATCGACCCCTCATCCGACCCTGCTTCGCAGGGCCACCTTCTCCCACAAGGGGAGAAGGACGACACATGCGATCGCTCCGCCATTTTCGGGGCGAGGAACTCACCCTTGGCCTCGCCAGCCGCCTCCCCTAGGGTCCCAGGTCTGTTTGAGGGGCTTATCCAATGAAACGACTGATCCAGGGCGTCCTTTTGGCCGCCGCGCTGGTCCTGCCGGCTCACGCCGCGGGCCCGCTCACCTTTGTCCAGGCCGGCCGCCTGCTGGCCGATCCCGCCACCGGCAAGGTCGAGACCGCCAAGACCCTGGTGATCCAGGACGGCAAGGTGATCCGCATCGCCGACGGCTATGTGTCCGATCCCGGCGCCCAGGTCGTGGACCTGAAGTCGAGCTTCGTCCTGCCCGGCCTGATCGACAGCCACGTCCACCTGACCAACCAGCAGAACCCCAACAGCGCGCTCGAAGAGGTCACCCTCTCCTCCGCCGACCAGGCGATGGTTGGCGCGCGCTACGCCAAGCGCACCCTGATGGCCGGCTTCACCACCGTCGCCGACCTGGGCGCCGACAACCAGGCGATCTTCGCCCTGCGCCGGGCCACCGCGCTGGGCGACGTGCCCGGCCCGCGCATCATCGCCGCCGGCTCGGCGATTTCCGTCCATGGGGGCCACGGCGATTCCAACGGCTTCCGGGAGGACATCATGCATGTCCTACGCCCCGGCTCGGTCTGCTCCGGCCCCGATGATTGCCGCCGCGCCGTGCGCGAGCAGGTCTGGCTGGGCGCCGACATCATCAAGATCACCGCCACCGGCGGGGTCCTGTCTAACACCGCCGCGGGCCTGGCCCAGCAGTTCTCCGACGACGAGCTGGCCGCCATCGTCGACACCGCCCACCGCATGGGCCGGCGCGTCACCGCCCACGCCCACGGCACGGATGGCATCAACGCCTTCCTGAAGGCCGGCGGCGATTCCATCGAGCACGGCACCTATCTGGACAAGGACTCCATCGCCCTTTTCAAGAAGTCTGGCGCCTATCTGATCCCGACCCTGATGGCCGGCGACTATGTGGCCAGGATCGCCTCCAGCCCTGGCAACTTCTTCACCCCGGCCCAGACCGCCAAGGCCCTCGAAGTCGGCCCCAAGATGCTGGACATGGCGCGGCGCGCCCATGACGGCGGGGTCAAGATCGCCTTCGGCACCGACACCGGCGTCTCGGCCCATGGCGACAACGCCTATGAGTTCGTGCTGCTGGTGAAGGCCGGCCTCACTCCGCTGGAGGCTGTCCAGGCCGCCACGGTCAATGCGGCCGACCACCTGCAGATCGCCGCCCAGGCCGGCGCGCTCACCCCCGGCCACAACGCCGACCTGATCGCCGTCGCCGGCGACCCGCTTTCGGACGTCTCGACCCTGCAGAAGGTCGGCTTCGTGATGAAGGGCGGGACGGTCTTCAAGCAGCCCTAACCGGCCGCCTGCCGGATCCGGTCCAGCAGCCAGTCGACGCCCGCGTCCGGGGCGTCGGCGCGGCGCACCGCCGACACCTCAAGCCGATAGGGGGTGAACGGCGGATCCAGCACCTGCAGGCCCAGCCGCTCGGCGTGGCGCTCGGCCAGCCGGCGCGGCACGGTGGCGATCCCGTCGCTGGACGCCACCATCACCAGGGCGGTCAGCCATTGGGGCACCACCGCCATCACCGCCATCTCCTCTGCGCGCCGGTCGCCGGCCGTGTCGCTGACCGCCTGGGCAAGGATATGGCCCGTGTCGCGATAGGCCTCGAAACTCAGGCCGGGCCCGATAACCGGATGGCCCTGGCGGGCCACCACGCAGTAGCGATCCTCGAACAGAAGCTCGGCGGCGAGGCCCGGCCGGATTTCGCCGAATCGCCCCAGCGCGAGGTCGATGTCGCCGCGCCTCAGCCCCTCCTGCGCGGCGTCCTGGGTCGGGAACTGGACGGTGAAGATCACCCCGGGCGCCTCAGCCCGCAGCATCTCAACCAGCCGACCGCCGATCAGGGCGGTGACGAATTCCGGCGCCGCGAGCCGGAACTGGCGGGTGCTGGTCGCCGGGTCGAACCCGCTCTCCCGGCCGAGCGTCGTGCTGGTCAGGGCGAGCAGGGCGTCGATCCGCGGGCCAAGCTCCAGGGCGCGCCGCGTCGGCTCCATGCCGTGCGGCCGGCGAATGAACAGCGGATCCTCGAACAGGTCGCGCAAACGGACCAGGGCGTGGCTGACCGCCGAGGGCGTCAGGCCCAGGCGCTCGGCGACCTCGCCTGCCCGGCGGCGCAGCAGGAGCTCGCGGAACACCAGCAGCAGTCCGCCGTCCAGCCGCCTGATTTTGCCAAAGTCGAAATCACTCATGCGGCGATTTCAATATATCTGAATTCAACCCCTGGCTAGGTTTCCTCCGCCGGCCCTGACGCCGGTTCAAGGACATCTCGACATGCAAAACCTGACCAAGGCCGCTTGCGCGGCGGCGATGGCGTTCGCCGGTACGGCGGTCCTGCCCGGGACCGCGGCGGCCGAGGGCGCCCTGATCACCCAGCTCACCTATGCCAGCCAGTACCGCTGGGACGGCGTGTCCAACTCCAACAACCAGCCGGCGGTCCAGGCCTCGGTCTATTGGTGGCGGCCGGACCGCAACTATGCGGGCCTGTTCCTGACCAGCGTCGATTTCCGCGACCCCGGCCACACCTCCTACGAGGTCGACGTCTATGCCGGCCATCACTTCGACCTGAAACCGGCCCGGGTGACGGCCGAGGTGATGTACACCTCCTATCCGGACAACAAGACCTGGGGCCCGACCTATGACTTCATCCAGGGCAAGCTGCAGGTCGAGCGCAAGGTCGGCGACGTCCAGCTCAAGGCCCTGACCACCTATACGCCGGAGACCTCCTATCGCGGCGGCCGCTCCTGGATGGTGCGCGGCGAAGCGGTCTATCCGATCACCCCGAACTTCAGCCTCAACGCCAGCCTGGGCCATCGCTGGACCCGGCGCCAGGACCGCACCTACTGGTCGGCCGGCGGCACGGCGACCTGGAAGGCCCTGGCCTTCGACCTGCGCTATGTCGACACCGATCTGTCCCCCGATCAGTGCGGCTATGTCAGGCAGGCCTGCCGCCCCGCGGTCGTCGGGGCCGTGACGGTGACTTTTCCACCGTTTCACTAGCGTCACTGTCATGACCTCGCCGCGAAAGCTGCCTATGCGGGCGCCATCGCGTTAGGGTGAGCAAATGACCAGTCTCGATCGCCGCGGCTTCCTGATGGCCGCCGCCACTGCCGCCGCCCTGCCCCCCGCCATCGCCCGAGCCCGGGCGATCGACGCCGACGTGCGCACCGGCACGATCAAGGACGTCGAGCATGTGGTCATCTTCATGCAGGAGAACCGCAGCTTCGATCACTATTTCGGCTCCATGGCCGGGGTGCGGGGCTTCGGCGACCGCTTCCCGATTCCCGTGCCGGACACGGACGGGCTGAAGAACGCCACGGTCTGGACCCAGCTGAACAAGCCGCCCGGCCTGCCGCTGATCGCGCCCTTTCACCTCAACACCGTGCAGACCTTCGCCCACATGCGGGTGGAGGGCACGCCGCACCTGTGGCCGGACGCGCAAGGCGCCTGGAACGAAGGCCGCATGAACCATTGGCCGGTGACCAAGACCGAGCATTCGATGGGCTATTACAAGGCCGCCGACGCGCCGTTCCAGTTCGCGCTCGCCGAGGCCTTCACCCTCTGTGACGCCTATCATTGCTCGATCCTGTCGGGGACCAATCCCAACCGCCTGTTCCTGTGGACCGGGACCAACGACCCCACGGGCCGCGACGGCGGGCCCGGCATGGCCAATTCCCACGACCGCTTCGTCTCGGCCGGCGGTCACGCCCGGTCCTACAGCTGGACCAGCTATGTCGAGCGCCTCGACAAGGCCGGCGTCTCCTGGCGGCTCTATCAGGACATGGCGGACAATTTCACCGACAATCCGCTCGCCGGGTTCAAGGCGTTCCGCGAGTCCTATGACAAGGTCCCCGGCTCCGATCCGCGCCTGGCGGAGCGGGCGCTGACCACCCGCATGCTCGACGGCCTGCGTGAGGACGTCGTCACCGGCAAGCTGCCCCAGGTGTCCTACATCATCGCCCGCGCCGCCGATTCCGAGCATCCCGGCCCGTCGAGCCCGGCCCAGGGCGCCGACTTCACCGCCCAGGTGCTGGATGCGCTGACCGCCGATCCCAAGGTCTGGGCCAAGACCGCCCTGTTCGTGATGTTCGACGAGAACGACGGCTTCTTCGATCACGCGCCGCCGCCGGCCCCGCCGTCGCGCGACGCCTCGGGCGGCCTGCTCGGCGCCTCGACCACCGACACCGCAGGCGAATATCACCTGGTCGCCAGCACCGCCGATCCCCAGGCCGAACGGCCGGAGCTGATGGGCCGCCCCTATGGCCTGGGCCCGCGGGTGCCGATGTATGTCATCTCGCCCTGGAGCCGCGGCGGCTGGGTCGATTCCGAGGTCTTCGACCACACCTCGGTGATCCGCTTCCTGGAGACCCGGTTCGGGGTGCTGGAGCCCAACATCACGCCCTGGCGGCGGACGGTCTGCGGCGACCTGACCTCGGCCTTCGACTTCAAGACCCCCAACGACGCGCCGTTCTTCGAGTCCCTGCCCAAGACGGCGGAGACCGCCGCCCGCGCCCGCGCCCTGCCCGGCCGCACCGCGCCGCCGACCCCGGCCCTGCCGGAAGCCCCGATCCAGGCCGCCGGCGCCCGTCCTTCCCGCGCCCTGCCCTACCGCCTGGACGCCGGCGCCCAGGTGACGGGAGAGACGGTCACCCTGACCTTCGCCAACACCGGCAAGGCCGGGGCGGTGTTCCATGTCTATGACCGGCTTGCCCTCGACCTGCCGCCCCGCCGCTACACGGTGGGCGCCGGCAAGCGCCTGCAGGGCGTCTGGGCCGCTAGGGCCGGCGCCTATGATCTCTGGGTGCTGGGCCCGGCGGGCTTCCATCGCCACATGACCGGCCAGGCCACCCAGCCGCTCGAGGCCCTGCTCGCCCCCCAGCGCAGCACCGACAGCCTGACGCTCGTGCTGCGCAACACCGGCAAGAGCGCGATCGAGGCCAAGGTCTCGCCCCAGGCCTATGCCGACGCCCACACGCCCTGGACCGCCACCCTGGCGCCCGGCGACACGGCCACCCACACCTGGCCGCTGAAGGCGACCGGCGGCTGGTACGACCTGGCGGTGACCAGCCCCACCGCGCCCGGCTTCCTGCGCCGGCTGGCCGGGCGCATCGAGACCGGCCGCGACAGCGTCAGCGATCCGGCCATGGGCGGGGCGGCGCGCATGACCCGGGCCTGACCCCCGAAACTTTGCGAAAACAAGCGTGTTTGGCGCGGGTCGGCGGCGCGTGGCATATGGCGCGCCGTTTCGAACAGGGTCAGACTCCCCGCATGCCTATTCCGTTCATCGACCTGCAGACCCAACGCGCCCGCCTGGGCCAGCCGCTGGAAGACGCCATTCTCAAGGTGGTCCGCTCCGGCGCCTACATCATGGGTCCGGAGATCGCCCAGTTCGAAAAGGCCTTGGGCGAGTTCGGCCACGCGCCCTACGTGCTCTCCTGCGGCTCGGGCACCGAGGCCCTGCAGCTGCCGCTGATGGCCTGGGGCATCGGCCCCGGCGACGCGGTCTTCTGCCCGTCCTTCACCTTCGCGGCCACGGCCGAGGTCATGCCGCTGGTCGGCGCCTCGCCGGTGTTCGTCGACATCCTGCCCGACACCTTCAACCTTGACCCGGTCAAGCTCGACGCGGCGATCGAGGCGATCAAGGCCGAGGGCAAGCTCACGCCCAAGGCGGTCATCGCCGTCGACCTGTTCGGCCAGCCGGCCGCCTATCCGGCCATCGCGCTGGTCGCCCGCAAGCACGGCCTGAAGCTGATCGCCGATTCAGCCCAAGGCTTCGGCTGCACGCTGAACGGCCACCATCCGATCCATTGGGCGGACGTCGCCACCACCAGCTTCTTCCCGGCCAAGCCGCTGGGCTGCTACGGCGACGGCGGCGCCATCCTGTCCAAGGACGCCGGCTTCCACGACTTGCTGGTGTCCTTGCGCGTCCACGGCCAGGCGGTGAAGTCCGACATCGAAGGCCGCACCTTCGACCACGACCCCAAGTACCTGAACATGCGGATCGGCATGAACAGCCGGATGGACACCATCCAGGCCGCCGTCCTGCTGCAGAAGCTGTCGATCTTCGCCGACGAGATCGAGGCGCGGAACCGGGTCGCCGACCGCTACGCCGCCGGCCTGTCCGACGTGGTCAAGACGCCGACCGTCATCGAGGGCGGGGTCTCGGTCTGGGCCCAGTACACCATCGAGACCGACGACCGCGACGGCCTGATCGCCCATCTGAAGACCGCCGAGGTCCCGACCGCGGTCTATTACCCGATCCCGATCCACAAGCAGGGCGTCTATTCCGTCTACCCGACCCCGGGCGGCCTGCCGGTCACCGAGGCCAAGGCGCAGACGGTCATGAGCCTGCCCATGCACCCCTATCTGACCGAGGATCATCAGGACCAGATCATCGCCGCGATCCGGTCCTATGTGCTGAAGAACGGGTAGGGCCGTTCCTCCCCCGCTGGGGGAGGTGGCCCGAAGGGCCGGAGGGGGCCGGCCGCTTTGGCGGACGGTCACGGCGGATCGACCGTATCCGTCCCTCCGGGACAGCCCCCTCAGTCAGCTTCGCTGACAGCTCCCCCAAGGGGGGAGCAGCCGCTCCTACTTGAACCAGCAGAGCTGCTCGGTCGTCGCCAGCAGCAGGCCGTCGCGGCTCCAGAGCGTGCCGGTCTGGTCGAAGAAGCCCGCCTCGAACCTACGGGCCTTGGCCTGGGCCAGGACGAAGTCGCCGCCGACGGCCTCAAGCTCCGCCGGGGTGGCGTGGAAATAGACGCTCATCGAGACGGTCGAGACCGGCCGGCGCACCGGCTCGCGATAGAAGATGCGCGGCGCGAACACGTCGGCCAGGGCCGCCAGCAGCGGATAGTCCAGCGCCCGGCCCTGGCCGTCGCGCACCCAGGTCAGGGTCTCCGTGTCGGCGTTCTCCTGCAGGATCTGGGCGCCGCCAGCCGGGCGGAAGTCGAACATGGCGCCGAAGGCTAGGCCGCCCCGACGCTCCGGAACCTCCATCGCCTCGGGCGGGGCCACGACGGGCATGTCCGCCTCGTGGGCCGACAGCGTATCGCGGCGGTGGCCGAGGGTGACCATGGCCATGGCGGCCGCGCCCTCGCCCTGGGTCAGCTCCGAGGTCCAGAACTCCATGGACCGGCCCTGGCGCGCGGGCCGGGTGGTGACGGTCAGGGGGGTCTCGTCCAGCCCGCCCATCAGGTTGGCGGTCATGGCCACCGGCGTGCCGTTGTGATCGGCTTCGGCCAGCACGGCCTTGAGCAAGAGCGCGATGGTCCAGCCGCCCCAGGGGCCGATGGCGTTCCAATAGCGCTTGTCGACCTGGCTCTCCCAGGCGCGGGGGCTCTTGGGCGTGAGCGGCAGGGCGGCGTCGAAGTCCAGCAGGGCGGACGGGGCGCCCGAAAGGTCGTCCATGGAAATAGCCTCGGATCGCAATGGGGCGCCGCGGTCAGGGGAGGCGGCGGCGCAACGGAATAATCCGCCGCTAATGCGTCAGGCCCAGAAGGCGCGCAAGTCCGCCGCGGCGTCAGCCCCCTGCGCCACACCGGCGCGGGCGGCGTCGGCCCGCTTGCGGAAGTCCATGAGATTGATCCCCATGGCCGCCTGGCAGGCCGCGTCGGGCGCCAGCACCACGACCTCCGCGCCGGCGTCACGCAGCACCGCGATCTCGGCCTCGAACCGGCGGGCATAGGCGTCCGCCGCCGCCCCGGCCGAGGCGTCAGTGCGCACCTGGATCACCACCACCCGCTCATAGCCCTTGGCCATGTCGGCGTTGGTCCCAGAGCGCATGCCGCCGTCCATATAGCGCCGGCCCTTCAGGGTGATCGGCGGGTAGACGCCGGGCACCGAGCAGGACGAAGCGACCGCGCGGGTCACGCCCACCCCGCTGTCGGCGGTCCACAGCACGAACGCGCCGGTGTCGACGTCCACCGCCGTGCAGGCATAGCCGCGGGTCGGCCAGGCGTCCTCGGCCAGGCTGGCGAACGACCGGCCGAAGCTGGCGATATAGGCCGCCTCGTCCGGGGTCTGGGCGGCCTTGGCGAAGTCGCCGATCTCGACCCGCACGGCCTGGGGATCGCGCGTTCCCGCCCCAGCCTCGGCCATCAGCTTCATCAGCACGGTGAGATCTGCCGGCGGCGCAGGCTTTGCGTCGGTCTGGGCGCGTGGCGCCGGCGGCGGCTCGTTGAGGATCGGATCGACCAGGGTGGCGGCGTCCGCGCCCAGGGCCAGGCGCGCGCCGACAAAACTGCCGGCCGAGGTGCCCAGGATGAAATCGGCCTGGGCCAGATCGACCCCCGCCCGCGCGAGCCCCGAGATCAGGCCGGATTCCCAGGCGATGCCCACCGGGCCGCCGCCGCCCAGCACCAATGCGCGCCGTCCCATCGTCTCGCTCCCCAATCTTGTCTTTGGGTCAGGATCGTCGAGGCGGGGCCCGGCGGCAAGACAAGACGGGCGCAGTCCTCTTGGTGGACTGCGCCCGCTTCGGAGGCCCGACCGAAACTCCCCCAAGCTCGGCCGTTCTGGTCCCGTCCCGAAGGACGGGGCACGGGCGGCTCCCGGCGCCCGAACCGTCCACGCCTCAGCGCAGCTTGACCATGGTGTCGTAGGCGATCTGGGCCCCGACCAGCTGCGGGGTCTGGCGAGACGTCGCCGCCCGCTTCTCGAAGCCGGCGCCGTTCACCGCCGTCCACTGCGCCTGCCCCCTGGGGGGATCGCCCGAGGTGACGAACTGGGCCTTCACCGTCGAGGTCGGCAGGTGGGTCACCCGGACCGTGAAGCTGACGCCGGTGGGCGAGGCCGGGTCGTTGTCGGGCAGGACCTCCATCAGGTACTGGACCCCCTGCCCCATCGCCAGGGTCTCCAGATACTGGATGTCCAGGCGGTCCTCGCGGCTTTTCTGGGTGGAGATCTTCCGCATCAGGGCCTCGCGGCTGACCATCTTCGCCCCCGCCGACAGGAAGGTGGAGAAGATCGCCGACTCGACCCCGTGGGCGTAGGTCGGGTCGGCCAGGGCGTAGCGGGACTCGGTCGAGCGCTCCTGGCGTTGACGCTGCTCGGTCAGGACGGCGACGCCGGTGCTTCGGCTGGAGGCGGCGACCCGATCGCCCTGGCCCGCGGCCACGCCATAGCCGGCGATCCCCACGGTGCTGGCGCTCGACGCGGAGACGGCGTCCGAGCGGCTGGCCCCGACCACCGCGCCGGTCTGGACGCTGTCATACTGGCTGGTGGCGTCCTCCAGCAGCTCGCGGTTCCAGAACAGCAGGATCGAGGGCCGCCCCGCCGCCTGGTACCAGCGCGCGAAGGCGCTGGAGGCGGCGTAGTTGCCGGCGTCGGGACTGGCGCTCGGGGCCGGGGCGTTCACCGCCGGCAGGCCTTCGCGATAGGTCACGGCCGGCGCCTCGGGCCGCATCTGGGCGGCCGCGGGCCCGGCGAGAACCAGACCCGCCAGGGCGGCGGTGATGAGCTTGGGCGTGATCGACATCGAACCCTCCGGGGATCGAGGCCCGGGCGCTACTGGGCGCCGCGGACCTCCACATAGTACTGGGCCGAGGTCAGGCGGGTGGAGCTCTGCTCGAAGGTCACCATGGCCTGGGGCTGGACGAACAGGCGGGTCCAGGACTGGGCCTGGTCCGTGGGGACGCCCGCGGTGTCGTACCAGGACGCGCGGACCTCCAGCGGGATGGCGACATCGGTCTTGTTGCGGATCTGCACCGTGATCTTCTTGAAGCCGGTCGGCCCCGTGGAGAGATAGGCGCCCTCGACGTCGAGCAGGCTGTCGACCTTGGTCTTCGACATGTTCTTGTAGCGGGCCAGGGTGTTGTCGATCACCCGCACGGTGTTGAGGGTCGGCCGCACGTCGTTCTGATTGTCGATCCGCACGCCGCCTTCCGGGCCGGGGGTCTCGCAGGCGGCCAGGCCGGCCGTCGCCGCGGCCACGGCCGCGAGGATCGACAGGCGCTTGAGGAGCTGGGTCTGGGTCATCTGGGTTCCGTTTCCTGTTGGATCTAGTGGGCGCGCACGAGGCAGAGCTGCTTCTTGTTGGCGTCGAGTTCGCAGCGGATGGGCTTGTCCTCGCCCTCGACGGCGACGCCGCCCTTAAGGAAATGCGCGGTCAGGGTCTGGGGCTTGCCGGCCGCGGCCAGGGTGAGCACGTGGACGGTGTCGGGCAGGGAGGACCAGGCGCGGGTGTCGGCCTGGGGCTTGGTCGAGGAGGACACGATCAGCAGCACGCCGGAGACCACGCCCACGGCCGCGACGGCCCCGCCATACTGGCCGTCGGCGCTGAAGGCCGAGCTGTTGGAGGACAGCGCCACGCTGGTGTCGGCCAGGAACGAGCCCACCCCGCCGGTGGCGGCCTTGAACTGGGCCTTGCCGGCCAGGATCTTGTCGATCTCCCGGCCCCCGCGGGTGGAGGCCTGGAAGTAGAGGTCCT
This sequence comes from Phenylobacterium aquaticum, assembly GCF_022695515.1. Lineage (GTDB taxonomy): Bacteria > Pseudomonadota > Alphaproteobacteria > Caulobacterales > Caulobacteraceae > Phenylobacterium > Phenylobacterium aquaticum. Next base: position 69,679 of record NZ_JALDPT010000005.1, read on the forward strand.
CCATCGGATAGGCCTGCATCGGCGCCGCGCCGTTCATCACCTGGACCTGGTTCTCGGCGATCGGCTTGCCGCGGCGGTAGACGAAGAAGCTGTGGCTGGCGCCGTCGCCCAGCTTGCGCGGGGCGAGCCCGGTCTCGGCGAAGACCAGGGTGTCGTCCTTCTCGCCGAACCCGCCGAAATCGGGACGCAGCTTCTTGAGCTGCTCCAGGGTTTCGGCCGCCAGGTCGGTGTCGCCGTTCAGGTGGCTGGCCCAGGCGTCGAGATAGAGCAGCAGGGCGAAGTCGGACCGGTTCTGGTCCTCTTCGGCGAAGGCGTCCTGCATCAGGCCCCGGCGAAAGGCGGCGCGGGCGTTCTCATAGTCGGCGTCGTGCAGATAGATCAGGCCGCGATAGAGGAACACCATGGCGCGCTCATAGGGCTCGCCCTTGAAGTCCTTCGAGCCCTCGTCGTACCAGAGCTTGCGCGCATTGGCGGCCGTCGGGCTGTCGGCGAACACCGCGTCGATCCGCGCGATGGCGTCGTCCAGGGCCGGCTTGGCGGTCGCATAGTCGGCGCGCCAGAACGCCCGGGCGCCGATCTCCATTTGGTTCAGCACCCGATTGGTCGGAACGTCCGTGGTCAGACGTTGAGCGAACTCCTCCGGTCCGGCGTCATAGGCGACCGGCGGCAGGACAGGCGGCGGCGGGGCGGCGAGCGCCGGGGCGGACCAGGCCAGGGCCGCGGCGACGCTGAGCGGGGCGAGCTTCGACATCGTCGCGCGCCTAGCGATAGACGACGTCGTCGCGGTTCTCTTTCTTGAACTCGTAGAGGTTCGACCAGATGATCTCGCCGTACTCCATGTCGAGCAGCTCGAAGGTGTACTGGCTGAAGCGCGAGGTGACGCCGGTCTTGGTGTCGACGGCGTCGCGGGTGCCGATCCGGCCGACCAGGCGATAGTCCGCCCCGGCCTGGGCCTTGGTGCGGCCGGTGGTGCCGACATCGACCTTGCCCGAATCCTTCAGGTCGCGCTCTTCCTCCACCGCCGCGGCGTATTCACGGCCGATGAACCGCATGCGGCCCTGGGCGGAGCGGATCAGATTGACCCGGATGCGGTCGGTGATCAGGGCCTTGTCGATGATCTCCGAGCTCTCGTTCCGGAAGAACTTCGGATCGACGATGATGCGCGGCGGCGTCGGCCGGTTCATCAGCTCCGGGACGGTCAGCAGATCGCGGACCATGGCGTCGCTCATCGAGACGATGTCCTGGCTCTCGGTGCCCACCCCCTTCACGCCGTCCGGCGAGGTGGTGTCCCTGTAGACCGTGGCCGAGCCCTGGGGCTTCAGCTTGGGCGCGGCGAGCGCCGGCCCGACGGCGCTCAGCGCCAGGAGTGCGGCGAACGCCGCGGAGATGGACTTGGATGACATGGTCGCCCTCTTGGCGGCGGCCTCCGCGCACGGGGCCGGAAAGAACCCCGGCCGCGCCCAGGCGCAGCCGGGAGGGTCAGGAGATCACTGCGCCGAGGCGGCCTGCAGGGCCGGCATGTAGGCGGTCTGGAATTCCGGATAGATCGCGTAGGTCGCGTCCAGAATCTTCTGGTACTCGGGATTGGTCGAGTAGTTGACGTACATGTAGACGGCCATGTCCTGCAGCGAGTTGAAGCTGAGGTCGGTGGACGAGCGCAGATATTCCTCGCCCCCGATGGACTTCAGCGCGATCGAACGGCCCATGGCCTCGCCCGCCTTCTTGCCCAGAAAGCCGCCGACGAAGGGCACGTTCTCCATGGCCTTCTGACCGGCGTAGTTGCCGGCCATGGAGCCGATCTGGCCCGCCGCCTTGACCTGCATGGACTTGGTCACCCAGCCCGCGGTCACCCCGTCGGAGGTGAAGGGCGAGGCGTATTTGCCGGCCGAGCCCTCGATCGGGGTCGGCGCCTTCAGCTGCGTCGGCGCCGAGATCTTGGGCGCGCCCCAGGCGGCCAGCATCAGGGCGCTGAGCGCCACGGCAGGAACATAGATCTTCTTCATGGGGCCCCCCGGCCTGAACAGTGTTGCGCCAGCCCCTTCTTGGCCGCGCAGGGTCCTTTGGCGCCGGGGTCCCGGCCGTGACAGGCGACCGGGACGGGGTGCGGGGGACGTCTGGGGGCGACCCTTGGGGGCGGGTCTAAGCCAGACGGTTGTGGCGGGTTGTCGCAGGCGGCGCATGATCCAAACGGACTATGCCGCGCGCGGATGATCAGGCGGCCTGGGCCAGTTCCTCGAGGATTTCGCGCCAGTATCTCAGGGCCAGGAAGTGCCCGGTCCCCGGCACGATCTTCACCTCGTGCGCCCGGTCGCCCAGGAAACCCATGAGGGCCGGCAGGGGGGCGAACTGGTCCTCCTCGCCGTGCCAGATCCGCAGGGGCGCCTTCAGGTCGGCCAGGGTCATGTTGCGGGCGCGCCGGAACGCCTTCAGCTCGTCGGCCGCGCCCTGGGTGGTCACCGACAGGGCCTCGGTCACATAGGCGGCCACATAGTCGACCGTCCAGGGATTGGCCTCCAGAAAGGCCTGATCGCCGGGCGAGCCTGCGGCGGACGAGCGGACGAACCGGCGGATCAGGTTGGCCGAGATGCGCAGCCGCATGATCGAATAGAGGGTCTCCACCACCCAGGGATGGCTCTCGATCCTCTGGCGGAACAGGTTGATCGGATCCTGCGGTCCTTCGATCTGAGACGGGCGCGGCGGGCGGCCCGAGATCAGCAGCACGCACTTGGTCCGGTCACCCAGCCGAACCGCCGTCTGCAGGGCCGAAGGCGCGCCGGACAGCATGCCCCCGATCGCCACCTGATCGAGCTCCAGGCGGTCGCACAACTCGACCATGTCGGCGGCGACATTGTCGAAGCTGTAGTCGGGATGCGGATCGGAGCCGCCAAATCCCGGGCGGTCGGCGCAGATCACCTGGACCCCCAGGCGCCGGGCGTGTTCGGACAGGCCGGGCGGCAGCAACGACGAGCCCAGCCCCTCGTGGAACATCAGCACCACGCGATCCTGGCGGGGTCCGTAGGCGCGATAGGTGAGGCGCCGGCCGTCTGAGAGCGCCAGGGCCTCGATCGGCGGGGACGCCAGGCCGGGCCCGGGTCGGGCCGCGGCGCCGGCCTCGATCAGCCGGGCCATCTGGGACAGTTCGGCGAGCGCCCGCACCAGGTCGCTCTGGCGCTTCAGGCCCATCTTCTCGAAGATCGAGCGCAGCTGGTTGCGCACCGTATTGACGCTGACGGCCAATTCGTCGGCGGCGTCCTTCAGATTGCGACCGTCCCTCAGCTTGCGCGCCAGCCGGACCTCCGCCGGGGTGAGGCCAAAGCTTTCCCGAAGCCCCGTCCACAGCCGCGCCGCCTCCTCGGCCGCCGGGAACACCAGGGCGACGGCCTGGTCGTCGTCAAGCGCCACGGCCCGCCCGCCCAGCTCCGGCAGGCGCGAGGCCGGGGTCAGATAGGCGAAGCACGGCCCCCGCTCGTCATCGCGCTCCAGCCTCAGGATGGTCTGGCCGTCCGGCTCCTGACGGACGCGCTCCAGCGCCTGCTCCAGGGCCCAGCTGTTGGCGGGATCGTCGAAGGCCAGGGGCTCGCCAAAGGCCATGCGACCCAGTCCGGCCTCAAGCACCGTGGCCGCCGTCGCGCCGGCGGCGACCACCCGGCGGCGACGCGACAGCACCAGCCAGGCCGGCTCCGGGGCGACCGCGGCGTCGTCGGCGCGCCCCACCAGGCGGGCGATCTCCCGGCTCTGGGCCAGTCCCATCTTGGCGGCCGCGGGGACATCGTCGGTGGGCTGAGCCTCGCCGAGCGCCTCGACCAGCTGGTCCCAGCGGTCGGGATCGGCGGCGATCTGATACATGGCCTCGATGACCAAGGCGATCTCATCGCCGGGGGCGTCGTCACTCCGTGTATCGGGCATGGGCCGGGGGAAGCCTCAATCGAATCCGACCACCTTAGCGGTCCTGGCGGCTAAGCCAATGAACCCACGATTGAGGCGCGCTGGGAAAGTTCGATCCAGTTTCCGTCGGGGTCGCGCACCATCGAGATGCGGGCCGTGGTCCCCAGAGTGGTCGGCGCCATGGCCTCGCGACCGCCTTGGGCCAGGACGCGGGCATGCTCCTCGTCGACCTTGAAGACCTGGAAGGTGATGTAGCGCCACCCCTTGCCCGGAAACACCGCATCGGACGGAGCGTCGGGCCGTTCCTCCAGGATCAGCAGGGTCTCGCCGGCGCGAAAGGCCGCCCCGCCCGGATGGGGCTCCTCGGCCAGGCCAAGCCCCTCGGCGTAGAACTTTCGGTGGGCGGAGAGATCGCGCACGCCCAGCCGGATCCCGATCTGGCCGATCCCCTCATGACCGGGCGGAACCAGGGTGACGCGATTTCCGTCGGGATCGGCGAGGCCCCGGGGCGCCGCGAGGCCCGGCCGGGCGATCAGCAACTCCAGATAGCCGCTGGGCGGATTGTCCGGCAGCGGGTCGGCCATGTGGTTGATCTTCAGCACCGAGCCCAGGGCGTCGTGCCGGTGCTGGTCCTGGCCGCGGCGGATCTTCAGGACATGATCGAAGGGCACGCCCGCCTCGCCCTGCCAGAAGGCCAGCATGGGCTCGAGGCTGTTGGTCGACAGGCCGATATCGACACGCGGCTTGGCCAGATCCATCGGCCCCTCCCCTAAGGCTGCCGGATTAGATTTCTTGGGCTTGCCCGTGATCGGCCAGCGTGACAAGCCTGCGTTCGAACATTTGTTTGATTGATTAGGAGGCGCATCATGAAGGCTGCGGTCTATTACGAGAACGGCGGTCCCGAGGTCCTGAAGTACGAGGACGTTCCGGATCCGCAGCTCCACCCCAAGGGCGTGATCATCAAGGTCGAGGCCATCGCCATCGAGGGCGGTGACACCCTGAACCGCTGGCGCGGCCCGCTGATGACCAACCCGCACGTGGTCGGCTATCAGGCGGCCGGCGAGATCATTGCGGTCGGCGACGAGGTCACCCATCTGCGCGTCGGCCAGAAGGTCGCCACCGTCAACAACTGGGGCAGCCACGCGGCCCTGCGCTCCGTCCCCGCCCGCAACTGCTGGCCGATCCCGGACGGCTATGACGTCCAGAAGGCCGCCGCCATTCCGGTGACCTTCGGCACCGCCCATGACTGCCTGTTCGAGTACGGCCGCATGAAGGCCGGCGAGACCGTGCTGGTCCAGGCCGGCGCGTCCGGCGTCGGCGTCGCCGCCATTCAGCTGGCCAAGCGGGCCGGCGCGGGCCTGATCCTGGCCACCGCCTCCTCGGACGAGCGGCTGGAAAAGCTGAAGCGCCTCGGCCTCGACCAGGGCATCAACTACGTGAAGAACGAAGTGCCCAAGGAGGTCATGCGCCTGACCGACAACAAGGGCGCCAATGTCGTCGTCGACTCGGTCGGCGGCGCCACCCTGCAGGGCTCGATCAACAGCCTGGCCTATCGCGGCCGCGTCTCAATGGTCGGCGCCGCCGGCCGCGAGCCGATGGTCGTCGATGTCGGCTCGATGATGGGCGGCAACCGCTCGCTGTCGGGGGTTTTCCTGGGCGCCGAGATCATGACCGACCGGGTCCATGACATGATCCAGACCCTGATCGAGGACGCCGCCAAGGGCGAACTGGAAGTCGTCATCGACAAGGTCTTCCCCCTGTCCGACGCCGCCGGGGCGCATGCCTATATCGAAAGCCGCGCCGCCGTCGGCCGCGTGGTGCTGGTTCCGTAAGGAAGCGGTTGCTCCCCCGCTGGGGGAGCTGTCCGCGCAGCGGACTGAGGGGGACTTTGACTCCGCGCCGGAGTTGAGGCCCCCTCCGTCTCGCCGCTGACGCGGCGATCCACCTCCCCCAAGAGGGGAGGAACAAAGGAACGAGGAAACCCATGCCCAAGGCCCGCAACGGCGCCGTCGAGCTTGAATACGAAGTCTTCGGCGACGGTCCTGAGACCATCCTGCTGATCAACGGCCTGGGCTCGCAGATGACCCGCTGGCCGGAGGCGTTCTGCGCCAAGCTCACGGCCAGGGGCTACCGCGCCGTCCGCTTCGACAATCGCGACACCGGCCTCTCCACCTGGTTCCAGCCGGGCGAGACCTATGCGCTCTCCGACATGGCCGCCGACGCCATGGCGGTTCTGGACGCCGTGGGCGCGGACAAGGCCCACATCGCCGGGGTCTCAATGGGCGGCATGATCACCCAGGCGGTGGCGATCGGGCATGCCGACCGCACGCTCTCGCTCACCTCGATCATGTCGGCGACCGGCGCCCCGGGCACGCTCGATCCGACGCCGGAAGCGGGCGCGGTGCTGACTGAGGCCGGTCCTGATCCCAAGGCCGATTTCGACGCCTTCATCGCCTTCCAGGTCCGGAACGCAGAGGTGATCGGCAGCCCCGCCTATCCCTGGCCCGCGGGTGCGCTCCGCAACCGCGCCGTGGCCGAATACACCCGCGCCTTCAACCCGACCGGCAGCGCCCGCCAGATGGGCGCGATCCGCGGCGACGGCGACCGCACCGCGCGGCTCGGCCAGCTCAGGGTCCCGGCCGTCGTGCTGCACGGCGCCGACGACCCCCTGGTCCCGTTGAAGGGCGGCGAGGCCACAGCCGCCGCCATTCCCGGCGCGGAGCTGCGGGTGATCCCCGGCATGGGCCACGACCTGCCGCCGGCCCTGTTCGACATCGTCGCCGACGCGATCCTGGCCGCCGCCGCGCGCGCCAACTGAACCTGAAAGACCAGAAGGAAACGACCATGGGACGTCTGACCGGCCGCACGGCCATCATCACCGGCGCGGGCTCCGGAATCGGCCGGGCGAGCGCGATCCTGTTCGCCCAGGAAGGCGCCAATCTCGTCATCGCCGACAAGGCCGAGACGGTGCATGAGACCGCCCAGATGGTGAAGGACGCCGGCGGCAAGGTCGTCTCGCTCACCGGCGACGCCGGCGAGGAGGCCTTTGTCGAAAGCCTGGTCGCTGCGGCGGTCAAGGAGTTCGGGTCCCTCGACGTGGCCTGGGCCAATGCCGGCATCTCCGGCGGCTGGACGCCCTTCGAGGAACAGGACGCCGCCTTCTGGGCCGAGGTCCTGCGGGTCAATCTGATCGGCGCCTTCCTCCTGGTGAAGCATGCCTCCAAGGTGATGATCCCCAAGGGCAAGGGCTCGATCATCTGCACGGCCTCGGTGGCCGGCATCCGCTCGGGCGCCGGCGGCTCGCCCTATTCGGCCTCCAAGGCCGGCGTGATCAGCTTGGCCCAGACTGCCGCGAATGAGTTCTATGGCGCCGGCGTGCGGGTCAACGCCATCGCGCCTGGCCTGATCGAGACCGGCATGACCAAGCCGATCTTCGACGGCGCGCGGGCCCGCGGCAATGAGGACAAGATCGGCCAGCTGAACCCGATGACCCGCTACGGCGTGCCGTCGGAGATCGCCCACGCCGCCCTGTTCCTGGCTTCGGACGACGCATCCTACGTCAACGGCCAGGTCATCGCGGTGGACGGCGGCCTTTCCAGCTCCCACCCGGTCGTGCGCCGCAAGAAGTGATCTACCTCCTGCGTCACGGGCAGACGGACTACAACGCCGAGGGTCGGCTCCAGGGCCAACTGGAATCGACCTTGACGCCGCATGGCGAGGCCCAGGTCCGGGCCATGGCCGATCTCCTGAAGACGGAGATCGGCGATCCGGAGGGCTGGCGCATCCTGGCCAGTCCGCTGAAGCGCACCCGCCAAAGCGCCGCCATCGTCGGCGCCGCCCTGGGCCTGGAGGTGGAGATCGCCCCGGCCCTGATCGAGGTCGGCTGCGGCGCCTGGGAGGGCGAGCTCTACGCCGACCTGCGCGCCCGCGAGCCCGAGGCCTTCAACGCGCCGGACTGGTTCTTCCAGGCGCCCGGCGGCGAGCGCTTCGCCGACATGGCCGGGCGCATTGATCCCTGGTTCGCCAGCCTGCCGCCGGAGGCCGAACGCCGGCTGATCGTGGTCTGCCACGGCATTTCCGGGACCTTCGTCCGCCGCGCCTATCTGGGCCTGACCGAGGCCGAGACGATCCGCCAGGAGACGCCCCAGGACGCCATCTTCCGCCTGGCCGGCGGGGTGAGCGAACGCCTGGCCTGCGCCCCGGTCGCCGCATGATCTATCTGGTCCGCCACGGCCAGACGGTCTTCAACGCCGAGGGCCGGCTGCAGGGCCATGTCGATTCGCCCCTGACCGAACTCGGCCGCGACCAGGCCCGCCAGGCCGGGGCGGCATTGGCCCGCCTTACCGAGGGCGGCGCCGGCTGGCGGATCATCTCAAGCCCGCTCGGCCGGGCGCAGGACACCGCCGAAGCCATCCGCCAGGCCCTCGGCGCCCCGGCGATCGAGACCGACGACCGCCTGATCGAGCTGTCCTGGGGGGAATGGGACGGCCGGCTGCGCGCCGATCTGAAGGCTCAACATCCTGAGGCCTTCGGCGAGACTGGCTGGGCCTTCACCGCCCCGATCGGCGAAAGCTTCGAAGCCGCCCGCGCCCGCCTTGGCGGCTGGCTCGGCGCCCTGCCCCCCGAGCCCGAACGCCGGATCATCGCCGTCAGCCACGGCGTCTCCGGCCGCATCCTGCGCGGCGTCTACGCCAACCTACCCCGGGCCGAGACCCTGGCCCAGGCCGTGCCGCAGGACGCGACCTTCCGCCTGTCCGGCGGGGCGATCGAGCGGCTGGACTTCTAAGCGATAGCCCAACCTCGGGTTGACCGATATTGCACGAGGGCAGATGTCTTCAGGGGCTTCTTGGGGGACCGGCGTGCGCAAATTGATCTTCTGGGCGTTGATAGCGCTATCGTCGTCGCTTGCTTCGACGTCCGCGGCCCAGACCTGGGGACGCCTCTCCGGCGTCGTCACCGAGATCGGACAGACCGGTCGCACGGTCGGCTTTCGGCTCGACGGGTCAAGCATGACATTTGAATTCGATGCCGGGGGACGCATTTCGCCCTACGCTGCGCTCAACCTTCTTCAGGCCGCCGCCGCGAACCAAGATCATGTCGCCGTAGAGTTCGATCCGAACTCCGGAATCTTTGCGGATGATCTCAGCTTGCACCTCCTGGTTCACGAACTGAGCTACCGGGGGAAGTCTCTTGCCGGTCAAACAAGCGCGACACCTGTTTTGGCGTCCGACGCACAAGCGACCGCGGAGGCCGCCTTGGCGCGGGGCATGGCGCTCAGCCGGGGTGGGGATAAGACTGCGGCACGGATGTCGCTGGACGACGCTTTGGCCGCAGATCACCTCAGGCCTGCTTTGCTACCGATGGCCCTCGCGGCACGTAGCGGCCTGCTCTACGAGACAGCATTCGATGTCCGGGCGGGCCTGGATCGCGACCAGGTGCTTTTCGCCGGGCTCACGGATGCGCGGCGGTGGCGGTCCATGGCGCCTGAGTCTGCGCAAGCGGCGTCAGCCGTGGCTAGAGGGTTGAGCCTATTGGGCGACGACGAAGCGGCGCTATCCATCTACGCGGACGTGATCAAGCGTTGGCCGGAGGAGGCGTTCTGGTCGGACATCTCGATCAGCTCAATTCACCGTCGTCGAGGAGACTATGCAAACGCGCTCGCCGCCATGGACGATATTGTTCGCCGAAGGGGGCCTCAGGCGGGAATGGCGTATCGATTCAATCGGGGACGCGCCTTATTGGGGCAAAAGCGTCTCCCCGAGGCGATCAAGGAATTCACGTCAGCGCTCAGTTACCGGCCAACCTATGACTATGCCTTCATTCAAAGGGCATGCGCTTACGCGCAATCGGCGCGGCTGCCGGAGGCGGTCGCCGATCTGTCGGCGGCTCTGACGATTCAGGACAGCCTTCCCGACTCCAACACCACAGGCGGCGCAGCTCAGGCCCGACGAGAACGGCTCCAACAGGACCTGGCGAGCTTGCGCAAGTTGGCGGCCGATAGCCCCCATTCCGGTTCGGACATTCCTTGCCACAGTTACTTCGAGGCGGAGATCGCACGCGACCCAAGTCCGCTTCTACAGAAGTGAACCCGGCTGCCGCCCCTAGTCCCGGTCGCCCTGGAGCTGCCGGGCGAGCGTGATCACCGCCACCACCGACAGGGCGCCCAGGGCGAAGGCGCCGACCAGGGCGGCGGCTTCCTTGTGCGACACCAGCGGCTTCTTCACCCAATAGGCGGGTCGGCCGCCCGGCATGTCGCCGCGAATCTCGTCGGGGAAATCGGTCAAGTTCATCCTCACACCCTTGGGGATGGTCTTTCATAGACCATCACCCTGAACAACGCCTTGATCTGGCGCGCGTCCCCCTAAACGCGCCAAAGCTGGCCTTCGCCGCTCGCCAGAGTTAGAAGCCCCGTCTGTCGAAAAAAAGCCAGCGCGAGACGAAATGGCCGGGCATTCCAAATTCAAGAACATCATGCACCGCAAGGGTCGCGCCGACTCGGTGCGCTCCAAGCTGTTCTCCAAGCTCAGCCGCGAGATCACCGTGGCGGCCAAGTCGGCATGCCCGACCCCAACATGAACCCGCGCCTGCGCCTGGCCGTGAACAACGCCAAGGCCGAGTCCATGCCCAAGGACAATATCGACCGGGCGATCAAGAAGGCCATCGGCGGCGACGCCGACACCTATGACGAGATCCGCTACGAGGGCTTCGGCCCCGGCGGCGTCGGCATCATCGTCGAGGTCCTGACTGACAACCGCAACCGCGCGGCCGCCAATGTCCGCTCCGCCTTCTCCAAGCACGGCGGCAATATGGGCGAGACGGGCGCCGTCTCCTTCATGTTCGAGCGCATGGGCCAGCTGGTGTTCCCCGCTTCGGCCGGCTCGGAAGACGCCGTCATGGAAGCCGCCATCGAGGCCGGCGCCGAGGACGTGGAGTCCGACGAGGAGACCCACACCGTCTTCACCGCCTTCGATGCGGTGAACGAGGTGGCGACCGCCCTGGAAGGCGCGCTCGGCCAGGCCAAGACCACCCACATCGTCTGGCGCCCCAAGACGCTCACGCCGCTTTCGGGTGACGCCGTGGGGACCTTGATGAAGCTGATCGATCAGCTCGAGGACGACGACGACGTCCAGAATGTCTACGGCAATTACGAGATCTCCGACGAGGACATGGAGACGTACGGCGGCTAGACGGCGACCGCCTCGTCCGGCGCGCTCAGCAGCCGGACGATCTCGCTGATCAGGCTCTGGGCGCTGATCGGCTTGGCCACCACCCCGTCCATGCCGGCCGCCTGATAGGCCGCCTGCTGGTGGGTCATGACATTGGCGGTGAGCGCAATGATCGGGACCTCGCGGGCCCAGCCGCCCAGGGCGCGGATCGCGCGGGTGGCCTCCAACCCGTCCAGCACCGGCATCTGCACGTCCATCAGGATCAGGTCGTAGCGACCGGTCCGGGCGCGTTCCACCCCGACCGCGCCGTCCTCGGCCTCGTCGATCCGGGCGCCAAGGCGCTTGAGCATCGAGCCGGCTACCAGCCGGTTGGTGGCGTTGTCCTCCACCAGAAGGATCTGCAGCCCTTCCAGCGGGCCCTCGGCCGGTTCGGGCGCCGCCACCGGCGCCGCGGCCGGCGCCACGAGATCGAGCCAGAAGGTCGAGCCTTGGCCCTCGACGCTGGTGAAGGTGATGTCGCCGCTCATCTGGCGGGCCAGGGCGCGGCTGATCGACAGCCCCAGGCCCGTGCCGCCGAACCGCCGCGCATTCGATCCCTCCGCCTGGCGGAACCGCTCAAACAGATGCGCCTGGGCGTCGGCGGGAATGCCCACGCCGGTGTCCTCGACGGACATGCGGATCCGCCGGTCGCCCGCGGCGTCCGGAATGATCTCGAGCCGCGCGCGGACATGGCCCTGGCGGGTGAACTTGATGGCGTTGCCGATCAGATTGAACATCATCTGCCGGACGCGCACGGGATCGGCGCTGATCCACGACGCCTCGGCCGCGACTTCGCTCAGGAGATCGACGCCCTTGGCGCGGGCCTGGTCGTGCAGCAGGGCGACCACCGCCTCGAACGCGGCGACCGCGTCCATGGGCTCGGCGGCCAGCTCCATCTGGCCTGCCTCCATCTTGGAGAAGTCCAGCACGTCGTTCAGCAGCTGGGTCAGCATCCGCCCGCAGTCGGCCGCCTGGCGGATCAGCTCACGTCCGTCGGATGACAGGTCTTCGTGCTCCAGCAGCTGCAGGGCGCCCAGCACCCCGTTCATCGGCGTGCGGATCTCGTGGCTGACATTGGCGAGGAATTCCGCCTTGGCGCGGCTGGCGGCTTCCGCCTCGGCCTTGGCTTCCTGCAGGGCCTGATCCTTGGCGACCTGCTCGCTGATGTCGCGGCTGACATCGACGAAGCCTGTGGAGCGGCCGAACTCGCTGACGATCTTGGCGCTGGTCTGCATCCAGACCCAGTGACCGTCCGCATGCAGGGCGCGCCAGGTGTAGACCTCTGACCGATCCGGCTCCTGGAGCAGCCGCATGGCGAGCTCATGGATCAGGTCGTGATCGTCCGGGTGGACAAGGGCGTAGCGGGTCTGGCCGATCAGGTCCTCCGGCCGCCGGCCCAGCACCTGGGCGACGGCCGGCGACACATAGGTGTGCAGGCCTTGCAGATCGAGCCAGGCGATCACGTCGGTGACATTGTCGGTGACGACCTGCAGCCGGTGGAGGCTGGCGTTGATCGCCCGCTGCTGGGCCTGGGCGGACGGGGTCAGGACGCCCCGCACCAGGGCGAAGGCGCCGCAGACCACCAGGGCGGTGGCGATGGCCAACAGGTCTCGCCAGTCGCGATGGGCGGCCATGCCGATGATCAGCAGGCTGGCGGTCGCCGGAATGGTTCCGGCGATCACGAAGGTCACCGGGGAGGCCACGAACCTCAGCAGGATCATGGCGAAGAAGCCCATGAACAGCACCATGGCGCAGGTTCGCTGGGCCAGGGTGTCCCCAAGCGACAGCATGACGCCAAGGGTCAGCCAGCACAGGCAGACCCCCACCAGCAGCGCGCCGGCGCGCACCCGGACCCGGCGGGTCAGGAGGCCGCCTCGGGCGTGCGGGCCCGTCGCCAGCCAGGCGCAGGCCTCGGCCGCCCCATAGACCGCCATCCAGATCGCCGCGACCTTCGGCGTCATGACCAGGGCGACGATCCCGGCGGTCATCAGGCCCAGGATCAGGCGCAGGGGCGTCATGCGCCGGGCCTCGACGGCGACGTCGCGCAGGCGCGCCTCGAGCGGCACGGGCCGCGAGGTCCGCTCCCAGGTGTCCGCGAGGTCGCCGGTCTGTGGCATGCGGCGTTTAGACCGCATCAGGGTGGATAAAACATCCAACAGCGATCGCGACATTCCGACACAGCTCGGCGGCCTCCGAAGACGCCTCGCCGGCGAACCCGCATTGCCCCGTTTCGATAGCTGCGACTAGGTTACGCCAGAGGAGTCACCCCATGCCCGATTGCTATACGGACCGCCTGAGCGCCGCCCCCGGCGAGCGCATCGCCCTGCACGCCAGCGCGCGCGGCGGCCCCTGCCGGCTGGAGATCGCCCGGGTTGGCGCCGGGCGCCAGGTGGTGCTGACCCTGGACGGCGTGGCGGTCGGCGATCATCCCACCCCGCCGCACGCCGACCGCGACGGCTGCGGCTGGCCGGCCGCCTGCGAGATCGAGATCGGGGCCGACTGGGCCAGCGGCTATTACGACATCGTGCTGACCGACGCCGCCGGCGAGGCGGCCCACCACTTCGTCGTGGTTCGCCCGTCGGTCGGCCAGAGGCGGGCCAAGGCGGCCTTCGTCCTCGCGACCAACACCTACCTCGCCTACAACTGGTGGGGCGGGGCCAACGCCTATTGCGACGTCACCGCCCTGATGAGCCGCCGGGCCGATCTGCCCACGGCCATGGCCGGCGCCATCGGGGTCCTGTCGACCCAGCGACCCTTCCCGCAGCTGCTGGTCGCGGCGCCCGCGGACATTCCCCGGCTGGTCAATCTGCGTCCGCGCGGCTTCGAGGAACGCCCTTTCGCCGGCGACCCGACCTGGCCCCGGCGCCGCGAGCTGTCGCCCTATGACCGGTCCGCCGGCTTCCTCAACAAGTGGGAGCACGCCTTCGCCGCCTGGGCCGAGGGCGAGGGCCTGGCGCTCGACTATCTGACCGACGCAGACCTCGACGCGGGCGCAGGCGTGCTGGAGGGCTATGACTGCGTGATCCTGGCCGGCCACAGCGAATATTGGAGCGCCGGCCAGCGCGATGCGCTGGAGGCCTTCGTCGATGCGGGCGGCGGCCTGGCGATCTTCTCCGGCAACACCGGCTTCTGGAAGGTCCGATTCGAGGACCAGGGCGCGACCTTCGTCTGCCACAAGTGGAAGGGCTTCGAGGCCGATCCGGTCGCCGCCGCCCAGCCGCAGCTCGCCACCCACCTCTGGTCCCACCAGGCCTTCGAGCGGCCTGAGGCCGAGATCACCGGCCTCTCCTTCCTGTTCGGCGGCTACCACCGGCTGGGCAATTGCGCCGCCCGCGGCCAGGCCGGCTACACCGTCTATGACCACCGCCATTGGGCGCTGGCGGGCTGCGACCTCTTCTATGGCGACGTGATCGGATCGGACCTGCCCTTCCTGGGCTACGAAAACGACGGCTGCCGGTTCCAATTCGACGACGAGGGCCTGCCCCGGCCGGTGGCCAAGCTCGGCGTGCCCGACAATCTGGAGATCATCGCTCTGGCCCCCTGCGCCTTCGGCGAGGACGAGGACAGCGGCTATCCGCCCCTGATCCCGCCGGAGAACCTCGACGTCATCGCCCGCGACGTCTTCGCCGACGAGAGCCCGGCGACCTATCGCGGCCTGCTGCGCGGCCACGCGGTCATGGCCGCCTTCGCCCGCGGCCAGGGCCAGGTGTTCAACGGCGGAACCACCGAATGGCCCCACGCCCTGGCGGCCGGCGACCCTTACGTGACCCGCATCACCCGCAATGTGCTCAAGCGCTTCGGGGCCTATTGAGGAAGAAGGCTGCTCCCCCTCTTTGGGGGAGCAGACTGTCACCACTCTATCCGGGCTGCACACGGCGCAATCCTTCTCCCCTTGTGGGAGAAGGTGTCGTCCGAATGGACGACGGATGAGGGGTCTCTCAGAACCCTCCACAAATCTCGGTGCTGGGCGACGGAGAGGCCTATCGACCCCTCATCCGACCCTGCTCCGCAGGGCCACCTTCTCCCGCAAGGGGAGAAGGATCGTTACCAATAGACACCAAGGCGGGAACCCTACCCCACAGGAGGCTCTGGCGCCTTGGCGGCCTCGGCCATCAGCCAGTCGCGGAAGGCGGCCACCGCCGGCTTGTCGGTTCCCGCCGGGGTGATGAACCAGAACTTCGCGGGATTGGGCACAAAGCCCAGGGGGGCGGTCAGCCGGCCGGCGGCGATGTCGCCGGCCACATAGATCCAGGGCGTCAGGCCGACGCCCAATCCGGCCGCGGCGGCTTCCAGCACATAGAAGATGTGCTCGAACTCCTGGGTGTGCGGCGCGGCCGGCAGGGCGATCCCCGAATGGCCTTCCCATTCCGCCCAGGCGGTCTGGCGGGTGCCGGTGGTCAGCCGCGTCACCCCTTCCAGCCGGGTCGGCCCGGCGCCCAGCAGATGGGGCGCCAGGACGGGGCCGTGGAAATTGTCGAGGAAGGCGACCGCCTCCACCCCGTGGGCCGACACATGCTCGGCGATGCGGATCGCCGCGTCGAAGCGCTCGCGCGCGAAGTCGACCGGGGCGTAGCTCTCCGTCACCCGCACCCGCACGCCGGGGTGGGCGGCGTGAAACACCGGCAGGCGCGGGATCAGCCAGCGGATGGCGAGCGTACCCACGCAGGACAGGTGCAGTTCCTGCGCCGCCGCCGACTTCAGCTCCGCCACCGTGCGGGCGACGGAATCGAAGGCGCCTGACAAGGACGCCGCCAGACGCTCGCCGGCCTCGGTCAGCTTCAGCCGGTGGCGCGGTCCTTCGGTCAGCACGAGGCCCAGCGCCGTCTCCAGACTGCGAATCTGTCGGCTGACCGCGCCGTGGGTGACGCAGAGCTCGTCGGCGGCGAGCGTCATTCGGCCCAGGCGGGCGAAGGCCTCGAAGGCGCGCAGCGCCGTCAGCGGAGGAAGAACACGCCGGTCCATGTGATCTCAACTCACAAGAAGACCACCGTTATATCGTTTGGCGCAGGGCCGCAATTTCTACATCGTAGGGATGAGCCGGGCGCGACCACGCGCCAGCGAAGGACGCCTGACATGACCGATATCGCCCCTGACTTCCCGGGGACCGTGCGCCTGCGCGGCAGCGCCCATGAGCCCTTCCGCCCGGCCGCGCCGGAACAGACGGACCATTGGCCCAGCATGTTCGACATGTTCCTGGGCGAGACCGCCCGCAATCCCCTGGTCGGCTGGCCGCGAGAGACCTTCGAGGTCCTCAACCGCCAGCGCCGGGTGCTGCACCTGAACTATGTCGGGGTCAGCGATCCGGAGGGGATCAAGCGGGTCTTCCTCGACAATGTCGCCAACTATCCCAAGCCGAACCTGATCCGCCGGTCCCTGGCGCCCTCCCTCGGCGACGGCCTGTTCACCGCCGAGGGCGAGAGTTGGCGCGACCAGCGCCGGCTGATGGCCCCGGTCTTCACGCCGGCCGCGCTCAGCCAGTTCAACCCGATCTTCGCCCGCGTCGCCGAGCGCACCGCCGACCGCTGGGCCCAGGGCCTGGACGACCATATCGACGTCGCCGCCGAGGCCACCCGCACCACCTTCGAGGTGATCAACGAGGCCCTGTTCTCCGGCGAGGCGGGCCTCAGCTTCGAGGCGACCTCCGCCGACATCGACGCCGTGGTCGCCGCCTCGGGCGAATACCGCCTGGGCTTCCTGTTCGGCATGCCCTGGCTGGACCAGAGCCCGCTGCAGCGCCGCGCCAACAAGGGTCGCAAGGTCCTGCTCGGCCTGCTGGCCGACTTCATCGCCAAGCGACAGTCCAGCCCCGCGCCCAGCGCCGACTTCATGACCCGCCTGCTCGACGCCTTCGCCGAGCGCTTTCCGCCCAAGCAGGCGGCCAAGCTCGCCCTCGACAACGCCGTCACCTTCTTCGTCGCCGGCCATGAGACCACCGCCAACGGCCTGGCCTGGGCGCTCTACCTGCTCAGCCGCGACCGCCAGGCCCAGGCCTGGGCCCAGGAGGAATCCCAGGCCGCCTGGGACGCCGGCGGAACGCCCGCCGAGATCCTGGCGCGCCTGCCCTATCTGAAGATGGTCTGGGAGGAGACGCTCAGGCTCTATCCCCCCGTGCCGCGCATGGACCGCCAGGCGCTCGACGACGACGAGATCTGCGGGCTTCGGGTGCGCAAGGGCGACATGATCAGCGTCTGGCCCTGGGTGGTGCACCGGCACCGCAAGCTCTGGAACCAGCCCGAACTGTTCAACCCCGAGAACTTCGATCCCGAGGCCAAGGCCGAGCATCACCGCTTCCAGTACATCCCCTTCGGCGCCGGCCCGCGCATCTGCATCGGCATGGCCTTCGCCCAGGCCGAGGCCCTGATCGTGCTCTCCCACTGGCTGGCGCGGTTCCGATTCCGCCCGGTGGTCGGCCACACGGTCACCCCCTACGCCCACGCCACCCTGAAGCCCGCCGGCGGCATGCCGCTGATCGTGGAGCGCGCGCGGTGAAGCGTGCCCCCATCGTCATCCGCGCGGCCTGTTGCGACGACATCGGGGCCTGCGTCGCCCTGGTCCAGGCCGAGCGTGAGCGCCGCCGGTTCTGGCAGCCGATCTTCTGGCGGCCCTCCCCGCACGCGGCGTCGATCTCCCGCGTCCATTTCACCAATCTGCGCCAACGCCCGGACATCGTCTTCCTGGTCGCCGAGCAGGACGGCGAGATCGTCGGCTTCCTGATCGGTCAGCCCGCGCCGGCGCCGCCGGTCTATGCGCCGGGCGGCGCCACCTTCCTCATCGACGACTTCTGCGTGGCGCACGGGAGGCGCTGGCGCGACGTCGGCCCCAGCCTGCTGGACAACGCCCGCACCCGCCTGCGCGCCCGCGGCGCGACCCAGATCGTCGTCGTCTGTCCCGACCGCGACCGCGAGAAGAAGCAGATGCTGCGGCACGCCGCCCTCACCCACGCCTCGACCTGGTGGACGGCGTCGGCCTAGGCCCTATTCCGCCGCCACCGTCTCCGGCGCCACGAAGCCCGGCCAGGCCGACATGTACTTCACGAAGGCGGGGCTGAGCCCCTCCTGGCGCAGGTGCTCGGCGGTCACCGGCAGGGCGATCGGGGTGAAGTCCGGGTCGGCGGCGACCTTCTGCGGATAGTCGTGGTGCAGGATGGCGGCGCGGCCGATCAGGGCGAAGTCGGCCCCGGCCTCCAGCACGGCGCGGACATGGGCGCCGGTCATGATCTTGCCGGCGACGCCCAGGCGCACGTTCCCGCGCGGCAGCTCGGTGAAGTAGCTCATCAGGCTCCGGCCCTTGAACGCCGCCTCGGTGGGTTCCTTGAAGACATCCCACAGCGACATGTCGAGATAGTCGATCTTGCCCTCGGCCAGGATCTGGCGGGCGAGGTCGATGATCTCGGCCAGTTGCAGGCCGAAGCGTTCCGGCGACAGGCGGATGCCGAGATTGAAGTCCGGGCGGGTCGCGGCGCGGATGCCGTCGATGATCTCCAGGATCAGCCGGGCGCGGTTCGCCGCCGAGCCGCCATAGGCGTCGGTGCGCGTGTTGAGCTCGGGGCTGAGGAACTGACAGAGGATATAGCCGTGGGCCCCGTGAATCTCGACGCCGTCGAAGCCGGCCTTATCGGCGCGCACGGCGGCGGCGATGAAGTCGGCCTTCAGCTGGGCGACCTCGGCCCCGGTCAGGGCGCGCGCGCCGGTCTCCGGATCGTCCGAGGGGCAGACCGGCGCCTCGCCGATCAGGTCCGCCGGGCTGCGGTTGCCGGCATGGTGCAGCTGGACGACCGCCAGGCTGTTCTCCGCCTTGATCGCCTTGGCCAGGCGCGTCAGGCCCGGCAGATGGTCGTCCGAGAAGATCCCCAGCTGGCCGGGGAAACCCTGGCCGATCTTCTGGACGTGGGCCGCGCAGGTCATGGTCAGGCCGAACCCGCCCTTGGCCCGCAGGGTCAGCCAGTGGAACTCCTCGTCCGACAGGGTCCCGTCCGCATGGCTCTGGGTGTTGGTCAGGGGCGCCAGCATGAAGCGGTTCTTCATGGCGGGGCCGTGGGCGAAGCTCAGAGGCGCGAACAGGTCGGTCATGGTGCGCAGGGCCTTGGATGTGTCAGGATCAGGATCGGTATTTGCCCCTCGCATCCGCAGGCGGCAAGGCGTACCCAGCGTCAACCGGCCTCATGATTTCTGCGTGCGGCCCCATCTATGCTATGGTCGGTCCATGAGCGCCGAGAGAAAACCCGAGGTCGTCGACCTCTCCCAGTACAAGAAGGCCCGGGCCGAGGCCCAGGCGCCGAAGCCGGCCGCCAAGCCGGTCAAGGGCGCCGGCGAGCCCCTGCTGGGCGGGCGCCCCAAGGCGGGCCTGATCCTGGCCGCGCTGATCGCCGCCCTGATCGCTGCGGCCGTCCTGCCGAAGCTCCTTTAGTCCATCACCACCGCGTCGATCTCGATCTCCACCAGCCAGGCGGGATCGATGAAGCCCTTCACCTCGACGAAGGTGCAGGCCGGGCGCACGCCCACAAACCATTCCCCGTGCACATCGGCCGCCTCCCGCCAGCGGGTGATGTCGGTCAGCATCATGCGGGTGCGGATCACGTCCTTGCGGCTGGCGCCCGCCGCGATCAGGGCCGCCTCGGCGATCTCGAAGCAGCGCCGCGTCTGGCCGGCCACGTCGCCGGGACAGGCCGTGCCGCCGCCCTCGGCGATCGGCGCCGTGCCCGCCACCACCACATAGGGTCCCGCCCGCACCGCGCGGGAGAAGCCAATGATGGGCTCCAGCGGCGACCCCGAACTCACCAGCTTGCGCATCCGCCGCTCCCCTCGAAACCTGATCCAGCGGCTAGCAGAGGGTCGCATCGGGGTCGAGCCGCAACCCGCCATCCGGCGCTTCCCCAGACATCAGCGCCGCTATAGGGTCCCCGCGGCCCGCAAAGTCGCGCGCCTGCCCATTTCTCCGACGACGGACGCCGCCCCTTGAGCCCCACGGATCCCGCCGCCGACGGCCCGACCCTGGAGGCGGTGCTCCGGGCCCTCGAGCCCCGCCGCCCGACCGCCGGCCCCTTCGTCCTCGGGATCACCGGCGCCGTCGCCGCCGGCAAGAGCGTCTTCGCCGCCCAGCTGCGCGGCGCGCTCGCCGCCACCGGGGCGCGGACCGAGATCGTCCACACCGACGGCTTCCTGATGACCAACACCCGGCTGGCGGAGCTGGGCCTCACCGACCGCAAGGGCTTTCCGGAGAGCTACGACCACGCCGCCCTGGCCGCCGCGCTGGCCGCCGTGCGCCAGGGCCCGACCGACTTCCCGGCCTATTCCCACATCACCTATGACGTCGACCCGGCGCTCACCCGTCGCATCGATCCCCCCGACGTGCTGATCATCGAGGGCCTGGCGCTCCGCCGCCCCGAGACCGGCCCCGCCAGCCTGCTCGACGCGCTCATCTATATCGACGCCGAGGAAGCCGACCTCGAGGCCTGGTACGTCGAGCGCTTCCTGGGCTTCTGGGAGGCGGCCGAGGACGATCCCGCCTCGTTCTACGCCCGCTTCCGCCACATGGACCGCGAGGCGGTGACCAACCTCGCCCGCCTGGTCTGGGACCAGGTCAATCTGAAGAACCTGCGCGAACACATCATCGCCGCCCGCCCCCTGGCCGATCTGGTTGTGCGCAAGGGTCCGGACCACGCCATTGTGGCCCTTCACCCCAGCGCCCCGGCCGCCGCATGAGCGCCGCAAGAAGGATCCACGCCATGTCCCGCACCCCTCTGGCCGCCGCAGCCCTGGCCGCGGCGCTGATCGCCGGCCCCGCGCTGGCCGCTCCGCCCGCCGACCTGCCGGCCGCCATCTTCACCGACCCGCCGGCCGACGCCGCCCATCCGGCCCGCATGGAGGTGCTGCACATCCCCACACACGGAGTGGAGATCAACGGCGTCGCCTATCTGGCCGCCGGGGCCGGACCCCATCCGACCGTGGTGCTGTTCCACGGCCTGCCGGGCAATGAGAAGAACCTCGACCTCGCCCAGGCCATCCGGCGGGCCGGCTGGCACGTCGTCACCCTCAACTATCGCGGCTCCTGGGGCAGCCCGGGTCAGTTCCGCTTCCGCCAGAACCTCGAGGACGCCGACGCGACCCTGGCCTATGTCCGCACCCCGGCGGTGGCCGCCAGGCTCGGGATCGACACCGGCAAGCTGGTGATCATCGGCCACAGCATGGGCGGCTGGGTGGTGATTAACACCGCCGCGCACGACCACGGACTGGCCGGACTCGTCTCCATCTCGGCCGCCGACATGGGCTTCCGCGCCGCGGCGCCGCACGCGCCGCTGGCCGCCGCCATGGCCAACAACATGGAAGCCCTGGCCGGGGTCACCGCCGACAGCATGGCGGACGACATCGCCACCCTCGGCGACACGACCTTCGCGCACGCCGCGCCCGGCCTGAAGGACACGCCCTTCCTGAACCTGACCTCAGACGACGGTCTCGCGCCGGGGAATGAGGCCTTGGTCGCGGCGATCAAGGCCGAGGGCGGGACCCGGGTCGCCTCGGGCCATGCAGCCGCCGACCACGGTTGGTCCGACCACCGCATCGATCTGGAAGCCCGGATCATCACCTGGCTGCAGGGTCTGAAGTGAGCGTCCGCATCTGGGTCTCCACCCTGTTCGATCCGGTCTATCGCTGCGGCGGCTGGGCCTATGTGCGGGCCGACGGCGCCGAGCTGACCGGTCAGGCCGGAGGCCAGCGCCAGACCACGGCCGGCGGTCTCGGCCCCCTGGCGCTCGCGGCGGCGCTGTCCGACCTCGACCCCAAGACGCCGATCACCGTCCACGCGGCCGCGCCGCTGCGCGCGGCGATCACCGCCCTGCCCGGCCATGTGGCCGCGGGTTGGCGCACGCCGGACAATGAGCCGGTGGCCGATGCGGATCTGTGGAAGCTGCTGCTGCCGAAGCTCGGCGCCCGGCCGATCACCGTGCTGCCGGCGCCCGAGGGCAGGATCAATCCCACCGCCTTCGCCGACGCCTGGGCCGAACTCGGCCGCGACAAGGCCAAGGCGTCTGGCAAGGCCTTCGCCTCGGCGATCCCCAAGACCAACCTCGCCAAGGTGAAGGGGCTCTAGGCCCCCGGCCTAGTTCCGCGCCACCGGCACGGCGACCTCGTTGCGGCGGAAGCCCGGCAGGGTCCAAGGCGGATCATAGAACCAGGCCACGGGCGCGCCGGTCGCCCGCCAGCCCGCGCCCGGCTGGGCCAGAGCCGCCTTGAGAGCCAGGGTCTTGGCCGCCACCGCCTTGGCGCTGGTCGAGCCGGAGAAGCGCAGCACCGCATAGTCCTGGGCCGGCAGGTCGACGATCCGCACCGCCGGGTCGGTCGGGGCGGGCAGGGTCTCGCGGGTGTATTGGGCAGGCATCACGAACTGCACGGTCCAGGTCCCGCCGGCCCCGGCCGCCTGGGCCACCGGCGCGGTCATGGCGATCTTCTGCGACGCGGCCTGGGCGACCGGGGCGGTCATGGCGATCGAGCGCTTGGCGACATTGCCGCCGAAGATATAGCCCGCCACCTTGCGGAAGCCGGCGTTGCGGGCCTGCTCCTCGGTCCCGCCGGACGAGGCCTCGGCCGCCAGACGCGGGCCATAGTGGCGGATCTCCACGGCCCCCACATGGCCGGTCACCTGGTACTTGGGCTCCTCCACCGCGGCGCGCGCGGCCCCCGCGCCGACTATGGCCAGTCCGGCCCCGATGATCGCCGCCGTCTTCATGATGGTCTCCCCCGGTCCGTCCGGTCGCCGATCATACGGCGGGGGGCCGGGAAAGGTTGCGCGCGGCGATCAGGCCCGCGGGTAGAGGATCACCTGGGTGCAGCGGAAGGCGGCCATCAGCTTGCCGGTCGCCGCGTCCTCGACCCGGGCGTCCCACACCTGGGTGGTGCGCCCGCCGTGCAGCAGGCTCGCCGTGCAGATCACCTCGCCCTCCCGCAGGGTGCCGACGAAATTGCACTTCACCTCCGCCGTGGTGAAGCCCGACGCCCCCTCCGGCCAGGCGGTCGAGACCCCATAGGCGCAAAGGATGTCGGCCACCGAGAGCACCGCCCCGGCCAGCAGGAAGCCGGTATGGGCCACCAGCTCGGCCCGCACCGGAAACCGGCCCACCACCTTGCCGTCGGCGACCTCGGTGATCTCAAGCCCGATATGCTCGGGCAACTTGCCGATATTGGCCTGGTTCAGCTTCTCGACACTGGTCCGGTTGACGGTCGCGGCCATGGGGGCGGGCTCCTCATTCAGGGCCGCCAAGGTCGGGCATTTCGCAGCGAAGGCAAGCCGTCTCCTCCCCCGTCCTGGCGGGGGAGGGGGACCGCGAAGCGGTGGAGGGGGCGGCCTCACCCGCCGCGCCGGACCTCGCCCCCTCCACCCTGCTGCGCAGGGTCCCCCTCCCCCGCTTCGCAGGGCAGGACACCCACCGCCCGCCGATCCTCCATGTCCCACCCCTTGGGCGCCAGCTTGCCCATCTGCAGGCGCAGATGGTGGAACCACCGCTTCTCGCGCCGCCGGTTCCAGCGGGTCAGGCGCGCGAACAGGGCGTCCACCTGATCCTCCAGCCCGTCGCGCTGCGCCCCGCGCGCATGGCTGTAGAGCTCGGCGAACTCCGGATGGGCGTGCAGCCAGTTATAGACGGTCATCACGCACGGCATGTCCGGGTCGCGGCAAATCGCCTGAAGGCTTTCGCCCAGCACCAGGCGCCGGCAGATCTCGCTCGCCTGTATCCGGCTGTAGGTGTTGTTCGGATGGGGCCGCGTCATCCGCCATTTCTTCCCCGCAGCCTGGGCCGCCTTGCGCGCCCGCAACGCCGCCGCTTGCGCGCGCCGCGCCCCCTGGCGGGCCAGGACAAGGTCCCGCTCGAACAGCGGATAGAACAGCCGCCAGCGATAGACCGTGGCGTTGCAGGGCATGCCCGGCAGACGGCACACCGCGGCCACGCTCATCCCCGCCGCCACCCGCCGACAGATCTCCGCGCCCAACTCCGCCGTGAACCGGGTCTCAAAGCACGGCGTGACGCCCTTGCGGGCCGGCTGATAGTCAGGAAGGGGCACGGGGGCTCATCCGCGGCGAACGGGGACGAGAACATTAGCAGAACATCGGCGATCCGGCGAGGCGAAGCTTGGGCAGTGATATCGCGTCCCCCGCGCCGCCAACCCTACCCCGTCATCCCAGGCCTTGTGCCTGGGACCCCTCGCGCCGCTGTTGCTGAGACGCCGAAAGGTAACCGATCGCCTCCGCGCGCACCCACGACCTCAACGCCAGCCGACAGAGGGATCCCAGGCACAAGGCCTGGGAAGACGGTGGTGGGGGAATGCCGGCGGTCGAACGCCCGCCGCGCCTAGTGCTTGGCGTCCGTGGCCGCGTCCTTCAGATCGCCGACCGCGGACTTCACCCCGCCCACGACCTCGTCCTTCTGGCCCTCGCGCTGCAGGGACTTGTCGCCGGTGACGTCGCCGACGGCGGACTCGATCTTGCCCGTGGTCTTCTGGGCGTGGCCGGAGTCCCGGTCACAGGCCCCCAGGCTCATCAAGGCGACCAGGGCGAAGGCGGCGGGAAGGCGGGTGAGGGTCATGTGGTCAAGCTCCGTTTGGGGGCTTAACGCCGAGGGCGGGAGTTGGTTCGGGGCGCCTCACCCCGATTGGCCTATGCCACGGCCTATGCTAATCTCGCAGTATGACGATCCACCGCCACGTCAAACTCTTCCGCAACGGTCGCAACCAGGCCGTCCGTATCCCTCGGGAGTTCGAACTTCCGGGCGAGGACGCCGTCATGCGCAGAGAGGGCGACCGGCTGATCATCGAGCCCGCGCCGCCCAAGTCGCTCCTCGCCCTGCTGGCCGAACTCCCCGACCTCGATGAGGACTTCGGCCCGATCGACGACGCTGCGCCGGACCCCGTCACGCTCTGATGATGCGCATGCTCGACACCAACATCCTGTCGGATCTGGTCCGCAACCCGCGCGGCCGGGTGGCGGAGCGGATCACCGAGTTCGGCGAGAGCCAGGTCTGCACCAGCGTCATCGTGGCGGCCGAGTTGCGGTTCGGCGCGGCCCGAAAGGGGTCCGACCGCCTGACCGCCCAGCTTGAGCGCATCCTGGCCGCGCTTCCGGTCCTGCCCCTGGAGCCG
The DNA here is from genome assembly GCF_022695515.1 of Phenylobacterium aquaticum. GTDB lineage: Bacteria > Pseudomonadota > Alphaproteobacteria > Caulobacterales > Caulobacteraceae > Phenylobacterium > Phenylobacterium aquaticum. The sequence continues at coordinate 94,892 of NZ_JALDPT010000005.1, forward strand.
CCCGCCGACGAGGCCTATGGCCGTATCCGCGCCGATCTGGAAGCGCGCGGCCTGCCCATCGGCGGCAACGACCTGCTGATCGCCGCCCACGCCCTGTCGCTGGGCCACGTGGTGGTGACCGACAACGAACGCGAATTCGCCCGCATCCCCGGCCTGACCGTCGAGAACTGGCTCCGCTAGCCGCCCCCCGTCCACGCCTCCTTAACCCTTCCCCCCTCAACTCGGCCGCTGTAGGAACATATCCCGAACACGACGACTCGCAGGCGCCATGACCTCTGTCCGCATCCTTGGTCTCGACCCCGGCCTCCGCCGCACCGGCTGGGGGGTGATCGTGGCCGAGGGGTCGCGGCTCAGCCACGTGGCCCACGGGGTGATCGCGCCCAAGGACAGCCTGCCGTTCGCCGAGCGCCTGCTGGTGCTGTTCGACGCCATCGAGGCGGTGATCGCGGCGCACAGCCCGGACGAGGCGGCGGTCGAGGAGACCTTCATGAACAACAACGCCGCCTCGGCCCTGAAGCTCGGCCATGCGCGGGCCATGGCGCTGGTCGCCCCGGCGCGGGCCGGCCTGACCGTGGCGGAATACGCCGCGACCGTGGTCAAGAAATCCGTGGTCGGGACCGGCGGGGCCGACAAGGACCAGGTCGGCTACATGATCCGCCGCCTCTTGCCGACGGCCGGCGAGACCACCGCCGACGCCGCCGATGCTCTGGCCGTCGCCATCGCCCACGCCCATGCCCGCAAGGCCCGCGCTCTGACAGCCCGTGTCGCGCCCCAGTCCCTCGCACCCAAGAGCGCCGCATGATCGGGCGTCTGCGCGGGCTGGTCGCCGAGGTCGGCGAGGAGGAGCTGCTGATCGACGTGGCGGGCGTCGGCTATGTGGTCCGCTGTGGATCGCGCACGCTGAGCCACCTGCCCGCCATCGGCGAGGACTGCGTCATCCATGTGGAGACCCAGTGGTCGGAAGCCGCCGGCATGAAGCTCTACGGCTTCCTCGGCCGGGATGAGCGCAAGGCCTTCCTGATGCTGCAGGCCATCCAGGGGGTGGGGCCCAAGGCCGCCCTGTCGGTGCTCGACGTCCTGCCGCCGGCCGAGCTGGCGGCGGCCTGCGCGCGGGAGGACAAGGCCGCGGTCGGCCGCGCCAACGGCGTGGGCCCCAAGCTCGCCCAGCGGATCGTAACCGAGCTCAAGGGCAAGCCGCTCTCCGACGGGCCGGTCGCGACCTTCCACGCCCAGATCCATGCGCCCGCCCCGCCCGCGCCGTCGGCCACCGGCGAGGCGGTCGCCGCCCTGATGAGCCTGGGCGTCGCCGAGGTGAACGCGCGCCGCGTGGTCGAGCAGTCGGCCCTGCGGCTGGGGGATGACGCCACGGTCCAGGCCCTGATCAAGGCCGGGCTGCAGGAGCTGGGGCGGTGATTCCGTATTCCGCTCATCCCGGCGAAGGCCGGGACCCAGATCATAAGGCTCTGCGCCTGGGATCCTGTTCGAGGTCCGGTGGATGGATCTGGGTCCCGGCCTTCGCCGGGATGAGCGGTTTGGGAACAGGGCTCGAACGGGAGCCCACCCCATGACCCGCCTCATCTCCGGCGACCCCGAGCCCTTCGAGGGCGGGTCGGACCGGGCCATGCGACCGCAGACGCTCGCCGAATTCGTCGGCCAGGAGCAGGCCAAGGGCAATCTCAAGGTCTTCATCCAGGCGGCCAAGGCCCGGGCGGAGGCGCTCGACCATGTGCTGCTGTTCGGCCCGCCGGGCCTGGGCAAGACGACGCTGGCCCAGATCGTCGCCCGCGAGCTGGGGGTGGGCTTCCGCGCGACCTCCGGGCCGGTGCTGGCCAAGGCGGGCGACCTCGCGGCCATCCTCACCAATCTTGAACCGCGCGACGTGCTGTTCATCGACGAGATCCATCGCCTGCCGGCGAATGTGGAAGAGATCCTCTATCCGGCCATGGAGGACCATGTGCTGGACCTGATCATCGGCGAGGGGCCGTCGGCCCGCTCGATCCGCATTGATCTGGCCCCCTTCACCCTGGTCGCGGCGACCACGCGGGCCGGCCTTCTCGCGACCCCCTTGCGCGACCGGTTCGGCATTCCGCTCAGGCTCGAATTCTATACCCACGCAGAGCTCTCCAAGGTGCTGGCCCATGCGGCCGGCAAGATGGGGGTGGGGCTCACCGCCGACGGCGCCCTGGAGATCGCGACGCGCTCGCGGGGCACGCCGCGGGTGGCCGGCCGGCTGCTGCGCCGGGTCCGCGACTTCGCCGCCGCCGAAGGCCACGAGATGATCGATAAGGGCGCGGCGGCCCGGGCGCTGGCCCGCCTCGACGTCGACCCCGCCGGCCTGGACGCGCTCGACCGCCGCTATCTGCGCGCCCTGATCGAGAACTATTCCGGCGGCCCAGCCGGGGTGGAGACGCTGGCCTACGCCATCGCCGAGGCCCGCGACGCGGTGGAGGACGTGATCGAGCCCTTCCTGATGCAGCAGGGCTTCATCCAGCGCACGCCGCGCGGCCGCATGGCCACGGCGCGGGCCTACACCCACATCGGCCTGACGCCCCCGCCGCAACTGCCGCCGGGGGGGCAATCCTCGCTGTTCGAGGAGGAATAGGCGCCTTGCCCGCGGCCCGCAAATCGAACATCACCGAGGCTGAGATCTAGGATCTGGGTCCCGGCCTTCGCCGGGATGAGCGGATAGGACACATGCCCGACCTCGAACCCACGGCCGGCCAGATCATCGGCCGCGAGCACCAGCTGCCGGTCCGCATCTATTACGAGGACACCGACTTCACCGGGGTCGTCTATCACGGCCAGTATGTGCGGTTCTTCGAACGCGGCCGGTCGGATTTCCTGCGGGCGGCGGGAATCGACCACTCGGCCCTGCTGGACCGCGAGGACCCGGCCGCCTTCACGGTCGTGAAGCTGTCGCTGGAATTTCGCAAGCCCGCGCGGATCGACGACGCCCTGCTGGTCCGGACCACCTATGACCGGGCCAAGGGGCCGCGCCTCTATATCGCCCAGAGGATCACCCGCGGCGCCGATCTGATCTGCGAAGCTGAGGTCGAGGCCGCCTGCATTGATCTTTCCGGGCGACCCAGGAAGCCTCCTGCGGGACTCCTGGAGACGCTGAGGCCCCTCTTTTGCTAGGACTTGGCCTCAAGTTCGACACTGGACCGTTACAGATCACCTGACACGGACCCGCCAACCGGAGCCCAAGACCCTATGGACCCCGCCGTTCCCGCCGCGATCACGCCCGAGACCTTCTCGTTCATCGCCCTGTTCATCCGCGCCGACTGGGTGGTGAAGGGGGTGATGATCGGCCTGGGGCTCGCCTCGCTCTGGTCCTGGACCGTGATCATCGACAAGCTGTTCCGGTTCACGGTGCTGAACCGCCAGGCCGAGAAGTTCGAGGCCCAGGTGTCGTCGGGCCGCAGCCTGGAGGACATCGCCCAGGAGGCCGGGGAGCGTCCGCGCCACGCCCTGCCCCGCATGCTGCAGGGGGCCTTGCGCGAATGGCGCGACGCCCGCGCCAAGAGCCTGGCCACCGACACCCAGGCCGCCTTCCTGGTCCAGCGGATCGACCGGGTGCTCGACACCACCATCGCCCGCGAGGCCCTGCGCATCGAGGACGGCCTGGGTTCGCTCGCCATCGTCGCCACCGCCAGCCCCTTCATCGGCCTGTTCGGGACCGTCTGGGGGATCATGCACTCCTTCCAGGCCATCGCGATCCAGAAGAACACCAATCTGGCGGTTGTCGCCCCCAGCATCGCCGAGGCCCTGTTCGCCACGGCCATCGGCCTGATGGCGGCCATTCCGGCCTACATTGCGTACAATAAGTTCTCGACCGACGCGGCCCGCTACACTGCGCGCCTTGAAGGCTTCGCCGACGACCTGTCGACCGCGATCCAGCGGCGCATCTCGGAGCGCAGCTGAGATGGCCCTGTCGGCTCACGACGCCTTCAACGCGGGCGGCGGCGGTCGCCGACGGCGCGGCCGGCGCGGCCGCGGCGCGCTCGCCGAGATCAATGTCACGCCCCTGGTGGACGTGATGCTGGTGCTGCTGATCGTCTTCATGATCTCGGCGCCCCTGCTGACGGTCGGCGTGCCGGTCGAGCTGCCCAAGACCGAGGCCGGCGCCATGCAGGACCAGAACGAGCCGATCACGGTCTCGATCCGGGCCGACGGCTCGCTCTACATCCAGGAGAACCCCGTGCCCTTCGCCGGACTGTCGCCCAGGCTGAAGGCCATGACCGGCGCCGACACCAAGAAGCCCATCTATGTGCGGGCCGACGGCCGGGCGCCCTATGCGATCGTCGCCCAGGTGATGGCGGCGCTGTCGACCTCGGGCTTCACCTCGATCAACCTGCTCACCGACACCGGCGGCCCCTCCTCCAGCAGCGGGGCGTCTGGCGGGGCCAATTCGGGCGACAAGCCCGGTCAGCTCAGGCCCTAGACGCCGATGCGCGACCGGTCGGATTTCTCCTGGGCGATGATCGTCTCGATCCTGCTGCACGCGGGATTGCTGGTCTTCGCCCTGGTGTCCTGGCCGGTGGTCAAGGAGCTGCCCATCGGCACGGTGGTGCCGGTCAATATCGTCTCCAACTCGACGTTCACCGACCTGCGCGCCGCGGTGCAGGCCGACAAGGAACAGACCGCCCAGGTCGAGACCCCGGCGCCTGAGGCCGAGCCGCAACCGGTTCCGGCGCCGCAGCCGCAACCTCAGCCCAAGCCGACGCCCACACCGCCGCAACCCCAATCTCAGCCCGCCAAGCCCGCGGCCAAGCCGGCGCCCGCGCCTGCCCCCGTGCCGGACGCCAAGGGTCAGAAGAAGCCCGCCGCCAAGCCCGCCGGCCTGGACCTCGACGCGCTCGCCCGCTCGATCGCCAAGAGCCAGCCGGCCGGCGGCAAGGCGTCGTCGGCCGCCAAGGGTCCGAACCGCGCTTCGACCGCCCTGCAGGAGCGGCCGCGCGCCGGCGCCGGCGTGGGAAATTCGGCCAATGCGCTCGCCGGCCTGGCCGACGAGCTGCAGCGCCGCTGGAACCCCAATTGCGAGGTCGAGGGCGGTCGCGACGTGAAGGTCCGCGTGACCTTCACCCTCGGCCCCGGCGGCCAGCTGGTGGGCATGGTCGACGCCGGCGGCCTGGACCAGAGCGGCAATTCCGTCACCAAGGCCGCAGCCGAGCGCGCCATCCGCGCGGTGCACCAGGCCGCGCCGTTCAGCAATCTACCGCATGACTTTTTCGGTCAGCGCGTCACCGTGAACTTCAACGCCCGCGAAGCCTGCGGCGGCTGAGGCCTCGAGGAGGAGAGATGTCCATGCGCCTGAAGACCCTCATGCTGGCGATCTGCGCGGTGTTCGCCGCCAGCCTCGCCCTGGCGCCGGTCACGGCCTCCGCCCAGATCGAGGTCGATGTGAACAAGGGCGACGTGCAGCCCCTGCCCATCGCCATCCCCGCCTTCGGCGGCCAGCGCGGCGCCGAGATCGCCCAGGTCATAACCGGCAATCTGGAGCGCTCGGGCCTGTTCAAGCCGATCGACCCCAACGCCTTCATCGAGAAGGGCCTCAACGTCTCGGTCCAGCCGCGCTTCCCCGACTGGAAGTCGATCAACGCCCAGGCCCTGGTCAACGGCCAGGTCACCGTCGAGGGCGGCCGGCTGAGGGTGGACTTCCGTCTCTGGGACGTATTTTCGGAGCAGCAGCTGCTCGGCCTGCAGTTCACCTCGACGCCTGAGAACTGGCGGCGCGTGGCCCACAAGATCTCCGACGCCGTCTATGAGCGGCTGACCGGCGAGAAGGGCTATTTCGACACCCGCATCGTCTTTGTGGCCGAGAGCGGCGGGCGGCTCAACCGCACCAAGACCCTGGCCATCATGGATCAGGACGGCGCCAATCCCAGCTACCTGACCGACGGCTCCTACATCGTCATGTCGCCCCGGTTCTCCTCGACCAGCCAGGAAATCACCTACATGACGCTGAAGCCCGAGGGCTCGGCGATCTATCTGTTCAATCTGGAGACCGCCCGCCGGGAGTCGATCGGCCAATTCCCGGGCATGGTCTATGCGCCGCGCTTCTCGCCGGACGGCGGCCGCGTGGCCTTCTCGGTGGAGCGCAACGGCAACAGCGACATCTATGTGCTGAACCTGAAGAGCCGGGTCAGCACCAAGCTGACCAGCGACCCGGCCATCGATACCTCCCCCTCCTTCTCGCCGGACGGCAGCCGCATCGTGTTCAATTCCGACCGCGGCGGCTCGCCCCAGCTCTATGTGATGGGCGCCGACGGCTCGGGCGTGCAGCGCATCTCCTTCGGCCAGGGGCGCTACACCACCCCGGTCTGGAGCCCGACCGGCGACTTCATCGCCTTCACCAAGCAGACGGGCGGCGAGTTCCACATCGGGGTGATGCGGCCCGACGGTTCGGACGAGCGCCTGCTGACCACCAGCTATCTGGATGAAAGCCCCACCTGGGCGCCCAATGGCCGCGTTTTGATGTTCAGTCGGGAAACGCCCGGCGGACCCCCGCGTTTGTGGACCGTGGACGTGACCGGTCGAATCCTGCGCCCGGCGCCCTATCCGGGGTCAGGATCGGACCCTGCATGGTCGCCTTTGCTCAACTGACGAGAGAAATGAGATGTCAGGGCAACATTCAAGCGGTTCTCTGACATGTGCGGGACAACAAAAAGCAGTTACAGTTCATGCATTGGCGCATCCCGCGCCGTCGCCGAACCCCAGCCTGAGGAGAAGCCCAAGATGAGCTTCAGCACCAAGCAAGCCCTTCGACTGGCGCTTGTCGCGGCCTGCGCCGTGTCCGTCACCGCCTGCGCCTCGCGGCCCAAGCCGACGCCCGCGCCGACGCCGGCCCCCGCGCCGCACTATCCGCCCGCCCCCCAGCCCGCGCCCGGCCCCAACGGCCCGATCCCCGGCTCGGAGCAGGACTTCGTTATCAATATCGGCGACCGGGTCTATTTCGACTTCGACCGCTATGACGTCCGCGCCGACGCCGCGCCGGTGCTGAACGCCCAGGCCCAGTGGCTGGTGCGCTATCCGTCGGTCATGGTCCGCATCGAAGGCAACGCCGACGAACGCGGCACCCGCGAATACAACCTGGCGCTCGGCGCCCGCCGCGCCAATTCGATCCGCGAGTACCTGATCTCGCGCGGCGTCGCCGCCGCCCGCATCTCGACGGTGTCCTTCGGCAAGGAACGCCCGATCGATCCGGGCACGTCGGAAGACTCCTATCAGCGCAACCGGAATGGCCACACCGCCATCACCGGCGGCGCGCGCTAAGCGTACAGTTCGAGGAGAGTGCGAGAGGGGGCCCCACAAGGGCCCCCTCTTTGCATTTGAGGGCTCGACTTGTCGGCCCTGCCGGCCCCAATTTGGCCCACCCCTCCGGTAGATGATGAGACCATGAAACTGCGTCGCCTCGCCCTGCCTCTCGCCTCCGCCCTGGTCCTGGCCACGACGGCGCCCGCGCTCGCCCAGACCCCGATCGATCCCTTGGACGCCCGGGACTCCCGGCGGCTGGACCGGATGGAGCAGGTGCTGCGCGAACTGCGCGCCATCGTCTTCCAGGGCCGCGATTCCGGAAAGCCGGTCGTGGTCCAGCCGGCCGAGACCGACTACCAGCTGCAGGAGCTGACCCGCCGGGTCGGCGACCTCGAACAGTCCCTCACCCGGGTGAACGGCCAGCTGGAAGTGACCAGCCACGATCTGGCACAGGCCAGGCGCGACCTCGACGCCGTGAAGGCCGACAACAAGGCCCTGGCCGCCCGCGCCGCCAGCCTGGAGCAGCAGCAGGCCCAGGCCCCGGCCGCACCCTCGGCCATGACCATGTCGTCCGGCGCCGGTCTGGCCGGCGCGCCTGGCGAGGCGGCGCCCATCGCCGCCCCCGTGCAGACCGCCTCGGAAGCCTTCACCCAGGCCCGGCAACTGATGCTCAGCGGCGACTATTCCGGTGCCGAGGCCGCCTTCCAGGATTATGTCGCCCGCTATGGCGAAAGCCCCCGCGCCCCTGAGGCGCGCTACTGGCTGGGCAAGACGCTGACCGCCCGCAGCGCCTATTCCGAGGCCGCCACCGCCTATATCGGCGCGATCCGCGGCTGGCCGACGACGGCCTGGGCGCCCGACGCCGTGGTCGAGCTGGCCCGCTCGCTGGTGGCCCTGAAGAAGCCGACCGACGCCTGCCAGACCTTGGACGAGTTCGCCCGCCGTTATCCCAAGGCGCCCCCGGCCGTTCAGAACCGCGCCGCGGCCACCCGCACCCAGGCCAAGTGCGCGGCGTAGAGGCCGCGATCGCCGCCCGGCTCGACGCCCGGCTGCGGCCGGACAGCCCCGCACCCCTGGCCGTCGGCCTGTCCGGCGGCTCGGACTCCCTGGCGCTCAGCCTGATCGCCGCGGCCTGGGCCCGCGCCCGCGGACGGCGTCTGCTGATCCTGACCGTGGACCACCAGCTCCGGCCGCAGAGCGCCGACTGGACCCGAACCTGCGCAGGCCACGCCGCCCGCCTCGGCGCGGCGTTCCGCCCCCTGGCCTGGATCGGCGAGAAGCCTGCGACCGGCCTGCCCGCCGCCGCTCGCGCCGCCCGTCACGCCCTGCTGGCCGAGGCGGCGCGCGAGGCGGGCGCCCAGGTGATCCTGCTGGGGCACACCGCAGACGACCGCGCCGAGGCGGCGGCCATGCGTCGTGAGGGCGCCTCCGTCCCCGATCCTCGGGAATGGGCGCCGTCCCCCGTGTGGCCGGAGGGGCGCGACATCTTCCTGCTTAGGCCTATGCTTGAGATCCGGCGCGCGGATCTGCGGGCCTGGCTGACCGATCGGGGCGAGACCTGGATCGAGGACCCCGCCAATGCCGATCCGCAATCCGCCCGCGCTCGGGTCAGGGCCGCCGGCGTCACACCCGAGGCGTTGGCGCGTCCAGCGGCGATTGTCGGGCTGGGCCGGGCGGTCCGCGACGACATCGGCGGCGGCCTGATCCTGTCCCGCCAGGCCCTGCGCGTGGCCGAGGTCGGCGAGGCCCGGGCCCTGACCGCCATCGCAGCCCTCTGCGCCGCCGGAACCCGGCGGCCGCCGCGCGGGGATCGGCTCGACCGGCTGACCACGGCCCTGCGCGGCGAGGCGCCGGTGATCGCCACCCTGGCCGGCGCGCGGATCGAGGCGAATGAGCAGGACATCACCTGGCGACGGGAGCCGGGCGAGATGCGGCGCGCAGCCGTCAGATCCCTGGTTCTGGAGGCCGGGACGACGGCGGTGTGGGATGGACGGTTCGAGATCGGCAGCGACCGGCCGATCACCCTCACCGGTCTGTCAGGTCACGCCCGCCGGCTGCCGCCCGCCCAGGCGCGCGACTTGGCGCGGCTCCAGGCCGGCGCCCGCGGCGCCCTGCCCCTGATCACAGCGCCCGAGATCGCCTGCCCGGTGCTGGCGGAGGCAGAGGGCGTCACCTTGCGCAGCCTGTCGCTCGCCCGCCTGCGCGCCGCCTCCGGCCTCGTCGAGCGTGAACCCTAGACCTTGGCCTCGGCCATCACATGGTCGATCCCGGCGATGATCGGATCGGCGAAGGCGCGGCCCAGCAGGCTGGCGTGGGTCGCGCCCGGCACGTCGACCTCATAGCCGGCGGCGGACTGGCGGGCGGGCGCGCGCTGCATGGCCTTGACGTTGGGGGGCACGCGGGACGCGCCGGCGGTCACCACCGCGACCGGCAGGTTCGGGTCGAAGGGTTCGCGCCCCTGGGCGGAGGTCTCCGGCCAGGCCTGCACCTCCTCGGCCGCCCATTTGGCGTGGGAGGCCAGGCCATAGATATGCCGCTTCTCGGCCGAGGCCTCGCCCTCCAGGCCGATCAGGTCGCCGATCACCAGGGCCGCGGGGCGCATGAAGCCGAGGTGCGAGAACCGACCGACTAGGTCCATGGCCCGCCGGTAGCCGTGGATGGCCCGCCCCGCCTTGGGATGCTCGATCATGTCGGGCGTGACCGCGTCGACCAGCACCACGCCCTTCACCCGCTCGCGGTTGCGCGGGGTGAACACCCGCAGCATCAGTCCGGCCATGGAGTGGCCGACCATGATCAGGGGCCCGGACTCCCCGGCGTGCGCCAGGAGGGCTTCCAGGTCCGCCGCGATGGCCCGCCCGTCGCGGGGCGTGGGCCCGGCGTCCGAGAACCCCAGCCCGGCGCGATCATAGGCGAGACTCGCCAGCCCCTTGGCCGCCAGGCGATCCTGCACCACCGCCCAGTCCGCCGCACAGCCCCAGGCGCCGCATTCGAACACGATCAGCGGCCGCGCCGATCGGGGCCCGGCCCGGACCATCCGCAATCGCCGCCCGCCAATGTCGATGAGCTCGCCACGCGACGTGTGCAGTCCGGCGCTCGCGCCCATGCGCGCCTCCGCGAAGGGTGAGGTGGAGGCCCAGACTTATGAGCCCCCGCCCGCCCAGCGCAAGCGTCGCCGCGCCCTATTTCCAGACGAGGGTCTGGGGCGCCTTGGGATCTCCATAGTCGATCTCGACCTCGGTCACCGCCTTGGCGCCCGCCGGCGTCGGGAACTGGGCGCGGGTGGTGGTCGGCTTGACCGCGGCCGGCGCGCCGCCGTCGAACTTCACGCGGACGGCCCGGACCCCCTGCTCAGGATTGGTCACCCAGGTCGGCTTGCCCTTGGGATCGCCGGTCTCCTCGGAGATGTTGAAGAACCGCTTGGTCTGGGACAGGCCGGCGTACCAGGTGATGTTCATCACCCCGCCCTGAACCCGCCAGATCGGCGTCACCGCCACCTTGGCGGCATAGCCCTTTTCGCCTTGAACCGTCGCGGTCTGGGCGGTCATCACCCCGTCCTCGCCCTCGGCCGCCGGCAGGGAAAAGGCCGCGGGCGCAGCCGGCGCGGCCGCCTGCTCCGACTTGGAGCACCCGGCCAGGCCGGACAGCACAAGAACCGACGCGAGCATGAGCCCGCTCGTGACACAACGCATGGTCGTCTCCCCCTATTTATTGGGGTAAGCCTGCGCCCAAGCTTCGGCCACGGCAAGCGTGGTGAGCAAACGCTGGTTTTTGACGGGATCGCGCAGATTTCGAGACCGAATCACCGGGCCGACGGCCCGCGCGCCTGCCTCAGTCGGCGCTGTTGCGCAGCGCCAGCTCCGCGAGCTGCAGGTCGTGCGGCAGGCGGCGGTGGCGCTTGCCGCCCCGGGCCTTGTCGAGCTTTTCCTGCATGATCTCGCGCTTGCTCTGCGGGATCGTCGAGACATAGGCGATGCGGACGCGGGGCGAGATATTGGTCGCCATCTCCACCGGCAGGTCGGCGGGGGTCTGGAACCGGCGATTGAGGAACAGGATCGGATTGATCGGCTCCCCGTCGTGGCGGATTTCCAGGTGCAGGTGCGGCCCGGTCGAGGTGCCGCCATTGCCGATGCGGGCGATCGGCGTGCCGGCCAGGACCGGCGTCCCGATCTTCATGCGCCGCTCCACCGACCCCAGATGGGCGTAGAAGCTGGTCAGGCCGCCGGGATGGCGGACCTCGATGAAGTTGCCATAGCCCATGGCCACGCCGCGATTGACCACCTTGCCCTCGGCCACGGCCAGGACGTGCTCGCCGGCGCCTGCCGCGATGTCGACGCCCGCATGCAGGCGTCCATGGTCTTCCCAGGGCAGCTTGCGCAGGCCCCAGGGGGAGATGATCTTGCGTCCCGGCACCGGTTGGCCGAAGGCCAGAAACGCGGGCCCGGACGGCGGATCCGTCTCAGGCTCAGGGTCGGCTATGGCGTCCGCCGCCTGGGCGGTCTGGGGACGGATCTGGGCCGGCAGGGCGGCATGGGCCACGGCGATGAGGGCCAGCGCAAGCGCGCCCGCCCCGCCGAGCGTCAGCGCCCAGCCCGCAAATCCATGCCCTGAAGGCCTGTCCGTCAAACCCGAAGTCCCCACGCGCCCGGTCACGCCCTGACGGCGGCCGGCTCTTGTCGGGCCCTTCATGGACCGGATTGGGCGGATAAACCGTTAAACGGGGGGCGACAAACCGGCGCAGCGCCGACGGGCTCCTCCCCGAGGGGAGGAGCCCTGCGGGCCTAGAGGCCCTTCAGAATGCCTTCGACCATCTTCTTGGCGTCGCCGAACAGCATCATGGTGTTGTCGCGGAAGAACAGTTCGTTCTCGACCCCGGCATAGCCGGAGCTCATGCCGCGCTTCACGAACAGCACGGTGCGGGCCTTTTCCACGTCGAGGATCGGCATGCCGTAGATGGCGCTGGTCGGGTCGGTCTTGGCGGCCGGGTTGGTGACGTCATTGGCGCCGATCACGAAGGCCACGTCGGCCGTCGGGAACTCGGCGTTGATGTCTTCCAGCTCGAAGACCTCGTCATAGGGCACATTGGCCTCGGCCAGCAGCACGTTCATGTGGCCGGGCATGCGGCCGGCGACGGGGTGGATGGCGTACTTCACCTCCACGCCCTCTTCCTTGAGCTTGTCGGCCATTTCGCGCAGCGCGTGCTGGGCCTGGCTGACGGCCATGCCGTAGCCGGGGACGATGATCACCTTCGAGGCGTTCTTCATGATGAAGGCCGCGTCGTCGGCCGAACCCTGCTTGACCGGCCGGTCTCGACCTTGCCGCCGCCCGCCGCCGCCGCGTCCTCGGCGCCGAAGCCGCCCAGGATCACGGAGATGAAGCTGCGGTTCATCGCCTTGCACATGATGTAGCTGAGGATCGCGCCGGACGAGCCCACCAGGGCGCCGGTGATGATCAGGGTGATGTTCTCGAGCGTGAAGCCGAGCGCCGCCGCCGCCCAGCCGGAATAGCTGTTCAGCATGGAGACCACGACCGGCATGTCGGCGCCGCCGATCGGGATGATCAAGGTGACGCCGATCAGCAGGCTGAGCGCGGCGATGGCCCAGAAGGCCCAGATGGCGGTCCCGCCGCTCATCACCAGCAGCACCACCAGGCCCACGATGGCGAGCGCGATGACGATATTCAGCAGGTGGCGGGCCGGCAGCAGGATCGGCGCGCCCGACATGTTGCCGTTCAGCTTGAGCGCCGCGATGATCGAGCCCGTCAGGGTGATGGCCCCGATCGCGAGGCCGAGCGACAGCTCGACGAGCGAGTTCAGGTGGATGTGGCCATTGTCCCCCAGGATCCCGTAGGCGGCCGGGGTGTAGATGGCGGCGACCGCCACCAGACAGGCCGCCGCGCCCACCAGGCTGTGGAAGGTGGCGACCAGCTGCGGCATCGAGGTCATGGCGACCCGACGCGCGATCACCGCGCCCACCGTCCCGCCGACGGCGACGCCGCCGACGATCAGGCCCAGCGTGATGGCGTCCAGCTTGCCCTGGCTGAACAGGGTCAGCAGGGTCACGCCGACGGCGATGGCCATGCCGATCATGCCGTTGCGGTTGCCCGCCTGGCTGGTGGTCGGAGACGACAGGCCCCGCAGGGCCAGGATGAAGAGGACGCCCGAGATCAGATAGGCGATGGCTGCCAGGTTCGCGCTCACTTCGCCTTGTCCTTCTTCTTGTACATGGCCAGCATGCGCTGGGTGACCAGGAAGCCGCCGAAGATGTTCACGGCGGCGAAGGCGGCGGCGACCGCACCGGCCCCCTTGGAGATCAACACGCTGCCGGTCAGGGCTCCGCCGCCGACGCCATGCGCCGAGGCGGCGAGAAGCGCGCCGACGATGATCACCGACGAGATGGCGTTGGTCACCGCCATCAGCGGGGTGTGCAGGGCGGGCGTCACGCTCCAGACCACGTAGTAACCGACGAAGATCGCCAGCACGAAGATGGCCAGGCGGAAGACTGTGGGATCTACGGCTTCCATAGGGACCTCCGAAATCAGGCTTTAAGCGACGGGTGGACGATCGCGCCGCCCTGGGTGACCAGGGCCGCCTTCAGGATCTCGTCCTCGAAGTCGGGGGCGAAAGCGCCCTCCTTGTTCAGGAACAGGCCGGCGAAGGCGAACAGGTTGCGGGCGTAGAGCGCCGAGGCGTCGACCGCGATGCGGCCGGGCAGGTTGGGAATACCCAGGATCTTGGCGCCGTTGGCGGTGGTCACGACCTCGCCCAGCTTGGCGCCCTCGACATTGCCGCCCTGCTCGATGGCCAGGTCGACCAGGATCGAGCCCGGGCGCATGGAGGCGACCTGCTCGGCGCTGACCAGCTTGGGCGCCGGACGGCCCGGGATCAGGGCGGTGGTGATGACGATGTCCTGCTTGGCGATGTGACTGGAGACCAGGGCCGCCTGCTTGGCCTGGTATTCCGCGCTCATCTCCTTGGCGTAGCCGCCGGCGGTCTGGGCGTTCTTGAACTCCTCGTCCTCGACGGCGAGGAACTTGGCGCCCAGGCTCTCGACCTGTTCCTTGGTGGCGGGCCGCACGTCGGTGGCGGTGACGACGGCGCCGAGACGCCGCGCGGTGGCGATGGCCTGCAGGCCGGCGACGCCGACCCCCATGACGAAGACCTTGGCCGCGGCGACGGTGCCGGCGGCGGTCATCATCATCGGCATGGCCTTGCCGAAGGCCTCCGCGCCCTCGATCACGGCGCGATAGCCGGCGAGATTGGCCTGGGAGGACAGCACGTCCATCACCTGGGCCCGGGTGATCCGCGGAATGAACTCCATGGCGAAGGCGGTCGCGCCCTTGGCCGCCAGGGCCTCGAGCGTCGCCTTCTCCTGATAGGGATTGAGCATGGCCGCGACGATCGCGCCCGACTTCAAGGCGGCGATCTCGGCGTCCGAGGGCGCGCGCACCTTGAACAGGATGTCGGCCTTTTCGACCGCCGCCTTGGCGGTCTTGGCGAGGCTCGCGCCGGCCGCTTCATAGTCGGCGTCGGGATAGGAGGCGGCAAGGCCGGCGCCGGCTTCCACCGTCACGGCGAATCCCGCCGCGATCAGTTTCTTCACCGTCTCCGGCGTGGCGGCCACACGGGTCTCCCCAGCGCGGCTCTCCTTGGTGACGGCGATCAAGGCCATTCGTCAGGTCCCCCCTCAGGCGAAAGCCGAGGGACCTTAGTTTCGTCACCCAACCCTGTCCAGCGAACAGGTCGTGAGATTCAAACGTCTGTTTGACAGAATTTCTGCATCGCCTTCCCCTGCGGCAGGAGAAGGCGTCGCACCGCGCGGCCTAGTGGGCCGCTTCGGGCTTTTCGCGCAGGACGATCACGCCGATCACCACCAGGACGGCGGCCGAGACGAAGCCCGCCAGGAAGCCGGCCGGGGTGCAGAACCACAGGACGAGCAGCGTCAGCAGGGCGGCCAGAGCCAGGGAGCCCCACTTGGTCATGCCATTGAACAGGTGGAAGGTGGCGACCTGTTCGGAGATGTCCATCTCGCCGCGGTGAAATTCGGAAGCCATGTCTGTGGCGTCTCTCTGTGGTCAGAAAACGGAAGGAGGCCCGGATACACGCACCCACGCCCTTGCTCAAGCGGCCGCGTGGCCGCAGCCCCACTTCGCGGTCAGGATGGCCAGACGCTGAGCAGGGCGCGGAGCGCCGCGATCAGGGCGAGCGGCTGGTCGACCATGATGTGGTGGGCCGAATCGGGGATGGCGATTTCCAGGATGTCGTCCGGCAGGGGCGAAGGCTGGCCGCTCTTGCGCCGCGACATCACCACCGACCGGTCGCCATAGATGTGGGCCAGCGGCAGGGTGACCTTGGGCGGACCGTCGGCGGTCATGCCCATCATCACCGAGCGGTCGAGCTTGTTCCACATGCCCGGATCGAAGCGCCAAGTGTAGCCCTCGCCGGACCCATCGGGCAGCGGCACGGTCTTGAGCGAGCGCCGCGCGATGAAATCGGCCACGAACAGATTGCCCGCCGCCTGTGGGGGCATGAAGCGGAAGCGGGCGAGCGCCGACTTCACGTCCGGATAGACCTTGTTGGCGCGATCCACGGTCGGGATGTTGCGGGCCTCGAAGCGCTTGGCCTCCTCCGAGCCGGGCGGCGGGCCGCCGAAGCCAGTGTCGACCAGGATCGCCGCATGCATCCGCTCCGGATGCAGGGCCGCGGCGAAGAACACCTGGGAGCCGCCGAAGGAGTGGCCGATATAGATCGGCTTTCGGCCACCCTCGTACAGGCCCGCGGCCTGGGCCACGGCCTCCGCGTCCTCGGCGAAGTCCTGGAAGGCGTAGCTTTCGCGCCAGTCCGACGCGCCCATGCCGGCGAGCGACATGGAGGCGACGCGATAATCCTCGGCCAGGAACGGCGCGATGAAGCTCCACCAGTCGGCGTGGGCCGAATTGCCGTGGGCCAGCAGCAGGCCGGGCTTGCCGACCTCGCCCCAGGTCAGGACCTCGATCTTGGTGCCCAGCGAGGTGACGAAGCTGCGCTCCGGCTCCTTGGCGATGGCGTCGGTGAACCACTTGGGCGCGTCGGGCTCCCGGCCCTGGAAGGGCGCCAGCGGGGCCTGGACCTCCGGCGGCAGGGCGCCGGGTTCGGAATGGATCGGGTGGTCGTCGTAACCGACGGGCGCGCCTTCCTTGATCGCCGGATCCAAAGCCATGTTCTACCCCCGCGCCTCGCGTTCGCCCGGCTTGCGCGAGATCGAACGGATACCCTTATAGACCCCGGTCCCGGTCATCAGGGTGCGGTCCGCGCACCAGATCCGGCCCCGGACGGTGAAGACGTCGTCCTGCTCGGCGACAATCTCGCTGTCGCCCTCCACCCAGTCGCCCATATGGGCGCCGGACATGAAATCGGTGGTCAGCCTGACCGTCACCCAGCCGATCTCGCGGGTGTTGGAAATGACCCGGCCCCAGGCCATGTCGGCGAAGCTCATCAGCATGCCGCCATGGCAGTTGTTCATGCCGTTGGCGTGGTGCTCCTCGACCCGGAAGGCCATGACCTCGGCCTGGGTGACCGGGTCGCGTTTCGAATAGAAGGGGCCGACCGTGCGGCCAAAGCCGCGCTGCCAGAGATTGATCACAAAGCCGTCGGGGACGACGGCGCTTTGGACATCGGTCAGATCGTCGGACATGGCGGCATGCTGATGAACGGGCGTTTGAAAAATGGCAAGCCTTTGATGACCGAACGTCAGCCTGAGACCGGCGTTCTCCGGGACAGTTGACCTCTGGACAAGCCCCGCCCGCCGGGTCTATGGCGCCGGACATGCTCGGGGGCCAGATCAGGGATCGGCGACATGCGGCGGGGCTGACGCTCGCGGCGCTGGCGCTGTTCGTGCGCCTGCTGTTCCCCACCGGCTTCATGCTGTCGCCGGACCGCGCGTCCCTGCCGACCATCGTCATCTGCACCGGCCAGGGGGCGATGACCGTCACCCTCGACGCCAATGGCCATAAGGTCGAGGCCGGCCAGGGCGGCGGCGACCACAGGTCGGACGGCAAGACCAGCCACCCCTGCACCTTCGCCGCGGCCACGGTCTCGGCGGTCGCGCCGGCGCTGGTCGCCGTGCTGATCCCGCAACGGCTGGCCCAGGTCGCCGTCGCGCCCCTGCTCACCACCCAGCGCCCGGGCCTTGGCCTGGCCGCGCCGCCGCCGCCGACCACCGGCCCGCCCGCCCGGATCTGAACGCCGACTTCGCCCCGGCCCGCCTTCGCGCGGCCGGCGACCTCCGTTTGGATTGCGGGAACCCCCCATGTCTCAACAGCGCCTGATGCGCTCCGCCGCCGTCGCGGCCCTCTTCGCCCTGCCCCTCACCGCCCACGCCGCGGAAGCCGACCCCGCCACAGATATCAGCGAGGTGCTGGTGGTCGGCCAGGGCGACAGGCCCATCACCGTCCAGCCCCGCGGCCTCTCGGTCAGCCTCGGCAAGACCGAGTTCGAGGCGATCAACGCCCTGAACGTCGAGGACCTGATGAAGTACGCGCCGAACTTCTTCGTGCGCAAACGCTTCGCCGGCGACGACAACGCCGTGGTCGCCCTGCGCGGCGCCAACACCGTCCAGTCGGCCCGCACCCTGGTGCTGGTGGACGGCTTCGTGGTCTCGAACTTCCTCGGCAACCGCTACGACTATCCGCCCAAGTGGAACGTGGTCGGCCCCTCCGAGGTGCGCCAGTTCGACATCGTCTATGGACCCTATTCCGCCCGCTATGGCGGCAACTCCATGGGCGGGGTGATCTCGGTCACCACCCGCGAACCCGAGGGCCAGGAGGTCTACGCCACCGCCCAGACCATGGTCATGCCGTTCAAGGAGTACGGCTTCGACCAGACCTTCGAGGGCTACAGCTTCGAGGGCGGCCTCTCCCACACCTCCGGCCCCTGGAGTGTCCGCGCCGGCGTCCGGCATTTCGACAATGTCGGCCAGTCCATGACCTACAATTTGCTCACGGCGACCACCGGGACCGGGACGCCGGTGACCGGGGCCTATGACGACAAGCGGCTGGCGACCCCGGTGTTCGGCGCCGCCTCCCCCGCCCACGTGCTGCAGGACCAGGTCCGGCTGAGGGTCGGCTACGCGGCCGACAACGGCTGGACCGCCCAGGCCATGGGCTTCATCTGGACGACCAACCAGGACCTGACCGACGCCCGCAGCTTCCTGAAGGACGCCGCCGGAAACCCGGTCTATCAGGGCAAGGTCAGCTATGGCGGCAAGACCTGGAACGCCACCGGCCTGACCCTCTCGGAGACCGACCGCACGGAATATCTGGTCGGCGCCAAGCTCGCCGGTCCCCTGGCCGGCTGGGACAGCGCCCTGAACCTCTCCCGCTACTGGATCGCCCGGCAGGACGCCCGGACCTCCAAGGACTATCTGACCGGCGCCGCCAACGGGGGCGGGACCCAGACGCTCGGCCGCACGCCCGGCTGGAGCACCGCCGACGGAACCCTGGAACGAAGCTTCGGGGTCCACAGGGTGGCGGTCGGCTTCAACGCCAACCTCTATGAGACCAACCAGGACACCTATTCGACCGCCCGCTGGAAGGACGCGACGAACCCGGTCTATTCGGCCTCGACCTATGGCAAGACCAGCCTCTGGGGGGTTTTCGCCGAGGACGTCATCGATATCGGCCATGACTGGCGGCTGACCGGCGGCCTGCGCTTCGACCAGTGGCGGGCCTACGACGGCGGGATCGGCAAGCTCTTGAACGGCGCCCGCGTCGACAGCCGCTATCCCAGCCGCGACGACAATTCGGTCAGCCCCAAGCTCAGCCTGCAAGGTCCGCTGCCGGGCGACTGGGAGATCCAGGTCAGCCTGGGCACGGCCGAGCGGTTCCCGACGGTCGGCGAGCTGTTCCAGGGGCGGATCGACGACGTGACCCGCCAGATCGATCCCCAGAGCTTCGATCCCAACCTCAAGCCGGAAAAATCCAAGGACGCGAGCGTGATCCTGCGCCGCAGCTTCGGGCGGGTGCGGACCACCACCAGCCTGTTCTACCAGGACATCGACGACGCCATCTTCAGCTTCAGCGGCCTCAATCCGTACGGAACCGTCGTCTCCTCCTACAAGAACGTCGACAAGGTGCGGCAGTACGGGGTCGAGCTGATCGTCGAGGCTGCCGACGTCCTGATCACGGGCCTGGACATCGACGCCAACGCCTCGTGGATGAGCGCCAAGACCATCCGCAACGCCGCCGCCCCGGCCGCCGAGGGGGTGATGTTCCCGCGCATCCCGGAATGGCGGTCGAACGGCAACCTGCGCTACCGGATCACTGACCGGCTGAAGGCCTCGCTGGGCTGGCGCTACGCCACCCGGCCCAATTCCGACCTGTTCGGCCTGAGCCGCGGCGACGCCTACGGGTTCCAGTCGGAGTACTTCACGATCGACGGCCGCCTGTCGTGGGATGTCACCGACAAGGCGCAGGTCAGCCTGGGCGTCGACAACCTCAACAACGACCAGGCCTATGTAGCGCACCCCCTGCCGCAGCGGACCTATGTCCTCGACCTCAAGACCCGCTGGTGAGCGCCATGACCGATCGTGAGCAAGCGACCCGTCGCATCCTCCTGCACCGGCTGATCTGGCGCTGGCACTTCTATGCCGGTCTGTTCTGCGTGCCCTTCGTCCTGATCCTGGCGATCACCGGGGCGATCTATCTGTTCAAGCCCCAGGTGGAGGCGGCGCTCGACGCCCCCTACGCCCATCTGCGTCTGACCGGCCCGGTCGCCTCGCCGGAGGCCCAGGCGCTCGCGGCTGCGGGCTCGCTCCCGGGGGGACGGCTCAAGGCCTACCAGCTGCCCCAGACGCCGGATCAGGCGACCCAGGTGATCGTCAGGGCCGGTGGCCAGGACGTGCGGGTCTATCTCAACCCCCAGACCCTGGAGGTGCTGAAGACCGTGCCGGAAAAGGCCCGGTTCATGGCCATCGCCCACGACATCCACGGCGAACTGCTGATGGGGAGAAACGGTTCGATCCTGGTCGAGCTGGCCGGCTCATGGGCCTTGGTCATGGTGCTGACCGGCCTTTATCTCTGGTGGCCCCGGGAAGCCCAGGGCCTGGCCGGGGTGCTCTATCCCAGGCTGGGCGGCCGGCTGTTCTGGCGCGACCTGCACGCCGTCACGGGCGTCTGGATCTCGGGCCTGGCGCTGTTCCTGCTGCTCACCGCCCTGCCCTGGACCCAGGTCTGGGGCCAGGGCTTCAAGGCGCTCAGAACCGCGGCCGTGCCGCACGCCCTGCCCGCCGACTGGCCGACGGCCGGCGCGGCGGCGCCCGACGATCCCCACGCCGATCACGAGGGCATGGGCGGCATGGCGGGGATGGCCGGGATGAAGGGCATGAGCGGCCACGACCACATCATGCGCGGCGACTATGCGGCCCTGAACCTGATCGTTCCTCAGGCCGCTCAGATGAACCTGGCCTATCCGGCCCTGGTCTCTCCGCCCGGCAAGCATGGCCGCAAGGCCTCGGCCAACTGGACCGTCAAGTCTGACGCCCAGAACCGCCCTCTGCGCCAGGAGATCGCCTTTGACGCCCAGGGTTGGCGGCTGAGCCGCCAGACCTTCGCCGACAAGCCCCTGGTCGACCGGGTGGTGGCGGTCGGCGTCGCCGCCCACGAGGGCCAGCTGTTCGGCCTGCCCAACCAGTTGCTGGGTCTCGTCGCCGCCCTGGGCATGATCACGCTCAGCGTCTCGGGTCTGGTCATGTGGTGGACGCGCCGGCCTGAGGGGCGGCTGGGGGCGCCGGCGATCCTGGACGACCGGCGGCTGTCCTGGGGCCTGGGCCTGCTGATCCTGGCCTTCGCGGTGTTCCTGCCGGTGCTCGGCGCATCGCTCGTGGCGGTCGCCCTGGTCGAGCAGCTCATCCTGCGCTGGACGCCCGGCGTACGGACCTGGCTGGGGCTCCGGCCCCGGTCCCGCGCCGCGTCCTAGGAGACGTCTTCATGCCTCACATCAATCGCAGGGTTCTCGCCATGGCCGCGCTCGCCGCCCCCCTCGCCGGCCAACCCGCCGGCGCCGATCCCGTCCCGGCGCCCCGTCGCCCGGACTTCAAGTCCTGGTCGCGACCGGACCAGATCGCCATGCTGGTCTATCCGCGCATGACCGCGCTCGACCTGATCGCCCCGCAGCACATGTTCGCCAGTCTGATGGGCGCCCACGTGCACCTGGTCGCCAAGAACCTCGCGCCGGTGACCAGCGACACCGGGGTCACGATCACGCCGACCACCACCTTCAAGGACTGTCCCAGGGACCTCACGGTCCTGTTCGCCCCTGGCGGGACGGACGGAACCCTGGCCGCCATGGCCGATGACGAGACCCGGGCCTTCATGGCCGATCGCGGCGCGCGGGCGACCTATGTCACCTCGGTCTGCACCGGAGCGCTGATCCTGGGGGCTGCAGGCCTGCTCAACGGCTATCGCGCCACCACCCACTGGGCGGCGCGCGACGTGCTGCCGAGCTTCGGCGCCACGCTCGCCGAGGGTCGGGTGGTCCGCGACCGCAACCGCGTCACGGGCGCGGGCGTCACCGCCGGCCTCGACTTCGGCCTGGCCATGATCGCCGAGCTGCGGGACCGCTTCTACGCCGAGGGCGTGCAGCTGCAGGCCGAATATGACCCTCACCCGCCGTTCAATGCGGGCGCGCTCGCGACCGCGCCCGCCGATGTCCGGGCGGTGATCGAACCGATGCAGGCCGGCTTCCTCAAACGGGCCCAAGCCCTGGCCGACCGCCTGAGGAGCGCCTAGTCCGCGAGGTAGCGGCAGAGCTCGTCCGCCCCGCGATGGATCAGGGTCACCACGCGGGGATCGAAGGGATTGCCGATCGAGGACAGCTTGGCGATCACCAGGCCGCGGGCGCGGTCGATGAACAGGTTCTGGCCGTGCACGCCCATGGCGAACAGCAGGTCGGGGTCGCCGTCGATGCGATACCAGCCGCTGCGATAGCTCATCTCGCGGCCCGGGAAGGCGGGGGCGAACTGTCCCTGCCGCCAGGCCTGGCGGTCGCCGCCGGCCCACAGGTCCTCCAGCCAGGCGGCGGGCAGGATCCGGCGGCCGTCGCGCACGCCGCCGTCCGCCACCAACTGGCCGAGCCGCGCCAGGTCCCGGGCGGTGGCGCAGATCCCGCCCGTGCAGCGCGCCGCGCCGGCGCGGTCGACAGTAATCTGGGCGTCGGTCTCCGCCCCCATGGGGTCCCAGAGCAAGGTCTCGACCAGGGTCGAGAACCGCTCGCCGGTCGCCCGCTCAAGGATCAGGCCCAGGAGGTCGGTGTTGGCGGAGATGTAGCTGAACGGTCCCCCGTGCGCGCCGCGGCCCGTCGTGGTGGTTTCGAAGAAGGTCTTCAGGTCCGGGGTCGGGGCGTCGGGCGCGATCGGATCCCATCCGGCGGCGTCGGCATAGGCCTGGAGGTCGGCCGGGCCCATCACCACGCCGGTGCGCATGTCCAGGAGCTGGCGCAGGGTCGCGTCGCCCCAGGCGGAGGCCGCGGCCGAAGGGAAGGCTTCCGCGACCCGGGCCTCCAGGTCGATCCGCCCCTGGTCGGCGAGCACGCCGCAGATCAGCCCGGTCACCGACTTGGTGGCCGACATCAGGATGTGCGGCGTGACCGGGCCATTGCCGTTCGCATAGGTCTCACTGACGATCTCGCCGTCCTTGAGGATGACCAGGGCGTCGGTCGAGGTCGCCTCCAGGAAGCCCGGCCAGTCGAAGGTCTGGCCGCCCAGGCCGGTCACCCGGAACTCCGCCATCGACCGCGGCGCGTCGGCCAGCGGCCGGGGCGAGGCCGATCCGGCGATGCGGGCCACCGGCAAGATCTCGGCCGGATGATGGAACGCCCAGACGTGGAACGGCGGGGTCCGCCAATTGGAGAGATCCGCGCCAGGGTTGGTCTCGAGGGTCAAAGCGTCGCTCCTTGAAGTCGTCCGCAGACTTAGGAACTCGGAACGGAATGATCCATGGCCGGCGCGACGCTCGCCGCCCCCGCAACAGGCGCCGCCGCCGGAGGGCGCGGCCGGCGCGGCCGCGCGGCGCCGTTGTGCTTGGCTTACGCCCAAAGCCTGTGTCTTATGCCGCCCCTGTAGTGCAGGGGGGACGAACCATGCGGGTTTGGCGGACGGCGGCGGCGATTCTCGCTGGCCTGGCGATAGGCGGATGCGCCACCACGGGGAGCCCGGCGAAGCCCGCCCCCTCAGCCCAGGCGTCGAAGGACAAGGCGCCCCCGCCTAAGCCGCTGGCCAAGGGGCTCGACCCCGCCGCCAGCGCCAATCCCTTCCCCTCGACCTATAAGCCCCTGCCCAGCCGGCCGACCGCCATTGTCGGGGCCAGCGCCTTCACCGGCACGGGCGAGCTGGTCGAGAACGCCACCATCCTGATCAAGGATGGCAAGGTCGAGCAGGTGGCCGCGGGTCTCGCCGCGCCGGCCGGCTATGACACCGTCGACGCCCACGGCAAGTGGGTGACGCCCGGCCTGATCGACGCCCACTCCCATCTCGGCGTATATGCCTCGCCCGAGGTCTGGGCCAATTCAGACGGCAACGAGCTGACCGATCCGGTCACGCCCCAGGTCTGGGCCGAGCATTCGGTCTGGCCGCAGGACCCGCAATTCGACACCGCCCGCATCGGCGGGGTGACGACCATCCTGGTGCTGCCCGGCTCCGGCAATCTGATCGGCGGCCGCGGGGTGGTGCTGCGCAATGTGCCCTCGCGCACCGTGCAGGGGATGAAGTTCCCCGACGCGCCCTATGTGCTGAAGATGGCCTGCGGCGAGAACCCCAAGCGGGTCTATGGCTCCAAGGGCCGCGCCCCCTCCACCCGCATGGGCAATGTCGCCGGCTATCGCGCCGCCTGGATCAACGCCGCCGACTATCAGCGCAAGTGGGACGACTACCGCGCCAAGATCGGCCGCGGCGACAAGGCCGATCCGCCCAAGCGCGACCTGGCGCTCGACACCCTGGTGGGCGTCCTGAAGGGCGAAATCCTGGTCGAGAACCACTGCTACCGGGCCGACGAAATGGCCCAGATGATCGATATCTCCAAGGAGTTCGGCTACCACATCACCGCCTTCCACCATGCGGTGGAGGCCTACAAGATCGCCGATCTGCTGGCCGCCAACGGCACCTGCGTCGCCACCTGGGCCAACTGGTGGGGCGGCAAGATGGAGATGTATGACGGCATCGAGGCCAATGCGGCCCTGGTCGACGCGGCCAAGGGCGGTTGCGCCATCATCAAGTCCGACGACCCCGACCTGATCCAGCGGCTGAACCAGGAGGCCGCCGAGGCGCTGGCCGCCGGCCGCGCCGCCGGGCTGCAGATCACCGAGGCCCAGGCGATCAAGTGGATCACCGCCAATCCGGCCAAGGCGCTCGGGATCTCCGCCCAGACCGGCAGCCTGGAGCCCGGCAAGCGCGCCGACGTGGTGATCTGGGATCACGATCCCTTCTCGATCTACGCCCGCACCGAGCGGGTCTATGTGGACGGCGCCGTGGCCTATGACCGCCATGACGCCCGCTATCAGCCGCGCTCGGACTTCGATCTCGGCCAACCTGGCGAAGGAGTCCGCTGATGCTGCGCCAAGCTCTGATGGGCGCCGCCGCCATCGCGGCCTTCGCCCTGCCCGCCGCCGCCGAAACGGTGGCCGTGACCCACGCCCGCATCCTGACCGCCGGACCGGCCGGTGAGATCGCCCAGGGCACGCTCATCCTGCGCGACGGCAAGATCGCCGCGGTCGGCGCCAATGTGGCCGTCCCGGCCGGCGCCCGAGTGATCGATGCGGCCGGCGGGGTCGTCACCCCCGGCTTCTTCGCCACCGACAGCGTGCTCGGCGCTCAGGAAGTGGGCTCGCTCGGCAGCGATCTTCGGGTCTCCAACCCGGCGCTCGGCGCGGCCTTCGACGTCCAGTACGGCCTGAACCCCGCCTCGACCCTGATCCCGGTCGCCCGCCTGGGCGGCCTGACCAGCGCCATCGTCATGCCCCACGCCTCCGGCGGCGGCGGCGAGGCCGACGAGGGCGACGAGATGACCTCCGGCGGCGCGCCGGATTCCGATCCGTCCCATGCCCTGTTCGCCGGCCAGGCGGCGGTGGTCACTCTGGGCCAGGGATCCGACATCCTCGCCAAGGCCAAGGTCGCCATGGTGGTCCCCTTCGGCCAGGCCGGGGCCAAGATCGCCGGCGGCGCCCGGGGGGCCGAGTTCGTCGCCTTCAAGGCCGCCCTGCAGGACGTCCGCGACTACGCCCGCAACAAGGCCGGCTATGACAAGGGTGAGAGCCGGGCGCTGTCGCTGTCCAAGGCCGACCTCGAGGCCCTGATCCCTGTGGTCCAGGGCCGCATGCCGATCATCGCCGAGGTGCACCGCGCCGCCGACATCCTGGCGGTGCTGAAACTGGCCCGCGAGGAGAACCTCAAGGTGATCCTCAACGGCGCCGAGGAGGGCTGGATGGTGGCGGCGGAGATCGCCAAGGCCGGGGTTCCGGTCCTGGTCTATCCGCTCAGCGACCGCTCGGTGAGCTTCGAGCAGTTGGGCGCGACCCTGGACAACGCCGGCCGCCTCGCCGCGGCGGGGGTGACCGTGGCCATCGAGTCCGACGACGGCGGCCACCGGGCGCGGGAGACCCGCTACGACGCCGGCAACGCCGTCTCGCACGGCATGCCCTATGCCGCCGCGCTGGCGGCGGTGACGATCAATCCGGCGAAAATCTTCGGCGTCGCCGACCGCACCGGCTCGATCGAGCCCGGCAAGGACGCCGACGTGGTGATCTGGACCGGCGACCCCTTCGAGCCGCTCAGCCAGGCCAGCGCGATCTTCGTCCGCGGCGTGCAGCAGCCGATGACCTCCCGCCAGCTGGAGCTCCGCGACCGCTACAAGGACCTGAACCGGGCCCTGCCCCCCGCCTATTCGCACTGACCATCCTCCCCTGCGAAGCGGGGGAGGGGGACCACGCGCAGCGTGGTGGAGGGGGCGAGTTCAAGCGCGGTGGATGGGGCCGCCCCCTCCACCGCTTCGCGGTCCCCTCCCCCACTGCGTGGGGGAGGATGATTACGGCTTCATCGTCCGGGCGCTGAGCACCGCCTCGCCCTTCAGCGCGACGGTCGCGGCGTCCGGCCCGACCGTGACCTCGACCGGCCCGGCCGCCACCCGCCAGCCCGGCAGGCCCGCGTCATAGCTGGCCAGCAGGCGCGGATCGGCCTCGACGCTCACCCGCCGGCTTTCGCCGGGCTCCAGCGCCACGCGGGCCCAGCCGATCAGCCGCTGGCCGCCGGCGATCCGGGCATAGACCTGGGCGGTCTCGACGCCCGCGACCGCGCCAGTGTTCTTGACCTCAAAGCTGGCGGTGACCGTCTCGCCGCCCGCGAGCTCCAGGCCGGCATAGGCGAAGCGCGTATAGGTCAGGCCGAAGCCGAACGGGAACAGCGGGGTCTTGCCGGCCCGGTCGTACCAGCGATAGCCGACATCGGCGCCCTCCGGATGCTCGACCGAGAACTTGCCCTTGTGCTGCTGCACGTTCGGGAAGGAGGTCGGGATGGTCTTCCCCTCCTCCGGCGGGCCGAAGATCATGCCGGGGATCTGCGGACGCACCAGATCGTCCACCGACCTGGGGAAGCTGATCGGCAGACGGCCTGACGGGCTGACCTCGCCGAACAGGATCCGGCCGATCGCCTCGCCGCCGCGGGTGCCGGAATACCAGGCCTCCAGCACCGCGCTGACCTGATCGAGCCAGGGCATGGTCACCGGCGTGCCGGTCTCCAGCACCACGATGGTCTTGGAATTGGCCGCCGCCACCGCGGCGATCAGGGCGTCCTGGTCATGCGGCAGGCTGAGCGTCGGCAGGTCCTCGGCCTCGGTGCACCACTGGTCGGCGAAGACGATGGCGAGGTCGGCGCCGCGCGCCAGTTCGGCGGCCTCCGCGACATCCTCGCCCGACGCGTAGCTGACCGTGGCGTTCAGGGCGCGGGCCTTGATCGCGGCGAGCGGGGCGGACGGGAAATAGGTCACCGAGGAGAAGGCCGAGGACGGGCCCATGGAGACCTTCAGCTCCAGGGCGGGGCCGCCGACCGGGATCACCTGGGACGAGCCGCCGCCGGACAGCACGCCGACATCGGCGTGGGCGCCGATCACCGCGATCTTGCGTAAGCCCCCGCCCAGGGGCAGCACCCCGTCGTTCTTGAGCAGCACGATCCCGGCTTCCGCCGCGGCCTGGGAGATGTCGCCATGGGCCTCATAGTCTGGCTCAGAGGGGACGACGGGGTTATCGAACACGCCCTTGTCGATCAGGCTGCGCAGGATGCGGTGGACCATGTTGGTCAGGCGCTCAAACGGCACCTCGCCCTGCTCGACGGCTTCCTTCATCAGCACCGGGCCGAAATAGACCTGCTTGTCGAGCTGGTAG
Source organism: Phenylobacterium aquaticum (assembly GCF_022695515.1). GTDB lineage: Bacteria > Pseudomonadota > Alphaproteobacteria > Caulobacterales > Caulobacteraceae > Phenylobacterium > Phenylobacterium aquaticum. The sequence goes on from NZ_JALDPT010000005.1 coordinate 122,544, forward strand.
CCGCTCTCCTGGTCCATGCCGGCCAGGGCCGCCTTGGCCGTGGTGTGCACCGCGCCCCAGTCGCTCATCACCCAGCCTGGATAGTTCCAGTCGCCCTTCAGCACCTGGTTCAGCAGGAAGTCGTTCTCGCCGCACCATTCGCCGTTCACGCGGTTATAGGCGCACATCACCGAGCCCGGCTGACCGCGCTCGATGGCGATCTGGAAGGCGAGCAGGTCGCTCTCGCGGAGGGCCCCCTCGTCGATCCGCGCATCGACCACGTGGCGGCAGGTCTCCTGGTCGTTCAGGGCGAAGTGCTTGATAGTGCAGACGATGTTGCTCGCCTGGGCGCCCTTGATCGCCTCCCCGGCCAGCACGCCGGTCAGCAGAGGATCCTCGCTCAGATATTCGAAATTGCGGCCGCAGCGGGGATCGCGGGTCAGGTTGGCGCCGCCGCCCAGCAGCACGTTGAAGCCCTTGGCGCGACTCTCCCGGCCGACCATCGCCCCGCCCTCATAGGCGAGATGAGCGTCCCAGGTCGACGCGATCGCCAGGCCCGACGGCAGGCCCGTCGAGCCGTCGCCCTTGCGCACCTGGCGGGGATTGGTGACGCCCAGGCTGGCGTCGGTCTCATTGAGCGCCGGAATGCCCAGGCGCGGCACGCCGCCGATATAGCCGGCCCCGGTTCCCGCATCCGCTGGCTTCTCCTCGGGCTTCATCAGGTTCGGCATCGGGCCGTGAACCAGGGTGATCATCTCGTCGAGGGTCAGCTCGGCGATCAGGGCGCGGGCGCGATCGTCGGGGCTGAGGCTCTTGTCCAGCCAGGTCTGGGCGGCGGTCATTGGATCTCTCTCCCCGGTCATTGGTCTCGTTGGCGGGCACGCTATCCATTTTAGTCCGAATGGGCAATAATGCTTCTATGAGCGAAGCGCCCCCCCGTCCGCGCGGCCGTCCGGCCCGCAACGACCGCCCCGTCGAGGAGACCCGCGAGGCGATTCTGTCGGCGGCGCTGGACATCTTCTCGCGGCGCGGATTCGAGGGCGCCTCCCTGCGCGACATCGCCGCCGCCGCCGGCCTCGAGCACAGCCTGGTGCGCTATCACTTCACGGACAAGGCCGGTCTGTGGCGGGCGGCCATGAGCCACCTGATCGCCCTGATGGACGCCCACATGCTGGAGAGCTGGCGGACGGCGCGGACCCAGCCACCGGTCGAGCGCTTCCGCACCATGGTGCGGGCCTATGTCCGCTATTGCGCCCGCCATCCCGAGCACGCGCGGATCATGGTCCACGAGACCATGGGCGATTCCGACCGGGTGACTTGGATCGCCGAGCACATCATCGCCCCGCAGCACCGGGCCCTGACCCGGCTGCTGGAGACCCTGATGGACGAGGGCCATATCCCGCGTTCACCGGTTCGGCCGCTGATCTACATCCTGTCGGCGGCGGCCCAGGCGCCCTTCACCCTGGCCGGCGAGGTCCGCGCCGCCTATGGCGCCGACACCTCCAGCGCGGCGGAGATCGAGGCCCACACCCACGCCCTGCTGGGCCTGGTGCTGCGCTGAACCTTACTTGTTGTCCTTGAAGGCCAGCCGGGTCGGGGCCTTGGCGAGGACGATCTTGATGGCGCCGGGCGCCAGCTTGGGATCATAGAAGGGCGCGCCGGCGGCGACCGGCAGGGCCGCCTCGCGGCCGTCGGCGAGCCGGGCCTTGCCAGATCCCGCGCCCGGGAAGCTCACGCCCACCAGGGTGGGGACCGCGAACCGCATCATGCCCGCCACCTTGTCCATGCCGGCGTTGGCCTGGCTCACCGCCAGCTCCAGGTCGCGGGGGATATATTCCTGGGCCGGCGGCAGGGACGGCGAGATGCGCATATGAACGCCGAAATCGGGATTGGGCGGCGCGTCGGCGGTGAAACTGGCGCTGGCCAGCTGGGCGGCGGTGGGCAGCTTGGTCACCCAGCCCTCGGCGTTGATCGGCAGGGGCGTGCGGCGGCCGTCCGGCTCCAGGATCGCGGCGTTCATGCCGGTCGCCGGCTTGCCGTTGACCTGGATGACATAGCCGAGCGCGAAGTGGTTCCGCTGGTCCGGCGGGATGGCCAGGTACTTGTCGAGATAGGGGAAGACCTTGCTGAGCTTCACCGGCAGCTTGTCCGCCGCCTGGGCCAGGCCCGGCGCCAGCAGCGCCAGGGTCATTCCGATGATCACGCCGCGCCGACCCATGTTCGTCTCCTCCAGTGAGGCCGAAGCTTAGGGCGGAGGACGGTCAGGCTTCAGTGAATTCGCGGTCATGCTCGGGGCGTCCCGCAGGCGTTCCAGGACCAGCCAGGCGCCGAGCGCCCAGGTGGCGCCCAGGGCCCAGCCGGCGAGCACGTCGCTGGGCCAGTGGACACCCAGATAGACCCGGCTGATCCCCACCGCGACCGTCACCGCCCCGGCCAGGCCATAGACGAGGCGCTTGGCGGCGGGCCGGAGCTCGACGCTGGCGATCAGGGTGGCGAGCGTCAGATAGACCGCCGCCGCCAGGGTGGAATGGCCGCTCGGAAAGCTCTGGGCGTAGACGAGGTCGCCATGCGGCACGAGAGCCGGACGCGGCCGGTCATAGAGACCCTTGAGGAGCTCGGCGGAGATCTGGGCCGCCAGCACCGTGCCCGCCAGGATCCAGGCCTGCAGCCGCCGGCCATGCAGGGCGAACATCAAGAGGCCGAACAGGGTGACCAGGGTGAGCACGGTGAAGCCGCCCAGGGCGGTCAGATCGCGCATGGCTTCTTCAAGCCACCGGGGTCCGATCGGATCGCTCAGATTGTGCGGGTCGCGCAGCGCCAACAGCAGGCGCTGGTCGAGGGCGAGCGTGTCGCCCTCCATCACCTCGCTGGCCAGGTTGAAGAACCCCCAGACGGCGCCCGCGCCCGCCAGCACCGCCAGCAGCACGCGGGTCTCCAGGCGGCGGAGGGGGATCGGGGGCTTGGTCATCGCCCATCCGAACGCCCCGCGCGCCCTACGGTTCAGCTAAAGCCCGCGCCGCCTCAGACCAGGGCTTCGAACTCATCCACCAGCCGCTCCAGCTGGGTCATGCCCGCCGCCCAGAAGGCCTTCTCCCGCGGGTTCAGGCCGAAGGGCTGAAGGGCCTCGACATAGGTCCGCGTGCCGCCGGCGGCGAGCAGGTCCTCATAGAGCGGGGCGAAGGACGCCGGGTCCTCGCGGCGCTTCTCCATCAGGCCGCGCACCAGGAGATCCCCGAAGGCGTAGGCGTAAACATAGAAGGGCGAGTGCACGAAGTGGGTGACATAGCCCCAATAGTGCTCATATCCGGGGTTGAGCTTGATGGCCGGGCCCAGGCTCTCGCCCATGGTCTCCAGCCACACCCCGCCGATCTCCTCGGCCGACAGCTCGCCCTGGGCGCGGGCGGCGTGGAAGCGGCATTCGAACCGGTGGAAGGCGATCTGGCGGACGACGGTGTTGATGCCGTCCTCGATCTTGCCGGCCAGCAGGCCGCGCCGCTCGGCCTTGGAAGCGCCGGCCAGCAGGCGTTCGAACACCAGGCCCTCGCCGAAGATCGAGGCGGTCTCGGCCAGCGTCAGGGGGGTGTCGGCCAACAGGGTGCCGAGCGGCGAGCACAGGGTCTGGTGCACGGCGTGGCCCAGCTCGTGGGCGAGGGTCAGCACGTCGCGGCGTTCGCCCATATAGTTCATGAACACGAACGGGTGGCGCTCGGAATTGACCGGATGCGAATAGGCCCCCGACTGCTTGCCGGGCCGCGGCCGGGCGTCGATCCAGGGCTGGTCGAAGAAGGTCCGGGCGGTGTCGGCGAACCTGGACGCGAGGTCGGAGAAGCTGTCCAGCACCATGGCCTTGGCCTCGTCCCAGCCATAGGTGCGCGGCGCGCTGGTCTCCAGCGGCGCATTGCGGTCCCAGTAGTCGAGGGTGGTGCGGCCCATGACCTGGGCCTTCAGCCGATAATAGCGGTGGCTGACGGACGGATAGGCCTCGACCACGGCGGCCTCCAGGGCCTCGACCGCGTCGGCGTCGACCTCATTGGCCAAGTGGCGCGAGGCCTGGGGCGTCGGATATTTCCGCCAGCGGTCCTCGACCTGCTTTTCGAAGACCAGCGTATTGTAGGCTAGGCCCAGGATCGGGGTGCGTTCCTCCAGCGCCTTGGCCAGGCCCTGCGCCGCCTGCTTGCGCCGGGCGCCGTCGGGATCGGACAGCCGGTTCAGGGCCTCCGGCAGGGTCAGGGATTCCTTGCCGACCTTGGCGGTCAGCTTGGCGAGCGTCTCGTCGAACAGCCGCGCCCAGTTGGCGACGGCCGGGCCGCGATCGAGCAGGATGCGCTCCAGGTCCGGCGACAGCTCATGCGGCCGCGACAGCCGCACACGGCGCATCCAGCTGCGCCAGCGCGCCGCCGGGGCGTGGGCCTTGAAGGCCTGCTCGATCTCTGGATCCTCGAGCTGGTTGAGCTCCAGGGTGAAGAACAGGCTCTCGGCGGCGATCTGGCTGGAGCGGGCCCGGAAGTCGGCTTCGAACTTCGACCACGCCGGGTCGTCGCGGGCCACCGAGGCGGCCATGGAGGCATAGGCGCCGACCGACCACAGGCCGTTGGTCGCCGTCTCATAGAGGTTGATCCCGTGGTCCAGCAGCTCGCCCAGACGCAGCGGATCGGCGCGCAGGGCCAGGAACCGCCCTTTCAGCCGGGCCAGCTCGTCATTGGCGGCCTGGGCCTTGGCCAGGTCGGTCTCGATCCGTGGATCGTCGCGGTCGCAATAGAGGTCGTCGAGCCGCCACTGGGGCAGGGTTTCGGTCTTCACAGGCGCGTTCATGGGTCCGGTTTAGCGCCGCGCCCGCCGCGAGCCTAGTGCGCTTCCCGTCTCACTCGCCCTTCAGATACTTGTCCAGCCAGGCGATCAGCCGCTGCATGGCGTCGATCTGATTCTCGCGCTTCACGAAGCCGTGGCCCTCGGCGGGATAGTAGTGGGCGTCGACCGTGGCCCCGACGCTCTTGAGGGTCTCGACCACCTCGCGGGCCTGGCCCACCGGCACCCGGATGTCGTTCTCGCCCTGCAGCACCAGCAGGGGGGCCTTGGCCTGGCGGATATAGGTCATGGGCGAAGCGGCGTCATAGACCGCCTTGTCGGCGACCGGATCGCCGATCAGGGAGCGCTGGTACTGCTGCAGCGCCGCGTCCTCGTGCTTGAGCATCTCGTACCAGTTGATGATGCCGTACTGCGACACCGCCGCGGCCCAGACGTCCGGGGTCCGGCCGATGGCCATCAGGGTCATGAAGCCGCCATAGGACCCGCCGGTGATGCCGATCTTCTTGGGGTTCACATAGCCGCTCGCGATCAGGAATTTGGTTGCATAGACCTCGTCGGTCAGGTCCATCCCGCCCAGGTCCTTGTGGTTGGCCATCTGGAAGGCCATGCCGTAGCCGGTGGATCCGCGGACATTGGGCTGGATCACCACATAGCCGCGCGAGGCGAGCGCGATGGCGATGCGGCTGAACCGGTCCTGGGTCTGGCCGGTCGGCCCGCCATGCGGAACCACCACGGCCGGCGCGGTTCCGTCGCGCTTCAGATTGAACGGCAGGGTCAGGACTGCGCTGATCACCGTGCCGTCTTGGCTGGCGTAGTGGACGATCTGGGCGCTGGGCAGGCGGGCGGGATCGAGGCTCGCCAGACCCAGATGGGTGAGCGGCCGGGCCGTCCCGACCTTGGTGTCGGCGACCCAATAGTCGAAGGGGCTGTTGCTGGCCTCATGGCTCAGCAGCATCCGCCCGTCGGCGGTGAAGGCCGCCGCCGAGGCCTGGTCGGTATAGCCGTCGGGCAGACCCAGGCTGCGCGTCGCGCCCGTGGCGATGTCGGCCAGGCTGACCGACTGGCGGCCGTCGGCGTTGTCGACCACCGCCAGGCTCCTGCCATCGGGGGCGAAGGCGCCGGAGCTCTGGTCCCAGGGCGTCGGCTTGAGCCAGCCATAGGCGCCGGTGGCGATAGTCAGGACCCCGGCATGGTTCTGGCCGGTGCCCTCGTCGGACGTGATCGCCAACAGTTTGCCGTCCGCGGAGATATCCGTCGCGCCGATGATCGCCTTGGCCTTGACCGAGGTCACCGGCGTCGGCGCCCCGCCGTCGAGGCCCACCCGCCAGACCCCCATCAGGGTGTGGCCGACATCGCCGCGATTGGCGATCAGGCCGCCGGAAACCCAGCCGACCGGCGCCCAGGTGAACTCGGCCTGGGTCTCCTGGGTCAGCAGTCGGACCTTGCGGTCGGCCCAGCCCATGACGGCGATGTTGGAGCCGGCGTCGGCCTTGCGCTTGGCGGCGAAGGCGAGGCTCGCGCCGTCCGGCGAGAAGCGCGCCGTGGTCTCCGACACATCGGGGGTGTTGGTCAGGTTGATGACCGGACCGCCACCGACCGGCAGGGCGTAGAGGTCGTACATCTCGTTGCCGCCGGCGTCGGCCTGGAACACGATCCACTTGCCGTCGGGCGAGGCGGCCAGGCCGGACTGGCGGTCGTCGGACTGGGTCAGCTGCACCGGCCAGGAGCCGTCGGCGTCCACCCGCCACAGATTGTAGCGGCCGGTCAGATTGGTCGAGACGAAGACCGACTTGCCGTCCGCCGACCAGACGGCGTCCAGCCCGCCACGGGAGAAATAGAGATCGGCCGCGGCCACCGGCCCGGCGGCCGGATTGACCGGCGAGACCAGGCTCTTGGGATCGGTCAGGCCCGTCGCGGGACTGGGCACGGGCTTGGGCGCCGGCTTGGCTGCGGCCAGGGCGGGTTGGGCCAGCAACAGCGCGAGGGCGACCCCGACGGCGGTGTGATGACGGTCGGACATGGCGCGCTCCCCTTAAGGCCGCAAACCATAGGTGACGGCCGCGCCCTGTCCAGGCTGGCGTCGCGCGGCGGTCGCCGATATCCCTGACCGCTCACGCCGTCAGGAGTTCGCCCTTGAGATCCCTGTCCCTTGCCGAGATCGAACCCCTGCTGGACGGCCATATCGACCTCAAGCGCCGGGCGGGCGCGCTGCAGCCCATGCGCCTGCCGGTCGCCGAGCAGGGCTTCTACGACCCCTTCAACCGCTGGGTCGCCTCGACCGCCGCCGGCGTGCGCCTGCGGCTGCGCACCGACAGCCAAAGCCTCAAGGTCACCGCCACCCAGCGCCTGCTGCTGCCCAACACCACCCCGGAGACCCGGGGCGCCTGGGACCTCTATGTCGACGGCGCCCTGCAGGCCCGCAGCCTTGGCGCAGGCGGGGCCCTGATGACCGCCGACGGCGGCCTGACCGGGGACGAGGCCTTCGCCATCGCCTTTGACGGCCTTCCCGCCGGCGACAAGCTGATCGAGCTGTGGCTGCCCCAGGCGGCCACGGTCGGCCTGACCGGTCTGGACCTCGACGATGGCGCGGCCGTCGCGCCGGCCCCGGACACCCGCCCGCGCATCCTGTTCCACGGCAGCTCGATCACCCATTGCATGGAGGCGGAGGGCGCCTCCAACGGCTGGACCGCCGTGGCCGCGCGCCTGGCCGGGGTCAGCCACACCAATCTCGGCTGGGCCGGGTCCTGCATGCTGTCGGGCCTGGCCGCGCGCATCATCCGCGACCAGCCCGCCGACGCCATCGTGCTCAAGCTGGGGATCAATGTGCATCCCGGCGGCCAGCTGGCGGCCCGCACCTTCCTGGACTCCGCCCACGCCATGGTCTCGATCATTCGCGAGAAGCACCCGACGACCCCGCTGGTCATCGCCTCGCCGATCTTCTCCCCGCCGCGCGAGGACACGGCCGAAGCCGGCGGCGTCTCCCTGCGCGGCATGCGCACGATTCTCGCCGACATGGTGGCGACCCGCCAGGCGGCGGGCGATCCCGCGATTCGCTATCTGGACGGCCTCAGCCTGTTCGGCGCCGCCGACGCCCATCTGCTGCCGGACGACCTGCACCCGAACACCGAAGGCTACCGGCTGATGGGCCAGCGTTTCCACGATCTGATGCTGACTGGACCCGACGCCCTGGTGGCGGCATGAAGCAGGTCATCGTCGTCAACCAGGCGCTCAACCTGCCGCCCGGCAAGCTTGCCGCCCAGGTCGCCCACGCCGCGGTCGCCGGCTTCCTGCAGTCGGGCGGACGCGAGCAGCGCGCCTGGCTGGAGGCCGGCATGCCCAAGATCGTCCTGCGGGCCGAGAGCGAGACCGAGCTGCGCGAGATCGCCGCCGCCGCCCAGGCCGCCGGCCTGACCATCGCCCCGATCCGCGACGCCGGGCGCACGGTGATCGAGGCCGGCACGCTCACCTGCGTCGGCGTGGGGCCGGACGATCCGGCCAGGATCGACGCGGTGACCGGCGCCCTGAAGCTGGTCCGCTAACCCCCCAGGCTCTCGACAAAGGCCACCAGCTTGGCCCGCGAAGGCCCGTGGGGCATGCGCCGATAGGCGGCGAGCAGGTCCAGCGCGCCCGGCTCCTGCAACAGCTCCTCGATCGCCCTCAGGTCGGCGACGCCCACGGTTTCGTCCAGCAGATCGGCCACGGAACTCTCCAGGGCCTTGGCGATGCGGCCCAGCATGGAGGCGCTGACCCGATTGGCGCCGCGCTCATATTTCTGGATCTGCTGGAAGGTGACTCCGACCGCCAGGGCGAGGTCGGCCTGGGTCAGGCCCCTTCGCCGACGAAGGCCGCGAATCCGCTCGCCCAAGGCAATGTCCGCCGGATCCGATCGCGCCAGCTCGCCCATGAAATCCTGCCCCCCGGGGATTCGGCAGCATGATAGCCAATTCCGACGCGCAGGGCGCGGGTTGTCGTCGGGGGCCAAGCCTCCGTTCCGCTCACCTCGGCGGGCAGGGGCGCGCCGCCAGTTCGTCCAGCAGGGCGTTGGTGCGGCTCACCATGGCGGGCAGGGCGTGGTCGTAGTCGCCATTCCAGGACGGCGTGTCCCAGATCCTCGCCCTTTCCAGGCCAGGCGCCTGGGCCGCCTCGTCAAAGGCGATGACGATGTCGGCCGCGGCGGGGTCCTGCGGCCTCAGGGACCGGACGGGTTCCGCCCTGGGATCGATGCCCTCCGCCGCAAGCCGAGCGGCCAGCCCTGGCGACAGGTGATCCTCCGGATGGACGCCCCGCGATCGCACCTGGACCGCAAGGCCCCGGGCCGCGGCGCCGCGTTTCAGCATCTCGCGGGCGATGGCGCTCTTCACCGTGCCGGCCGGACAGACGAACAGCACCCGCGGCGCGGGACAGGGTCGAAGGGCGGCCCGGGCAGGGCTGGCGGACAACCCCAGGACCAGGGCGACAGACCGGCGTGACAGATGAAATTCAGGATCGCCCATGGCGCAGTCTCCATACGGAGTTGCGCGGTGCTTGGGCGTGAGCCTTACCGGGACACCGCTTCATCCCGGACGACCGACCCTAGCCTCTCCGGCGCCCAGCGCCAAGGAAGAGCTCCCTTAGCCGAGCATGCCCTTGCGCTTCATCCAGGCCAGGACCAGGTCCGGCCAGGCCTGGGCGGGCTTGCCCACCGCGAAGCGGATGCCGAAGCCATGGCCGCCTTCCTCGAACAGGTGGGCCTCCACCGGGACGTGGACGGCGCGCAGGGCCGCCATGAGGCGCAGGCTGTTCTCCACGGGGACGCTGCGGTCGTCGATCGCATGGACCAGCATGACCGGCGGGGCGTCCGGGCGGGCCAGATCCTCCAGGGAATAGGCGGCGATCCGCTCGGGCGTCGGCGTATCGCCCAGCAGGTTCTTGCGCGAGCCGGCATGGGCGATGGCGGCGTCCATGCTGGCCACCGGATACATCAGGATCGAGAGGTCCGGCCGGGCCGAGACCTGGTCGGCGGCGTCGATCGGCGCATAGACCGGGCGGTCGAAGGCGAGCGTCAGCAGGCCCGCCACATGGCCGCCGGCCGAGAAGCCCATCACCCCGATCCGATGCGGGCCGACCCCGTATTCGCCGGCGTGAAAACGGACCAGCCGCAGAGCGCGCTGGGCGTCCTGCAGCGGCGTGTCCGGCCCCGCCGCCCAGCCCTCCTGCGGCAGGCGATAGGTCATGACGAAGACCGTGACGCCGGAGGCCGCGAACCGCTCGGCGGCCTCATAGCCCTCCTTGTCCATCACCACCCAGGCATAGCCCCCGCCCGGCGCCATCAGCAGGGCGGCGCCGTTGGGGTGGGCGGGCCGGAACACGGTGAGCGTCGGGCGGGTGACGCCCCTCACGTAGCGGTCGCGCAGGGCGGCGGGGTCCTTGGCGCGTTCGACCACGGCTTCCTGCGCCGTGGCGTGCGCCCCGCCGGGCGCCGGACCCGGCCAGATGGCGATCACGGCGTGGCCCGGGATGAAGGGGCTGTCCTCGGCGCGGGCGACAGCGGGCAGAGCCAGGATAGCCAACAGCGCCAGGAGCATTCGGGTAACCGGTGTCATACCCCGGATGCTATGCCGGTCGCGGCCGAAGGGGAAGGCCCCTAGCCTCTCGGTGCGACGGCGGGGGGCGGCGGGGCCTGAGGCGCCGCGGGCGCCGCCGGGGCGGTCGGGACGGCCTCTCCGCCCTCGGCCGGGACAGGCCCTTCCGCGCCGGGCGGCAGCTCGACCATGGGCGAGAGCTGATCGACGGGAACCAGATCCTCGGGCGGCGCGGTCTCCTCGGCGGCGGGCGCCGCGACCGGGGCGCCATGCCCCACCGCATAGGTCGCGAAGGCGCGCCAGATCTGGGCCGGCAGGCCGCCGCCGACCACGCCGTTCATCGAGCTGTTGTCGTCATTGCCGACCCAGACGCCGACCACCAGGTCGCCGACATAGCCGATGAACAGGGCGTCGCGATAATTCTGGGTCGTACCGGTCTTGCCGAAGGCGCCGGGAATGGCCGCGGCGACGCCGGTGCCGTGCTGGGTGGCCGACCGCAGCAGATCGCGCATGCCGGCCAGCTCGGCCTTGCCCAGCGGGATCGCGGGCTTGGGCCGCTTCCAGTCCGCCAGGCCGTGCGGGATCACCGGGCCCTCGCCGGCGGCGATGGCGGCATAGGCCGCCGTCAGCTGCACCAGGCTCATCGGGCCGGTGCCCAGAGCCAGGGTCAGGTCGTCGGGGATCGGTTCGTCGACGCCCAGGCTGCGCACGGTGCGCACGATCTCGTCGCGACCGACGATCTTGGCCAGACGCACCGCGGCGGCGTTGGACGAGGCGGCGAAGGCGGTGATCAGCGGCACTTCGCGATTGGCGTACTTGCCCTCGTGGTTCTTGGGCGTCCAACCGCTGATCTGCACGGGGGTGTCGAGGATCGGGCTGTTGGGCGTCCAGCCCTGGCGCAGGGCGGTGAGATAGACGAACAGCTTGAAGGCCGAGCCCGGCTGGCGTTCGCCGTCGGCCCGGTTGAACTGGCTCTGCTTGTAGTCGCGGCCGCCGACCATGGCGATCACCCGGCCGTCGGGCCGCATGGCCACCAGGCGCCTGGGTCGCGTGCAGCACCGGACCGTCGCGCTCCAGGAACTGATTGATGATCTTCTCGGCCTGGGCCTGCAGGTCGGTGTCCAGCGTGGTGCGGACCACCGTCTCGCCATAGCGGCCCTCGAAGGCGGCCTTGGCCTGGGGCATCATCCAGTCGGCGAAATAGGAGCCGGTCGGCAGCTTGGTCGGGCGCGGGGCGATGACCACCGAGCGCGCCGCCTCGTCCGCCTGGGCGCGGGTGATGGCCCCGGTCTCCACCATGGCCGCCAGGACGACGCGCATCCGGGCCCGCGCGCCCTGCGGATTCTCGCTGGGCGCCAGGCGCGAGGGCGCCTTGACCAGGCCCGCCAGCATGGCCGCCTCGCCCACGGTCAGCTGTTCCGGCGAGGTGTCGAAATAGCGCCGCGCCGCGGCCCGCAGGCCAAACGCCCCGTCGCCGAAATAGACCGACGACAGATAGCGCGACAGGATCTCGTCCTTGGAGAGCCGGGTCTCCAGATAAAGCGCGATCAGGGCTTCCTGGACCTTGCGCTTCAGGGTGCGCTGGTTGGTCAGGAAGGCGTTCTTGGCCAGCTGCTGGGTGATGGTCGAACCGCCCTGCACGCCTTCGCCGGCCTGGGCGTTGCGGTGAAGCGCCCGCAGGATGCCCCGGGGATCGACCCCCATGTGCTGGTAGAAGCGGCGATCCTCGATGGCGACAAAGGCGGCGGGCACGGCCTTGGGCAGCTTGGCCACCTCGATCGGAGCTTCCTTGTAGGACCCCCGGCGGGCGATCGGCTGGCCGTTCTCGGCCACCAGCACCAGGGTCGGGCTGGCCAGCGGCTCCAGCGCCCGGTTCAAAGGCAGGGCCCAGAGCAGGGAGCCGATCACCGCGACAATCGTCAGCAGGATGGCGGCGGCCACACCCAGCATCAGCGGCCGGCTCTTCCAGAGCGGCGGACGGTCGGGCTTGGGGCGCGGGCGGCCCACCGTCGAGACCCAGGCCTCCGGCTCATAGGCTGGGGCGGCCTCGGACGGCTGGACCGGCTCGGGCTCGTGGACGGCCTCAGGCTCGGGGACGAGGTCCGCCTCCGGAGCCTGCTCGTCGACAGGCCCGGCGTCGGTCGCCAGCTCCGCCGGCGGGTTTCGGGCGCGACGTCCGCCGGGCTCGCCTCGGGCTTGGGCCGCGACTTGCGGACCCGCTTGGGCTTGGGCGGGGTCTCGGCCGCCTCGGCGGGCGGGGCCGGCGGCGCGTCGGCCGGCGCGGCCGTGTCGGACGCCGCTTCGGGCTTGGGTTTGGCTCTCGATTTCCGGACCCGCTTGGGCTTGGCCGGCGCGTCCGGCGCGGCGTCCGCCGCCGGGGATTCGACCGGGGTCTCAGGATCGAGAGGTTCGGACATGCTCATCGCCGCCATTCGGAGCCCAAGCCCCGGAAAGGGCGCTTCCTATCACAGGGGCTGGCCGATCCAAGCCCGGCGTCGGCCGAAGGGCGCGCCTTGGCGCAGGGCCGGATTGCGGGGGCCCGGCCAGAATCGATATGGGAAGGCCTGGGCCGCCGGCCCCACGCAGGGCTAGAGCGCCGGGACGACCGATGAAATTCCTGTTCATCCACCAGAACTTCCCCGGTCAGTTCGTGTCGCTGGCCCCGGCCCTGGCGCGTGCCGGCCACGAGGTGCGCGCCCTGACCACGCGCGAGGACATCGGCGACGACTGGCTGGGCGTGCAGGTTCAGAGGTTGAATCCGCCGCGTACGGTCGGAAAGGACAGCCATCCCTGGACGTCCATTTTCGATGGCGAGGTCGCGCAGGGCGAACGGATCTTCAGGGCCGCCCGCGCCCTCAAGTCCGACGGCTTCGAACCGGACGCCATCATCGGCCATCCGGGCTGGGGCGAGACCCTGTTCCTACGTGACGTCTGGCCGACGACGCCCCTGGGGATCTATGCGGAGTTCTTCTTCTCACCCGACCGAAAGGTGATGGTCTCGGAGCTGACGCCCCCTGACCTGGAGAACGACGCCGGGCCGATCATGCGGATCCGAAATCTGCCCTGGATGATGGGCCTGGAGGACGCCGATGCGGCGATCTCGCCGACGCGGTTCCAGGCGGACCAGTTTCCAGCCCGCCTGCGCCCGAAGATCGAGGTCATTCACGACGGCATCGACACCCGCCGCATCCGGCCGGACCCCCAAAGCCAAATCAGCCTGGGCCGGGGCGTGACCCTGAGCGCGGGCGATGAGGTGATCACCTTCGTCAACCGCAACCTGGAACCCTTGCGCGGCTACCACACCTTCATGCGGGCCTTGCCGGAGGTCCTTACGCGCTATCCGCGCGCCCGCGTGATCCTGATCGGCGGCGACGGATCAAGCTATAGTCAGCCGCCGCCCAAGGGCCGGACCTGGAAGGATGTCTATCGACACGAGGTGTGGCCGTCGCTCACCGAAGATCAGCGGGAACGCGTCCATTTCGTCGGCCGGGTTCCCTACGACACCTATCTGCGCGTCCTGCAGATCTCGATGGTCCACGTCTATCTGACCTGGCCCTTCGTCCTGAGCTGGAGCCTCATGGAGGCCATGAGCGTGGGCTGCGCCATCGTCGGCAGCGACACGGCGCCTGTGACCGAGATGATCACCGACGGAGAGACCGGACGTCTGGTCCCCTTCGATGATCCCGCGGCTTTGGCGGCCGGGATCAGTGATCTGCTGAACGACCCCGACGCCCGCTGCCGGCTGGGCGCCCAGGCGCGCGAGCACATTATCGCCCGCTATGACCGGGACACCCTCTGCCTGCCGGCCCAGGTGGACTGGGCCCTGCGCCTGGCCAGGGCTCAGTAGCTCTTCAAGAGAAGGCTGGTTTCGGTCACCCCGATCCCGTCGATCCGCCGGATCGCGTCCAGGGTCTCGGAAAACCCGGCCAGACTGTCGGTGGCGAGATCGACGACCAGGTCCCAGCGGCCATTGGTCGAATGGATCGCGGCGACCTGCGGAAAGCCGCGCAGGGCCCGCACCACCGCCTGGGTCTTGTCGCCCGTCACCTCTACGCTCATCACCGCCCGGATCTGCTGGGCCTCGACCCCGCGGGTGCGAATGGTGAAGCCCAGTATGGCCCCGCGGGCCAGCATGCGCTCGATGCGGTTCTGGACCGTGCCGCGGCTGACCTTCAGCTCCGCGGCTAGGGCGGCGGCGGGGGTGCGGGAGTCCTGCCGCAGCCGGGCGATGATCTGGCGGTCAAGGTCGTCCATGTCATTTCGCCATGTTGTCCTGACGTTTCGCCAGAAAATCGCGCCGAATGTAGCATGACTGCCGCTTTTCGATAGCGCGGCCCGCGACCAGTCTGGAGGTCCCCTTCAAGGAAAGCCTCCGAGCATGACCCCGCGCTTCCTGATGACCGACCCGGCCTGGTTCGATGTCAGCTACAGCATCAATCCCTGGATGCGCCCCGACGCCTGGGCCGGCCATCGCAAGGCCGAGGCGGTCGCCGCCTCCGCCGCCCTGCGCCGCGCCCTGGAGTCCTGCGGCGGGATCGTCGAGATCGTCCCGGCCGTCGAGGGTCTGCCGGACCTGGTCTTTCCCGCCAACGCCGCCGTGGTGCTGGACGGCAAGCCCCTCCTGGCCCGCTTCCGCCATCCGGAACGCCAGGGCGAGGAGGCCCCGTTCCGCGCCGCCTTCGAGCGCCTCCGCGGTCAGGGTCTGATCACAGAGATCGTCGAGCTGCCCGCCGACCTCACCCACGAAGGCGCCGGCGACGGCCTGTGGGACGAGACCCGCCAGCTGTTCTGGACCGGCCATGGCCCGCGCTCGCATCGCGCGGCGTCGGACGTCATCGGCCGGGAGTTCGGCCGCCCCGTGGTCCCGCTCGAGCTGGCGACCGAGGCCTATTACCACCTCGACACCTGCTTCCGGCCCTTGAGCGGCGGCGAGGTGCTCTATTATCCGCCGGCCTTCACGGCCCAGGGCCTGGCCGCCATCGAGGCCCATGTGGCCCCGGCGGACCGCATCGTCGCTTCGGATGAGGACGCCCAGGCCTTCTGCGTCAACGCCGTCTGCCTGGATCGCAATGTCATCATGGCGCGCGCGCCGGACCGCCTGCGCCAGCGCCTGACCGATCGCGGCTACCGCGTCGTCGAGGTCGACCTTGATCCCTTCATACTGTCCGGCGCGCCGCCTTCTGCATGACGCTGCGCCTCGACCTCGTCAGCCAGCCCGCCCTCGCCCTCCAGCCGTGAGCCTCGACATGACCACGACCACCCTCGCCCGCTCGCCCTCCGCCGCTCTGCTGATCGAAAAGGAGCAGCACTACGGCGCCCGCAACTACAAGCCGCTCGACGTGGTCCTGACCCGCGGCGAAGGCGTCCATGTCTGGGATGTGGACGGCAATCGCTATCTCGACTGTCTGTCGGCCTATTCGGCGGTGAACCAGGGCCACTGCCACCCGCGCATCTTGGCGGCCATGACCGAACAGGCCTCGCGGCTCACCCTCACCAGCCGCGCCTTCCGCAACGACCAGCTGCCGGCCTTCTATGAGGAGCTGTGCGAGCTCACCAACTCGCACATGGTCCTGCCGATGAACTCCGGCGCCGAGGCGGTGGAAAGCGCCCTGAAGGTCGTCCGCAAGTGGGGCTATGAGATCAAGGGCGTGGCCGAGGGCCAGGCCGAGATCATCGTCTGCTCCGAGAACTTCCACGGCCGGACCCTGGCCATCGTCGGCTTCTCGTCCGACGACCAGACCCGCGGCGGCTTCGGCCCCTTTGCCCCCGGCTTCAGGATCATCCCCTTCGGCGACGCCGACGCGCTCGAGGCCGCCATCGGCCCCAACACCGTGGGCTTCCTGGTCGAGCCGATCCAGGGCGAGGCCGGGGTAATCATCCCGCCCGACGGCTATTTCACGCGCGTTCGCGAGATCTGCACCCGCCGCAATGTCGTGCTGATCCTGGACGAGATCCAGACCGGCCTGGGGCGCACCGGCAAGCTGCTGGCCGAGCAGCATGAGGGCATCGAGGCGGACCTGACCCTGGTCGGCAAGGCCCTGGCCGGCGGCTTCTATCCGGTCTCCGCCGTGCTCTCGAACACCGAGGTGCTGGGGGTGCTGAAGCCCGGCGACCACGGCTCGACCTTTGGCGGCAATCCGCTCGCCTGCGCGGTCGCCCGCATGGCGCTGAAGGTGCTGGTCGAGGAAGGCATGATCGAGAACTCCGCCCGCATGGGCGAGCGGCTCAAGGCCGGCCTGGGGGCGATCGGCCATCCCGCGATCAAGGAGGTGCGCGGACGCGGCCTGATGCTGGCGGTGGAGCTGCACCCTGACGCGGGCGGCGCGCGGCCCCTGTGCGAGGCGCTGAAAGGCCTCGGCCTCCTGGCCAAGGACACCCATGACCACACCGTCCGCCTCGCCCCGCCCCTGATCCTCACCGCCGATCAGGCGGATTGGATTTCGGAGCGGTTCGAGGCGGCGTTGCGGTCGATCTAGTCCCTTACTTCGCGGCCGCCGGCATGGCGGCCGCGGCGACCTGGGTCTTCTTCGCCTCGCTGATGATGTAGGCGCGGATGTCCTCGGCGTCCTTGGGCGTCAGGGTTCCGGCGAAGCTCACCATCCCGTTGGCCTTGCGGACCCCGTCGATCACCACCGATTTGAAGTTGTCGGCGGTCAGGATCATCTGCGACTTCTTCAGGTCGGGCAGATAGGCGCCCGATGCGTTCGGGCCGTGGCAGACCTGGCAGTTCTCATGGAACCGCGCGAAGCCGGCCTTGGCGTCGCCCGTCGTGGTGACGCCGGTCAGGTCCAGGGCCGGAACGACCGGGATGTCATAGGCCGGCGCCGTGGCCTTGCCACCCAGCTTGAAGACCATCAGGCGGCCCGGCAGACGCGGCTGGTTGCCCAGCAGCACCGAGGCCGAGACCGGCCCGCCGCCGCCATAGCCGACCATGACCGCGACATACTGCTCGCCGTCCAGTTCATAGACCGCCGGCGCCGCCACGACGCCGTTGGTGGTCTTGTAGCTCCACAGCTTGGTCCCGTTGGCCGCATCATAGGCGACGAACTGGCCCTCGGCATTGCCCTGGAAGACCAGGCCGCCCGCCGTGGAGACCACGCCCGCGTTCCAGAAGAAGGGATGCTCGACGGTCCAGCGGGCCTTCTGGGCCACCGGGTCCCAGGCGATCAGCTGGCCCTTGAACATCGACTTCATGGCGGCCAGCGTCGCCTTGTCGTCCGGCAGGGCGTTGGCCAGCAGGTTGGTGCCGACGTTCCAGCCCTTGGGGTTGTACTTGAAGTCCTTGATGTTGGTGTAGGCGAAGGGCGAGGCCTGGGCCGGGATATAGACCAGGCCCGTCTGCTGGCTGTAGCTCATCGGGTGCCAGTTGTGGGCGCCCAGCGGGCCGGGCAGCTGCAGGGACGGGGCGTCCTTGTAGCGGGCGGCCGGGTTCTCGACCGGGCGGCCGGTGACCGGATCAACCCCAGTGGCCCAGGTCTGGGGCACGAAGCCCTTGGCCGAGATCAGCTTACCCGTGGCGCGATCCAGCACGTAGAAGAAGCCGTTCTTCGGCGCCTGCATCAGCACCTTCTGGACCTTACCGTTGAGGGTCAGGTCGGCCAGGATGATGTGCTGGGTGGCGGTGTAGTCCCAGCTCTCGCCGGGCGTCGTCTGATAGTGCCAGACATATTCGCCGGTGTCGGGCTTGAGCGCCAGGATGGAGGAGACGAACAGGTTGTCGCCCTTGCCGTCCGACCGCTTCAGATGGTTCCAGGGCGTGCCGTTGCCGACCCCCAGATAGACGATGTCGAGATCCGGGTCATAGGCCATGGAGTCCCAGACCGTGGCGCCGCCGCCGGTCTGCTTCCAGACGTCGCCGTACCAGGTGCCGGCGGCCTTCTCGGCCATGATCTTGTCGGAGGGGGCGCCGTCCGGCTGACCCTCGGGGTTGGGGGCCGTATAGAAGCGCCAGACCATCTTGCCGGTGGCGGTGTCATAAGCGCTGACATAGCCGCGCACGCCGTATTCGGCGCCGCCGTTGCCGATCAGCACCTTGTCCTTGATGATCCGGGGGGCGCCCGTGATGGTGTAGGGCTTGGCCGGGTCGGTGGTCTGAACCGACCAGACCTGCTTGCCCGTGGCGGCGTCCAGCGCGATCAGGCGGCCGTCGAGGGCGCCGAAATACACCTTGCCCTTCCAGACGGCGACGCCGCGGTTGACCACGTCGCAGCAGGCGTCGAAGCCCTTGGTCCCGTCGACCTTGGGGTCAAAGGCCCACTTCTGCTCGCCGGTCTTGGCGTCGAAGGCGAAGACCTTGGACCAGGCGGTGGTGACATAGAGCACCCCGTCCACCTCGACCGGCGTGGCTTCCTGGCCGCGGTCGGTGTCGAACTGGTGGAACCAGGCCAGGCCCAGCTGGCCGACATTCTTGGTGTCGATCTTGGTCAGCGGGCTGTAGCGCTGTTCGTCATAGGTGTGGCCGACGGCCATCCAGTCGCCGCCGGTGGCGCTTTGCCAGGCGCGCGCCGTCGACATTGCCCGGCTTGCCGTTGCAGCCGGCCAGAGCGGCGGTCATCGCAAGCGCGAGGACGATCTTGGTGAACTTCATGTTGCCTCCCAGCAGCCGTCGCTGCGGCCTTGGGCGGCACTATGCGCCTGACGCTAGGGCCTGCAAGCTATGACGTAGCGTCACCGCGCTCGGCCAGCCAGGCCAGGAAGGTCGCGACCAGATAGGCGGCGAGCGCGGTCGTCGCAAAGCCGCTGGCCGCGCCCCCGCCCGGCAGCACCAGGGCCACGATCTGCAAGGCCACGAGGAAGCTCAGGAACAACAGGGCCGGCAGGAGGGAGCGTCCCTCCACCCCGCGCCGCCAGGCCCAGGCGGCCCCGGCCACGGCCAACAGCCCCATCTCCAGCGCCTCCTCCGGGACTGGATAGTCCCAGAGGGAGAAGCCGACCTTCTGGCCCCCGAACCACAGCTCCAGGTCCGGCCGGTGCACCAGCAGGTCGCCCAGCCAGTGGGAGAAGACGGTCAGGCCGATGAACAGGGCCGCGCGCCAGGGCAGGCGCAGGACCAGCCGGGCCAGGATCGCTGCGCCCAGGGACCAGATCAGGGATCCGGGCAGGCTGTGGGTGTAGGGCATATGCTCCAGCACCAGGGCGCTGCCGGGCAGGCTCGCATCCATGTGCATCCGCTCGACCCCGGCCAGGATCAGTCCGCTCCAGCCGATGTCGATCAGCTGGGCCGCGGCCACATAGGTCCAGAGCGGGGCGCGCGGCTCCATGCTCTTGGCGGCGAAGGCGGCGGCGTAGTGGCCCACGAACATCGGCGTCCCTCCCCAGGGCGTTTCACCCAGTGAGAGCTAGAGCGTGACAAGACGCAAGCCCATCGCCGATTCCCGGCGGGCGGCCATGCATCCGCGCATGGCCGGCGGAGGCCGCTGACGGCGCGGCGTTAACCCCTGACTCAGGTCTCCGAAACCCCGCCTTTACCTCGGACCTGTATCAATCCGCGACATAAGGAACGTCATCCCGGGGTTGCCCCGGCAGATGAGCGTCCAGTCCAGGTGGGTGTTTTCAAATGGCCAAAACGGTCCTCGTCGTCGATGACGATCCGACTCAGCGCAGGCTGATCCAGGCGGTCCTGGAGCGCGAAGGGTTCGCGGTCGTCCATGCCGAAAACGGCGATCAGGCGATCGCCAAGCTGACCTCGGGCGGCGCCTGCGACCTGATCCTGCTGGACCTGGTGATGCCGGGCCTGTCGGGTCAGGACACGCTGAAGGAAATCCGCGCGCGGTCCTTCGCCCAGCCGGTGATCGTCGTCACCGCCACCGGCGGCATCGACACGGTCGTCCAGGCCATGCAGGCCGGCGCCTGCGATTTCTTCATCAAGCCGGCCTCGCCGGAACGGATCATCGTCTCGATCCGCAACGCCCTGTCGATGGGCGCCCTGAAGGGCGAGGTCGAGCGGCTGAAGAAGCACGCCGGCGGCCGCGCCACCTTCGCCGATCTGGTCGGCAATTCGCCCCCCATGCAGCTGGTCAAGCGCATGGGCGAACGCGCCGCCAAGTCCTCGATCCCCGTCCTGATCACCGGCGAGAGCGGCGTCGGCAAGGAAGTCATCGCCCGCGCCGTGCACGGCTCGTCCGAGCGCGCCGGCAAGCCCTTCGTCGCCGTGAACTGCGGCGCCCTGCCCGAGAACCTGGTCGAGTCCATCCTGTTCGGCCACGAGAAGGGCAGCTTCACCGGCGCCACCGACAAGCACCTGGGCAAGTTCCTGGAGGCCAATGGCGGCACCCTGTTCCTCGACGAGGTCGGCGAGCTGCCCCTCGACATCCAGGTCAAGCTGCTGCGCGCCCTGCAGGAGAGCGAGATCGACCCGGTCGGCTCCAAGCGCAGCGTCAAGGTCGATGTCCGCATCGTCTCGGCGACCAATCGCGACCTGGCCAATGCGGTCAAGGAAGGCCGCTTCCGCGAGGACCTGTTCTATCGCCTGAACGTCTTCCCGATCGAGGCCCCGTCGTTGCGCGAACGGCGCGAGGACGTGCCGGCCCTGGTCGAGACCTTCATCCGCCGGTTCAATGTCGAAGAGGGCAAGTCGGTGGTCGGCGCCTCGGCCGAGACCATCGCCTTCCTGACCAGCTACGACTGGCCTGGCAATGTCCGCCAGCTGGAGAACGCGGTCTATCGCGCCATCGTGCTGGCCGACGCCCCCTATCTGCAGCCCTACGACTTCCCGGCCATTTCCGGCGTCGCCGCCCCGATCCCCGAGGCTGGCGAGCCGCCCATGAGCCACGCCCATCCGCCGATCGCCTCGGCGGGCGAGCTGATGGACGACCTGCCCAAGGACGCGCCCGTCCGCATCCTCGACGGCCGCGGTCACCTGCGGACGCTGGAGGACATCGAACGCGACCTGATCCAGCTGGCAATCGAGATCTATGCCGGCCACATGAGCGAGGTGGCCCGGCGCCTCGGCATCGGCCGCTCGACCCTCTATCGCAAGGTGCGCGAACAGGGGCTGGAAGACGTGATCCGCGAAGCCTCGGGTGAGGCTGTCCCGGAGACCGACGCCGAAAGCCACGCGGCCTAACCCGCGCCCCAGACCTCGCGATTGTCCACGCGCTCGACCCGGCGGGTCGGGCGCAGGTCCAGCAGCCGCTCCAGCCCGACCTCGGCCAGCAGGGCGCGCGCCCGCGTCTGCTCGGCCGCTTCCAGACCGTCGAACAGGTCATGGATCTTCTGCAGCAGCCAGACCCGATAGGGGAAGACGGCGACGCTGAGCTTCACGCCGCGCCAGTCGAAGCCGGTGAAGCCGATCACCCTCTGGCTCGCCCGCCCGCCGATCACCTCGCCCGCGACGATGTCCGGCCCGGCCGCGACGCCGTTATAGAAGGCCACGAAGGCCTCGATCTCCGGCAGATAGTCCTCGGCGACAAAGGCCAGCAGGGCCTTGAGCGTATCCGGAACCGCGTCGCCTGCGGCGACCGTCTCCGCCACATCGCCATATTCGCCGGCGTCCTGGTTGGGCGCGTACATCCGCTCCACCCACCGCCAGACCCGCCAGGCGGTGGTCTTCATCAGGGTCGCCGGATGGGGATCGCGGGCCAGGTGGGCGTGCAGCGGCGCGAACAGGCCGTAGTCGCCGAGCGTCGGGACGCCGCCCAGCAGATAGGGCGTGGTCTCAAGATGCGCCTCGAACAGCTGCAGGAACCGGGCGTAGGACGCCTCGATCGCCGGCGCCGACTCTTCGCTCACCCCGAAGATCCGCGCCGCCTGCCGCATGCGGGCGCTGGAGGCGGCGAAGGACGCGGCGCGAGCCTCTGCCCCGCCCTCCAGCACCATGGGACCGGAGAAGTCCTGGGCCAGGAAGCCCAGATTGTCGGCGTCGAAATCCCAGCGGTAGTGCATGGCAGGGCGCACCATGCCCTCGCCGCCGAACAGCTCGAAGATCGCCCCGATCAGCCGCTGAAGCGGCCCGCCCGCTCCGGCCGGCAGCTGCGCCCAGCCCGCCGCCTCGCCATGGGCGATGATGTCGGACCCATCCTGGATGAAGGCGCCCTCCGGCGTCTCCAGCACCGGGATGATCCAGCGACCGACCGCGCGGCGCGCCTCGTCGAAGCGGGGGTGGCTGGGCGCGCGCTCGATGAAGTCGAGATGCTGCTTGCGCAGATAGGCCCTCGCCTTGCCGGAATAGAGCGAGCCCGGCATGGCGTAGAGAATGTAGGGAGGCACGGCGGGTCCTTAGGTCAGCGATCTCGGAAATGGCACAATAGGCGCCACAAGATCGGGGGACAACCGCCGCGGGGTCAGACGCCGCTCAGTCGGGCTTGGGCGTCTTGCGCGCGAAGCCCCGGCGTTTGGGGGGCTCCTTCTTCTCGCCCTTGGCCTTGGACGAGATCTCGCGCAGCTTCACATGCTGCATGACCGACAGCGCCTCGCCAGCGCCGCCCTTTTCGGGATCGCCGAAGGCGCGGCCATAGGTCTTGAGCCGGTCCTCGACCGAGCCCAGAAATTCCCCCTCCCAGTCGGAAAGCTTGACCCCTGCGCGGTCCGCCTGACGACGGGCGCGCTTGAGGGCGTTGAGGGCCGCCCGCTTGGCGGCCTCCTTCCGGTCTGGCGGGGCGCGCTTCAAATCTCTCCGAGCGCCGAGAGATAGAGGTCGAGGATGGCCTCTTCCTCCTGGCGCTTGGCGCGGTCCTGCTTGCGCAGGCGGACCACCTTGCGCAGCACCTTGACGTCGAAGCCGTTGCCCTTGGCCTCGGCGAAGACTTCCTTGATCTGCTCGGCGATCTCGGACTTCTCCAGCTCCAGCCGCTCGATGCGCTCAATGATGCTCTTCAGCTGCGTCTGCGCCGTGACGTTCAGGATGTCGCTGTGGGCGCTGTCGTCGGCCATGGGGAGAGCCTCTCATAAGTGGGCGGTGTCGGAAAGGCGCGGAACCTAGCGATAGGCGCGTCGCCTGTCACGCGATCTAGAGGAGGCCGCGGGCTTCCAGAGCGGGCAGAAGCGCCGCCGGATCGGTGAAGTGGTGCGTATCGAATCCCAGGGCCTGGGCGGTGGCGATATTGGCGGCGCTGTCGTCGACGAACAGGGTGTCGGCGGGGTCGAGCCCGAAGCGGTCGCGCGTCAGTTCGAAGATCGCCGGATCGGGCTTGATCAGCCCCTCGTCGCCCGAGACCACGAAGGCCTGGATGTGGCGGAAGGCTGGGCTCATGGCGATGGTCCCGGGGAAGGTCTCCCGGGACATGTTGGTCAGGCCGAACTGCGGAACCCCGCGAAGGGCGAGCGCCTCGATCGCGGCCTCGGTCTCCGGGATGGTTCCGGAAAACATATCCCACCACCGGGTCTCCCAGGCGTGGATCTGGTCGGCGTATTCGGGGAATCGCGCCAGCAGCGGCGCGCGGTTGTCCGCGAAGGTCACACCGCGATCATGCGCCGTGTGCCAGTCCATGGTGCAGACAGCCGAAAGGAACCGGTCGCAATCGGCCGGATCCTCAAAGACCTGGGAATAGAGCGTGCGCGGATTCCACCGCACCACCACATTACCGACGTCCCAGAGCAGCTTCGACGCCATCTCCGGGACGAAACCCTGAAGCCTCAGCCTTGCTTGGCTTTGAAGCGCGGGTCGGTCTTGTTGATGATGTAGACGACGCCCTTGCGGCGCACGAGCTTGCAGTCGCGGTGACGCGTCTTGAGCGACTTGAGCGAGCTTCTGACCTTCATGACCGTATCTCTAGGGCGACCAACGGCGGCCCGGGTTGTCTACAGAGCGGGCGCATATACGGGGGCCAGCCGATTGAGTCAACGCCGGCTCTCCCCTGACGGGCTTGTGATTGAGACCTGGGCCGGGCGCGGTTAGGGTCGCAACCATGGATCGCCGCTCCTTTCTCGTTTTGCTCCTGGCCGGATGCGCCGACCCGACGCCGAATCTGCTGCCGGCGGTGTCGCCCCTGCCCGCGGCGCCGACCCCGCAATCGCCCGCGCCGGTGGTTTCGCCGACCCAGTCCGGCGATCCCGGCTTCGACGGCTGGGCGCGGGACTTCTATGGCCGCGCGGTCAAGGCGGGCCTGCCCTCCGAGCTGCTGGACCGCGAGCTGGCCGGCCTGGTCTCCGATCCCCGGGTGCTGACGCTGGACAGCCGCCAGCCGGAATTCGCCAAGCCGTTCGGCGACTATATCAAGGGCGTGATCTCCGACGACCGCATCGCCATCGGCCAGCGCAAGCGCGCCGAACTGGCCTCCGTCATCACCGACATCGAGACGCGCTATGGCGTCTCGGCCGATGTGGTCATGGGCGTCTGGGCGGTCGAGACCGGCTTTGGCGCGGTCATGGGAAGCTTCGACGTGGTCCGCTGCATGGCGACGCTGGCCGCCGACGGCCGCCGACGCCAGTTCGCCGAGGACCAGCTGATGGCGGCGCTCAAGATCATCGGCTCCGGCGAGTTCCCCCGGTCCCAGCTCTATGGCTCCTGGGCCGGGGCCATGGGCCAGACCCAGTTCATCCCCACCACCTTCCTCTCCACCGCCGTCGACGAGGATGGGGACGGCAAGCGCGACATCTGGGGCTCCAGCGCCGACGCCCTCGCCTCGGCCGCCAATCTGCTGGCCAAGGGCGGATGGGTGCGGGGCCAGACCTGGGCGCACGAGGTCACCGTGCCGGACGGCTTCGACTACAGCCTGACCGAGGGCCCGCGGGAGACGCCGGACTGGTGGGCGCGCCTGGGCGTTGTCCGCGCCGACGGCCTGCCCTGGATCACGGCCGACCAGACCGCCAAGTGCATGCTGATCGCCCCCACGGGCGCCACGGGACCGAAGTTCTTGCTGCTGCCGAACCACTTCGTGATCCGCAAGTACAACAACGCCACCACCTATGCGCTGGGCGTCGGCCTGCTGGCCGACCGGTTCGGCGGGGCGGGGCCGCTCATCCAGGCCTGGCCCTATGAGATCCCCCTGTCGCTCGCCGACCGGATCACCGCCCAGCAGGCCCTGGCGGCCCTGGGCTTCGACCCCGGCGAGGCGGATGGCGTGATCGGGGTCAACACCAGGAGCGCGCTGCGGGCCTGGCAGAAGGCCCGCGGCATGATCGCCGACGGCTATCTGTCGATGCAGATGGTCGGCCTGCTGAAGGCCGAGGTGCCCACGGCCGGGCCGCCGCCGGCCCCGCCGGTCGCTCAACCCGTCCAGCCGGTCGGCTAGACCCCGCCCTCGTCGCTCTTTTCCAGGCCGGCGAGGGTCTGGTCATCGCGGGTCGCGGGCGCCGGATCGGCGTTGCGCAGCTGGCGGTTGGTGAAGGCGAAGACCAGCATCGCCAGCATCATGGTCATGTTCAGCAGGAACGGGGCCGAATGGTAGTGCTCGTAGAGCCAGACAAAGGCCGGGGCGAGGACCACGTTGACGCCGTTCACCGCCGCGATGGCGCCGGCCACCCGGGCCTGCTCGCCCATGTCCACGGCCAGGGATGATCCGGCGGTGAAGCCGGCCGGGCGAAGCCGAAGCCCAGGCAGGACAGGGCGTATCCCGTCACCACCGCCCAGTAGTCCGGCGCGAAGGCCACCAGCAGATTGCCCGCCGCCGCCACGGCCACGCCCCAGCGCAGCAGCTGGCGGGGGGTCATGTCGAGCATCCGGATGATGCCCCACTGGGCCAAGAGGCCGGCCACGGCGCCGAAGGCCATGGCGATGGCGATGAAGCCCTGGGCCTGCTGGATCGGCAGGCCCAGCTTGTCGATGATCAGGAAGCCCAGCGTCTGGGCCTGGGCCGTCTGGCTGACCGCGACGATGAAGCCGTAGATCAGGAAGGGCGTGATCCGCGGATCGCGCCACATCGGCTGTTCCTTCTCGCCGGCGAAGGCGTGGGTGCGGGCCTCGTACTTCGGCCGGTGCGCGCTCTCCGGCAGCTTGCGCCAGACCACCACCAGCATGGTCACGGCGATCAGCGAGAAGATGGTCATGGGGCCGGCCAGGCCCAGGATCGGCAGGATGAACAGGGGCGCGAGAAACGGTCCGATCACGGTGCCGAGGCCGAATGCGCCGGCCAGGCTCGACATCGACTGGGTGCGTTTCTCCACCGGGGTATGCTCGGCCACATAGGCCTGGGTCGCCGGATTGGAGGCGGCGCCGAACAGGCCGAACAGGGCCCGGGCCACGAGGAACAGGCCGAAGATCACCATCCAGTGGGCCAGGTGATGCAGGCCGGCGCTGACCACCACGGCGCAGGCGGCCATTGAGACCGCGAACCCGGTCAGGCCGATCAGCATCATCGGCTTGCGGCCGTAACGGTCCGACGCCTTGGCCCAGAACGGCGAGGAAAAGGCCCACAGCAGGGCCGACAGCGAGAACACGCCGGCGACCAGATAGTCGGGAATGCCGATGGACCGGCCGATCGCCGGCAAGACCGAGATCATCCCGGTGTTGCCCATGGCGGTCACCAGGGAGACGCCGAAAATGATCGCGAAGGACTGCATCGGCAGACCCTCCGGCGTGGAGTGACTCTTAGCCATGGTTCGCTGTTAGGCCGGGCCGCGCCGAAGCGCAAACCCAGTTCTCCTTACGACGCATTAAGCATTAACGCCGATGCTGCGCCTCGATATCCGCCCAGGGACTCCCACAGCATGTTTCAGATCATCGGCATCGTACTGCTGTTTGGCCTGGTCTTCGGCAGCTACATCATGTCCGGCGGCAACATGGGGGTCATTATCGAGGCCGCCCCGCACGAGCTGATGGCCATCGGCGGCGCCGGCGTCGCCAGCTTCCTGATCGCCAACTCGATGACCGTGATCAAGGGCTGCGGCGGCGGCATGGGCAAGGTGTTCTCCGGCCCCAAGTGGAAGGCGACGGACTATCGCGACCTGCTGTCGCTGCTGTTC
Source organism: Phenylobacterium aquaticum (assembly GCF_022695515.1). Lineage (GTDB taxonomy): Bacteria > Pseudomonadota > Alphaproteobacteria > Caulobacterales > Caulobacteraceae > Phenylobacterium > Phenylobacterium aquaticum. Next base: position 149,729 of record NZ_JALDPT010000005.1, read on the forward strand.
CTTCTGACCAAGACCATGAAGTCCAAGGGCGTCATCGCCCTGGAAAGCCACATCGAGAACCCGCACGATTCGACGATCTTCTCGCGCTATCCGCGGATCGGTAAGGACCACTTCGCCATCGACTTCATCTGCGACACCCTGCGGATGATGACCATGAACCTCGAGGACCCGCACCAGGTCGAGGACGCCATGGAAAAGCAGCTGGAGAAGCACCACCACGAGGCGCTGGCCCCGGCCCACGCCATCCAGTCGCTCGCCGACGCCCTGCCCGCGCTCGGCATCGTCGCCGCCGTGCTGGGGGTCATCAAGACCATGGGCGCGATCACCGAGCCGCCGGAAGTGCTGGGCGAGATGATCGGCGGCGCCCTCGTCGGCACCTTCCTCGGCGTGTTCCTGGCCTATGGCCTGGTGGCGCCCTTCGCGACCCGCATGCAGCAGGTCGTCGACGAGGAAGGCGCGTTCTACAAGATCATCCAGGCCGTCCTGGTCGCCCACCTGCACGGCAACGCCGCCCAGATCTCCGTCGAGATCGGCCGCGGCAATGTCCCCTCGGGCGCCCAGCCCAGCTTCCTGGAGCTGGAAGAAGCCCTCTCGGCCATTCCGAACGAGGCCTAAGGCCTTCGCCCTATTCGCTTCGGTGAGAGTGGCCTGAGCTGGCCAGCGGACGGCGGCGGTTCACATGGCCCATCTTGCGACCCGGCTTGGCGTCGCGCTTGCCATAGAGATGCAGCCGGGCGTCCGGCTCGCCGGCCAGATGCGCCCAGGCCAGGGCCTCCTCGCCCAGCAGATTGACCATCTCGACCCGGCTGGTGGCGTGGGTGGGCCCCAGCGGCCAGCCGGCGACGGCGCGGATGTGCTGCTCGAACTGGTCGACCTCGCAGCCGTCCTGGGTCCAGTGGCCCGTATTGTGGACCCGGGGCGCGATCTCATTGACCAGCAGCCGGCCGTCGGCGTGCTCGAACAGCTCGATCCCGATCACCCCCACATAGTCCAGCGAGGTCAAAATCTGGGCGGCGATGCGCTCGGCCTGGTCAGCGGTCTCCTGGGGGACCTCCGCGGGCGCGACCGTTCGACGCAGGACGCCGGCCTCGTGATGGTTCTCGCTCAGCGGATAGACCGCGATCTCGCCGCCTGCGCCGCGGGCGGCGATGACCGACAGTTCGCGGACGAAGTCGGCCGGCGCCTCGACGATCACCGGCTTGCCGCCCAGGGCGGCGAACACCGCCTGGGCCGTCGAGGCGTGCTCGACCCACTTCTGGCCCTTGCCGTCATAGCCGTCGCGGCGGGTCTTCATCAGGGCCGGAGCGCCGATGACGTGCAGGGCCTCGGCGGCCTCGTCCGGGGTGTCGGCCTTGGCGAAGGCGACGGTGGGGACACCGGCGGAATTGAGGAAGGTCTTCTCCTCCACCCGGTCCTGGGCGACGGCCAGGGCCCGCGCATTGGGCGCGACATGGGCGCCCAGGGCGATCAGCCGTTCGACGGCGAGCGCCGGCACATTCTCGAACTCGAAGGTGATGACGTCGGAGATCTCGGCGAGCGCGGTGAGCGCCCGGGCGTCGTCATAGGCGCCGACGATGGCATGGGCGGCGACCCGCGCGGCGGGGGAATTCTCCTCCGGCTCGAGGATGGCCACATCGAAGCCAAGCCTTGCCGCAGCAAGGGCCAGCATGCGTCCGAGCTGCCCTCCGCCGAGTATGCCGATGGTCGATCCGGGGGGGAGCGGCGTCATGTGCGTGTTCACGCGTCCTCGACTGTCTCGGCCACATTGTCGGCCAGGGTCCTGCGGAAGGCGGCCAGGCGCTCCGCCAGGGCGTCGTCTGAAAGGGCCAGGATCTGGGCGGCCAGCAGGCCGGCGTTCTTGGCCCCCGCCTCGCCGATGGCGAGCGTGCCGACGGCGATGCCGCCCGGCATCTGGACGATGGAATAGAGGCTGTCGACGCCCTTGAGCGTCTTGGATTCGATCGGCACGCCCAGCACCGGCAGCTCGGTGAGCGAGGCCGTCATCCCCGGCAGGTGGGCGGCGCCCCCGGCCCCGGCGATGATCACCTTGAAGCCCTGGGCCTTGGCCGACTTGGCGAAGGCGTACATCCGGTCGGGCGTCCGGTGGGCGGACACCACCTTGGCCTCATAGGCCACGCCGAGCGCGTCGAGCATCTCGGCCGCCAGCCTCATGGTCGGCCAGTCGGACCGGCTGCCCATGATGATCGCGACGGGCGCGGGCGATGCGCTCATGAAGAGGCCCCTTTCCGGAAAGGCGCGGAGTATAGGCGCCGGCTTTGCGCCCGCAACCAAGGACGTTTAGGATTCTTAACGCCCGGCCCCCTGGGTGATTCTGGTTGGACGAAAGGTCTCATGAAGATCTCCGGCGCCCGCAGCGAGACCTTTTCAGCGATCCGCAAACGCGCGCTCGCCAAGGCCGGCGCCTATGCCACGGCCGCGGCGCCCGCCCCGGCCGACAAGACGGCCTTTCTCGGCCTGACCGAGACCGACCTGACCCCGGCGGTGCAGAACGCGGTCAAGACCCTGCTCACCGAGATTGATGATCTGCGCGGCGAAGTGGGCCGCTTGAAGGCCAAACTGGCGGAAGCCGAGGAACTGGCCGATCGCGATCCCCTGACCCCGGTGCTCAACCGCCGCGCCTTCGTGCGCGAACTGGGCCGAATCCGCACCTTCTCCCAGCGCTACGGCTCGCCCGCCAGCCTGGTCTATTTCGATCTGGACGGCTTCAAGAGCGTCAATGACCGTTACGGCCACGCCGCCGGCGACGCCGCCTTGCAGGCGGTGGCCCAGAGGCTGGCCTCCAATGTGCGGGATTCCGACATAGTCGGCCGGATGGGCGGCGACGAATTCGCCGTGATCCTGGTCCAGGCCGACAAGACCACCGCCGAGGCCAAGGCCCAGTCCCTGGCCCAGGCCATCGAAGGGGCGCCGATCCAGTTCGGCGACTGGTCCGCGCCGCTACACATCTCCTTCGGCGTGCGGGAGATCTCGCTCGACATGGAGCCCGAGGCCCTGGTCGCCGAGGCCGACGCGGCGATGTTCGTCCGCAAGCGCGACATCCGCAACACCGGCTGACGGTTAGGGACACCCTCCGAAGACGTAGCAGGACGTTCCAAGCCAGGCGTAACAGCCGCTCACGAGGCACAAGAGCAGCAAGGCGACGAACAAGGAGATCTTCTTGCCCGTCTTGAGCGACGATCCTGGCGTTCGGATCATGCCCACAATCGCCGCCAGAACCACCAGCAGCGACCCGACGTAGGCTGGATCTCCAAGGCCCCACTTCATAGCACCCGCTTCCGCCACCGGCCCGAGCATTGGGCCTGCCTAGTCGATGCCAGGCTCACCTGATGTTTGGCTGCAGCGACCTCCTGAAATCATCAGGCGATGATGTCGGGGGTGAGCAGTTCCTTGAGCTGGGCGATCTCGTCCTTCAGGGCCAGCTTCTTCCGCTTCAGCCGGCCGATCACCATCATGTCCGGCATGGCCGCCATCGACAGGGAATGGACGGCGACGTCGAGGTCGGCGTGCTCCTGCAGGGCGACGGCCAGCCGCGCGCGGATGGCGTCATCCGGATCTTCAGCTTCGTGATCGTTCATACAGCCGCCCCGCCACGCGATCTGACGATGATGCGCATCGTCGTTGAACCCGTAAAGACAGGCCTAGCCCCTGCGAGGTTAGGCAATCTTCTACGCGCGCGTCCTCCGATGAAATTCAGGTGAGCGGCTCGGCCAGCCGGGCCAGGGCGTCGTCCGAGGCGCCGCCGCCCCAGGCCGCCACCGCCGCCTTGAGCGCCGCCAGGGCGGGGGTCCCGCCCTTGTGATGACCCGACAGGGCTTCCAGCGATTCCATCAGCACGCGCTCGGCCCGCAGCTCCGCGGCCTTGATGTCCTCCCGGAGCCCTTCGCGGGCCTTGTCCGCGACACCGGGAAAGGCCGGCTTGAGCGTGCGGCGCACGGTGCGGATGGGGATCAGCACCGCCGCGTCCCAGGCCTTGGCCAGGCGCGCGGCCTCCGCCAGCACGGCGGCGTCCGGCCCCTCGGCCCAGACCGCCCACAACAGGAAGGGCGTGTTCTGGCCGTGCGCGTCCTGCAGATCCAGGCAGGCCTCCGGCACGCCCGGCCGGCCATAGGCCTGCAGCGTCCAGTCCCAAAGCGACATGTCAGGCCTCTCCCTTGAGCGGGCCGACATCCTGGCCCCAGCGTTTCACGGCGCTCCAGGAGAGGCCGAACAGATCCAGCGCCCGGCCGACCGACTGGTCGACCATCTCCTCCAGGCTCTGGGGCTTGGCGTAGAAGGCCGGCAGGGGCGGGGCGATCACCGCGCCCATCTCGGCCAGCCGCACCATGGTGCGCAGATGGCCCAGGTGCAGCGGCGTCTCGCGCACCATCAGCACCAGGGGACGGCGTTCCTTGAGCGTCACGTCGGCGGCGCGGGTCAGCAGCGAGGAGGTCACGCCCGTGGCGATCTCGCTCATGGTGCGCACCGAGCAGGGGGCGACGATCATGCCGAGCGTCGGGAAGGAGCCGGACGCGATGGCGGCCCCCACGTCGCCGGGCTTGTGCGACACTTCGGCGCGGGCCTGGACCTCGGCCAGGGTCAACATGGTTTCCTGCGCGATGGTCAGCGCCGCGGCCTTGGACAACACAAGGTGGGTCTCGACCCCCAGGTCCCGGCAGGCGTCCAGCACGCGAAGCCCATAGGCCACGCCGCTCGCGCCGGAAATCCCCACAACCAGGCGGGGAAGATCCGGGGTCTGGCGCTCGGAATTCACCATTTACGCAACTCCCGCGCCTGCAATTGCGGCGCCCGGTTCAGTCGCCCGCTTGCAAACATATGTGATCTGACAGGCCAGACCAGCGGGTGTTCACTCGTCTCGTTGTTCAATGGAAGGAGACGTACTGTCATGGCCGTTGAAGCCCGCATCCGCCAGCTGGGATCCCGTCACGAAAACCTCGACAAGGCCATTCGCGACGAGATGAGCAGGCCCGCTTTCGATGACGTCAGGCTTCGCGAGCTCAAACGACAGAAGCTCAAGCTCAAGGAAGAGATGGAAGCCTTGAGGAGCCGTCCCCACTAAACCCAGGCGCCGCCCCCTCCCCCGACGGGGATCGGGGCGGCCCCCAGGATTCTAGTCTTCGTCGCCGTCCTCGTCGTCATAGTGCGGTTCGTCCGCCTCGACAGGTTCAGGCGCCGCCGCGAAGACCGCGCCGGTCGCCGAGGCCGGCTCCAGGGTCGGACCATCGGGCTCGACCACGCCGCGCCGGGCGTCGTCCTTGGCCTTCTTGTCGGCGGCCTTACGCACCACCGCATCCAGCTCCATCTGAGTCGCCAGGCCCAGGGTCACCGGGTCGACGGGCTTGATGTTCGCCGCGTTCCAGTGGGCGCGGTTGCGCACCTGGTCGATGGTGGCCTTGGTGGTGCCCAGCAGGCGGGCGATCTGGCTGTCGGCCACTTCCGGGTGGTTGCGGATGAACCAGGCGATGGCGTCCGGGCGGTCCTGGCGGCGCGACACGGGGGTGTAGCGCGGGGCCTTCTTGACCGGCTTCAAGAGCTCGGCGTGACGGCTCTTCTGGGCCTTCATCCGGTACTTGGCGTTGTTCTGGGCGGCGTCCAGCTCCTCGCGGGACAGCTGGCCATTGGCGATCGGGTCGGCGCCGCGGATGTCGCGCGCCACTTCGCCGTCGGCGATGCCCTTCACTTCCAGAGGGTGCAGTCCGCAGAAGTCGGCGATCTGATCGAAGGTGAGGGACGTATTGTCGACCAGCCAGACAGCGGTCGCCTTCGGCATCAGAATGTCGGTCATGACGGTCTTCCTAAAATGACGGCGCCCGGCCTTTCGGCCGGGCGGTGCATAGAGCGAAGACACGTATAGGCCGGATCGGCGATCAAGAAAACGGCCAATATGAACCGCTTAGCGCGGCGTTTCAGCTTGCCGCCGCCCGGTAGGTCTTGAGGTGGGTGACCCGCAGGCCCTTGAGCCCGTGGCGATCGAAAAGGTTCAGCCAGTTGGCCACCTCCTCCATGGACAGTCGGTAGCGATCGACGGCCTCGTCCAGCGAGATCAGGCCGCCGCGGATGGCGACCACCACCTCGGCCTTGCGGCGCGGCCCCCAGCGATTCAGGTCCGGCCGGGGCAGGTCCTGGGCGGTGAGACATTGGCCGAGCGGGCCCACGACGCCCGGACGGCGACCCAGCAGCACTCTTTCAAATCCGGACACGGTCGCGCAGCTCCATAAGAATGACGTCACGATGGGCGAAGATCACGCCCGCGAAGGCGGTGATGGCGGCCAGCGCCACCACCACGCCGGCGGCGATGGAGATCAGCAGCTCGATCAGCGGCCCGCCGTCCCGTTGCGGGGGTGGCGGAGGGACGGGGGCCGCGACCGCGCCCGTCCCCGGCGTCGGGAGAGACACGAGCCGGAGCGGGGTCGACGGATCTTCGGGGGGCTGGACAGGTTTGGTCCCCCGGAGCTCCGCATCGAGCAGGACCCAGACTTCGCGAAGCCGGGCGGCGATCTGGTAGGCGGTGGTCTCGCCGTCGAAGGCGGCCAGGCGGATGGAGGCGATCTCGTCCTCGATCTGCGGACGCAGGGCCCGCATGGCCCCGTGGCCATAGAAGGCGGTCAGCTCCATCGCCTGGGCGCAGGCCTGGATCACCCGGCGGGGCGGGGGCGCGTCCTCGCCGGCGTCGCCATCGACGATCACGGCCCGGCCGCGAACCGTCTCATGCAGCAGGGCGAGGCCCGCCAGGGCGCGGTTGGAGGGGATCCAGCCGGTCGCGGGCGCCGCCACCCGTCGCCAGGAGGCGGTGAACTCCAGCACCCGCTCGGCGAAGACATCGACGACGCAGTATTCGATGACCTTCTGGTTATAGCCCCGGTACTGCAACCGGGCGCAGAAGAAGAGCGGGTTGCGGGGAAGGGACGGGCTCACGCGATCGAGGGGGAAGGGAATGACCTTGTCCGCCGCTGGCTGCATTAGGCCGCGCCCTCGCGCCGTAGCGCCCCGCCCGACCGCGGCAGCAAGACCTCCTGCAGGCGGGTGCGGTCCAGCCGGATGGTGTAGGAGGCCCCGGGCCCCGGCAGGATGACCTCGTTCTGCTCCAGGAGCCGCAGCTTCCGGCGCACCGTTTCGCGCGGGATGCCGGTCATGTTGCTGATGCTGAAGGCCGAGAGGCTGGCCTCGACCTCGGAGAGCGACACCACGCTGGCGTGGCCCGCGCCGTTCACCGCCTCGATCGCGGCCGCCAGGACGAAGGCCATGTAGACGAAGACCGCATCGGAGTCGTTGCCGCACTTCCGGCGCAGACTGAGCGACAGTTCAAAGAGCAGGCTGGCGACCTGATGGAACTCGTAGACTCGCGAGCCCTCTTGCCGCCCGTAAGCGCCGTGCGTTCTCTCAACGAGGTCGAACAGTACATTGACGCCCATGCTCACTCACCCAAGACGCGAATTATTCCCGTCTTGCGAGAAGCCCGGAATGGGTAACGTTGGCAATGGGCTCGGCGCCCAACTTGGACATATTTCCGCTCAAGCTGAGCGGTTTTTCACTTTTCTTGCGGGAATTTTGAATAGGCGCCCCGAGTCGACCAGGATTCCTGCAGCCGGAAGTAATCAGCCGGGCGCTGGTCGCGCGCTAATCTGGCGCCGCTGCTGACCGACAATTCGAGGCAAGCTTCACCATATGCCCGACCTCGATCCGGGACATTCGAACAATCGGAATGGAGACTGTGGCCCGGGGCCGAACTTGCGCCGGGCTGGCGCCTAGTCGAGGCCGCGACGGCCCACGATCCTCAGGCCGTAACCGCCCGATCCCGGCAGCACGGTGGAGGAATTGGACAAAAGCTCCATGTCGCGCACTCCGAGATCCAGCAGGATCTGGGCGCCCACGCCATAGTCGCGCAGGACATTGGCGCCGTGGTCGACATCGGCGCCGGCGCCATAGCGCTCCGACAGCCAGGCGGGGTTGGAATCGCGGATGAACACCGCCACGCCCGCCCCCTCATAGTCGGCGAGCGCCTGCAGGGCGCGCGGAACATAGTCGCGGCGCGCCTCCACATGGCCCAGCATGTCGGCGGCGAAGTCGACACGGTGCATCCGCACCAGGGTCGCCTTGTCAGCCTCGATCCGGCCCTTGGTCAGGACCACATGCTCAGTGCCGTCCAGGATGTTGCGATAGATGAGCATCCGAAAGCGGCCGCCATAGGCGCTGTCGAACGGGGTCTCCAGCACGCGCTCGACCTGGCGTTCGGTGCGGCGGCGATAGGCGATCAGGTCGGCGATGGTGCCGATCTTCAGCCCATGCAGCTGGGCGAAGGCGATCAGGTCCGGCAGGCGGGCCATGGACCCGTCGTCCTTCATGATCTCGCAGATCACCCCGGCGGGATTCAGGCCGGCCATGCGGCTGATATCGACAGCCGCCTCGGTGTGGCCGGCGCGGACCAGGACCCCGCCGTCGCGGGCGACCAGCGGGAAGACGTGGCCAGGCGAGACCACGTCGTCGGCGCCCTTGGTCGGGTCGATGGCGACGGCGACCGTGTGGGCCCGGTCATGGGCGGAGATGCCGGTGGTGACCCCCTCGCGGGCCTCGATCGAGACGGTGAAGGCGGTGCCGTGGCCGGACTGGTTGTCCACCGCCATGGGCGGCAGGCGCAGCTGGCGCGCGCGCTCGGCGGTGATCGACAGGCAGATCAGGCCGCGGGCATGGCGGGCCATGAAGTTGATCTGGTCCGGGGTGGCGAACTGGGCGGGGATGATGACATCGCCCTCGTTCTCCCGGTCCTCGGCGTCGACCAGGATATAGGGCCGGCCGTTGCGGGCGTCGGCGATGATGTCCTCGATCGGCGAGATCGCGGACTCGTGGACGGGCTGGCCGGCTTCGTTGGCGGCGGATTGGGGGGACGTCATCAAACCTGTTCCTTACGCCGTCATTCCGCCGGGGCCCGGGCGGCCAACTGCATCCGGGCGAATTCCAGCACCTGCTCGCCCACCGTGGCCAGTTGCCAGGCGTCCTTGGGATCGACGGGCAGTCCGTCGGGACCAAAAGCGCTGGAACTGGCGTTGAAGGCCGCGCCATAGGGCGTCGGCCAGCCCCTCAGCGCATGTATGACCGATCGCAGCGTGGTCAATGCCGTACCGGCCGCCTGCCAGCCGTCGGCGGTGATGATGCAGCCCACCGCCCGGTCGGTGAAATAGGGCCGGGCGTCCTTGTTCAGGGACTCCAGGGTGTCCAGCGCGTTCTTCACGATGCCCGAGATCGAGCCGTGATAGCCGGGGCTGGCCACGATGATGCCATCGGCGGTGCGCACGCCTCGGCCAGGGCCTTCTGCTCGTCCGAGGTCTCGACGGTGGAGGGATTGAAGATCGGCAGGCGGGCGAGGAAATCCCCGCCCAGCAGCAGCGTCTCGGCGCCGCCGGCCTCCGCCGCCTTCAGCGAGACCGCGAGGGCCCGTTCCGTGGAGGATCCTGGCCGGATGGTGCCACCGATCCCGACGATCCTGGGCCTGCGCGCGGTCGAACTCATCCTAGGCCTCGAACACCTTCTTCAGCTCGGTCTTGAGGATCTTGCCGTTGGCGTTGCGCGGCAGGGTCTCGGGCCAGAACACGACCTTGACCGGAACCTTGAACGCCGCCAGCCGCGCGCGCACCCACGCCTGGAGCTCGGCCTCGGTGGCCGCGCCGCCCGGTTTCAGATGCACCACGGCCGCCGGTTCCTCACCGAGCGTCTTGTGGGGAACGCCGACCAGAGCGGCGTCCATGACGTCTGGGTGGTCGTACAGCACATTCTCGACTTCGACACAGTAGATGTTTTCGCCGCCGCGGATCAGCATGTCCTTGGCCCGGTCGATGATGAAGCAGAAGCCCTCCTCGTCGAGCCGGGCCAGGTCGCCGGTGCGCAGCCAGCCGTCGCGGAAGGTCTCGGCCGTGGCCTCGGGCTTGTTCCAGTAGAGCTTGACCACGTTCGGGCCCTTGACCCACAGCTCGCCCACCTCGCCGATCGGCAGCTCTTCCGTCCCCTCCAGGTTCATGATCCGCATCTCGCCCGTGGGCGCCGCGGGGCCGCAGGAGTCCGGGCGGACCTCATAGTCCTTGCCCAGGTGGGAGGAGAAGGTGGCCGAGGTCTCGGTCATGCCCCAGCCGTTGCCCGGCAGGGAGCCGGGGAAGGTCTCGACGATCTTGCGGACCAGTTCGGGGGCCGAAGGCGCCCCGCCATAGGTGACGCTGGTCAGGGAGGACAGGTCGTACTTCGCGCGCGCCGGATGCTCGATCAGCTGCCAGGCGATGGTCGGCACCCCGCCGGTGGAGCCCACCTTCTCCCGCTCGATCAGCCGCATGCCCTCCTCCGGCTCCCAGCGCCGCATGAAGACCAGCTTGCCGCCGGCGTTCACCGCCGGGGACAGGGTCGCGTGGCAGCCGGTGGCGTGGAACAGCGGCACCACCAGCAGGGTCACGCGCTGGGGCAGCTTGTGCGGGTCATCCTCCGGCGGCGCCTCGCCGCGGCGCAGGAAGTTGCGCTGGGCGGCGATGCCGCTGGCCATGATGTTGGAGACGATGTTGCGGTGGGTGCCCAGCGCCCCCTTGGGCTTACCGGTGGTGCCGGAGGTGTAGAAGATGGTGGCGTCGTCCTCGGGCTCCAGATCCACCTGCGGCAGGGGCAGGTCGGCGAGCGCGCGCCAGCTGTTCACCGGCCCGATCACGTCCTCAAGGCGGCGGACCAGGGGGTCGCTGGGCGCCCCCTCCATCCGCGCGGCGTAGACCCGCACAAGGTCGGGACAATTCTGCAGATGGCCGGCCAGGCGCTCCAGCCGCTCGCCGTCGACCAGGGCGACCTTGGTCCCGGAATCGGCCAGGCCGTATTCCAGCTCCGGCCCGGTCCACCAGGCGTTCAGCGGGGTGACGATCGCGCCGACCAGGGCGGCGGCGAAGAAGGCCACGGGGAATTCCGGCAGGTTGCGCATGATCACCGCGACCCGGTCGCCCTTGCCCACGCCATCGGCCTGCAGCTGGTGGGCCAGGGTCAGGGTGGCGCGGGCGAAGGCCTCAAAGGTCGCCCGGTCGTCCTCTAGCACCATGAACTCGCGCTCGCCGAAGCTGCGGCCGTTCAGGAACACGTCGCGCAGGGTGGGCGGGGCGTTCTTCCAGGTGCGGGTCGGGATCCCGCGAATGTCGCGGACCTCGATCTCGAACTTCTCGCCGGGGGCGGTGAGCCGGGCGTGGGCCTCGGCGATGGTCATGACGGGCCAGGCGGCGTCTTGGCTCATGGGTGATCCTGCTCGAAAATGGACAAACGAATGAGTGCGGCGGAAGCGCTAAAGCGCGCTCTTCAGATCAGTCTTGGCGAAGTCATCGCCGACGAACAACAGCGGACAATCGAGGTGGGCCGCCAAGGCATAGGCGAAACAGTCGCCGTAGTTGAGCCGCGCCGGATGCCGCCCCTTGCCCCATCGGCGATAGGCCTGCGCCACCCTGATCGCGGCGGGCTGGTCCAGGTCGATCACCTGCAGCCTCAGCCCCTCGACAAGACGCGACATTTCATCGCCCAGCCCCCGACCATCAGCGACGATCAGCACTTCGGCGAGGGTCGCCGCCGAGATGATGAAGGGCCCATCTCGTCCAAGGATCGCGGCGCAGGCGTCGGCTTCAGGCTCGTCGAGGAGAACCGCCAGCAGGGCGGAACTGTCGATGCAGATCACTTGGGCAAGCCGTTTTCATCGTAGAGGAAGTCCGCCGCATGCGCGGCGTCCGGTCCCGGCAGAATCTTGGTCCGGGCCGAGGCTCTGATGGCCTCGATCAGCTTCAAGCGCTCTGCGGGATCATGCGGGCGGTGCTCGAACACCACCTCCGGACGCTCTTCGCTCATGCCGCGAAGCTCGCTCATGCGGCGCGCCAACAGGCCCTGAACCTTCGCCTCGACCATGTCCGGGATCGGCGACTGCCCCGCGAGCCACCGGCGCATGGTCCGGTCGGTGACGCTCAGGTCCCGCGCGAGCGCGGTCTGCCAACGCGCGCCATGAAGCACGCGGCCCTTTTCGGACAGATCCTCAGGAGTCATGGCGTGAACGCCTCGGGACGGAGATGTCCTAAAAATAGGACACCTCCGTCGGGGGGTCAATTTGTCAGGCCTCGGCCTTGGCGCCCCGGCCCACGCCACGCTTGGCGTACTCTTCCTTCAGCTCGGCCAGTTCGTCGGCGTACTTGGCCTGGGCGTCCTCGCGCAGACGCGGGATGTGGTAGTTCGGGAATAGGTCGTTGTCGGGCCGGTAGTCCTTCAGCACCTGCTTGGCGACCGTCACCTTGTGAACTTCGGTCGGCCCGTCGGCGATGCCCATGACCAGCGAACTGGTGACCATGTGCATGAAGGGCATCTCGTTGGAGACCCCCAGCGCTCCGTGCAGGTGCGCGGCCTTGGTCGCGATGTCGTTATAGACCTTGGGCATGGCCACCTTGATCGCGGCGATGTCCTTGCGCACTAGGTTGTAGTCCTTGTGCTTGTCGATCAGCCAGGCGGTGCGCAGGACCAGCAGGCGAAACTGCTCCAGCGCGATCCAGCTGTCGGCGATGTCGGCCTGGACCATCTGCAGGTCGGCGAGCCGGCCCTCTCGGGTGGTGCGCGAGACCGCGCGCTTGCACATCAGGTCCAGGGCGTGCTTGCAGGCGCCGACCGTGCGCATGGCGTGGTGGACGCGACCGCCGCCCAGGCGGACCTGGGCGATGATAAAGGCCGCGCCGCGCTCGCCGAGCAGGGCGTCATAGGGCACCCGCACATTGGTGTAGCGCATATAGCCTTCGTTGCCGCCGCCGATCTCGCCGCCGCCGCCGACCGCCACGTTGCGGACGATCTCGACGCCGGGGGTGTCGGTGGGCACCAGGAAGATCGAAGTCCGCTTATAGGGGTCCTTGGCGTCCGGATCGGTGATCGCATAGACGACCAGCACCTTGGCGTAGCGGGCGTTGGTCGAGTACCACTTCTCGCCGTTGATCACCCACTCATTGCCGTCAAGCACCGCACGGGTCTTGAAGGTGAGCGGGTCCGAACCGCCCGTAGGTTCCGACATCGAGAAGGCCGAGCGGATCTCGCCGTTCAGCAGCGGCCAGAGGTACTGCTCCTTCTGCTTGTCGGTGCCGTAGTGGGCGATGATCTCGGCGTTGCCGGTGTCCGGCGCCTGGCAGCCGAACACGGTGGGGGCCAGGTTGTTGCGGCCCAGCTTCTCGTTCATCAGGCCGAGCTTGAGCTGGCCATAGCCCTGGCCGCCCAGTTCGGGGCCCAGGTGACAGGCCCACAGGCCCTGATCTTTCACCTTCTGCTGCAGCGGCTTGATGAACTTCTCGCGCCCGACCGAGCCATGGACCGCCATGCCCAGATGGCTGATCGGCTCGACCTCCTCGCGCATGAAGTCCTCGATCCAGTCGAGCTTCTTCTGGAATTCCGGATCGGTTTCAAAGTCCCAAGCCATTTGCGGCCTCCCATGCACCCGCCGTGTCGCGGGCTTGTTTTCGAAATGTGAGTATGTGCGCGGGCGCACGAAAGGTAAAAAGCTGCGATCCGACAACCCCTTAGGGCGGCGGCTCTGGCGACATTATCAAACGGCCGTTTGCATTACGCAACGTCGGACAGCAGGGGAATGGCGGAAAATTCTTCGTCGGCCCCTGGTGAAGCCGCCAATTTGCGCAGCTCCTGACCTTCACACCACTAGAGAGAGGTCGCCCCGCACCGCCGAGCCGGTCTAGTATGGCCGTATGACCGACGCCCCGCCCCTGTCCCGTCAGACCCTTTATGACAGGGTTTGGGCGCGGCCGCTGGCGACCGCGGCCCGCGAGCTGGGGCTTTCGGCCAGCGGCCTCGGCAAGATCTGCGACCGCCTGCTGATCCCCTATCCGCCCCGCGGCCACTGGGCGAAGGTCCGGGCTGGCCGCGCGGATCCGCCCCCGCCCCTGCCGCCCGGACCGCCCGGCGCCGAGGAGGCGATCATCATCTCCGCCGACCGCGCGCCGTCCCGCCGCCGTCGCACGCGCTATTCGCCCGAGGCGCGCCGGGAGCAGCTGATCGACGCGGCGGCCGAGCTGATCGCGGCGGAGGGCCTGCCGGCGGCGACCATGAAGGCGGTGGCGCGCAAGGTGGGGGTCAGCGAGGCCCAGGCCCACAACTATTTCCACCGCCGCGGCGACCTGCTGCTGGCCCTGGCGCGGCGCGAGCTGCACGCCATGGAGACCCACCGCCGCGCCGAGCTCAGCCGGGGCCATGACCGCTACACCCGCGTCACCCTGTCCACCGTCACCTATCTGCGCGAGGCGGCCCAGCGCGGCGTGCTGATCCAGATGCTGACCCAGAGCGCCGAGGTCCGGGAGGGTCTCAAGGCCGAACGCCAGGTGCGGCGGCGCTGGGACACCCGGCGGGTCGCCGCCGATCTGGAGCAGCAATACGGCCTGCCGCCGGATCTGGCCTATGGATCGACGGCGGTGCTGACCGCCCTCACCCGCCGCGCCGGTCGCCTGCTGGCGGCGGGCAAGCTCAGTCTCGAAAGCGTCGAACGCCTCACCCTGGCCATGGTCACGGCCGGCAACCGCGCCCTGGCCCGGGCCTATCGTCCGCCGCCTGGCGAGGAGGCGACCTAGTCGGGACGCAGGGCGAGGATCGCCGCGGCGGTCAGCCGGCGGCAGAGCTCAAGGCCGCTCTCCGGCGCAAGATCCCCCTGCCAGACCAGGCGACCGGCGTCCTCGGGGATGGTGGTCGCCAGGGTGATGGCGGCCACCGCCTCGTCCGGCGGCAGGTGGAGTTCGCGGCGGACCAGGCGCGCCAGGCGACGGACCACACGGTCCCGGACGGCGGCGAGCCCGGGGTCCAGGCGGCGGGCCATGAAGATGTCGCGCAGCACCACATGGATCACCGGCCCGTGGTCGCAGACATGGCGGAAATAGAGCTCCGCACAGCCCAGGGCGGCCGCATCGAGCGTCGTCGCCTGTGAGGCCGCCTCGAGGCCCGCCGCGTCCAGGGCCGCGAATTCGCGCGCCAGCAGGGCGTTGAAGAGCGCGTGCTGGTCGGGGAAATAGCCATAGATCAGCGCCTTGCTGACGCCCACGGCCTCGGCGATCCGCCCCGGGGCCAGGGGCGGATAGCCCTGTTCCAGCACCAGGCGCGCGGCGGCCTCGATGATCTGCCGCCGCCGGGCCTCCGCCGGCAGTCGCGAACCCTGCGCCAAGACCTGCCCTCTCGTGTCCGAGGGGCGTCATACGGCGAAACGCGGCCGTCACGAAGGGGGTTGGCGCGCGGACAAAGAAGCGCCCCGGAGCCGGGCTCCGGGGCGCAGTCAGGGGTGGCGACGCGTCTCAGGCCGGGGCGAGCGCCCTCAGGCACATCATCTCCTCGAAGTTGCGGCGGTAGAACCGGTCCTTCGCGTCCTCGTCGAGGTCGCCCATGGTCCGCTCGAAGCGACCGAGGGGGTCGTTGGTGCCCTCGGGGTGCGGGTAGTCGCTGGAGAACATGAACAGGTCGGCCCCGCCGTCCTTGATCATCCGGCCGACGTCCTCGCCCGGGAACGGGGTGAACTTCACGGCGCGGCGGATGTACTCCGACGGCTTCAGGGCCATGGCCTTCAGATAGGGATCGGTGCGGCCGAAGCTCTTGAAGCCGAGGTCCAGCTCGCGCAGGAACTCCGGCGCCCAGCCGGCGCCGGCCTCGATGACGCCGCCCTTCAGGTCCGGGAAGCGCTCGAACACCCCGTCATAGACCATGGCGGTCAGGAAGATCTGCGGCGCATAGGCCAGCATCACATAGTCGGCGAAGCGCAGGTTCTCGCCGCCGCCATGCAGGTCCGGCGCCCGTTCGCGGCCATTGTTCTGGAAGGCCTTGGGTTGGGTCTGGGTGCCCGGTCCGATGTGCAGGACGAAGGGCTTGCCGGCCGCCTGCAGCCGGGCCCAGATCGGATCGAAGTCGGGATGGCCCGGCGACTTGTCGCCCGCCGCGCCCGCCGACACCCAGATCGCGCCGGCCCCGGCGGCCAGGGCGACCTCCGTTTCCTCGATGGCCCGGGCGGCGTCGTCGAGCGGGACATAGGCCACGCCGATCAGGCGCGGGTCGGTGTCGCAGAAGGCGGCCATGGCCAGATTGTGCGCCCGCGCGCCGGCATAGAGCCCCTCGACGCTCTTGGCCGACAGGGCCGGGCGCAGCGAGGACGTCGCGAACA
Organism: Phenylobacterium aquaticum; assembly: GCF_022695515.1. Lineage (GTDB taxonomy): Bacteria > Pseudomonadota > Alphaproteobacteria > Caulobacterales > Caulobacteraceae > Phenylobacterium > Phenylobacterium aquaticum. Next base: position 165,909 of record NZ_JALDPT010000005.1, read on the forward strand.
CCAGCTGGCTGGCGAAGCCGAACAGGTCGAGCACCTGCCTGCGCTCCTCCGGATCGAAGGCGCCGGCGGCGACCCAGCCCTTGGGGCCGGCGATCGGATTCTCGAAGGCCTTCTCCATCGCCGCCGCATCCGACTTCCGCGCCTTGGCGCCGTCGAGCAGGTCGTCGATCCGGGTGCGTTCGCGACCATAGAGCGGCTTCAGGGCGCCCCGCACCGCGTCCGCGATGAAGGGCTCCAGCCACTCCCGCGTCTCCATCACATGGCTGTCGGCGTCGTGGATGATGCGCCCGCTGGCATAGGTCATGATTGCGTCCTCCCGCTTCTGACAATCACACCAATAGAATCCCCTTTCGCTCGACGCAACGAGGTTTGGCGCGGAGCGAGGGACTCCGCGGAATCGGGGGTTCGGTGTGGCGGCCGGCAAGCTGGCGCTTGATCACGGCCCCGTGCTTCCGCCACGGTGGGGATCGGAAACAGACCTTGAGGATCCGCCCATGACCACGCCCGAAGCGCTCGGCTTCTCCAGCGACCGCCTGCGCAAGCTCGACCGCTTCCTGGCTGCGAAATATGTCGAGGCGGGCCGCCTGCCCTGCGCCCAGGTGCAGATCACGCGCGGGGGCGAACTGGTCCACCAGACCGTGCTCGGCCACGCCGACCTGGAGCGGAAGACCCCGGCGGCGGAGGACACGCTCTTCCGCATCTATTCGATGACCAAGCCGATCACGAGCCTGGCCTTCATGATGCTGGTCGAGGAGGGCCTGGTGGCCCTGGACGATCCGGTGAGCCGCTTCATCCCGGAATGGAAGGCGCTGGGCGTCTATTCGGCCGGGACCGGGCCCTATCTGATGACCCCGCCGGCGCGGCCCATGCAGATGGTCGATCTCCTGCGGCACACCTCGGGCCTGACCTACGGCTTCCAGAGCCGCACCAATGTCGACGCCGCCTATCGCAAGCTGAAGATCGCCGACACCCATGGCCCGCTGGACATGGACGGCGTGGTGGCCGAGCTCGCCAAGCTGCCCCTGGAGTTCTCGCCGGGCGAGGCCTGGAACTACTCCATCTCCACCGACATCCTGGGGATCCTGGTCCAGCGAATCTCCGGCCAGAGCTTCGAGAGCTTCCTGCAGGAGAAGATCTTCGCCCCGCTCGGCATGACCGACACCAGCTTCTCGGTGCGCGAGGACCAGAAGCTCCGCTTCGCCGCCTGCTACAACGCCACGCCGGCCGGCGGCCTGACCCTGCAGGACGATCCGACCACCAGCCCCTATCTCACCGCGCCCACCTTCCATTCGGGCGGCGGCGGCCTGGTCTCGACGGCCCACGACTATATGCGCTTCTGCCGGATGCTGGCCGGCGGCGGCCAGCTGGACGGGGTGCGGCTGATCGCGCCGCGGACGCTCAAGCTGATGGCCTCGAACCACCTGCCGGGCGGCCAGGACCTGACCAAGCTGTCGCGCTCGCTGTTCTCGGAAGCCACCAACGCCGGCGTCGGCTTCGGCCTGGGCTTCGCCGTCACCTTCGATCCGGTGGCCGCCATGCTGCCGTCCAGCCCCGGCGAATACTATTGGGGCGGCGCGGCCTCGACGGCCTTCTGGGTCGATCCGGCCGAGGACATCGCCGTGGTCTTCATGACCCAGGTCCTGCCGTCCTCGACCTATCCTATTCGGCGGGAGCTTCGGACACTGGTCTATTCGGCGCTGACGGATCCGCGGACTTAAGGCTGACCAGCACCGCCTCGGCGGCCTCGGTCTCCTCGACGCCGCCATGGTGCGCCATGCCGGTGTCGGGGGCCTCGCCGCGGGGAATGGTGTCCAGCAGCTTGGCCTTGCGCCACGGCCCCCAACGGAACCAGGCCGCCGCCATGATCAGCGAGGCGATGGAGCCGAGCGGGAACGCCCACCAGATGGAGTCGGCGCCCAGCATCGGCTTGAAGCTGATGGCGAAGGGGATGCGGATCACCCACAGCGAGATCAGCATGGCGATCAGCGGCGGCGTCACCGACCCCGTCGCCCGCACGATCCCCGACAGGATGAAGCTCATGCCGAACGGGATGAAGCCCCAGAGCACGAACGAATTGATGTGGATGGCGATCGGGATCGCCGGGCTGCCGGCGGGCAGGAACATCCGCAGGACCAGCGGCTCGATCATGTAGATGATCGCGATCGGCACGGCGCTCAGCACCGCAGCGTACATGACCCCGATGCCGGCCACCTTGTCGACCCGGTCCATGCGGCCCGCGCCCACGTTCTGGGCGGCCATGGACGAGACCGCCATGCCCAGCGCCATGGCCGGCATCTGGACATAGGTCCACAGCTGGATCGCCGCGCCATAGGCGGCGGCCGTCTCGGTCCCGTAGCTGTTGACGAAGCGGGTCATGATCACTGCGGCGCCCGAGATGACGAACATCTGCAGGCCCATGGGCAGGCCCTTGGTGACCAGGCTCTTCATGATGGCCAGGTCCGGCTTGAGCAGCCCCCACTCGTGGCGCTTGAGCACCAGGATGGAATCCTTGCGGTAGAGCCAGGCGATGATCAGGCCGAGCGTCAGGGTCTGGCTGACCAAGGTGGCGGTGGCGGAGCCAGCGATGTCCATCCGCGGGAACGGCCCGAGCCCCATGATCAGCACGGGGTTGAGGCACACCTCCAGGGCCACGGCGAACAGCGAGAAATAGAAGGGCGTGCGGCTGTCGCCGGTCCCCCGCTGGGCCATCTGCACGAAGGAGAAGAAGTACATGAACGGGATCGCCAGGAAGATCACCCGCAGATAGGTGATGGCGTCCCGCTTGGCCTCGGGCGGGGTCTCCATGGCCGTCAGGATCGCGGGCGTGAAGACGTAGCCGACCAGGCCGACCAGCAGCGACACCGCCAGGAAGAACATGATCGCCGTGCCGACCACGCGCTTGGCCAGCGCCCGGTCCCCGGCGCCGATCGCCTGACCGATCAGGAGATTGGCGGCCATGGTGATGCCGAACACCGAGCCCAGCATCAGGAAGAAGATGGTGTTGGCGTTGGTCGTGGCGGTCAGCGCCGCCGAGCCCAGGGCGTGACTGACCCAGATGGCGTTGGCGGTCCCGTTCAGCGACTGCAGCACATTGGTGCCCAGCACCGGCAGGGCGAAGGCGATCAGGGTCGGGCCGATCGGGCCCGTGGTCAGATCCGGCCGGCCGCCGGGACGTCCCCCCGGTCCGCCGGGCCGCAAGCCGGCGGGCGCGGGACCTGTCGTCCCATCCTTGGTCAGCGAAGTCACAAACTATCCCCTCGACGGCGCGCAGCCGCGCCACCCCTTGGCCCCGCTGTGTTTCGGCGAAATTTCCGAGACGCGGCCAGCCGCCTTCGAATATGCGAAGGCCGTGCGGGGATAAGTTTAGGGGGCCGCCCGCCGCGTCTCAAGCGCGGGCCTTGCGAAAAAGCGCCTCAGGCGCGGACGACGCAGGGGATTTGAGCCCAAGGCCAAGTCCTGTTAATGCCCCCCGAAACGGGAAATCATGTGGCAAACGCGCCGCCTTCGCTTACGAAAGATCCCATGAAAGTTCTGATCACTGGCGGCGCCGGCTTCATCGGGTCAGCGGTCGTGAGACGGGCGGTGGCCGACGGCTTCGACGTCGTGAACCTGGACGTCCTGGCCTATTCGGCCAACCTGGAGAACGTGGCCGAGGTCGCGGGCTCCCCGCGCTACGCCTTCGAACAGGCCGACATCTGCGATCCCGCCGCGGTGAAGGCGATCTTCGCCCGCCACCAGCCCGACGCGGTCATGCACCTGGCCGCCGAGAGCCATAACGATCGTGCGATCGACGGGCCACTGGATTTCGTGCGCACCAATGTGATGGGCACCGCCGTCCTGCTGGAGGCCGCCCGCGGCTACTGGACCGACCTGCCGGCCGACCGCAAGGCCGCCTTCCGCTTCCACCACGTCTCCACCGACGAGGTGTTCGGGGCGCTGGGCGAGGACGGGGCCTTCACCGAAGACACCCCCTATGATCCCAATTCCCCCTATTCGGCCTCCAAGGCCGGGGCGGACCATCTGGTCCGCGCCTGGGGTCGGACTTTCAAGCTGCCGGTGGTGATCACCAACTGCGCCAACAATTACGGCCCGTTCCAGTTTCCCGAGAAGCTGATCCCGACCGTGGTCTTGCGGGCCATGGAGGGCAAGTCGATCCCGGTCTATGGCGACGGCCGCCAGGTCCGCGACTGGCTGCATGTCGACGACCACGCCGACGCCCTGCTGACCGTCCTGCAGAAGGGCCGCCTGGGCGAGACCTACTGCATCGGCGGCGACTCCAACCTGCGCAATATCGAGGTCATCAAGATCCTCTGCGCCCACCTCGACAAGCTGGCGCCGTCCAATGTGAAGCACGAGAGCCGCATCGAGTTCGTCGCCGACCGCCCGGGCCACGACTTCCGCTATTCCATCGACGCCGCCAAGCTGAAGGCCGAACTGGGCTGGGAGCCCAGGACGCCGCTGGCCGAGGGGCTGGAGGACACGGTCCGCTGGTACGTCGAGAACCGTGACTGGTGGCAAGGCATCCGCGACCGCGGCTTCCATTCCGAGCGCCTGGGCCTGGCCGCCGTATGACCTTTCGCGTCCTGCAGTTCGGCGCCACCGGACAGCTGGCCCGCGAGATGCTCGCCCTGGCCAGCGACGGCCTGGAGATCACCGCGCTCAGCCGCGCCGAGGTCGACCTGACCGATGCGGACGCCATCGCCCGCGCCGTCGGCGAGGCCGGCGACCTGGACCTGGTGATCAATGCGGCGGCCTATACGGCCGTGGACAAGGCCGAGAGCGAGCCGGACCTGGCCTATGCGGTCAACGCCCGCGCGCCCGCCGCCATCGCCCGCGCCTGCCAGGCGCGGCGTCTGCCGCTGGTCCACATCTCCACCGACATGGTGTTCTCCGGCGCCAAGGCGGGCGCCTATCTCGAGACCGACGCGCCGGCTCCGCTGCACGTCTACGGCGCCTCCAAGCTGGTGGGCGAGATGGCGGTGCTGGAGGCCTGCGACCGGGCCCTGGTGGCGCGGGTGTCCTGGCTGTTCTCGGCCTATGGCCAGAACTTCCTGCAGATGATGCTCAAGCTCGCCGCGACCCAGCCGGTGCTCAAGGTGGTGGACGACCAGCGGGCGCGGCCGACCGCCAGCGCCGATGTCGCCGCCTTCCTGCTCAGCCAGGCCCCGCGCCTGGCCCGCGCGCCCGCGGCGCGCCGGAATGGGGCCTGCTGCACCTGGTCAACGCCGGCGAGGCCAGCCGCTATGAGATGGCCCAGGCGATCTTCGAGCTGGCCTGGCCCGACCGGCCCGCGCCCGCCATGGAGCCGGTGCCGACCTCGACCTTCCCGACCCCGGCCCGACGCGCGCTGAACGGCGTGCTGGACACGGCCCGCCTGAAATCGGTCTTCGGCCTGGAGCTGCGCCCCTGGCGCGAGGCCCTGGAAGACACTCTCGAACAACTGGCCCCGGCCAAGGTGAGCGCATGAGACGCGGCATTGTCCTCGCAGGCGGGTCCGGCACCCGGCTGCATCCCCTGACGCTCGCCGTCTCCAAGCAGCTCCTGCCGATCTACGACAAGCCGATGATCTATTATCCGCTCTCGGTGCTGCTGCTGGCCGGCGCCCAAGAGATCCTGATCATCACCACGCCGGAGGATCAGCCGGGCTTCAAGCGCCTGCTGGGCGACGGCTCCCAGCTCGGCGTCAGGTTCGAATACATCGTCCAGCCCAGCCCGGACGGCCTGGCCCAGGCCTATATCCTCGGCGAGGAGTTCGTCGGCGGCGAGCCGAGCGTCATGATCCTGGGCGACAACATCTTCTTCGGCCAGAACTTCAGCCAGATGCTGCGCTCGGCCGACGCTCGCGCGCAGGGCGCCACGGTGTTCGGCTATCAGGTCCAGGACCCCGAGCGTTACGGCGTCGTCGAGTTCGGCGAAGGCGGCAAGGTGCTCAGCATCGAGGAGAAGCCGACCCGGCCGAAGTCCAATTTCGCGGTGACCGGCCTCTATTTCTATGACGGCAAGGCCAGCGAATACGCCAAGACGCTCAAGCCGTCCGAGCGCGGCGAGCTGGAGATCACCGCGCTGAACCAGGTCTATCTGGACGCGGGCCAGCTCAATGTCGAACTGCTGGGTCGCGGCTTCGCCTGGCTCGATACCGGCACCCATGACAGCCTGATCCAGGCTGGCGAACTGGTGCGCACCATCGAGCAGCGCCAGGGCCTGAGGATCGGCTGCCTGGAAGAGGCGGCCTATCGCATGGGCCTGATCGACCAGGCCCAGCTCGCCGATCTGGGCCGCGCCCAGGCCAAGAGCGAGTATGGCCGCTATCTGCGCCAGCTGGCCGAGCGGCCGCCCGGCAGCGACGCCCCCGCCGAATAGGGCGGCTTATTCCGCCGGCGCCAGGCGCGAGTGCTTGCGGCCGTAGAGCAGATAGACCCCCACCCCGAACAGGTTCCAGACCAGGAACAGCTTCTTGGTCAGGAAGGGCAGGCTCCAGAACAGATAGAGGCAGCCGGCCACGGCCAGCGGCCCGACCAGCCACCAGACCGGCGTGCGGAACGGGCGCTCCAGATCCTTGGCCTGGACCCGCAGCACCATCATGGCGATGGCGGTGGCGATGAAGGCCGCGAGCGTGCCGGCGTTGGCCAGCTCGGCGATGATCTTCAGCGGGAAGAAGCCGGCGATGGCCGCGGCCACCACGCCGGTGAACAGGGTCACCGCCACCGGCACGCCCCGGGCGCTGACCGAGGCCAGGCCGCGCGGCAGGAGGCCGTCGCGGGCCATGGCGAAGAACACCCGGCTCTGGCCGAACATGAAGACCATGATCACGGTGGGCAGGGCGACGATGGCCGCCCCGGCGATCAGGGTGGCGGTCAGCGGGTGCTTCAGCTCCCGCAGGATGAAGGCGAGCGGTTCGCCGCTCTTGGAGAACACGTCGAAGGGCGAGGCGCCCAGGGCCGCGGCGGCCACCACCATGTAGATGGCGGTGCAGATCACCATGGAGCCGACGATGCCGATGGTCAGGTCGCGCGACGGGTTCTTGGTCTCTTCCGCGGCGGTGGAGATGGCGTCGAAGCCGTAGAAGGCGAAGAAGATCAGGGCGGCCGCCGCCATCACCCCGCGCTTGGTGCCGTCGGCGTCCACATGGCCCGAGAAGCCGAACGGCATGAAGGGGTGGAAATGGGCGGCGTTGAAGCTGGGCAGGGTGAGAATCACGAAGGCGGCGAGCGCCACGACCTTGATGATCACCAGGATGAAATTGACCGTGGCGCTCTCCCGGGTGCCGACCATCAGCATGCCGGTGACCAGCAGGGTGATCAGGACGGCGGGCAGATTGATGATCCCGCCCGCGCCGGGGCCGCCGGCCAGGGCGGCGGGTAGGCCCCAGTCATGGGCGGCGAGCCAGCCCTGGGCGTAGCCGGACCAGCCGACCGCCACCGCCGAGCAGACCACGGTGTATTCGAGGATCAGGCTCCAGCCGATGATCCAGGCGGTGAGCTCGCCCATGCCCGCATAGCTGTAGGTGTAGGCGCTGCCGGCGTGGGGCAGCAGCGTCGCCATCTCGGCGTAGCAGAGCGCGGCGAAGGCGCAGACCGCGCCGGCGATGGCGAAGGACAGGATCACCGCGGGACCGGCGAGACCGGCGCCGATGCCGGTCAGGGTGTAGATCCCCGTGCCGATGATCGCACCGACGCCCAGGGCCACCAGGTGCGGCCAGCTGAGCGTCGCCTTCAGGCGATGCTCGCCCTCCACATGATGCGACGCGGTGATCGGCTTGCGCCGGGTGATGAAGCTCATGCGGACGTCCCCCACTCACGAGCGGCGAGCATGAGCAGCGTTTCGGACGGCTTTCAAGGGGCCAGGCGGCAGGAATGTCCCGCCGGCCGGGCGCAGCGCGCAAGAACTTCGCCGGATCGCCGGGCGGCTGGAGGAATTATTCCGGCCACAGCTCCTGCACGTCGCCCTTGCGGTTCAGCACCCGGACGGCGCGCTTGACCACCGTCAGCAGGCGTTCCTTGCGGGCCGGCTCGTCATAGGTCATGGCGCCCTTGGCCAGGCCCTCGAGCAGGAAACGGCCGAGGTCGCGGCTGGTCTGGAAGCGCGGATCGGCGCCGGCCTGGGCCAGAGCCAGGAAACGGTCGCCGACCTGCAGCCGGTCGAAGGCGGCCTGGGCCGAGGCGAGCCGGGCGCGCAGCATCTTGTCGGTGCGGGCCGCGGCCTCCAGCTCGGCGAAGGCGACGAACGGGATTTCGTGCAGCAGGGACCAATAGGCGTCGATGGCGTGCTCGGAGGCGTCGACGCCGGGCGCCGGCGGACTGGCGGCCTGCTCGAACAGTCGGGCGCGCTCGACCTCGATATAGGTCACGGCGGCCTCGACCAGCTCCTCGCGGCTGGCGAAGTGATAGAGCATCGCGCCGCGCGTCAGATTGGCGGCGTCGGCGATCATCGCGTTGGTCGCGGCGTGGTAGCCGGCCTCGGCGAACAGCCGCATGGCGGCGTCAAGAATACGCGCGCGGGTACGCCGAGACTTCGGCGTCTCCTTCGCAGGATATGTACGGGCGTCCATAGGGACCTGATTAAACGGGAGACCTGGGGAGGGTCGGCCTGGATTTCCCTTACTCCTTAAGGCGCCGGGACAAAAGAGCCCCCCCAGATTTCATGAGACTGACATGCAATCAGCCTATCGGGCGGGCATATTGCTGCGCGCCATGGAGGCCAGGGTGGGCGATTTCGCGCTACGCCGTTATCGGACGGTCTTCATCTCCGACGTTCACCTCGGCACCCGAGGGTGTCAGGCCGAGCTGTTGCTCGACTTCATCCGCCATATCGAGTGCGACACCCTGTACCTGGTCGGCGACATCATCGACGGCTGGAAGCTGCGCTCGGGATGGCACTGGCCGCAGAGCCACAATGACGTGGTCCAGAAGATCCTGCGCCTCGCCCGCAAGGGCGTGAACGTCATCTATGTGCCGGGCAACCACGATGACCGGGTCCGCGACTTCTGCGGAGTCCATTTCGGCGGGGTGGTGGTGGCGCGCGACGCCATCCACGAAACCGCCGACGGCCGCCGCTTCCTGGTCCTGCACGGCGACGAGTTCGACGGGGTGGTGCAGCACGCCAGGTGGCTGGCCTTTGTGGGCGACTACGCCTACCGGGCCCTGATCGCGGCCAACACCCTGTTCAACCGCGCGCGGCGGCGCATGGGCTTCGGCTATTGGAGCCTCTCGGCCTTCCTGAAGACCAAGGTCAAGAACGCCCTGCAGTTCGTGGAGAACTTCGAGGCGGCCGTCGCCGACGAGGCGCGGCGCCGCGGGGTCGACGGGGTGATCTGCGGCCATATCCACAAGGCCGAGATGCGCGACATCGACGGGATCAGCTATATCAATGACGGCGACTGGGTCGAAAGCTGCTCGGCCCTGGTCGAGCACGCCGACGGCCGCCTGGAGATCCTGGAATGGGCCAAGCTCCGGCACTGGTCGGCCATAGACCGGACGCTGGTCGAGCCGGCGCACGCGCCCGAGGCCCTGCCCGAGCCCGTCATCGCCTGAGCTTGCCATTGACAGCCCGGTTGAATTGACGACAGGCTGACTGTCATGACCATCCCGCCGTCACGGTACGTCTCGTCCCTGCGCGATCGCCAGAAAGCCGAGACCCACGATCAGATCCTGAACGCGGTCGGCCGCAAGCTGGAATCCGGCGCCCTGGAAGAGCTGAGCTTCGCCGAGATCGCCGAGGAGGCCGGCGTCGGCGAACGTACGGTCTATCGTCACTTCCCGACCCGCGAAGCCCTGATGGGGGCGTTCTGGACCTGGCTGCAGACCCAGGCGCTCACCCCTTCCCGTCCGGCCAAGGCCCGGGTGCGCGACGCCGTGCGGGCCGCCCATGACGGCCAGAAGCCCATGCGCATCCTGGTCGCCACCGACGCCTGGGAGCCCCAGGTCAATGGCGTGGTGCGCACCCTGACCAAGGTCATCTCCGAGATGCGGGCCATGGGCCACACGGTCGAGGTCATCAGCCCCGACCAGTTCAAGACCTTCCCTCTGCCTACCTATGCCGAGATCAAGGTCGCCGTGGGCGCCTATGAGCCGGTGCAGGAACGCTTCAAGGCCTTCGAGCCGGAGGCCATCCACATCGCCACCGAGGGCCCGATCGGCCTGGCCGCCCGCCGGATCTGCGTGGAGTGGAAGCTGCCCTTCACGACCAGCTATCACACGCGGTTCCCGGAATATGTCTCCGCCCGCCTGCCGCTGCCGCTGGCCGCCGGCTACGCCTATATGCGCTGGTTCCACAAGCCGTCGGGCCGCCTGATGGTCGCCACGCCCACCATGCGCGACGAGCTGGCTCAGCACGGCTTCCGCAACATCACCGCCTGGTCGCGCGGGGTCGACACCGACCAGTTCCATCCCCGCCGCGAGGACGAGCCCGACATCTTCGCCGACCTGCCCAAGCCGGTCTTCCTGTCGGTCGGCCGGGTGGCCGTGGAGAAGAACATCGAGGCCTTCCTCGGGCTCGACCTGCCCGGCTCCAAGGTCGTGGTCGGCGACGGCCCGCAGAAGGAGGAGCTGGAGCAGAAGTACCCGAACGTGCGCTTCACCGGCTCCAAGTTCGGGGACGAACTCGCCGCCCACTTCGCCTGCGCCGACGTCTTCGTCTTCCCCTCGCTCACCGACACCTTCGGCCTGGTGATCCTGGAGGCCATGGCGGCCGGCACGCCGGTGGCCGCCTATCCGGCGCCGGGGCCCATCGACATCATTCCTAACTCCGGGGCCGGCGTCCTGGCCGGCAGCGCGACCGAGGGCCTGCGCGAGGCCTGCCTCGAGGCCCTGCGCCTGGACCGCAAGAAGGTTCGCGCCTTCGCCGAGGGCTTCTCCTGGCGCGCCTGCGCCGAGGATTTCGTGCGCAACCTGCAGCCCTATCCGGAACCGGAGAAGACCCGCTTCTGGCGCAAGCTGCGCCGCCTGGCCCGCGTGCGTCGCCGGCGCCCCGAAGCGGCCTGATCCCTGAACGAAAATCGCCGCGGACCCGTTGGGGGCCGCGGCGCTCTCCTCGGACGCGGGCTGTCGGGCCCACGCACGTCTGAATTAGGCGGCAGGACGCGCCATCTTCGGCAGGGCCTTGGCCTGCTGCTTCTGGGAATCGTGCATCGCCGCCGGCAGCGGGATCAGGCCACGGCTCTGCAGATAGCCGCCACGACCGGTCGCCGCGTCGGACACGAACTCGTTGACGAACTCCTGCAGGCCCTGGGTCACCCCGATATTGGCCTTCTTCACATAGATGAAGAGCGAGCGGGACAGCGGATAGGTGCCATTGGCGACGGTCACGGGCGACGGCTTCACGCCATTGACCGAGGCGCCCTTGATCTTGTCCATGTTCTCTTCGAGGTAGGACCAGCCGAAGACGCCGATCGAGCCCGGGGTCTTGGTCAGGGTCTGGACGATGGCGTTGTCGTTCTCGCCGGCGTCCACCCAGCCGTCCTTGCGCAGCGGGTCGACCAGTTCCTTGAACTTCTTCTCGTCCTCGGCGTGGACCTTCTCGGCGGCCGGGAACTTGCGGGCCCCGGCCTCGATGGCCAGTTCGATGAAGGCGTCGCGGGTGCCCGACGAGGGCGGCGGGCCGTAGACGAGGATGGGGTTGGCCGGCAGGCCGTAGCCGACGTCCTTCCAGGTCTTGGTCGTGTTGGGCGCGAAATCATTGCCGCGCAGCGTCTTGGCGGCCAGGCCGAGATAGAGGGCCTCGGTCTTGAAGTTGTAGTTCGCACCGTTCTTGTCGGTGGCGATGACGATGCCGTCGAAGCCGATCTTGATCTGGACGATGTCCTTGATGCCCTTGGCGGCGCAGGCGTCGAACTCGGAGCGCTTCATCGGCCGCGAGGCGTTGGCGATGTCGGGGAAGCCGTCGCCGGTGCCCGAGCAGAACAGCTTGATGCCGCCGCCGGTGCCGAGGCTTTCGATCTTCGGCGCCTTCTTGCCGGTCTTCTTGGCGTAGTTCTCGGCCACGCGGGTGGCGAAGGGGAACACGGTGGAGGAGCCGGCGGCCCAGACATAGTCGCGGGCGGCCCAGGCGTTGGAGCCCGTGGACAAGAGCGCGGCGGCGGCGGCGCAGCCCAGGAGCGCCTTGGTCGGCAGGGTCTTCATGGGGAAAATCTCCTCGTGGTCACGGGCCAGGCCGGAAACCCTGGCTGCTCGCGACGGGGTAACGGGTTGAACTCACGTGGCGGGCCGGGCGGCCTGACGGATCGTGTCGCATCCACATTGAACTTGGGCCGCAGCCCCAGCAGGTCTCGGGCGCAGCCATATCCGCCAATTGTGACAATTCGACCCGATCTATGTGACAGTTTCCCAACCGCCTGGACGGCGCCTCGGCCGGCAAGGAAAAGGGCGGCCCCTCGCGGAGCCGCCCTTCCTCATTTCAGGTCTGTCGCCAGGCCTAGTACTTCACGCGCAGTTCCACGCCGTAGGTGCGGGGCGGATTGAAGTTCGCATAGTCGCCGATCGTGCCGCGGTTGGCGGCCGAGATCCGATAGATGTGCGATTCGTTCAGCAGGTTCCGGCTCCACAGCGAGATCGAAGCCGTGGCGTCGCCATTGCCCATGTTGATGTCGGCGAGCGTGATGTTGCCGTTGACGATGAAGCTGGAGTCCGTCTTCACGGCCACCTGCTTGGTCAGGACCGCGGTCGGGGAGACGTCCGCGAACTCGGCCTGGAAGGCGTACTGGGCGTCGGCGTAGTTGGCGTCCAGGTGGCTCTTCAGGGTCATCTTGCCGAACGGGACCTGGTAATCGACATAGGCCGAGGCCGCGTTCGGCGGGGTGTAGACCACGTTCACCGGGAAGGGCGAGCCCTGCGGCACGACCGCGTTGCCGGTGAAGGGGAACGGTGCGGCCGGGATCTTCACGTCGGTATAGGCGTAGGACAGGCCCGCGCGCAGGTTGTCGGTGATCGCGGCGGTGATGTCGGCTTCAAAGCCCCGGATCTTGGAGGTGCCCGGCGAGTTGCGGGTTTCCTCGGTGTGCGCGCCCTGGGTCGGGCTGCCGGGGGTGGTGTCGACGTTGTCGAAGTCGGTCTGGGTGTTGGTGCGGTCCATGGCGTAGGCCGCCAGGTTCACGCGCAGGCGACGCTCCAGCAGCTCCATCTTGGCGCCGACCTCGTAGGCCTTGACCTCTTCGGCGTCGAAGGCCTGGAAGGTGGACGACCGGTCATTGGCGCCGCCGGCGCGGTAGCCGGTGGAGTACTTGGCGTAGAGGTTGACGGTGTCCGAGGCGTCGTAGGACAGGTTGATCAGGGGATCGAACCGGCTCTTGTCATAGTTGAAGACGAAGTTCGTCGCCTTGCCGTTGACCGTATAGAGCGTGCCGCTGCGCTCGTCCTTGGTGAAGCGGCGCCCACGGTGAGGTGGAGGTTCTCCATCCCGGCCGGGGTGTAGGTGCCCTGGCCATAGACCGCGTAGCTGGTCGCATCAGCCTTGGAGGCGCGGGTGATGAACCGGGTGCCGCGCTCCCAGCCCGCCGTCGCGGCCGAGGCCGCCGAGGTGCCGTAGGACGACCGGATCGTGTAGGCGGTGCCGTCGGCGTTCCACTGGTTGGTGAAGGGCGTCGCGGCCGATTCCTTGGCGTGTTCCTTGAAGTAGTAGGCGCCCAGGACGTACTTGAAGCTGTCGCTGAAATTGCCGACCGCCTGGAATTCCTGGCTGATCTGGCGCTGATAGAGGTCCGACAGGCTGTAGCGGCCGAAATTGGCGTTCGGCGCGAAGACGTTGCGGGATTCGATGCCCGAATTGTCCCACTGGTTGGCGGCGACGGCGCGCGCGGCGGTGATCGAGCGCAGTTCCAGGTCCGGCGAGACCTTGTACTTCAGGACCGCCGAGAGGCCGCCGGTCTCGTCGACGCTGGGCTGCTGGACCGTGCCGATGTCCGAGACCGTCTGGCGATCGGTGTGGACCTTCACCAGCGGGGAGAGCGGGTTGATGAACCCGGCCGGGGCGCTGGCCGGGCCGGCCTGGACCTGGGCCAGGGTGCGGACGGTCTTGCCATAGGGGTTGTAGCTGACCAGCTGGCTGAAGAACGGCGTATTGTCGTCCTTGGCGTAGTCGCCCGAGACTTCGGCGCTGAAGGCGTCGGTCGGCTTGTAGAGCGCCGTCAGGCGGGCGCCCTTGCGGTCATACTGGTTCCAGCCCGCCTGGCCGCTCATCGGGTTCTTCGTGGTCGGACCCTGGTGCTGGATCAGGCCGTCGACCTTGATCGAGGTGTCGGCGAATTCCTGGAAGTCCTGGTGAAGTTCGGCGTTGTAGGCCCCGAAGTTGCCGGCGCCGACGGTCATCCGGCCGCCGAACACGCCGGTCGGGCCCTTGGTGACGATGTTCAGCGCGCCGCCTTCGGTGTTACGGCCGAACAGCGTGCCTTGCGGACCGCGCAGAACCTCGACGCGCTCCAGGTCGAACAGGGCGGCGTTCAGGCCCTGCTGGCGGCCGAGATAGACGCCGTCGATATAGACGCCGACGCCCTGGTCGCGGGCGGTCTGGTTGGCGTCGAACGGGACGATGCCGCGGATGCCGATGGTCAGAGCCGACTGGCGGGCTTCGAAGGTGGCGACCCGCAGCGACGGAATGGCGCCGTCCTGCAGGCTGATCAGGCTGCCGGCGTGGCGGTCGACCATGGCCTGGCCGCTGATCACGGAGATGGCGATCGGCGTCTTCTGCAGATTGGTCTCGGTCTTCATCGCCGTGACGGTGACCCCTTCGAGCTCCACGTCCGCGGCGGCGGCGTCAGCGGCGAAGGCCGGGCCAGCGATGGCGGCGGCAAGGCAGGTCCACGCCACGGTGGACATCAGATTCTTCATAGGAGCACCCCTGTTTCATGGAGCGCTGGCTCTTGCTTGCAGGCTGGCGCGGCCAGCCCGGCGAGAATTCAGCGCCCGTGGCAGGGGGGTACTGGCGGTCAATGACAGGAGGGCCGCGGTTTTATGACAGTTCAAATTCACCGATAGGCAGTGGCAAAAAACACAATACCGAAACCCGCGACAGATTTCGGCAATGGAAACCGGGGCTTGGCGGCCCCGGCCCCGGCGTCTTCGCGCCGCCGCCGCGTCTAGAGCAGGCGGGCGCGGATGGTCTGGCTCAGCATGTCGATCAGGGTGACCGCCACGACGATGACGATGGCGATGGCCGAAACCTGGGCGTAGGCGAAGCTGTTCATGGAAT
Organism: Phenylobacterium aquaticum; assembly: GCF_022695515.1. Lineage (GTDB taxonomy): Bacteria > Pseudomonadota > Alphaproteobacteria > Caulobacterales > Caulobacteraceae > Phenylobacterium > Phenylobacterium aquaticum. The sequence continues at coordinate 181,086 of NZ_JALDPT010000005.1, forward strand.
CGAACAGGGTCTGGCCGATGCCGCCCGCCCCGATCAGGCCCAGCACGGTGGCCGAGCGCGAGTTCGATTCGAACCGATAGAGGGCATAGGAGGTCCAGAGCGGCGCGACCTGGGGGATGATGCCCCAGACCACTTCCTGCAGTGGGGTGCGCCCGTGGCGCGGACGCCCTCGACCGGCCCCTTGTCGATGGACTCGACGGCCTCGGAGAACAGCTTGGCGAGCACGCTGCCGGTGTTGAGCGCGAGCGCCATGACCCCGGCGAGCGGGCCTAAGCCCACGGCGACGATGAACAGGGTGCCGATCACCAGGTCGGGCACCGAGCGCATCAGGTTCATCAAGAGGCGCATGGGCTGCTGCAGCCAGAACGGCGCGACATTGCGCGCGCAGGCCAGGCCGAAGGGAATGGCGATCAGGACGGCGAGCGCTGTGCCCCACAGCGCAATCTGCACGGTCAGCCACATCTGCGAGACGTACAGCTTCCACTGCGTGAACTCGGGATGGATCAGCTGCTGGCCGTACTGGCGCATATTGTCGGAATTGGTGAACAGCAGCGGCAGGCGCGGCATGTCCACCTTGCCGAAGCTGTACATCAGGACCGCGATCACCCCGCCCCAGACGAGAAAGTCGGGCAGGCGCTGGACCAGGGAGCGCGAAGGCGGCGCAGGCAGTGCGGGCGTGGAGGCTTGGGTCATCCGGCGTCCGGGTTGGTGGCGCGGTGCTGGGCGGCCTTGGCGCGGATCTCGTCCAGGGCCTTCTGGGCGGCGGTGATCTTGGCGGCGTCCCCGCTGCGACGGGCGGCCGCCAGATCCTCGGCGGCGTTCATTTCGCGGACCGGATCGAGATAGCTGGAATCGGCCGGGCGGAAGCCGCCATAGGCCAGGCCTTTGAGGACCTCGCGCTGCTTGTCCGCCTTGGGCCCGGTTCCGACCCCGTAGGTCAGGAAGAACTGGCGCAGCTTCTCGCGGATCGCCGGATCAAGATCCTTGCGCGCGATGATCGAGCTTTCCGGCAGGGGCTGCGAGGTCCAGATCACCTCGATCTTGTCGGCGATCTCGGGGTTCTCGCGCTTGGCGAAGACGAGGCCGACCGAATTGTTGGTCGCCACGTCCAGCACGCCGTTGGCGACCGAGAAGACGTTCGACTGGTGGCTCGCCGAGCGCACCGTCTTGAAGCACTTGGCCGGCTCGATGTTGCGCGGGGTGAACAGATAAGCCTTGGGGGCCAGGGTCCCGGAGGTGGACTTGGCGTCGCCCATGCCGAAGTTGAGCTTGCCGTCGCACTTCAGCACCCGGTCCAGCGTGATCCCCGAGCCCTTCTTCACGATCAGCACGGACTGGTAGGATTCATCGCCGCCGGCGTCGACGACCCGGCCCAGCACCTCGCCGTCGGCCCGATTGACGGCGTCCAGCGCCGGCAGGGCCGAGAACCAGCCGACCTGCACCTGGTTGAAGCGCATGGCCTCGATGAGCGAGGTGTAGTTGGAGGCGAAGAACGGCTTCACCGGCATGCCGACATAGGCGCTCATGTCGTCGATCAACGGCTGCCAGAGCGGGCCCATCGAGGCCTGGTTCTCAGCCGACAGGATCGAGAAGGTCAGGACCTGGGGCTTGGCGGGCGCCTTGTCGTCGGCCTTGCCGCAGGCGCCGAGCGCCAGGAGGGCGGCGAGACCGAGGCCCGTGATCAGACGGCGGCGGATCATTTGGGAGCTCCTTCCCAGAAGACATCCTCGAACTCGGGTCCGTAGATGTCGATCAGGCGTGTGCGGTCGAGACCCGTGGCCGGGCCGTCATAGACGATCTTGCCCGCCTTCAGGGCCACGACCCGGCGGCAATAGCGGGTGGCGTAGTCGACCTGGTGCAGGGTGACGACCACGGTCAGGCCGTCGGTCGTGTTCAGGTCGTGCAGCAGCTCCATCACCTTGCGGGCGGAGACGGGGTCGAGCGAGGCGACGGGTTCGTCGGCCAGGATCACCTTGGCCTTCTGGACCAGGGCGCGGGCTATGGCGCCGCGCTGCTGCTGGCCGCCGGAGAGCGTATTGGCGCGCTGGCCGGCGTAGTCGGCCACGCCCACGCGGGCGAGCGCCGCCATGGCCGCCGTCTTGGTCTCGGCCGGCCACTGGCCGAACAGGCCGCGCAGCATCGGGATCCGGCCCAGCGAGCCCAGGGCGACATTGGAGAACAGGGTCAGGCGGCCGACCAGATTGAACTGCTGGAAGATGAAGCCCACCCGGATGCGCACGTCGCGCACCTTGCGCGACACGCGGCCCTCGGACTGCACCACCTGGCCGAAGGCCTCGATCTTGCCGGGGCCGGGATCGATCGTCTGCAGCCCGCTGATCGAGCGCAGCAGGGTCGACTTGCCCGATCCCGAGGGACCGATCAGGGCGATCATCTCGCCGCGGGCCACATTGAGGGAAACACCGTCGAGGGCCTTGCGCGAGCCGAAGCTCTTGGAGGCGTTGCGGACGGATAGAACCGCGGCGTCAGACATGGATGGCGAAGCTTCCCCGGGTTCGGCGCTCGCAAGGGCGGAGCCGGTCTAGATCGCGCGGCCTTGCGACGGCTTAATGACATGGGGGGCGCCCGCCGGTCCAGCACCCGTTAACAGTCCCCCGACCTCAGCCTTGCGGCGCATTGAAAACAGGCCCTGGCCGGCCCGCGACGCCGTGGCGCGCACGCTCGCGAAACCGGCCTCGAAAACCGGGAGAATCCTTGTCGACTAAGCCCCCGCGCAAGCCCTGACGCGGCCAGGGTTTGCGCGTGATTTTCCGTGACGAAAAATAACCGCTTTACATCGCGGTTCATCGCCCCTATTTCGCACGGCTCCGGCGGACCCGATGTCCTCAAAAGCGCTGCTAACGCCGGATTGGGTTCAACAATCCGTTGGGGGTTGCGTGAGGTGCAAAGGTACCATACGCCCCTGGACCTGGTCCGTGAGCGGTCGCCGGAACGTCCTGTCGCCTTTGCGCGGCCGGACGCGGTGGCCCTAGCGGCGCGCTGGTTCCAGGACAAGTTCAAAGGCGACGTCTTCTACGCTGTCAAAGCGAACCCTTCGCCATGGGTCATCGAGACCCTGGTCGCAAACGGTGTGACGTCCTTCGATGTGGCCTCGATCCCGGAGATCGAGCTGGTCGCGCAGCATGCGCCGGGCGCCCGCATGGCTTTCATGCACCCGGTGAAGAGCCGCGCCGCCATCTCGGCCGCCTATTTCGACCACGGGGTCCGCACCTTCTCGCTCGACTGCCATGAGGAGCTGGCCAAGATTCTCGACGCCACCGGCGGCGCCAAGGATCTGAACCTGATGGTCCGCCTGGCCGTGGCGGCCGAGGGCGCGGCCTATTCGCTCTCCGGCAAGTTCGGCATCGACCCGCATGGGGCGCCCGATCTGCTGCTGGCCGCGCGCCGCGCGACCCAGGAGCTGATGGGCGTGGCCTTCCACGTCGGCAGCCAGTGCATGCGGCCCACCGCCTATCAGGCGGCGATGACCCAGGCCTCCCGCGCCCTCGTCCGCGCCGGCGTCTTCGCCGATGTGGTCGATGTCGGCGGCGGCTTCCCCTCGGTCTATCCGGGCATGACCCCGCCGGCTCTGGCCGACTATATGGACTCCATCGAGCGCGGCTTCGCCGAGATGATGGTCCATGAAACCACCGAGCTGTGGTGCGAACCCGGCCGGCCCTGGTGGCGGAAGCCTCCTCGGTCCTCACCAAGGTCGAGCTGCGCAAGGGCGACGCCCTCTATCTCAATGACGGCTCCTACGGCTCGCTGTTCGACGCGGCCCATTCCAAGTGGCCGTTCCCGGTGAAGCTGATGCGCCGCGAGGGCGAGCAGTCGGTCGAGGTCGAAGGCCCCCTGAAGCCTTATCGCTTCTACGGCCCGACCTGCGATTCGATCGACCACATGCCCGGCCCGTTCTGGCTGCCCGAGGACGCCCGCGAGGGCGACTATATCGAGATCGGCATGCTGGGCGCCTATGGCGTGGCCATGACCACCCGCTTCAACGGCTTCGGCGATGTCGAGACCGTGCAGGTGGACGACGCCCCCATGGCCTCGATGTTCGGCCTGGCCAAGCGCTCCATCGCCGCGCCCAAGGCCGAGATGCAGAATGTCGTGAAGCTGTCGCGCGCGCGGGGGAAGAAGCGCCGCCGCAAGTAGGTCTTCGGACCTGAAATCTTCAGGCGCGGCCGGTCGCTCCGTCCCGGTCGCGCCTTTTCATTTGGACGGGCGCTCAAACTCTAAGGATCAAAGAGAATGACCGCTGACGTCGCCAATTCGAACCGCAAGGCCGAGCTGCTCTCGACCACCGTCGAGCACGTGGCCATCGACCAGTACGACGCCCGCCCCGTCATCGACGCCATGCGTCAGATGAGCTTCACCAGCCGCGACACCGCGCGCGCCGCCGACATCCTGTCGATGGCGCTGGAAGACACCGCCTGCTCGACCTGGCTGACGCTGGCCGGCTCGACCAGCGCCGGCGGCTGCATGCACATCTATCGCGACATGGTGAAGTATGGCCTGATCGACGTGGTGGTCGCCACCGGCGCCTCGATCGTCGACATGGATTTCTTCGAGGCCCTGGGCTTCAAGCACTACCAGTCCCAGGCTCAGAACCCGGTCGACGACCGCGACCTGCGGGCCATGTACATCGACCGCATCTACGACACCTATATCGACGAGGAAGAGCTGCAGGCCTGCGACGAGACCATCTTCCAGCTCTGCGCCGCCCTCGAGCCCCGCCCCTATTCGAGCCGCGAGTTCATCTACGAGATGGGCAAGTGGCTGGCCGCCGGCAACGCCAAGAAGCCCGACAGCCTGATCGAGACCGCCTATCGCGAAGGCGTGCCGATCTTCTGCCCGGCCTTTGTGGACTCCTCCGCCGGCTTCGGTCTGGTCAAGCATCAGGTCGAGCGCATGAAGGCGGGCAAGCCCTACCTGACCATCGACGCCGTGGCCGACTTCCGCGAACTGACCGACATCAAGATCGCGGCCGGCACCACCGGCCTGTTCATGGTGGGCGGCGGCGTGCCGAAGAACTTCGCCCAGGACACCGTGGTCTGCGCCGAGATCCTCGGCCACGAGGTCGACATGCACCGCTATGCGATCCAGATCACCGTCGCCGACGTGCGCGACGGCGCCTGCTCGTCCTCGACCCTCAAGGAAGCCTGCTCGTGGGGCAAGGTCGACGTGACCTGGGAGCAGATGGTGTTCGCCGAGGCCACCACCGTCGTGCCGCTGATCGCGTCTGACGCCTGGCACCGCGGATCGTGGAAGACCCGCACCAAGCGCCGCTGGGCCAAGCTGTTCGACAAGACCGCGGCCTAAGTTTTCCTCCCCCGCATGGCGGGGGTGGGGGACCACGCGCAGCGTGGTGGAGGGGGCGGCCTCAAGCGCCGCGCCCGGTCACGCCCCCTCCACCGCCGGCGGCGGTCCCCCTCCCCCATTTCATGGGGGAGGATGCTACTCGCAGTAGATCCGCACCTTGGTGTGGTCCTGGTCGACATCGACGGTCAGGTCGTTGAGCTGCTCGACCAGCTCCTCAAGATTCTCGGGCTTCAGGCTGTTCAGATCGAAGCTCATATGGCCTTTGCGCCGCATGGCCTCATTGACCCGTTCGCGCGCCTCGGGCGGGATGATGCTGGACAGCCGGACCCCGGCGCGCAGCAGCTGCATCGGCACCCGCACATTCACCCGCGTCGGCTCGCCATGCTTTTCGGTGTCCACGGCGACCCGCAGATATTTCGGCTTGGGCTTGGGGGCGTCCGCCGTGGGCGCGGGCCCCGCCGCGGCCGGACCGGCCTCGACGGCGGCCAGCAGGCGCTCGGCCTCCTCGGGCGTGATCTTGCCCTCCGACAACATGTTCAGGATCGTGCGGCGGTCTTCACTCATGGGAAGCTCCTAGAAAAGCCTGATCTGGATCGAGCGGCGCTCCCGCTCGACATCCACCTGGGTTCCGTTCAGCGAGGCCAGGAAGCGCCCGACGCCCAGGATCATGGTCGCCGGATGCATGCCGAAGGGCTTCGGCAGCAGCACCGCAACCCCCAGGACCAGCAGGATCAGCGGCGAGAGCAGCAGCAGGATCGGGGTCACCGGCACCCAGAGGCGGATGGCGCGGTCCGGTTTGGGGCGGGCCACCGTCCGCCAGCGCAACCGCTCGGCCCGCGTCTGCATGGCCTCCAGCCGGCGCACCGCGCGGGTCTTGGGAATCGCCGCCGGATGCTCCTCGTGCGGAACCGGGACGTCGTTCATCGCCGGCCCTCCAGATCGCGGATGGCGTCCTCGGCGGTGATCTCGCCCCGCGACAGCCGCTCCAGCACCTCGGAGCGGGCCGGCTTCGGATCCAGTTCGACGAACTCCAGGCTGGCGGCGATGCGGTTGAGCCGGGCCTTCACGGTCGGATAGCTGACGCCGAACACCTGCTCCATCTCCTTGATCGAGCCGTGGCTGCGCAGGAAGGCGGCCACGAACACCTGATCCTCGGCAGCCAGGCGCGCCAGCTGCGGCAGTTCGAAGGCGCCTTCGATGCAGATGTCCGAATCCACCAGGCGCACGCGCTCGGCGACAAAGGCCCGGCCCTGGGTGAGCTCGGTGAGCGCCTGCCAGTCCTGGGTCTTTCTCTTAGTCACGCCGGGCTCCGAATTGATTTATTCAATTTCTAGATCAATATTTTTAATGTCGCAAGTCCCAAACCCACGATAGGTGAAAGGGCGGTTTGACTAGGTCGCGCGCCGGCGCATGATCGCGGGTCTGTGAACGGGGAGAGGCGACATGCAAGGCAAACACGCAATCTGGGCCGCGGCGGCGCTGAGCGCCCTGGTCGTGGCGGGCGGCGCGGCCGTCGCCCAGGCCCCCAAGCCGGTCGCGGGCGGCTATCTCGCGACGCCGCCCCCGACACCTACAAGATCCTGCCCGTGGCCCCTCAGCCGGGCACGATCCGCTATGAGGCCGACCGCAAGGCGTTCCAGTCGACCCGGTCGCTGGCCGGCAGCCCCCGGTGGGCCCTGGCGATCAATGACGTGAACCAGTTCATCATCCTCAAGGACATGAGCTGCGCGCTCGGCGTCGAGCTCACCCCGCAGAACGCGCCGCGCCTGTCGGCCATCGTCTCCAAGATGGCCGCCGACGTCAGCCGCGCCACCAACCGGCCCAAGGACATCTATCAGCGCAAGCGGCCCTATCTGATCGACGAGGGCGCGATCTGCGTGCCCAAGGACCCGGCGCTCGCCGCCAGCCCCGACTATCCGTCCGGCCACGCCACCTGGGGCTGGAGCGTCGCCCTGGTCCTGGCCGAACTCGCCCCCGACCGCGCCACCCAGATCCTGGTCCGCGGCCGCGCCTTTGGCGAAAGCCGCATGGTCTGCGGCGTGCACAATATGAGCGCCGTCGAGGCCGCCCGCACCAATGGCGCGGCCGTGGTCGCCGGCCTGCACGGCTCGGCCGCCTTCCGCGCGGACATGGACGCCGCCCGCGAGGAGGTCGCCAAGGCGCGCGCCGCCGGCCCCGCCCCCGACGCCCAGGCCTGCGCGGTCGAAGCCGACCTCACCAAGGACGCGCCCTATAATTGAGCGAGGCATCGGCGGATTGAAGCTAAGCTTCAATCCGTCTGCCCGGCCCCCCGAAGGAGAGCTTCCTTCGCCTGCCCGGTGGCTAGCTGAGCCAGCGCGCTTACGAACCGGTCAAGCCATACATATTCAGTCAACATCGTCGCGATCACCGATTGCGTGAAATCGGCAGGGGCGTGATGGAGGTGTAGAGGTCTAGCAAGCTCGACCCGAACGATGAGATGCCCAAGTTTGTCGTAAGGTCGGATGCTGACGCGAATGAGCTCTTGCTCGCCAGCTCGTACGACCAAGGGCTCCGGTGACGCGGCAAGCGGATACTGGCTCAGCGCAGCTACGAATTCTTCGATCTGTGTAGGCGAAACCCAACCGGTCGCGCGACCGCGAAGCCGCCCGAGGCTACGGAAACACGGAGTCGGCCCGTCCACTCGTCGTCTGATTCATAACTCAACCTCAGCTTGGCCATCGCTGGAGGCTAACTCGTCGTCGGCACAGTTAAAAGTTGTCCTGCGGACCATGGGCTGCCGATGGCCCTAGCTCCCCCACATCGACCTGACGAAACACCCCGTTGACCCGGCCCCTGGGACCGCATCGATAAGTCCTGCGGTCAGCCATCAACGAGGTGATTCGTGAACGCTTCCGCCCAGTATCTGAACCCCGCCGAGGCCGCCCGCCGGCTCGGCGTCTCCGCCAAGGCGCTGCGGCTCTATGAGCAGCGCGGCCTGCTCCTGCCGGTGCGCACATCCGCCGGATGGCGCGCCTATGGCCCCGACGAAATGGCCCGCGCCGGCGAGATCGCGTCCCTACGCGCGCTCGGCCTCAGCCTGGCCCAGGTCGCCCGCGTGCTGGCCGGCGACGCCAAGGGGCTCGCCCCCGCCCTGGCCGCCCATCAGGCGCGGCTGGAGGATCAGGTCCGCCGGCTTGCGGCCACCGTGGAAAAGGTCGGCGGCCTGCGCGCCGACCTCGCCAGGGGCCAGGTCCCGACCTCCGCCGCCCTGGCCGATCTGGTCGGATCGGGCCCCAGCCTCGCCTTCGACCTGCCCTGGCCCTGGGGCGGGGAGCGGTTCGAGCTCTCCGCCATCCGCCCCCTGACCTACATCACCGGGCCCCTCGGCTGCGGCAAGACCCGGCTGGCCAAGGCCATCGCCGCGACCCTGGCGGGCGCGGTCTTCCTGGACCTTGATCGCGCGGCCGACGGGGCCGCGGCGGCGCGGGCCCGGATGGCGGCCGACCCCGCGCTCAAGGCGCGAGTCGAGGAGGTTCAGGCCTGGCTGGTCGAGGACGGCGCCCAGCCCTCCGACGCGCTGGCCGCCCTGCTGGTCGGGCTGGAGGCCCAAGGGCCTTCCGCCCTGGTGGTCGACATGGTCGAACAGGGGCTGGACGAGGCGACCCAGGAGGCGCTGATCGCCCACCTGCGGCGGCGCGGTCCTGGCGCGCGGCCTCTGTTCCTGATGACCCGATCCTGCGCGGTCCTGGATCCGGCGGCGCTGGGCCCCGACGAGACGGTGCTGTTCTGCCCGGCCAATCACAACCCGCCGATCACCGTCGCGCCCTATCCTGGGGCGCCGGGCTATGAGGCGCTCGCCTCCTGCCTGGCCTCGCCGGAGGCGCGGGCCCGCACGGAGGGCATGGTGGCGGTCCGCACCGACGCGGCCTGAACCTCTAGAGCAGGCCGGCCGGCGGCGCGGTGAAGGCGCCCGTCCAGCCGGCCTTGGCCTCCGCCATGGGCGGGTCGGCCTCCCTTAAGGCGACCTTCGACCTGTGAAGCGGTCATCCGGGACGGGGTGGGGTTGTCAGGCGGCCCAGACCGACGCCGCCGCCCGGCAAAAGGCCGCCAACCCCATCGGCGGCGCGCCGGTCAGCACCTCAACGGCGTCGGTCACGCGATCCTCCGCCCCGTCGGCGATCAGGGCGTCCATGCCCGCCAGGATCTGGGCGGTCATGGGCGGCAGGCCCGCCGCGACATGCCGCGCCGCCAGGGCCTCCACGCTCAGCCGGACGTGCTCGATCCTGCGGCCGGCCGCCTCGCCGATCTCGCGCGCCGCCTGGTCATAGGACAGCGCCTCGGGTCCGGTCAGGACGAACTCCGCCTGGAGGGGCTCCGGCGCCGTCAGCGCCGCGCAGGCCGCCGAGGCGATATCATCGGCGCTGATGAAGGCCACGCGGCCCTGGCCGGTCGCGGAATAGATGCGCCCCTCCGTGCGGATGGTCTCCAGGTGCTGGCCCTCGCTGAAGTTCTGCATGAACCAGCTCGGCCGCAGCACCGCCCAATCCGGAGCGTGGTCGCGCAGCCAGGCATGGATCTGTCCGGCGCCGGGCCCGCCGGCCGGCAGCAGGGAGGCGCTGAGCAGCACGATCCGGCCCGCGCCCCGCTCCAGGGCCAGGCGGGCGAAATTGATCATCGCGGCGGGGTCGCCGCCCCCCGGCGGGGGAACCAGATAGATCCCGCGCGTCCCCTCGATCGCCGCCGGCCAGGTCGCCCGGTCCGTCCAGTCGAAGCGGCGGGTCCTGGGGTCGTCCGAGGCGGCGCGGCTCGCGACACGATACGCAGCGCCTCGCGCGTCGAGCCGCTGGGCCAGCCGGCGCCCCGTCTTGCCGGCGCCTCCGGTGATCAGGACGCTCATGCCCCCTCGCCCGCCGCGAGGGGCGAGCCGAAGCCTGACGCCCAGGCCTCGCGTCCGCCCATGGCGTCGATGGCGACCAGCGGGTTCCAGTACTCGCGATAGCGCCAGAGCTTGCCGCCCTTCGTCTCGAAGATCAGCACATAGGATTGGTTGTACGGCGCGCCGGTCGCCGGGGCGTGGCCGCGGATGGTGAGCTCGGCCATCGCGATGGTTGGATCCTGCATGGGAAACAGGCGCGCCTGATCGATGGCGTCGACCGCGACCCGGCCCGGCGTCGCGCTCATATAGGCCAGGATCTCCGGGCGGCCGCGATATCGCCGCTGGCGGCCTGCCGGGGCGAAGGGGAAGTCGAGTTCGCCGTCCTCGGCCCACAGGTCGATCCAGGCGTCCCATCGCTTCTGGCCCAGCAGGGTCTGATAATCGGACACCAGGCGCAGGGTCGCGGCCCGCACGTCGTCATCGGGGGAAGTCATGAAGCGCTCCGTCAGTAAGTTACGATCCGATACCTACTGCGGACTCGAACCTTGGTGTAAGAAGGCACCTGTTCGTGACCAGGTCACCCCGAGGTAACCCATGAAGCCGGACCACCCCGAGGCCGACTGCCCGATGATCCTGATCCTGGAGCGGGTCGCCAACAAATGGGCCGTGCTGGTCGTCGCGGCCCTGTGGAAGGAGACCCTGAGGTTCAATGAGCTCAAGCGGGTCGTCGGCGGGGTCTCGCAGAAGATGCTGTCCCAGACGCTCAAGGCCCTGGAGCGCGACGGCCTGATCACCCGGAAGGTGACGCCCACCGTGCCGGTGACGGTCGAATACACCATCACCCCTCTGGGCAAGACCCTGGCCCAGACCATGGACGCCCTGCGCATCTGGTCGGCCGATCACATTGGCGAAGTGGTCGCCGCCCGGGCGGCCTTCGACGCGCGCGACATCTAGGCCGCAGCCTTAGAGGAGGCTTACCTCGCCCAGACCGCGCTCGGCCGGTCAGGCCTCAGGCCTGGAGCATCGGCAGCTCATAGCTGCGCTTCACCGTCTCCAGGGGCACATCGGTCTTGACGCTCTGGACGCTGTCGATGCGGGTCAGGTGATCGGCCTGGAGGCGCCAGTAGCTGTTGAGGTCGGTGGTCACCACCCGCAGGACCGCGTCACAGTCGCCGGTGGTGAGGTAGCACTCCATCACCTCCGGCAGCTTGCGGACCGCCTCGGCGAACTGCGCCGTCACGGCGGCGTCCTGGGTCTTGAACCAGACCCGCACGAACAGGGTCAGGCCGGCCCCGACCTTGGCGCCGTCGACCACCGCCACATAGCGCTCGATGACCCCCGCCTCTTCCAGCAGCCGCACCCGGCGCAGGCAGGGCGAGGGCGACAGCCCCACCTCGCGGGCCAGCTCCACATTCTGCATCCGACCGTCGCGCTGCAGGGCGCGGAGAATCCTGCGATCAATGGTGTCGAGCTTCATGGGCGCCAGATACCTCCATCATCCACTTGAGTGGCGCCTGGCGCCAATTTCACGCGAGATCATGGCGCCTTCGCAACCCCGTGTCGCGCCTCCGCGCTTAGTCTTGCCGACATGAGCAAGCCGCAGGTCCGCAAAGTCGTCCTCGCCTATTCGGGCGGCCTGGACACCTCGATCATCCTGAAGTGGCTGCAGACGGAATATGGGGCGGAGGTCGTGACCTTCACCGCCGACCTCGGCCAGGGCGAGGAAATCGAGCCGGCCCGCGCCAAGGCGCTCGCCGCCGGGGTCAAGCCGGAGAACATCTTCATCGAGGACGTGCGCGAGGAATTCGTCCGCGATTTCGTGTTCCCGATGTTCCGCGCCAATGCGGTCTATGAGGGCAGCTACCTCCTGGGCACCGCCATCGCGCGGCCCCTCATTGCCAAGCGCCAGATCGAGATCGCCCGGCGGCTGGGCGCGGACGCGGTCAGCCACGGCTCGACGGGCAAGGGCAATGATCAGGTGCGCTATGAGCTGGCCTATACGGCGCTCGCCCCCGACATCCACGTGATCGCGCCCTGGCGGGAGTGGGACTTCAAGTCCCGCGAGGCCCTCCTTGCCTACGCCGAGAGGCGCCAGATCCAGATCACCAAGGACAAGCGCGGCGAGGCGCCCTTCAGCGTCGACGCCAACCTGCTGCACTCCTCCTCCGAAGGTAAAGTGCTGGAGGATCCGGCGGTCGAGGCGCCCGAGTTCGTGCACATGCGCACCATCTCGCCGGAAGCCGCGCCGGATAAGCCCACCGTCTTCACCATGGAC
>NZ_JALDPT010000060.1 GCF_022695515.1 Phenylobacterium aquaticum
CGTGCGGGCCGGCCGGTGAGCGCGGCGATGCGGTTGCGGGCCACGGCCAGCTGTTCGTCGAGAGCGGCCAGGTCCTGGCGGGCGGCGGCGGCGGCGGCGCGGGCCTGATCGGCCTCGCCGCGATTGGCCGCGCCATTGGCCAGCTGCCGGGCCACCAGATCGGCCGAGGTGGCGCGATTGCGGGCCGCGGCGTCGGCGGCCTGGTGTTCAGCGTTGAGCCGCACGAAGTCGGCGTAAGCCCCGGCCAGATTGGTGGTGAGCAGCAGCTTCGCCTGGGCGGCGTCGGCCAGGGTCGCCTCGGCCTCCGAGGTGGCGGCGGCGAGCGCGGCGCGATTGCGGCCCCAGAGGTCCAGGTCGAAGCTGGCGTCCAGGGTGGCCTTGCCGGTGTCGTTATAGCCCTGGGGCACGAAGGCCTTGGGGAAGCCGGCGTTGTAGCTCTGCTTGTTCTCGGCGGCCTGGGCGTTGAGGCCGAGGCTGGGCAGGGTCGCGCCCCGCGCCTCGTCGGCCCGGGCCCGGGCGCCGCGCACCCGGGCGGCGGCCTGGGCCAGGCTGGGCGAGCCGGCCAGGGCCTCGCTCATCAGCTGGTCGAGCTGAGGGTCGCCATAGACGGTCCACCAGGTTTCGCTCGGCCAGTCGGCGGCGGGGGCGGCGAGGCTGGACTGGGTGGCGAACTGGGCCGGCCCGCGCATCTGGGGCTTGCCGCCGAGATCGGGGACGGCGGCGCATCCGGAGAGCGCCACGGCGCCCGCCAGCAGGGAGATCATCAGACGGGGCATCCGCGCCTCGGAGGGATTGTGCGGTTGATAGGGCGGTAACGATCAGACACTAGACTGACCGTACCGTACGGTCATATATTGGCCATCTAGACGACGTCAAGATCGAAGCAGACGCAAAGGGAGCTAAAACCGATGGCCGCCGCCCTGATGAACCGGGACGAACGACGCGACGTCATTCTGGACGTGGCGAAGGCGTTCTTCCTGTCCAACGGGTACGCCGCGACCTCGATGTCGGCGATCGCCGCCCGGCTCGGCGGCTCGAAGGGCACGCTCTACAATTACTTCAAGTCGAAGGAGGAGCTGTTCGCCGCCATGATGCAGCGCCAGTGCGCCGAGCTCGCCAGTTCGCTCTTCGAGTTCGACGTGGAGGGCGCCGATCCGCGCGCGCGGCTGGTGCACTTCGGCGGGACCTTCCTCGACACCCTCATGCGCGACGACTCGATCCGCATCCAGCGGCTGGTCACGGCCGAGACCGAGCGCTTTCCGGAGCTCGGCCACGCCTTCTATGACTCCGGGCCGAAGGTCGTGCTGGAGCGGCTGGGCGGCTATATCGGCCAGCTGATGGACCAGGGGATCCTACGCAAGGACGATCCGCGCGTGGCCGCCACCCGCTTCAAGGACCTGACCCTGTCGGGCGTCTATCAGCTGAAGCTGTGGGGCGTGCTGGGCGAGTTCACGGCCAAGCAGATGGACGAGCAGGTCGCCGGCGCGGTCGACACATTCCTGAGAGCCTATGCGCCTTAGACTTGGATGAGTTCATGCCCGCAGGAGGACGCCTGTGAGACTACCCGCCCTCGTCGCGCTCGCCTGCGCCCTCACGCTCTCGGCCTGCGGGACGATCAATCGCGACCTGTTCACCGAACGCGACCTGGCCGCGGCCTCGCCCGAGGGGCTGAGCGATCTGAGGTTCAACGCCAATGACCGGGCGGCGGGCTTGCGGTTCTCCAGCACGGTCTCGGCGCGGGCCAATTCGGGCAAGCCTTTCAACGCGCTGGCGATCTCCGGCGGCGGGGCCAACGGGGCCTATGCCGCGGGCTTCCTGGCCGGGTGGAGCGCGCGCGGCACGCGGCCGGAGTTCGACGTGGTCTCCGGCGTCAGCACCGGGGCGCTCACCGCCCCCCTCGCCTTCCTGGGCCCGGCCTATGACGCGCGACTGCGGGAGGCCTATCTGAGCGGCAAGGCCGCGCGGATCGTCAGCCATGAGACCGCCGCGGCGCTGACCCTGCCCGGCCTGTTCCGCTCCGACGCCCTGCGCGACCTGGTGGACGCCTATGTCGATCCCGCCCTGCTGGCCGCCATCGCCGCCGAGCATCGCAAGGGCCGGCGCCTGCTGGTCGCCACCACCAATCTGGACACCGAGGAGACAGTGATCTGGGACATGGGGGCGATCGCGCAAGGCGGCGACGCCAAGGCCCTGAAGTTGTTCAAGGATGTGCTGATCGCCTCGGCCAGCATTCCCGGAGTGTTCCCGCCCACCCTGATCCAGGTTCAGGGCGAAGGCCGGGCCCTGTCGGAGATGCACGCCGACGGCGGGGTGACCACGCCGTTCTTCATCGTGCCGGAGACCCTGCTGCTCTGGACCGCGCCGCAGTCGCGGGCGGCGGCCGAGAGCCCGCCGGCCAATATCTATGTGCTGATCAATGGCCAGATCGGGGCGAGCTTCGGCTTCACCAAGGGCGACTCCCTGTCGATCCTGGCCCGGTCCTACGACGCCCTGGCCAAGGCCCAGGCCCGCACCCAGCTGGCGGCGAGCCAGGCCTTCGCGGAACGCAACCACGCCAGCCTCGTCTACAGCGCCATCCCCACCGACGTGGACGCCGACAGCCTGAACTTCAAGCCCGCCAACCTGAAGCGGCTCTACGACTTCGGGTTTGAGCGGGGGCGCGACGCGGCCGGGTGGGAGACCGGGACGGCGGGGGCGACGGGGAAGTAGGCGCCGCTAAATCTGGTCAAACCCCGTCGCCCGTAGGATCATGCGATTGAGGGGAAAGACGTGGCGCGCCGAAAGAAAACCGATGTCACGCCCTGGGGCTGGATCGCCGCCGGCGCCGCCGCGCTCGCGATGTTCATCGCCTTTTGCAATTGGGTGGTGCGGCTCAACCCGCACTGTCGCACCAGCGATTGCGTATCAATGTTTGAGCGGCAGGTTCAAACGCACAAGACCGACCAGCCACAAGCCCACCCCGGAGACTCCGATTGGTCACCGGAAAGCATCCGGCAAATCGGTGACGCCGTTCCAAGTTCAATTGACCCGGAGCAGCACCGAAGCGCCGAACCAGCGCACCAAGCGAAACCGTGATCGCGGCCCAAGGGATCGGACCGGGGACATGATACCTATTTCCCTGACGGCGCGCGGCAACGGGCGCGATGGGAAATAGGTATCATGTCCCCTGGCGGCAGATTCAGCTTGGGTCCCCGCCTGCGCGGGGATGAGCGGATTTGGGGGGCCTGCCTCTACAGCGCCCGGATGATGCCCAGGAAGTCTTCGGCCTTGAGGGAGGCGCCGCCGACCAGGGCGCCGCCGACTTCCGAGGCGTGGAGGATTTCGGCGGCGTTGGAGGGCTTCACCGAGCCGCCGTAGAGGATGGGCGGGGTCGCGCCGTGGGCGCCGAAGACCTCGGTCAGAGTGGCGCGGATCGCCTGGTGGACTTCTTCGATCTCGGCGGTCGAGGGAGTGAGGCCGGTGCCGATGGCCCAGACCGGCTCATAGGCGACGGCGAAGGCCTTGCCGGCGAGGTCGGCGGGCAGAGAGCCCCTCACCTGCCCGGTGACCACGGCGAGCGCCTGGCCCGCCTTGCGTTCTTCCAGGGTCTCGCCGACGCAGACGATGGGCTCGAGGCCCGCGCGCAGGGCGGCCTGGACCTTGGATGCGACCAGGGCGTCGGTCTCGCCATAGCCGGCCCGGCGCTCAGAGTGGCCGAGAATCACCAGGGTGGCGCCGGCGTCGGCCAGCATCTCTGCGGCGATGTCGCCGGTATAGGCGCCCGAGGCCTCGGCCCGGCAATCCTGGCCGCCGACCGCCAGCCTGGTCCCCTTCAGCGCATAGACCGCCTGGGCGACCAGGGTCGCGGGCGGGCAGATGGCCACGCGGGCGGTGGTGTCCCCCAGGCCGGCGGCGGTCGCCTTGGCTTCGGCCAGCGAGGCGGCCAGCCCGTTCATCTTCCAGTTTCCGGCGATCAGGGGGGTCGGTTTGGTCATGGCTGGCCTCGATTTCGTCGTATTCGAGAGCGCGGTTAAGGCATGCTTGGGCGGCTGTCACCCGCTTAAGCGCCGCGCGCCGCTTGCCGGCGCCAAGCGGCCTCCACTATACCGCGCGTTCCACGGATCGCCCGAACGGGGCGGAGAAGGACAAAATGCTCGCCACTATCCGCAGCCTCGCGAAATCCTGGGTCGGCGCGGCGCTATTCGGGGTGCTGATCGTCAGCTTCGCCGTGTTCGGCGTCCGCGACGTTTTCAAAGGCCATGTCAGCAACGCGGTGATCACCGCCGGATCGCGCCAGGTCAGCCAGTTCGACTACAAGCGCGAGTTCGACACCTTCCGCAAAGGCGTGGAGCAGCAGGCCGGTCAGCCGGTCACCGCCGAGATGGCGGCCGAGAACCACCTGGACACCCGGCTGCTGGAAGACCTGGCGACGCGGGAATCCTTCGCCGCCCTCCTGGAGAAGATCGGGCTGAAACCCTCCGACACCCTGATGAAGGCGCAGCTGGAGAAGATCCCGGCCTTCTTCGACCAGGTGTCCGGCCGCTTCGACAAGACGCTGTACATCCAGCGGCTGGGCGAGAACCAGCTGACCCCGGTGGTGTTCGAGCGGATGATGCGTGACGAGATCGCTGAGAACCACCTGGTGACCGGCATCGTCAACGGCCTGCGGGTGCCGCGGGCCTACAGCGCGCTCGGCGCCGTCTATGAGATGGAGAGCCGCGACCTCGGCTATTTCGTCGTCGATCCGAAGAGCGTGCCGCCGCTGGGCCTGCCCACCGACGCCCAGCTCACCCAGTTCATGAAGGACAATTCCGCCCAGCTGATGCGGCCGGAATACCGGCAGCTGACCGTGGTGCGGTTCAGCCCGACCCTGGTCAGCGCCAATCTGCCGATCGACGAGGCTGAGCTGAAGAAGCGCTTCGACTATCGCAAGGACACGCTCTCCAAGCCTGAGACCCGCACCGTCGCCCAGATCCCGGCCAAGGACGCCAAGACCGCCCAGGCCATGGTCGAACGGCTGAACAAGGGTGAGAACCCCAACCTGATCGCCAAGTCGGCCGGCGTGGACGCCATCATCTATGCGGACAAGCCGAAGTCGGCGATCCCCGACACCAAGGTCGCCGCGGCCGCCTTCGCCATGCCGGTCGGCGCGACCTCGGTGGTGCAGGGCGAGCTCGGCCTGGCGGTGGTCAAGGTGGGCGCGATCAGCCCCGGCCACGCCGTGACGCTCGAGGAAGTGCGCCCGGCCCTGGAGGCCGAGCTGCGCAAGGATGCGGCCGCCGAGAAGGTCTATGAGCTGAGCCAGAAGTATGACGACGCCCATTCGGGCGGCGCCAGCCTGGCCGAGGCCGCCCAGAAGGCCGGCGTCGCGACGATCAGCGTCGGGCCGGTCTCCGAACAGGGCGCCGACCAGAAGGGCCAGCCGGTCCCCGGGATCACCGAGAAGCTGATCAAGACCGCCTTTGCTCTGGCGCCCGGAACCGACAGCGAGATCGAGGACGCCGGCCAGGGCGAGTATTTCGCCGTCCGCGTCGAGAAGGTGATCCCCAAGGCCCTGCCGGCCCTGGAGGAGGTGAAGCCCCTGCTGACCCGCGTGTGGATGCAGCGCGAGATGATCAAGCGCCTGCAGGCCAAGGCCGACGAACTGGCGGCCCGGGTCAAGAAGGGCGAGAGCCTGGAGGCCGTGGCCGGCTCGGTCGGCCAGCACGTGACCCGCGTCGCGGGCCTCGACCGCCAGAACGCCGCCCAGAACAAGTCCCTGTCCCAGGACGCGCTCGGCAAGACCTTCAACGGTCCGGCCGGGGACGTGTTCACGGCGGAAGCGGCCGGGACGTTCGGCCTGATCGTCGCCAAGCTGGAGCATGTGACCGCGCCCTCGGGCTCGACGCTCGCCCACATCACCGAGGACACCCGTCCGCAGATGACCATGGCGATCTTCGCGAGTCGGCATCGATGCGCGCAAGTTCGCCCGCACCGAGGTCAAGGCGCACATCTATCCCGACCAGGCCCGGGCCGCGATCGGCCTGGAGCCCCTCGACCCCAAGAAGGCCAAGGCCGGCGCCGCCGGCAAGGCGGAGAAGCCCCAGTGACGATCGAGCCCGCCCAGACCGACTTCGCGGCCAAATACGCAACTGGCGCCTCGCAGGTCGTCTGGACCCGGCTGATCGACGACCTGGAGACCCCGGTCTCCGCCTATCTGAAGATCGCCCAGGGCCGGCCCTACGCCTTCCTGTTCGAATCGGTGGAGGGCGGAGCCTGGAGAGGCCGCTATTCGGTCATCGCCATGAAGCCGGACCTGGTCTGGCGCTGCCGCGGCGACCAGGCCGAGATCGCCCAAGGCGCCGACATCGCCGCCGAGCGGTTCACGCCCCAGGCGGGCGGGGCGCTGGATTCGCTGCGCGACCTGGTCGCGGCGACAAGGCTCGACCTGCCGGCCGGCCTGCCGCCCATGTCGGCGGGGGTGTTCGGGGCCATCGGCTACGACATGATCCGGCTGGTCGAGAAGCTGCCGAACGTGAACCCCGATCCGCTCGGACTGCCCGACGGGGTGATGATCCGCCCGTCGATCGTGGCCATCTTCGACGCCATCGCCCAGGAGATCATCCTGGTCACCACCGTGCGGCCGTCGTCGCTCACCGCCGACGCGGCCTATGCCGCGGCGATCGCCCGGCTCGAAGGGGTGATGGAGGACTTCCGCAAGCCCGCCCCGGCGCTGTCCGGAAAGGGCGTGCCGCAGCCCGACCAGTTCACCACGCCGGTGAGCCGGCAGGACTATCACCGCATCGTCGAGCGGGCGAAGGACTACATCCGGGCCGGCGACATCTTCCAGGTGGTGCCGAGCCACCGGTTCCGCGCGCCCTTCGCGCTGGAGCCCTTCGCGCTCTACCGGTCGCTGCGTCGGATGAACCCCTCGCCGTTCCTGTTCTATCTGAACTTCGGCGACTTCCAGCTGGCGGGCTCCTCGCCGGAGATCCTGGTGCGGCTGCGCGACGGCAAGATCACCATCCGCCCGATCGCCGGCACCCGCCCCCGCGGCGCGACGCCGGAAGAGGACCAGCGCCTGGAGGCCGAGCTGCTCGCCGACCCCAAGGAGCGGGCCGAGCACCTGATGCTGCTGGACCTGGGCCGCAACGACGTGGGCCGGGTCGCCATGCTGAACCAGGGCGGCGCCAATGCGGCGCCCAAGCCCAGCAAGGGCGCCCGTGTGCGGGTGACGGACAGCTTTTTCATCGAGCGCTACGCCCAGGTCATGCACATGGTCTCCAATGTCGAGGGCGACGCTCCCGAAGGTCTGGACCCGGTCGATGTGCTGATGGCCGCCCTGCCGGCCGGCACGCTTTCGGGCGCGCCCAAGGTGCGGGCGATGGAGATCATCGACGAGCTGGAGATCGAAAAGCGCGGCATCGCCTATGCCGGGGCGGTCGGCTATTTCGGCGCCGACGGCAGCGTCGACACCTGCATCGTCCTGCGCACCGCCTGCGTGAAGGACGGCCAGGTCTATGTCCAGGCCGGCGGCGGCGTGGTGGCCGACAGCGACCCCGACGCCGAATATGACGAGACCCTGCACAAGGCCCGCGCCATCCGGCGTGCGACCGAGGAGGCGTGGCGGTTCGTCTGAGGGCGGGCCCGCACCGCTCCTCCACCGCTCATCCCGGCGAATGCCGGGACCCAGATGGAAAAGCGCAGAGGTAAGCTCCAGCAGCGCCGAGGTCATCCAACCCGCCATCCCGCCATGGGATCTGGGTCCCGGCATTCGCCGGGATGAGCGGATTGTTGGAGCCTACCGGCTCGACTGCACCACGTGCTCGGTGATGACCGGCGGGGCCATGATCATGGCGGTGGCCAGCATGAGCGCCGTGCAGGCGGCGAAGGCGGCGGCGCAGAGCACCGGCCAGACGCTTTCCTTCGGCAGGGGCGCGCTGAGCAGGGCGCGGGCGCGGGCGAGCGCGGCGGTCTCCAGGGCGGAATCAGCGGACGGCATGGGGAAACCCTGGTCCCTTCCCATATTCAACGCAATGCGACCCTTGGCGCGGAGCCAAGCGCGGCCTAGAGAAAACCCATGATCCTGGTCATCGATAACTACGACAGCTTCACCTACAACCTCGTCCACTATCTGAACGAGCTGGGGGCGGAGACGCTCGTCTATCGCAACGACGCGCTCACGGTTCAGGAGGCGCTCGGTCTGCGGCCCCAGGGCGTGCTGCTGTCGCCCGGCCCCTGCACCCCGAACGAGGCCGGCATCTGCCTGTCCCTGATCGGCGGCGCGCCGGAGGACCTGCCGATCCTGGGGGTCTGCCTGGGCCACCAGGCGATCGGCCAGGCCTATGGCGGCGAGGTCGTGCGCGCCAAGGCCCTGATGCACGGCAAGACCAGCCTGATCCACCATGAGGGCAAGGGCATATTCGCCGGCATGCCCAACCCCTTCACCGCCACCCGCTATCACAGCCTGTCGGTGGCCAAGGACAGCCTGCCGGCCGAGCTGGAGATCACCGCCTGGACCGAGGACGGCGAGATCATGGGCTTCCAGCATCGGACGCGGCCGATCCACGGGGTGCAGTTCCACCCGGAATCCATAGCCACCGAGGGCGGCCACCACTTGCTGGCCAATTTCCTCGCCATCGCCGGCGTCCAGCCGCTCGCCGACGCCTGATGTCGGACGCCTTCAAGCCCCTGCTGGGCCGGCTGGCCGACGGCGCGACCCTGTCCGAGGACGACGCCCAGGAATTCTTCGCCGCCTGCCTGCGCGGCGAACCGACCCCAGCCCAGGTGGCCGCGGCCATCACCGCCATGCGGCTGCGCGGCGAGACGGTGGGCGAGATCACCGCCAGCGCGCGGGCCATGCGCCGGGCGGCCGTGACGCTGGACGTCCCCTACCCCACCATCGATGTCTGCGGCACCGGCGGCGACGGGCTGCATACGCTGAACATCTCCACCGCCGTCAGCTTCGTGGCCGCGGCCGGGGGGCTGAAGGTCGCCAAGCACGGCAACCGCGCCCTGTCGTCGAAGTCCGGCACAGCCGATGTCCTGGCCGAGCTGGGGGTGAACATCTCCGCGCCGGCCGATGTGCAGCTCAAGGCGCTGGATGAGGTCGGGCTGTGCTTCATGTTCGCCCCGGCCCACCACGGGGCGATGCGCCATGTCTCGCCGATCCGCGCGGAGCTGGGCTTCCGCA
Organism: Phenylobacterium aquaticum; assembly: GCF_022695515.1. Taxonomy (GTDB): domain Bacteria; phylum Pseudomonadota; class Alphaproteobacteria; order Caulobacterales; family Caulobacteraceae; genus Phenylobacterium; species Phenylobacterium aquaticum. The sequence goes on from NZ_JALDPT010000060.1 coordinate 9,152, forward strand.
CCATCTTCAACCTGCTGGGACCGCTGACCAACCCGGCCGGCGCCAAGCGCCAGGTGCTCGGCGTGTTCGCCGACCGCTGGGTCGAGCCCCTGGCCCGGGTGCTGGGCGCGCTGGGCGCCGAGCGGGCCTGGGTGGTGCATGGCGGCGGCATGGACGAGATGACCATCACCGGCGAGACCAGCGTGGCCGAATGGCGCGACGGCCAGGTGCGCCTCTTCACCATCACGCCGGAGGCCGTGGGCCTGCCGCGCGGGGCGCTGGCGGACCTGACCGGCGGAACCCCGGCCGAGAACGCGGTCGTCCTGCGCGCCCTGCTGAACGGCCAGACCGGCGCCTATCGCGACATCGTGCTGCTGAACGCCGCGGCCGCCTTCCTGGTAGGCGACAAGGTCGAGACCCTGCGTGAGGGCGTCGAGCTGGCGGGCCAGGTGATCGACAATGGTCAGGCCCTGGCGGTGCTGGACCGTCTGGTGCTGCTCACCCGGGCGGGGGCATGAGCGACATCCTCGACAAGATCGCGGCCTATAAGCGCGAAGAGGTCGCCGCTCGCAAATCGGCGCGGTCCTACACCGAGCTGGAGGGCGCGGCGTTCCGCGCCTCGGCGCCCAGGGGCTTCAAGGCCGCGCTGGAGCGGGCCCATGCGCCGGGCAAGCTCGCCCTGATCGCCGAGATCAAGAAGGCCTCGCCGTCCAAGGGCCTGATCCGCGCCGACTTCGACCCGCCGACGCTCGCATGCGCCTACGAGGCCGGCGGCGCGGCCTGCCTCTCGGTCCTGACCGACACGCCGAGCTTCCAGGGCGCCGACGCCTATCTGGCCGCGGCCCGCGACGCCTGCGCCCTGCCCGCCATCCGCAAGGAGTTCCTGGTCGACGGCTGGCAGGTGGCCGAGAGCCGGGCGCTGGGCGCCGACGCCATCCTGGTGATCCTGGCCATGGTCGACGACAACCTCGCCGCCGAGCTGCTGGCCGAGGCCGAGCGGTTCGGCATGGACGCCCTGGTCGAGGTGCATGACGAGGCCGAGATGGCCCGGGCCGGGGCGCTGGGCGCGACGCTCGTCGGGGTCAACAACCGCAACCTGCGCACCTTCGAGACGGATCTCTCGATCACCGAGCGCCTGGCCGCTCTGGCCCCCGCAGGCGCCCTGCTGGTCACCGAAAGCGGCATCTTCGCCGCCGCCGAGGTGGCGCGGCTGGAGGCGTCCGGCGCAAAGGCCATGCTGGTCGGCGAGAGCCTGATGCGGCAGGCCGACGTCACCGCGGCGACGCGGGCCCTGCTGGGCGGCTAGAACAGCGACGTACAGAAGGCCTTGAGGTCGGCGAGATCCGCTCCGGCGATCGGCTTCGGACTCTGGCCCATGGCGGCCGAGCCCTTGATATAGGTCAGCAGGGACTTCATCCGGTCGTTCGTGCCGACCGCCTCGCCCCAGGCCTGGTGCAGCTCGACCCAGTCGCCCGGACCCAGCATCTCGCGGTGATTGATCAGGGCGAGGCGGCGCCAGACCATGTCCTCGTCGTTCCGCAGACGGGCGAAGGCCTTGTAGGCGTCATAGGCGTCGCTGAACGCCAGCTTCTCCTTGTGGCTCATGTGACCGAGCGCCTGGCCGCTGACGGCGATGTCCCAGGTGCCGGTGCTGGCCACCCAGATCGGCGGCCGGGTGAAGGGCTGGCGGAAGGCGAGCGGCGCGCCCTGGGCCTGGCGCCGAAAGCCCTCTTCAAGCTCGGCCAGGCGCCGGTCGATGCAGGGGGTTTCCGCCTGGCGATAGGCGACCGCCGAGAGGTTGTCGCGCGCCTCGTCGCGCAGGGCCTCGCGCTCGGCCTCGACCTCGTGGCGCCAATGGAAGGACTCGACGATCTGCTCGCCGGCCAGCGCGATCAGGATGCCGCAGACGATCGTCCCGATCTCGATGAGGAATTCGGACCAGCTGTGGGCGGCCTTCGGCTTGTGAATGTCCATCGAGGTCCCCGCTCCGTCCCCAAAGCTAGGCTCTACTACCATGCGCGCGGTGCGGGCCGCTATGGCGCGGGCGCGCTTGCGGAAAGGGCGCCGTCAGTCACTCCGGCCTGGTTACCCCGGAGGTAGACACGGGTCAGATAGGTCAGGCCCACGAGGGCCGTGCCAAGGAACAGGGTCCCGTGGGCCACCAGCGTAACCCCCGCCACGACCGGCCCCTTGAAATGGTCGTAGGCCGTGTCGAGCAGCCATGATCCCAGGGCGAAGGGCGTCAGGATCAAGGCGGCGCCGATGTGAAATTTCCTACCAACCGCACGGAACGCCAAAGCCCAGGCCATCGCGCCCTTCTCGGAAGCGTTCAGCGCGATCGCGGGAAGGGACAAAGCAAAGGGGCTGGCCAGAACAAGCGCCACCAAGCCAATCAGGCTTTGCAGACTATCCAATTGCCAAGGCGTGGCGCCGGGCAAATGCGCCTTAAGCCAGGGTTCGATCCGATCAAAAGTCTGAAACAGTCCGCCGAAGATGAACCAGCGCCAAGTCCACCCCCACAGCGCCTTGCCAGGAAACGCCGTCAAGCGAGGCTCCCGTTTCGTGGCCGTGAAGCGCGTCCATTGGATCCCCGCGACGAACAGCAAGGCGACCTCGACCACGATCAGGGCCCCGAAGCCGAGCAGGATCGCCAACGCCAGCTCGTGTCGCTGAGCACCCAACGCTTTCCAGTCGCCGCCCAAAACCAGGAGCAGCGGGATGGCGATCATGAGCAGGAGCCATGGGCCGACAACCCGGGCGACTGCGGCCTTCCGGCCCCAAAGGTCCGCCAGAATTCCAGTGACCTCGGCCACCGGATCAAAGCCGTCCGCCGCCGGCTTCGGCCCACCCTTCGCGTTCCAGATCGCCGTATTCGCCTCCATCCGCCGCATGGTGGACGGCATCAGAATTGTGAGCACCCCGCCAAGCAGAAGCAGAATGAACGCCCAGACACTGACCTCAACGTCGCTATCCCCGACGGAGCGAGTTAGCGGCACGACGAAGCACAAGAGACCCAAGACGATCGCGCTGATCCCGATTGCGACGGTCCAGCGAACATGCCGAAGGACGAACCGCCGAAACGCCGGGATGGATTGGAGGCTGACAACCGCCAGCACCAGGCCGAAGAGGCTTGCCATCTCCGCCCGATCGCCGGGAGGACTGAAGGCCATCATCGCCGCAACGGTCGCCGCGATAACGGCGAATATCCACACAGATTTCCGGTTCAAATCCCGCCCCCGCGCACTGCCACCAAGAGCTGCACCATGGGCGACCGAAGTGCAACCTCAGAAGGCGTCACGCTCTTCTGCCAGAGCTGCGAGCGGGGCGCGCCAAGCCGCCGATCCTGATCGAGCCTCAGATCCCCGCGTACCAGGACCAGCCGTTCTGGATGTCGCCGTCCTTGCCGAAGTCGTCGAAGGCCCGGACGACCTCGATGCGGCGGAGGAACTTGACGCTCTTGTAGCCCATCTGGGTCTCGACGCGCAGGCGGGCGGGCGCGCCGTGGCCGATCGGCAGGTCTCGGCCGTTCATGCCATAGGCCAGGATGGTCTGGGGGTGCAGCGCGTCGACCAGATCTAGGCTGTCGACGATGCCGTCGAAGGCGCGGAAATTCACATAGCGGGCGGCGGGCAGCATGCCCGCATGGCTGAGCAGGTCGGCCAGGGTCGGGCCGGTCCACTGGGCGATGGACGACCAGCCCTCCTCGCACATGTGGCGGGTGATCTGGGTGCGCGACGGCAGGCGCTTCAGGTCGGCCAGCGAATAGACGCCGGCCGGGCGACCAGGCCCACGACCTCCAGCCGCCAGTCGGCGAAGCCGCCCTTGCGCAGCCGATCATAGGTCTCGCCGAAGGCGGCGTTGTAGGCCCCCTCCTTCGGATCGCCGGGATTGGTGGTGCCGATCGCCGGCATGGAGGTGATGTCGGCGTGGTCGAACTCGCGGACCAGGGCGTTGCGCGGCAGGAGCAGGCGCTGGGCCTGGTAGGTGAAGTTGTCGGCCACCCGCAGGATGTTGCCATAGGTGGGCGGGTTCTCCGGCGTGCAGCCGGCGAGCGTCAGGCCGCCCAGGGTGGCGAGACCGCCCAGCAAGGCCTGGCGACGCGGGAGGATGTCTTGGTCGCCCATGCTCATCGCCCCCAGGTCATGGCGCGTATCTGTCGGCCGAGCCCCGAGAGCACGACCATTGCGAGATGAGCGAGCAGGAACAGGGCGATCAGGCTCAGGCCCGCGAAGTGGAGGGTGCGGGCCGACTGGGTCCCGCCGAACAGGGCGGGCAGCCAGGGCCAGGCCGCGGCCACCGCCGGCGACATGGAGAGCCCCGTCAGCACCATCAGCGGAAAGGCCAGGAGGAGCACGCCCAGATAGGCCAGTTTCTGCAGCAGACCATAGGGCGGGCCGCCCTGGGCCGGCGGGATGCGCAGGGCCAGGTGCTCGCGGACGTCGCGCCACAGGCCGCCCGAGGCCAGCTCCTCGCGCCGGGGCACCAGGTCCCGGCGCAGATGGCCCGTGGCGAGGCTGAGGCCTGCGAAGGCCGCGAGGGCGGTCACCAGCAGCCAGGCCAGCAGGAAGTGCAGGCTGCGCGCCCAGCTGTTCTGGTTGAAGATCTGATACGTGCGGTCGCGGGTCACGGGGCCATTGGGATCGCCGAAGAAGGCGATCGCCGCGCGCCATCCGCCATGTTTGTAGTTCGGGCCCAGGGGCAGCTCGATCAGGGGCCGCGTCAGGTCATTGCCCGTCCAGCCCCAATAGAGCCGGGGATGGGCCATCAGGATGACGACGCCGGAATAGGCGAGCGCCAGGACGATCGCCGCGAACCCCCAATGCCAGAGGCGCACCCAGAGCGCATGCCCCCTGCCCGGCGGCGCCCCGGAAGCCTCGATCGCGTCTGCTGACATTCGATGGGCCCCGTCCCCTTGGCCTGCGCGATCATGTGCGGCGGTGTTGGCGTGTCAAGGCTAGCCGGGGGCAGCGGCGGCTGAGTCGCCTTGCGCCTTGGGTGCGAAGTTGAAAAATCCCGCCTTTTCAGGGGGGTTGTGGGTAACTTGACATTAACTCGGAACACCTAGAGAACATCGACAAGGTTTTCGCTTTGTTCTCGCAAGGGCTTCGTTGTCATGCTCACCCGCAAACAGCACGAGCTGCTCATGTTCATCCATGAGCGGATCAAGGAGACGGGCGTCTCGCCCTCCTTCGACGAGATGAAGGAGGCCCTGGACCTGGCGTCGAAGTCGGGGATCCACCGGCTGATCACGGCGCTGGAGGAGCGCGGCTTCCTGCGGCGCCTGCCGCACCGGGCCCGGCGCTGGAGGTGGTGAAGCTGCCGCAGCAGGCGACGACGGCCGCGCCGCCCAAGGGCCGCAGCCCCTTCAAGCCGCAGCTGGTCGAGGCCGGACAGGCCGCGCCCTCCATGGCCGCCAATGACGTGCGCGAGCTGCCGGTGCTGGGCAAGATCGCCGCGGGCACCCCGATCGAGGCCATCCAGCAGGAGCGCGACCGCCTGCCGGTGCCGGAGAGCATGCTGGGCGCGGGCGAGCACTTCGTCCTCGAGGTCCAGGGCGACTCCATGCTGAACGCCGGCATCCTGGACGGCGACTATGTCGTGATCCGCCGCACCGACGCGGCCACCTCGGGCGACATCGTCGTGGCCCTGGTGATGGGCGAGGAAGCCACCCTGAAGCGCCTGCGCAAGAAGGGCGCCTCGATCGCCCTGGAAGCCGCCAACCCGGCCTATGAGACCCGCATCTTCGGACCCGACCAGGTCCAGGTCCAGGGCCGACTGGTGGGCCTCATCCGTCGCTATCACTGATCCCGCGGGTCCAGGGCCGGTCGCCTCTGAGCGACTGGGCCCACTGGACCCGCCAGCGGCCGGCCTCGCGATAGAGTTCGGCCGATCCGCCCCGCGCAAAGTCCGGGGCCGAGAGCACCAGGGCGCCTGGACAGGCGTCCGCCGGCGCTTCCCCCCGCAAGATGATCACCTCGGCCCGGCCGCAGAAATTTGCGAGCTTTTGCTCGGTGGTGGAGGCGCGCCGCGTCCAGACCGCCGCGACCGGCGGGGCCGCTGATCCCGGGCGTTTGAGGCAGGACCAGCGATCACAGTCGTAGTCGGCGTCGCGCAGGGCTTGGGCCTCGGCCGGCAGGTCGAGCCCGCGCCGCCGGGCCCAGATCTGGGCGGCGAACAGTTTCACATCCGGCCGCATCAACACCGCCTGGCGGCCGTCACGCACGGCCAGGGTCGAGGCCTCGGCGGAAACCCAGGCGTCAGGAACCGGCGGCCGGGGCGCGAGGCTAACCGCCAAGGCGAAGGGGATCCCCGCCCAGCGCAGGGGGCCCTTCCAGAGACAGAGCCAGAGCAGGCCCAGAAACGCGATCGGCAGGGCCCAGGCCGGGGCGCTGGCCACCGTGAGCTGGGCGTAGGGCAGAGCCGCGGCCGTGGCGGCGATCTCGTTCATCAGATGGATGGCGAAGCCGGCGGCGGCGAGCGGCGCCTGGCCCCAACCCAGGGGCGCGAGCACCGCGCCCAGCGCCAGGGCCGGCATCATCAGGAAGGAGGAGATCGGGGCGACCAGCAGGTTGGCGGCGAGGCCGAAGGTCGAGACCCGGTTAAAGTGCTGCATGGCGAAGGGGCCGGTGGCCATGCCCGCGACGAAGCTGGCGGCCAGGCTGCCGCCCACCCATTCCCCGCCGCCCTGGACCAGGCGGATCGGCCAGGGGGTATTGATCTCCTTGGGCGCCCGCGGCCAGAGCTCGGCCAGGGCCACCAGGGCGGTGGTGGCGGCGAAGGACATCTGGAAGCCGGGCTCGGTCACCGCGTCCGGCTGGATCAGGAGGATCACCAGGGCCGAGAGCGCCAGGGTGTGCAGGCTGATGGCGCGCCGATCGGAGAGGATGGCGCAGAAGGCGACGCTGGCGGTGATGGCCGCGCGCTGGGCCGGGCTCGGCGCACCGGAGATCGCCAGATAGCCGAGCACGGCGGCGAGACCGACCAGGGCGGCGACCTTCTTGCCCGAGACCCTGAGCGCCAGCCAGGGCCAGGCGGCGATCAGGAGGCGCGCGCCAGCGAAGGCGAAGCCGCCGACAATGGCCATGTGCAGGCCGGAGATCGAGATGATGTGGGCGAGGCCCGCGGCCCTGAGCGCGTCGACCTCGGCCTTGGGGATATAGGCCTCGTGGCCGGTGACCATGGCGGCGGCCAGACCGCCCTCCTCCGCCCCCATGGCCGCGATGATCTTCTGGGCCAGCGCCCAGCGGACGGCGTTGAGCCGCATCTGCAGGCGCAGCGGCCAGGGCGCGCGGCCCTCCGGCCGGATGACCGTGGGCGGGACGAGCGCAAAGCCGACCCCGCCGACGCCCTCGAAGAAGGCGTCGCGGGCGAAGTCATAGGCGCCGGGGCTGGCGGGCGGCGGGGGCGGATTGATCATGCCGCGGATGCGGATCGCGGTTCCGGGCGCCGGCAGGGACATGTCGGGCTTCAGCGTCATCCGCGCCCGGATCGGTGTGGCGTCGGGGGCAAGGCCCGAGATGCGGATGGGGGCCAGCAACAGGCGGGGGCCGCCCTGGCCCGGACTGGCGATATCGACGACATAGGCCTCTAGGGTCGACAGCTCATGGCCGGGCGGCGCGACCGGGGCGCGGACCACCTCGGTGCGGAGCTTGCCGGCCGCGAAGCCGAGCAGGACGGCGGCGGCGAGCACCAGGCCCACCTTGCCGAGGCCGGCGACGGCCAGGCGGCTGCGCAGGGCCGCGAGGC
>NZ_JALDPT010000061.1 GCF_022695515.1 Phenylobacterium aquaticum
ACGCCGGTGCGCGAGAGCCTCGCGCACCGGCGTGGGGCTCACGCCGATCCGCGCCGAAAGGCCGGAAATGCTGAGCGGTTCTCCCGGAGGATAGACGCCGTCATTTAGGTCGGTCCGCAATTGGAGGAGGACCGCCGCCGAGGGTTTTTCTGTGTGCGGCATGCAAAGCCCCTCAATCGACCTCAAACACAACTTTCAATCGTATTTGAGACAGGCGCGGCCCGACCGGCAAGACTTTTCCGCAACAACGATCTTGGTCCGCCAGTCGCCTCAAAGTCAGTTGCGCAACGCCGCAACAAATCTGAAATGGCGCGCAAAATTCTTGCGGACATGGACTTTGAGGAACTTGAAGGATCCTTTGTTCGGTCGCACTCACGTTTGCTGAGAGGCGACAGAAGACTTGCATCTGGGACCGTCCTCGGCCACAAATCCAAAGACTAGAGCCCGTTAAAGTTGTTTCTGTAGCGAGCGCGGCCATGTCTCCCGACGCCGATTCCTCCCCAAATCTCGTCCTCTCCCAAGCGCTGCGCGCCATTCGGCGACAGCGCGGTCTCAGCGCCTTGGAGGTCGCCCAAGCCATGAGGCTGCCGCGCCGGAGCTATGAGCACTTCGAGGCGGGCGGGGGACGGATGAACGTGGCGCGGGTGATGGCCTTTGCGGACGCCACCCAAAGCGACGCCTACGCCATCCTCGCGGCGGTGTTCTTAGGCGCGCCGGACTTCGCGCGTCGCAGCGCCGACAACAAGCTCGCCATGATCCTATTGATGGCCCTGCAAGACTTCCATGCGGCGATTGGCGAGGATCTCACCCGCCTCTCGCCTCAGGCCCTGATCAGCGCCTTCGAGGCGATGTTCGCCCGCCTGACCGTGGAGGCTCAGGGGGGTAACGCCGACGCCGAGGCCTGGATCGCTGCGCGACAGCCCCGCCGCGCCCTATAGAGGACGATCCTCGAGGTCCGGCGCGGGATCGGCGGCGGGCGGCGACGGCGGATAGCGCCTGAGACCCAGGCCGCAGGCCGCCAGGAACGCCGCGCAGCCCAAATAGGCGAGCGCCAGCGGGACGGGTCCCGGCCCCTGCGCCAAAAGCCGGATGGCGTGGGCGACCTGCAAGATACCGGCGAGAAGCGCGACCATAGGCGCCCGGCGATCGTCGGCGATCAGCAGGCCGGCCGCGGTGAGGCTGGCTAGCAGCGGTAGGATCACCCAGCCGCCCAGACTGTCGGTCAATAGCCAGGCGACCGCGAGCGCAGCGGCGCAGGCGGCCAGGGCCATCGCCTTCAAGATTTTCGGCGTCATGTCGTCCTCCCGACCGGCGCACCCTCGCGCCATGTCATCCTCAGCCTGCCGCATCTGCGGCGTCGCGCCTTGAGCTAGGACAAGTCAGCGCCAGAGGCCGCGAGGGACCAAGGCACGTCAACTTCGGCGCCCGCTATGCGCTGTTCCTCGAAGATCGGCTGGTCGCCGCGGGCGACCTGCCGACCGTCGCCTAGGCCGCCCATGCGGCCCAGACCCCGGCCGGTCCCATGCCTCTGGTGCTCGACGACGCCACCGGCGGGGTGATCGACCTCGACCTGCGCGGCGACGCCGAGGCGGTATTGGCCCGCCTGCCGGCGGTCATACCCGCGGCGGAGGAACTCCCTTCGGACGAGCCGTCATCGCCCCGCCCCGGCCGTGGTCGGCCGAAGCTCGGGGTTACGGCCCGGGAAGTGACGCTGTTGCCGCGCCATTGGACCTGGCTCGCCAGCCAGCCGGGGGCGCCTCGGCCGCCTTGCGCCGCCTGGTGGAGACGGCCGCCCGCGCCAGCCGGGACCCCGACGCCCGCCGCGCCGCCCAGACGGCGACCTATAAGGCGATGTACGCCCTGGCTGGTCACCAGCCCGGCTATGAGGCGGCCCTACGCGCCCTCTATGGCGCGGCCCCCGAGGCCTTCGGGGCGCAGCTGGCGGCATGGCCCCAGGACGTGGCCGCCTATTTGAGTCGCTTGGCCGCGCCGATCTGGTCGCCCGATGCCGTCCAAGCCCCACCGGACGCTGCGGCCGCGACCTCAAAATGAGGCGGACGATCGACAATCCCCCTTGGCCTTCAGTGGATAAGGGGTGAGGCTCGCGGCGTCTCACAGGAGATTCCCATGCGCATTCTCACCCTCCTCACCACAGTCGCGCTGACCGCCAGCCTGGCCAGCGCCACCTTGGCGGCGCCCGCCCTCGATGCGGCGGGGAAATGTCGCGACGGCGGCAAGTTCGTGAAAGCCGAGCTCTGTAAGGCGCCGGCGCCGGCCGCCGGCGGCAAGTGCCGCGACATCAAGACCAAGAAGTTCGCAAAGTGCGGCGCACCGGGGACGGAGCCCGTGCCCACTAAGAAACCTTGAGATCGCGGGCTCGGCGGGCGCGTTAGGGGCAAAGGCGCCTGCCGCCCCATCAAGAACGACCTCACTCGCCCGTCAGCGAACCTCTGAATGACACCCTACATCTCGCTTCGTGGCGCCCAGCAGGGTGACGACGAGTCAGAATTTCGGCTGGTTCGACTCCGGCGCGCAAGCGCCAGCAAAGCCGATGTGGTCCGGACTTGCGACACGCACCGGGCCGGTCATGCGGTTCACTTCAACCTTCCAGGTGACGGTTCGGAAGGTCAGCTTTCGCTGATAGTCCGCCACGATCTGACGCGCATCGGCCGTCACATGGCCGAGAGTTCTAAGCCTTCCGTCCGGATAGGTGAGCTGCCCGGCGGTTGGAACGAGAGGTGCGCTGTTCCCTTCCGCATCACGGGCGTCCTGACGACAGCAGTCCCGCTACCGACCTGGCCGCCTATCATTCCTGTCGTCGTGCCGATCGAAGTTTCGACGTCCTCGTATTGGCCATCGCAGACCAGGTTTAAGTCGAGCGGCGGGATCTCAGATGTGAGCGCTTCAGCTAGCAGTGCGGCGAACATAGCACCTCCGGTTGTCAGAGGGCCTTAGCGTGCATTTTTAGGGTGGGAAGTGGGCCAGTTCGCGAACGCCCTCCAGACGGTCGCCCCCCGTTTCTCAGCCTGAGCCCCTCAGACTGCACAGCCGGGCTCGCTCATCGGTGCGAGCCCTCAACCGGCGTCACCAGGACCAGCTAAGAGATCTTCACCGGCTCGCCCCACGGCCTGCTCAAATCGCCGGTCACCATGGCCTGAGGCGGCGTTCCTCGCCTTAGACGGGCTGCGACGGCAGCACGCCTCGGCTGGCGGCGATGCCGAACTGCAGGCTGCGGGCGATCATCTCCGCCTTCTCGATGAACAGCGCCGCGGCAGGCGGCGGGCAAACCTCGGCCGCGGTTGACCGGAAGAGCGCGAGCCACTGCTCGAAATCCGCCGGTTCGGCCCGCGGCAGAGCGGCGTGGGCGGCCATGGGCGAGCCCTTGTAGCGGCCGGTCATCAGCAGCACGGACGACCAGAAGTCGGCGAGCTTGGCCAGGTGCGCCTCCCACCCGTCGCCAATCGCGCCGTTGAAGATCGGCCCGAGCTCGGGATCGACGCGGACTTTCGCGTAGAAGGCGTCGACCAGGGCGCGGCACATGGGCTCGGTGACCCCGACAGCGCCCCCCGGCGCGAGGCGCGCGCGACGATCCGGATCGGTGTCGCTCTTGTTCATCTCCCCGACCCTAGGCGGCGGCCTTCCAGTTCGGGACCAGCTCCACATGGGCGGGACAGGCGGCGATGGCGCCTTGCGGCAGGCCGGCGAGCGCGTTGGCGAAGCCGTGGTTGACGTCGCGGTGATGGGCCTCGTCGGCCCGCACCACCAGGACCACGTCGCGCAGGGTCGCATCGGCCGGCAGGTTCCAGTAGCGGATGGCCGTCTTCGGCGCGGGGACATTGGGGGAGCGTCCCTCGTCGATCTCGGCGAGGTAGTGGGTGTAGCTGATCACCGCCTCTTCCTCGAAGTAGCCGACCAGCCGGTGGGCGGTCTTGGGCGCGAGGATGTAGAGGCCGAAGAAGAACATGTAGAACACCCACTGGGCGCTGATCACCATGAACCGCTCGAAGGCGGTGGGCTTGCAGACCTCGATGAAGGTCATCAGGTGCATGCGCTCGTTCTCCGCCTCGTCCATCAGGGTGCGGATCCAGCCGCGATCATCCTCCATGCGGCGCAGGCACTTGAGGTGGTTCAGGGTCGCGCCGACCATGCCCGGGACCGCGGCGACGGTCTCCAAGACGACCGCGCGATGGCCATAGCGCTTGGCGAAGAAGGTGTCGGCGAACAGCCGCAGGAACTTGGTCACCCCCAGGGCGAAGCGATCGGAGGCGCCGCCGGGACGGAAGTGGACGGTCAGGTCGGTTTGCGGCCCCTCGCTGAGGGCGGCGGCGGGTTCCAGTTGGGCGGCGGACATCGCGCGAACTCCTGCGCCAGCGTCGGACAACGGCCCGTCTAAAGCTGTAGCGCGAATACAGCTTTAGAGAGGTCGCGGCGCCGCAGCCTTGATCCACGTCATGTCGTCCGCCGCCCGGCGGCCCGATGGATGGGCGATGAAGCTCCGCCGTCTCACCGACTACGCCTTGCGCGTGCTGATCTATGTCGCCGAGCGCCCCGGACGGCGCTGCTCGGTGCCGGAGATCGCCGCCGCGCACCGGATTTCGGAGCACCATCTCGTCAAGATCGCCCATCGCCTGGGGCGGCTCGGCTATCTGGACACGACCCGTGGGCGAGGCGGCGGGCTCGCCCTGGGCGCCGCCCCCGGGGAGATCAACCTCGGAGAGGTCGTTCGCCGCCTCGAAGGCGACGAATGCCCGGTCGACTGCTCCAGCTGCATGCTGGCCCCGCAATGCGGCCTGGCGGCTCTGCTCGGCCAGGCGATCGACGCCTTCTATGCGGAGCTCGGCCGGCGGACCGTGGCAGATATCATCCGCCCACCGGTACGCCCCGCCCCGCCTCAGCAGATTTAGCCGCCAGCCCCTCGGACAACAAAGACCCCCGAAGCGGGAGCCGGGGGGTTCCTTGTTCCTGACTGCGGGGACCCGCAGCCATAGTGGTGATCCTATCGTACCGACTGTACATTTGAAGGCGTGAGACCAGCGGGCCCGCCCGTTGGGCTGCCCTTTAGCGATACTCATTGGTCTCCCATTCTCAATCTCAGCGCGTCTGGGGCAGTTCATATGCGGCGCTGCCAGGCCAAAAATTTACATCCACGGCGATCTCCACCTGGCCTCTAGGATGTTCTGATGGGCCGCGTCGCCCATCGGCGAGACGCGTCACCGGCAACGCCCGGATTTTCGCCGGAAGCTGATCTTGCGCTCAGCAAAGGCTACAACTCAGAGCAATAGGGCGTCTCTGCATTAAGACGCCAGGTTCCGACCAACCCGACAAACCAGGGTTGTGACGCGACCGCCTCGCCCCTAATCCTCCCGCCCCACGACTTCCGTGACGCCGCCTCGCTGGGTTAGACAGGGCCTATGAGCACGACCCAGACCTCCACCCATCCGCTCACCCATGTCTCCGAAGGCCGCTGGACCACCTTCGCCGGCGAGGAGTGGGTCAATCCCGGCGGCGGGATCTGGGGCGGATACGCCATCGGCCTGTTCATCCGGGTGCTGGAGGCCGAGCCCGAGGCCGCGGGCGAGGCCCTGTCCCTGACGCTCACCTACGCGGCCGCCCTCCCTCCGGGCCAACTGGATGTCCGCACCCGGCGGCTGCGCCAGGGCGGCTCGATAGGGGTCTGGGAAGTGGAGGTCCTGCCGGCGGGCTCCGACCAGGTGGGTGTCCACGGCATGGTCACCCTGGCCAGGCGGCCCGAGACGCCGGCCTTCGCCTTCGCCCGAATTCCGGACGCGCCGGACCCCGACACCCTGCCCAGGCCGCCCGACTTCGGCGCGCCCCTGCACTATGGGGCCTCGGCCTTCGAGCGGCGGACGCTGGAGGTGTTTCCGCCGGAGCCGAGCGGCAATTCCCATACACTCGCCTGGGTGCGGTCGCGGCGCGGTCCGCTGGACAAGGCGCTGCTGGGCATGGTCACCGACAATTCGGCGCCCAGGGCCATGTACGCGCTCGGCCGCACCATCAGCACCACGACCCTGTCGCTGACGGTCTATCTGCACGCCACGGCCGAGGAACTGGCCAAGGTCGGCAACGACTTCTTCCTCGTCGAGTGCGAGGGCAGGGTGGGCGGCGGCGGGGCGTCGGATGAGCGCTCCAGCTACTGGAGCCGGGACGGCAAGCTGCTGGCCACCAGCGAGCAACTGGCCTGGTACCGGCCGATCAAGCGCAGCTCGCCGGAATAGGCCCGGCTAGTCGTCGAAGCCGACGAAGACCGCGGCCTCGTCCACCGACTTGCGCTCCGACACTACCGCGTTGGCCGGGAAGGTCTCATCGGGCCAGCCGAGCGCGATGCTCTTCATGATGACCTGGTCGTCGGCGATGCCGGCGTGCTCGCGTACGACCGGGGACTGCATGATGCCCTGGCTGTTGATCACGGCGCCCAGGCCGCGGGACCAGGCGGCGTTCACGAGGGCGGTCGTCACCGCGCCGCAGTCGAAGGGAGTGTCGTCGCTGCCGTCGAGCACCTTGTCATAGGTGACGATCACGCAGACCGGGGCGTCGAACTGGCGGAAGCCGCGCAGCACCCAGTCCTGGCGCATGGCCTGGTCGTCGCGGGCGATGCCCATGGCGGCGAACAGCTGCTTGGCGACGCCGACCTGGCGTTCGCGATGCTGGCCAGCGAAGGCCTTGCCGGTGCGGAACTCGCGCGATTGCGGCACGCCCGCGACGGTGCGCTCGGTGTTGCCGGCGCGGATACGGTCCAGCGGCTCGCCGCTGATGACGTAGAAGTTCCAGGGTTGGGTGTTCATCGAGGAGGGCGCGCGCATGGCGACCTCGAGGATCTCCTTGATGAGCGCCTTCGGCACCGGATCGGGCTTGTAGCCTCGGATGCTGCGGCGACCCAGGACCACCTCGTCATAGGTCATGGGCTTTGCGTCCGGGGTCGTCATAGGGCGTTCCTCACCGTGTGTTGGAACCCGCATACCGGACGGGGCGGCTAGATCAATAGGCTGGCGCCGCAATCGGCGATCGTGTCCCGCGCGGGGCGCGGCGCGAAGCCGAGGATCTGCTCGGCCTTGGCCCGGCTGAAGGCCTGGGTCCGGCCAAGCAGCGGCAGCAGCGACTTCATCTGGGGGGAGACCAGAGCCAGGCCCCGGGCGACGAGGTCGGGCATAGCGGCCGTGGGGACCTTGGCCGCGCCGTCGCCCAGCCGGGCCCTGAGGGTCGCGGCGACCTCGCCGTACCAAAGGGCGTCGCCCATGGCGATGAAGCGCTGGCCCGCGGCCTCCGGCGTGGTCATGGCCTGGATGTGCAGAACGGCGAGGTCGCGGACGTCGGTGATGTTGAAGGCCAGGCGCGGAAGGGCCGGCGGCTGGCCCTGGAGCAGGCGCTGGATGATGCCGACCGAGCCGAGCTGTTCCTTGGTGAGCACCGGACCGAAGATGGCGCCGGGCAGGATGGTCGCGAAGCTGGTCGCCGGGTGGTCGGCCATGAAGTCCCAGGCGGCGCGTTCGGCCAGGACCTTGGACTTGCGATAGACGGCGAGGCCGGGCTGGTCCGGGTCGGTCCAGTCGGTCTCGACGATGGCGCGCTTGAGCGGCTTGGCGGGCGTGCAGGCGGCGGTCGAGGAGGTCATGACGACCCGCTTCACCCCGGCGCGGACGGCGGCGCGCAGCACGCGCAGGGTCCCGTCGCGGGCGGCGGCGATCAACTCGTCCCCGTCGCCCCCGCCCAGGGGCGAGGCGATGTGCAGGACATAGTCGCAGCCGGCGACGGCCTCGTCCCAGCCCGCGTCGGCGGTCAGGTCGGCGACCGCGAAGCTGAGGCCCGCCCCGGCGTCGATCTCGCGCCCAACGGCGCGGCGGACGGCGTCTTCACGGGCCAGGCCGCGGACCGTGGTGCGCACCTGATAGCCGCGCCGCAGCAGCTCGACGATCGTCCAGCCGGCGACGAATCCCGTCCCGCCCGTCACCAGCACCGTTTCCGTCATGTGATTCCGCCCTGTCGCTCGCTAAGTCTTCCACTGTATACTTGCGTCGAGCCGGATTGTCTACGAGTGTAGATATATGAGCGCCGATCCTTCGTCTCCGACCGCCCCTCGCCCTCGCAACGCGGAGGCCACACGGGCTGCGATCCTGGCCTCGGCCCGCGAGGCCTTCGCCCGCTCCGGCTATGACGGGGCCGGCGTGCGGGAGATCGCGGCGGGGGCCGGCGTCACCGCCATGCTGGTGAACCGCTATTTCGGATCGAAGGAGAAGCTGTTCGCGGAGGTGTGCGCCGACGCCATGCGCAAGCCGGTGATCCTGTCGGAGGCGAACCTCGCCGCGACGGACTTCCCAGAGGCCTTCGCCAAGGCCCTGGTGGAGGTGACGGCGCCGGGGGCGACTCCGCTCGACGGTTTCCTGATCCTGCTGCACTCCGCCTCCAGCCCGAAGGCGGCCGAGATAGGGCGGGCGTGGATCGGACAGGGCCACCAGGCCGTGCTGGAGCAGGCGATCGGCGGGCCGCTGGCGCGCGAGCGGGCGGCCGTGGCCCTGGCCCTGGTCGCGGGCCTGCAGGTCATGCGGCAGATGATGGAGATCGAGGCCCTGGCCGGGGCGAAGCCGGCGGATCTTGCCGCCATACTGACGCCGATGGTGCGGACGCTCTTCGCGCCGGAGCCGGCAAAGGGCGGCTAGGGTTTCCGCGCGGCCGTCTCGGCGATCCGGCTGGCGACGACCTGGGCGTCGGCCTCTGTGAGCGGCGTGAAGACGATCATGGTCAGGCCGTCGGCGCCCTCGACCGGAAAGTTGGACGTCTCCAGGGCCAGGGCCTGGCCGTCCGGTCCCACGAAACGCTTCATGCCGAAGCCCTGGCTGCGCACCTCGTTCTCGGCCCAGAGCCTTCGGAACTCGGAACTGGTCTCAAGGAGTTCGGCGATCAAAGCCTCGGCCCCCGCGTGGCCACCGCCGCGGGCGACATCGACGCGCAGGACGCCCAGGGCGAAGCGAGCATTCTCCTCCCAGTCGGTCAGGTGGGCCCGAGCCGCCGGGTCGGTGAACATGCGGCGCAGGACATTGCGCTCGCGGGCCGGAACCGAGGCGTAGTCGGCCAGGACGGCCGTGGCCGCGAGGTTCCAGGCGACGATGTCCCAGGCCGGCGTCTTCACGATAGCCGGGCTGAAGGTCATGGCGTCGAGCACCCGCTGCAGGGCGGGGGGCACGGCGGCGGTCGGCGCGGGGCTGAGCGGCGGCGGGCGGTTCTGGGCGAGGAGGAACAGCACCTCGCGGGCCGGGGCGTCGAGTTCGAGGGCGCGGGCGAGCCGCTCCAGCACCTCGTCCGAGGGCGGGCCGCCGCGGCCCTGCTCCAGCCAAGTGTACCAGGTGACGCTGACACTGGCGCGGGCGGCGACCTCCTCGCGGCGCAAGCCCGGCGTCCGCCGACGGCCGGTCGCCGACGGATCCGGCGCGAGGCGGGCGCGACGATCACGCAGGAAGCCGCCCAGGGTGGTGACGGCGGAGCCCGGCAGGGTGTTAGCGGTCATACCCGTATAAACTCTCGGCTTTTCCGGTGGGTCGGGCGGCGAGGATAACCCCTGCGCAGAACAACAGGGAGACCACCATGCGTGTTTTCGTGACGGGCGCCACCGGCTTCATCGGCTCCGCCGTCGTGCAAGAGCTGCTCGGGGCAGGGCACGAGGTGCTGGGGCTGGCGCGCAGCGACGCCTCGGCCGAGCGGCTGGCGGCCCTGGGCGTGGCCGTCCATCGCGGCGAACTGACCGATCCCGACAGCCTGGCCGCCGGCGCGCGGGCCTGTGACGGCGTGATCCACACCGCCTTCATCCACGACTTCGCCCAGTACGAGGCCAATGGTGAGACCGATCGGCTCGCGCTGGAGGCCATGGCCGCCGCGCTGGACCGGTCGGGCAAGCCGCTGGTCTCCACCTCCGGCATGACCGCGAACACGCCCGGCCGGCGAGCACCGAGCAGGACGAGCCCGACCTGAACGGGATGGGGCGCGTGCGGGCCAAGTCTGAGGAGGTCCTGGCGGCGGCCAGCCGCGGGGTGCGGGCTAGCGTCGTGCGCCTGCCGCCGACCGTTCACGGCCGGGGCGACCAGGGCTTCGTGCCCCAGCTGATCGAGGTGGCTCGGCGGACCGGGGTGTCGGCCTATGTCGGGGACGGATCCAACCGCTGGCCGGCCGTGCATCGGCTGGACGCCGCGCGGCTGTTCCGGCTGGCCTTGGAGACGGCGCCCGCGGGGACGCGTCTGCATGCCGTCGCCGAGGAGGGCGTCGTCATGCGGTCGATCGCGGAGATGATCGGGCGAGGCGTCGGCTCGCCCGTGAAGAGCCTGACCGCTGAGGAGGCCATGGCGCACTTCGGCTTCCTGGGAATGCTGGTGGGGCGCGATATCCCGGCGTCGAGCGCGATCACTCGCTCGTCGATAGGATGGCGCCCCCAGGAATCCGACCTGCTGACTGACCTCAACGAGGGGGGCTATTTTCTCCGATAGTCCCCAGGTCGGATAGGACTCGCCGTGCGACGGCCTCCCAGGTTTCCGCAACGCCCTGCCGAATGATCCTCATCGTCGGGTACCAGGGCGTCGAGGTCTCAAACCTGCCCCAGCGCCAGTCAGTCCCGATGGCGGGCAGAAGCAGCCATGTTTCCTTGCCCACCGCGCCCGCCAAATGCGCGACCGAGGTGTCGACGGACACAACCAGGTTCAACTGGTTCAGCAGGTCCGCCGACTCCTGGAAGTCGCCCACGCCCGAATCCTCTGGATGGAGGCTGATGAATGGCCATCCGCTCTTGAGGATGGAGCGCGCGCTGTCCGGCATCGAGCGATTTGCGTCGTTGACGTGCTTGGGATTGCCGTGAGTGCAGAGCCCTGTCCCGGCCCCGGCCTTGGTGCCCGGCAGGTAGGGCGCCTGTGGAATGCCACCCACATGGTGGGGCAGCGACCCTATCAGGCACCAGGCATCATGCCTCGGAAGCGTCACCTTGCCCGACGCCGGCACGACTTGCGCGCCCAGGCCGGTGAAGAGCCTAACCAGCGTCCGGCTGCATAGGAGCGTGACCCTGATCCCACGAGCCACCAGCAAGGGGATGTATCGGGCGAACATGATCTGGTCGCCGAGGCCTTGCTCGGGAAAGATCAGAAGCGAACCGACATCGGCGCCGTCCCACTCGGGGTAGGAAACTCGGGGTCGCTTGATACCGGTCTCGGGCACGAGCGATCGGCTCTCATAGAGAGCCCATCCCTCCTCGTACGCTCCGCGGGACAGCAGGTGGGTTGAAAGCGTGTAGGGCGCGCGCGGATCATCGGGCCACCGTGCGATGATCTCCCGATAGACGGCCTCCGCAAGCTCGAAGCGCCCCTCAGAATTGAAGGTGGCGGCTTGGCGAAAGAGAGCGTTCGCGGCGTGCATTGCACAACCAATAAGGGCGAAAATGCCTGGTTGCCAATTCCGGGAGGGGCGAGTTCGCGACGTGGCGATGGACCGGGCCGGACCGTAGGCGCCCATAAATCGCTACATACGAGCGATAGACAG
Organism: Phenylobacterium aquaticum; assembly: GCF_022695515.1. Taxonomy (GTDB): domain Bacteria; phylum Pseudomonadota; class Alphaproteobacteria; order Caulobacterales; family Caulobacteraceae; genus Phenylobacterium; species Phenylobacterium aquaticum. Next base: position 11,527 of record NZ_JALDPT010000061.1, read on the forward strand.
ATAGACAATTCTGCGTAGTGTCTCCGGGTGAAAGCTCTGGGAGGCTGACCATGGGATTGCCGATCAGGTGGGCATTGACCGCCTGCCTGGCGTTGGCGATCGCGACATCGCTCTGTGCCGGCGAGGCGCTCGCTTGGGGCAATGACGGCCACCGGGTCGTTGCCCTCATAGCCCGGCACTACATCGACCAGGATCCACAGGTCGCCCAGGCCGTCGATGATCTGCTGGCGGGCCCGACCGACCCCGCTCTCCCCGTCTCCACCTTCGCCGAATTGGCGACCTGGGCGGACGTCTACAGGGCGTCAACGCCGAAACGCCGGGCCGCGACGCACCTTTGGCACTTTATAGACATCGACGTCCAAGCGCCGAATGCCACCCAGGCCTGCTTTGGCACGGTCACCTTGGCGCCCGGAAAGCTGGCGAGTTCGGGACCGGCGCGGGATTGTGTGGTCGACAAGATCAATCAGTTCCGGAGCGAGCTTGCCGACGCCTCTCTGCCGGCGTCGGAACGGAAGCTCGCCCTCCTCTACCTTCTTCACTTCGTGGGGGACGTGCATCAGCCCCTGCACGCCGCTGAGCGGAATAAAGATGGTGGCGGCAACGCCGTGCCGGTCGTCCTTGGCGCGAATGCCTGGGGCCTGCCCCTCCACAGCTATTGGGATGACAATGTCGTCCACAGCCTGGGCGGCACGCCGGACGCGATCGCCAACGCGCTGATCGCCGACATAACCCCCGCGAAGCGGAAAACGTGGACATCAGGAGCGCCCGCGGGCCAGGCGCTCGCCTGGGCCAATGAATCCTTCCCGGTCGCGCGGGACTACGCCTACGCGAAGCTCCCGTCGAAAACCCGGACCTGCAAGATCAGCGACAGGAACGGACCGCCCAAGACGCCGGACTGCTTCGTCATCGACACGGTCTATGCAAACGCCGCTTCGATCCAGGGGCGCGTTCAGCTCGAGAAGGCGGGCGTACGCCTGGCCAGCGTCATCATTCAGAGCCTGAGGCCGCCCCCCTGACCTCAGTCAGGCATCGTCCTCGATGTTCTCGTGAATCAGCCTGGACACGACGGCGGACCAGGGCTCGTCCAAGGCCTGACGCACGAGCCTTGCCGACGGATACCAGGGGCTGTCGGAACGCCCGACCATCCATCGCCAATCCGTCTCCCGCGCGGGCAGCAGGATCGTGGTGGGCTTTCCCATGGCCCCGGCCAGGTGAGCGATCGATGTGTCCACGGTCACCACGCGATCCAGGCTCGCGATCAGGCCCGCGGTCTCTTCGAAGTCGACCGCGCCAGTGTCCTCCGGATGTAGGGACATAGCGCCCGGCAGCGCCAGAAGCATGTCTCGCGCTGCCGGATCCAGCGACCGGTTGGCGTCGTTTCGGTGAGCGGGCGAGCCTTTCCAGGCGACGCCGACGCGACCTTCGGCCGGCCTCGGCCTCGCGCTCAGGTACGGAGCGTTCGGAAGGTTGCCTAGGGTGATCCCCATCCTGCGAGGCAGGTCGCAGATCATGGCCCATCGATCGACGCGCGGTGGCCGAACCTTGCCGTCGCCATAGAGCAGATCGACGCCGAACTGCTCGAACAGGGGACCAAGCGGCTTCGCGCAGCTGAGGGTGACGTGAACCCCCATGTCGCGCAGGACCGGCACGAACCGCGCGAACTGGATTTGATCGCCCAGGCCCTGCTCGAACACGACCAGGAGCCGCCCGCCGACAATCGGCTCTCCCTGCCATTCAGGGAGGCTGAGGCGCGGCCTGTAGATCGATGGATCGGCCTCGAAGCGGCTCCCGAACAGGGGCCAGGCTTCCTCGTAAGCGCCGAGCGCCAGCAACACCTGGGCGAGGTTCCACCGGGCAGGATGATCGTCGGGGAGTAGCCGAAGCGCCGTTCGATATGTCTCGGCGGCAGCGGCCAGATCGCCAGCCCAACGCTGGCTTCGCGCCCTCTCGAAGAGCAACTGGCTTGGCGACAAGCCACTCAACGCGGCGCTCCTGGGGATCTGCTTTCGCCATGCGGCGGACGGGACGACGGTCGGCTGAGAGCGCCAACCCTAGGTGTTGCTAACCTGGGTGAACGGCAATGCACAACCATGATTTGTGCACTGTAATGCGAGCGGCCACCGTTTCCGCGACCGGTCCGTTCAAGCTACAGTCCAACGGTGCACTCGGATCAGATTAGTCGCGCTTCCCGGCTGAAGCAGGCCCGCCAGCAGGCAGGACACAAGACCGCGGCTGCGGCGGCGAACGCCCATGGCTGGAACCGAAACACCTACGCGTCGAATGAGAACGGGAACGCGCGGTTCTCGTTCGCGAAGGCGAAGACATATGGCGAGGCCTTTGGCGTCCGACATGAGTGGCTGTACGAGGGCTCGGGTCCCATGCGCCCGGCGCGGCGCGCACCCACCCGCGCGCAAGGCTGGAAGGCCCCCGGGGACGGGATTTTCATTCCGACGATCGGGCGCGTGGGTGACCTGCCCGCGGGCCGCGTAGCCGTGCTCAACGATCAGGACCCGCAGGTGCTCGCCCCCATCCCACCTGGAGGCAGCGACAAGTCCGTCGCCCTTCTCGTCGACGGCCTAGGTTTGGGCGAAGCCGCTGAGCCAGGCGCGCTCATCTATTTCGACGACGTGCGATCCGAACCCGCCGAGGACCTTCGGGGAAGTGTCGTCGTCGCGGAAACCGTCGCCGGCGCGATCCTCGTCGGGCGGCTGATCTCCGGCGACGGTGCGGGCAAGTTCGCGCTTGAGCCCCTGCGCGGGCGCAAGGTCCCGTCACCTGATTTGAAGTGGGCCGTGCCGATTCTCGCGATCGTGCCGCCGTACCAGGCCCGCCGGATCATCCGAACGGGCTAAGCCGCCGCCAGCCGCCTTGGCGCTGCCTCGCGGCCTGTAGGAAAAATACACTCGCTTTCGCGCGGCTTGGCTCGGGTGTTGAGTGGTGGGATGGTGGGAACCACGTCCAGACCCAGAGCACCGAAGATCCGCGCGGCTCAGTATCTGCGCATGTCGACGGAGCATCAGCGCTACTCGCCGGAGCATCAGGCCGCCGCGATCGCCGCCTACGCCGCCGGCCGAGGCTACGAGGTGGTGCGAACCTATCTGGACGCAGGGCTCAGCGGGGTCACACTGAAGCAGAGGAAGGCGCTGCGTCAGCTGCTCGCCGACGTCGTCGGGGGAGAGGCCGATTTCCAGGCTGTCCTGGTCTACGACGTCAGTCGATGGGGACGCTTTCAGAACCCCGACCAGAGCGCTCACTACGAGTTTCTGTGCGCGGAGGCCGGCGTGCAGGTCGAGTACTGCGCCGAGCCCTTCGACAACGACGGGAGCATGAGCTCGACCATCCTGAAGGGCCTCAAGCGCGTGATGGCGGCGGAATACAGCCGCGAGCTCTCATCGAAGGTCGCCGCGGCCCAGACCCGCCTCGCCCGGAAAGGCTTCTGGCAGGGCAGCTCGCCCGGATACGGACTTCGCCGCCAGATCATCGATGAACACGGAAGGCCAGGCGCGGTCCTTGAGGCCGGGCAATACAAGGCGGCGCACAATCATCGCACGATCCTGATCCCGGGCCCGGATCATGAGACCGAAGTGGTGCGCCGAATCTACCGGCTCTACGTCGTCACGGGCATGACCAAATGCGCCATCGCCCGGCTCCTGAATTCGCAAGGAGTCCCCGCCGAGGCCGGCGCGACCTGGACGACCAATCGCGTCATCCAGATCCTTCGCAATCCCAAGTACATCGGCGACCTGGTCTATCACCGCACCAAAGTGGTCCTGGGCGGCAAGCCCGCAAGAATCCCGCCCAACGAGTGGGTGAAGGCGCCAGGCGCCTTCGAGGCCATTGTTGACCGCCGCATGTTCGCGGAAGCCCAAAGGCTCACTCACTCAAGGTCCGCCAAACGGTCCGACGCCGAGATGCTGGCGGCGATGGTTGAGGTGCTGCGGGAGCACGGCAGACTTAATGAGCAGATCCTGCTGCGCTCGCCAGGCGCGCCTTGTCCAAGCGCCATCCGGAAACGATTTGGGGGACTGAAGCAGGCCTATGACCTGATCGGTTACGCCCGGGATCGAACCGTGCGGGCGCCCTATGTCGTTCTCACCGACGACGAGCTCCTGGCGAAACTCTGGGCCCTGCTGCTTCGGCACGGAAGGCTGTCGGTCGCTCTCATCAAATCGGACAGGTCAATGCCCAAGGCCGACATCTATTGTCGGCGCTTCGGCTCGATCACGGCGGCCTACGCCAGGATCGGCTATGTTCAGCTCTCCCGCGCGGAACTCGCCAGTCCCGTCGGCGCGGCGCGGTTGAGAGCCATGGTCGCACGGGCTGGGTCGACCGCGAAAACCTCCACGCAGGGTTGAGAAAAACCAGCACATATCAAGAACATTTCGTGGACACACCTAGATTCTCGGCGCTAGTGCTGTCAGCCGCCAAGGGAAGCCGCAACGCTGATCGCATAGGCGCATCCACCGGTCCTGCTCCTCCTCGGCAGCGCCATCTGGCCCGTAGCCCTGATCGGCCAATCACCGGGGATCGTCGGGGTCGAGCCAGAGGGCTACACGGCCCATTTCTGCTTCGAGGACTGGGTCGGTAGGTTTGACGGGGCGGGACATTGGGACCCCTTAGAGGTTGTCGGCACAATGGGGCAATCTCAGCCCAGAGTGGACGCAGACATGGCAGCGACCGGGATCAATCCTGTGGCGCACCTTGCGGATCGCGAACAAGGCCGGATGGCCCCCGCACAAAGGCTGAGCCGATCGGGGCGTCCAGGAGCGGTATGATCTCAGGATCGTAGTTGGCGATCGTGTTCACATCATAGACGCCGTGCTTCGTGGCGTCAGCCATGTAGGCCTCGTCCTCATCGCCCGCGAGAAAGGCCCAGCCGCTGTCTTGAGGATTACGTGGGGAGGATCTGTACATGTAGCCTACGGGCCTGCCGTCAACCGGAATCCGGTCGCTCGCGATAGCCCCGCCGCGCCCCCGAGCAAGGGTGCGGATTTCCTCTGCCTTGAGGCGAAACACTTTCACTGGCGCATGACCCGACGACCAAATGGACGATGATCGGCGCACATCCTGCCAATGAATGGGAAGGTCCTGTGTGGATGGCTCCCGCATTGCAAGGGTTGATGTGAGGTTTCGGCGTCGTGGTCGGGTGCAGTCTTGTGTCCGGCCTGTTTGCGCGGTCA
>NZ_JALDPT010000062.1 GCF_022695515.1 Phenylobacterium aquaticum
CCACGCCAGTGACGCCGCCGCGATGGTCCGAGGCGCCCCGCCCCCGCCGCCCCCCCTCCTTGGGCGGCGACATCCTGGCCGGCATGGACAGCTACGCCCCGCCCACCCCGCCCGATCCGGGCGTTCCCAACCCGCCGGCCTACTGAGGCCCCTCGCCTTTGGCGCCCTTAGGCACTAGAGGGGGCGCATGACCGACGACGCCGTCCAGATCATCGCCCGTGGGCCCCGCGCCGTGGCTGAAGCCGCCGCGACCGCCATCGATTCCGACGTCCTGCTGGAGGGCGCGACCTATTCCATCCTGGAAGAGGACGAGGATCACGACGTCTGGCGCATCGACGCCTTCCCGACCTCACAGGAGGAGATCGACGGCCTGGTCGCCCGGCTCGCCGACTATCCCGAGCTGCGGGTGGTGGTCGAGAAGCTGGCCGACGCCGACTGGCTGGCCATGTCCCTGTCCGGCTTGCCGCCTGTGCGCGCCGGCCGGTTCTTCATTTTCGGCGCCCATGACAAGGGCCGCGCCCCCACCAACACCGTCAATCTGCGCATCGAGGCCGGGGCCGCCTTCGGCACCGGCCACCACGGCACCACGGTCGGCTGCCTCATCGCCTATGACGCCCTGCTGAAGGCGCGCCGCTTCAAGCGCGTGCTCGACGTGGGCGCCGGCACCGGCGTCCTGGCCATCGCCGCGGCCCGCACCGGCACCCCGATCGCGGTCGGCACCGACATCGACAAGCCGTCGGTCCGCATCGCCGGCGAGAACGCCAAGCTCAACAAGGCCGGCGCCCGCTTCGTCTACGCCTCGGGCCTGGGCCACCGGGCCGTGCGCGTCCAGGCGCCCTACGACCTGGTGTTCGCCAACATCCTCGCCCCGCCGCTGGTGGCGCTGGCCCAGGACATCAAGGGCGCCCTGGTCCCCGGCGGCATCGCCATTCTGTCCGGCCTGCTGCGCACCCAGGAGCGCCGGGTCCTCGCCGCCTATCGCTCCCGCGGCTTCCGCCTGATGCGCCGCATCCACCGCGACGCCTGGGCCGCCCTCGTATTGGTGAAAGCCTGATGGCGACCGACGGCGGCTTCGAGGACGATCCCGGCGTCGAACCCGAAGGCGCGCCGCCGGAGGCCGCGCCCATCCGCGAGAAGCGTCCGCTCTGGCCGACGGCCCTGCTCCTGGCCCTGGCCGCACTGCTGATCTTCCTGTTCATCAAGTGGGTCAGCCCGGACTCGACCGCGCCGGACGCCGCCCCCGCCGAGACGTCCGACTCCGCCGACCCCTCCGGGGTCGCGCCCGCCGCCAGCCCCGACGCCGCGCCCTCGGCGAGCGCACCGGCCGACCTGACCGCCCCCGGCCCGATCACCTCCTCCAGCGTGCCCCCGACCGCCGACACCTCCAACGGCCAGGACAAGGGCGCCCAGGACAGCTCGGCCCTGATCGGCGGCTACACCCCCCACTAGGCGATCGGCAGCACCGAGCCGTCGAGCGCCATCAGGCCCAGTTCGACCTCGAGGTGCGGATAGCGCGTGAGCACGGTCGAGCGCAGGGCGTAGAGCTGGGTCACATGGCTCTTCAGCTCGGTGTCCGGATCCTTCACCGCCGCCTCGCCCAGCAGGAGCTTGTAGGCGCCGCAGTCGCGGTGATCGATGACGATCAGCTTGTGGATCTGGTGCAGCTGGATCGCGAGATCGAGATGGGCCCAGAAGACCTCGGTCCAACTGGGATACTTGTCGTTCAGGGCGCCCAGCGACGCGCCGGCCAGGATGATCTGATCGTACTTCTCGGTCAGGCCCCGCTGGTCCATGTAGCGGGTGACGTCGTTGGTCAGCCGGTAGTCCATGCAGTTCAGCAGCAGGGCGTCCGCATGGCCGGCCGCGAAGGCCCGCTGCGGGGTGAGGCTGGTCAGCAGGCTGACGCCGCCACCGAGCACGATGGCGCCCAGCGCGGCCCGCCGCGAATAGCCCGCGCCCCTCGGCGCATGATCACAGCAGCTCATGGTCCCCTCCCCGTTCCCTGGCCGGGAGGGTCGGCTCATGCGCGGCGAATGTCCACCGGCCTCAGGCGGCGCCGATCAGCGGCTTGGCGGCCAGGGCCTCGACCCAGTGAGCCACCCGCCGCTTCAACAGGTCCGTCTTGCCCATGGGGGTCAGCTTGTCGTCGTCGAGGGTCTCAAGGATCTCGTAGCTGAAGGCGTCCGCGCCATGCGCCTGGATCGCGGCCTGCAGGCCCCGGTTCGGATGCTTGCCCATCTTCAGGCTGAACCGCACCGAGTTCTCCTGGGCGGCCAGGTTGGCGCTCGCGCCGATCCACAGCTCCCCGCTCGGCGCACAGCGCAGGCCGAAGACCCCGAACGGCGTCTTGGCTTCCTTATAGGCTTGGACCATGTCCCGGCGGCGTGACTTTTCCATGCGCGCCCTATGCCCCAGCGGCGGGCGTTTGTCAATTATACCCGGACAAAATTAGCGACCCCATTCCTCCGCCAGCAGAGCGTAGAAGTGAGTGTCGCGCCATTGGCCGCGGGGCTTCAGGTGCTTGATGAAGGTCCCTTCCCGCCGCATGCCGAGCTTCTCCATGATCCCCCAGGAGCCGTGGTTCTCGACGTCGCAGGTCGCCCACACCCGGTGCAGGCCCAGCGGACCAAACGCCGCCCCGAGCACCGCCCGCGCGGCCTCCGTGCCGATCCCCTGCCCCCAGGCGTCGGGATGATAGGTATAGCCGAAGTCGGCCGTGCGGTTGGCCTCGTCCTGGATGGTCAGGCGGATCGAGCCGATCACCCGGCCCTGGCGCTTGTCCTCCACCACCAAACTGACCTCGGTCCGCGGCCAGCGGGCGGCGACCTCCAGCCAGTGGTCGAGCACGGTCCGGGTCATCTCCGGCGTGTTGGGGCCCCAGGCCATGTAGCGCACCACCTCGGGCCGCTCGGCATAGGCGTGGATGTCGTCGAAATCCTCCGGCCGCGGATCGCGCAGGATCAGGCGTTCGGTCTCAAGGGGAAACCATGGCGGCGTGTCGTCGGCGATGAGCGGCATATCGAGCTTTCCGAGAGGGGGATCGGAGGGGCTCGTCTGGCGACCCCGGCCGATCTGGCGGGGTCTGGTCGTCTGGGGCCTGCTTAGGGCGCGCGAAGACGACCGACCCCGAGGGGGGCGTGCGAATTCGAACCACAGGCGGCGACGAACGAGATCATGGGGAAAGACTACCCGTCTCTCGGCGAAAAGCGCAAGCCGCGCCCTTTGCGGGGGCCTCGCGAACCGCTTACATGCCCCCCATGCGTCAGACCTTCAACGAAACCACCGACCGCTCCTTCGGGCCCCGCCACGTCCCCCTGATCCGCCAGGCCATGGCCGAGCAGGGGCTGGACGGCTTCCTCGTGCCGCACGAGGACGAGCACCAGAACGAGTACCTGCCTGCCGCCAATGACCGGCTGGCCTGGGCCACCGGCTTCACCGGCTCGGCCGGCGCCGCGGTGATCCTCAAGGACAGGGCTGCGGTCTTCGTCGACGGTCGCTACACCCTGCAGGTCCGCGACCAGGTGGACGCCGCCACCTTCGAGATCCGCGACCTGGTCGAGGGCGGCGTCCCCGCCTATCTGGAGGCCGCCACCGCCAAGGGCCAGGTCCTGGGCTACGACCCCCGCCTGCACAGCCCCGACGCCCTCGACCGCCTGCGCGCCGCCGCCGCCAAGACCGGGGCCCAGCTCAAGCCCGTCGATCCCAATCCGCTGGACCTCGCCTGGGGCGCCGCGCGCCCCGGCCAGCCTCAGGCGCCTGTGGTCGCCCATCCGCTGCAATTCGCCGGCGACGACTCGGCGACCAAACGCGCCAGGGTCGGCGGCGACGTGAAGGCCAAGGGGGCCGACGCCGCGGTCATCACCGCGCCCGCCTCCATCGCCTGGCTGTTCAATGTCCGCGGCGGCGACGTCATCCGCTCGCCCCTGCCGCTCGGCCAGGCCATCCTCAACAGCGACGGCACGGCGCGCCTGTTCCTCGACCCGGCCAAGGTCACCGAGGACCTGCCCGCCTGGCTCGGCAACCAGGTCACCCTGGAGACGCCGGACGACCTGCCCCAGGCGCTGGCGGACCTCGCCGGCAAGAAGGTGCTGGTCGATCCCGGCCAGTCCTCGGCCTGGTACTTCGAGGCCCTGAAGGCGGCCGGCGCCGGCATCGTGCGCGGCGATGATCCCTGCGCCCTGCCGCGGGCCTGCAAGTCCAAGGTCGAGATCGCCGGCACGACGGAGGCTCACGCCCGCGACGGGGTGGCGCTGGCCAACTTCCTCCACTGGCTGGCCACCGAGGGCCAGGTCAATCCGCCCGACGAGATCGAGGCGGTCACCAAGCTGGAAGGCTTCCGCGAGGCGACCGGGGCGCTGAAGGACCTCTCCTTCGACACCATCGCCGGCGCCGCCTCCAATGGCGCCATCGTCCACTACCGGCCGACCGAGCGCCTCAACAAGCGCACGGACCACGGCGCCCTGCTGCTTGTGGATTCCGGCGCCCAGTATCTCGACGGCACCACGGACGTGACCCGCACGGTGGCCATCGGCGCGCCCAGCCGGGAGATGGCCGAGCGCTTCACCCTGGTGCTCAAGGGCCACCTGGCTCTGGCCGCCATCCGCTTCCCGCCCGGCACCACCGGCTCGGCCCTGGACGTGCTGGCCCGCGCGCCGCTGTGGGCGCAAGGCCTCGACTACGACCACGGCACCGGCCATGGCGTCGGCGTCTATCTGGGCGTCCACGAAGGGCCCCAGCGGATCTCCAAGCTACCCAACTTCGTCGCCCTGCAGCCCGGCATGATCCTCTCCAACGAGCCGGGCTACTACAAGGAAGGCGCCTACGGCATCCGCATCGAGAACCTGCAATATGTGACCGAGGCCGCCCCGATCCCTGGCGGCGAACGGCCCATGCTGGGCTTCGAGACCCTGACCCTGGCCCCCATCGACCGCCGCCTGATCGTGGTCGACATGCTCACCCCGGCCGAGCGCGCCCAGATGGACGCCTATCATGCCCGGGTCCTGGCGGTGGTCGGGCCGCGCGTGGAACCCGTCGTTCGCGCCTGGCTCGAAGAGGTCTGCGCGCCGCTCTAGGCGCCGGGAGACATGACCATGAAGACCGCCCTCGTCGCCCTGGCCTTCGCCGGCCTGGCCCAATCCGCCCCGGCCGCCGCGCCCGCCGATCCTGAACGCGCGGCGATTCTGGCCAAGGTGGACGGCTTCTTCGCCGCCATGCGAACCCAGGACGCCAAGGCGCTCGCCGACACCCAGTTCACCGACGGGACCTTCACCGTCCAGCGCCAGCAGGCCGACGGTCATTTCGAGCTGCAAAGGCCGCCGGTCGCGGGCGTGATCGCCAGCATGGCCCAGAGGTCGGGCCTCGACGAGCACATCTGGGATCCCACCGTCCTGAGGCGCGGACCGCTCGCCGTGGTCTGGGCGCCCTATGAGTTCAAGCTCAACGGCAAGACCAGCCATTGCGGGATCGACGTCTTCAACCTGGTCCAGACCGGCGGCGAATGGAAGATCTCCGGCCTGAGCTGGACCCAGGAGCCGACCGCCTGCGCCGAGCTCGGCGTCAAGCCATGACCGACGCCGCCGCCAACGCCGCCCAGATCGCCTATTGGAACGAGGCCGCCGGCCCGGCCTGGGCCGCCCTGCAGATCCAGCTCGACCGGCAGATCGGCCCCCTCGGCCGCGCCGCCCAGGCGGCGCTCAATGCTCAGGCTGGCGAGCACATCCTCGACATCGGCTGCGGCTGCGGCGAATCCAGTCTGGAGCTGGCCCGCGCCGTCGGCCCGTCCGGCTCTGTGACCGGCTTCGACATCTCCCGACCCATGCTGGAGATCGCCCGGTCCCGCGCGGCCGAGGCCACCCTACCTCAGGCCGGTTTCATCGAGGCCGACGCCCAGACCCACCCGTTTCCGCCCGGCGCCGCCGACGCCATGTTCTCCCGCTTCGGGGTGATGTTCTTCGCCGACCCGACCGCCGCCTTCGCCAATATCCGCCAAGGCCTGAAGCCCGGCGGGCGGCTGGCCTTTGTCTGCTGGCGGGCGATGGCGCAGAACCCGATCATGACCCTGCCGCTCGCCTCGGCGGCCCACCTCCTGCCGCCCGCCGCCCCGCCCGAACCCGGTGCGCCCGGCCCCTTCGCCTTCGCCGATAAGGACCGGACCTCAGCCATTCTCGCGGCCGCCGGCTTCACCGACATCGTCTTCACCCCGCGCGACCAGAAGATCGGCAGCGGCGACCTCGAGACCACGCTCAGCCTCTCCCTGCGCATCGGCCCGCTCGGCGGCATGCTCCGCGAAAACCCTGACCAGCGCGAAGCGGTCATCGACGCCGTCCGCGCCGCGCTCCGCCCCCACGAGGGCCCGGACGGCGTGCTTCTGGACTCCGCGACCTGGATCGTGACCGCGCGAAACGGGTGAACGGTTGGGGGGCGAGGTCGAAGGCAGACCCGCCGAACTCCGACAAGATTGGAGGCTGAGTGGAAACGCGCTGTTGCGCCCTTCTGGGAGTTGGGTCGGCGACAGCACTGTGAGGCCGGGCCGTCGGTGGCCGAGGCGCATCGGCGGCTGGGCATGCCCGTTCCCTGAGAGCCCTGTCGGCAGCCAGACCTGTCAGCCGACGCGAGCCCTGAGGTCGGCGCGGGCCTTGTACAGGTCCCAGAATGTCTGGGCGACCGCGCCGCTCTCGACCATCGGGACGCCGGGCGCTTCCGGTCCCGTGCCCCTGACCACGCCGGCGATGGTCACCTCGCCGACATAGACGCCTTCGTCCTTTAGGCGCGCCGCCAGCAGCCCGACCAGCTTGGCTTTGGCGGCGTTGGCGAGCGCCACCCCATGGGCGCCATGGGCGACCGCGAAGCCGTCCATCATCGGGCTGAGATCTCCATAGGCGCCGTTGGTGACCAGAACGGCGCCGTTCCCGGCCGTCTTCAGATCCGTAAGGGCTGCCTGAACCGTCGCCAGCAGCCCGACGAGCGCCACGTCGAAGAGACCGCTCACGGCCTTGGGATCCACAGCCAGCAGGTCGCCGAAGCCCTGGCCGCTGAAGGCGTTCCAGTGGATCGCGCCGATCGGACCGAGCGCGGCCCGGGCCTGGGCGATGGCGTCGCGGAGCGCGGTCGGGTCGCCGGCGTCGGCGGGGAAGCCTTCGGCGGCAATCCCCTTGGCCTTGAGGGCCTCAGCGCCCTCCGCAAGCTTCGCTGCGTTGCGCGCGACCAGGGCGACGGAAAACCCCTCAGCGCCGAACCGCTCGGCTACGGCGGTCGAGACGCCCGGCCCGAACCCCACTATGACAATGGTCTTCGACATGGCGCGCCTCAAGGTGAAGGTCTGAAGCCTTCGATCCTAGGCGCTGCTTACGGGCTTGGCGAGCCGCCCGTCAGCCGCCGATGCGCCGTCCTGCCGCGCGACGGCAACCCGGCGGAACAATCCCTCGCCCCTGCCGTTCATCGCCCGGGTTTGTGACCTCGGACAGGGCGGACATATGGACAGGATCAAGGACATCGGGCCGCAGCCACAGGCCTTCGACATCGAGGCCGCGACCAAGGCCAACACGAACTACCGCTCTGTCGCCTGGAGCGGCCGCTATCTGCAGGTCACCCTGATGTCGATCCCGGTCGGCGGGGACATCGGCCTGGAAGCCCACCCGGAAACCGATCAGTTCCTGCGCCTCGACGCCGGTCAGGGCCGCGCCGCAGAAGCCCTACGCCGCCGCGCCGGCTGAGATTCGGCTTGAGTCTCCGCCTGCGCGGGATGAGCGGATGTTCTTGCACCGCCCCGCCCCGACCCCGCTCCTCCCCGCGAAGGCGGGGACCCAAGCTGAGGTCGCGGGTGGCTGGGGGCCGGTGAGGCGCGCGGGCGTTTCCTGCGGAGATTTTGTCGGCTTCCCGTCCAGCCGTTTGTTCATAGGGTGAAGACCGGGCGTCGCGCCCGCCCGCAAGCCGTCACGGAGCCCGTCATGACCCGGTACCTCGTCGCCATTCACCGCCCGGACGACTACGACCCGGCCGTCGAGGACGAGGCGATGGGCCGCGAGATCAGCGCGCTCAATGCGGAGATGGTGGCGGCGGGCGTGCGGACCTTCGTCGGCGGCCTGGAGCCGACCGGGCGGACGAGGTCGCTGCGGCTCGGGCCCGGCGGCCAAGTGCTGGTCACCGACGGGCCCTATCTGGAGACCAAGGAATATGTGGGCGGCTTCTGGGTGCTGGACTGCGCCGACCTGGACGCGGCCCTGGCGTGGGGCCGCAAGACCGCGATCGCCTGTCGGGCCTCGGTGGAGGTGCGGCCGTTCATCTGAGCGGCAAGCGCACCACAAGTCCTCGCCATCCAAAGGTGAAATGGGCGCAAGGCCCCGCGCCTGACCATCAAGCTGCGGCCGCACCGATAAGCGACACCCAGGCCCGGAGCACCTCACGGTTGCATGTGTGATAGGTCTCCGCCAAGCTTCACGGGTGCGCCGTCTTCTGATCGCCCTTTTCGCCAGTCTCTCGGCGCTTTCCGCCTCCCCCACAGCGGCGACGGCAGCGGAACACCGCTTGAACAATCCTGGGTGGGAGCGGGTCAACGCGGCCATCGGACGGAAGGACTATTCCGAGGCGCGCCGGATTGCAGAGGACCTCGCGTCCAAGGGAGATCCCGACGCGATCAATGGACTTGCCGTACTGGTCGGAGAAGGTGTCGGCGGTCCAGCAGACCCTGCGCGGTCTCAAGACCTTATGGAACGGGCCGCGACCCTGGGTTCCGTCGCCGCGAAGCTGAACATCGCCCGGTCGCTCGCCTCGGCTCCCGATCAGAGCCAGTGGCCGCGAGCCCTCAGCCTGTTGCAGGAGGTCGTCAAGGACCGGAAGCTGGCGCAGGGCGCCTACTATCCGCTGGGTCGCATCATGACGTTCGCCGGTCATGGCCCGGACGAACTGCGTCAGGGCGTGGAATATCTCAAACGGGCCGTCGAATTCGAGCCCGCCAATGCCGACGCCCAGTTCCTGGTGGGGCGCGCCTTCCAGGGGGGCTGGGGCGGAACCGAGACGAACCCGAAGGCGGCGTTCGCCCATTTCGAGGCGGCCGCAAAGCTCGGCGATGGCCGCGCGTTGCGCTACATCGGCATGGCGCGGCTCCAGGGCGCAGGCGTCGAACAGAACCCGGCCGCCGCCCTGGTGGATTTCAAGGCCGCCGCGGAGCGCGGAAATGTCTGGGCGATGATCGACATCGCCGTGATGCTGGCCACCGGCGAGGGCGTGCCAGCCGACCCGCCGCAGGCGCGCGACTGGTACGCGAAGGCGGCTAGTCGCGGGTCGGCTCATGGTCTGCGGGGATTGGGCGTGATGCTCTACAGGGGGGAAGGCGGAGCTAAGGATTTGGTCCTAGGGCGCGCCTACCTGGAGCTTGCCGTCGCCGGGGGCGACGACCTGGCGCAGCAGGTCGCACACGAGCTATTCGGAGAGCTCTCACAAGCCGATCGGGCGGCCGTGGACCAGGCGAAGGCCGACTGGCTGAAGACCCATCCAACGCCTCGGGCTGACTAGCCGGCCGGGGAGACGCCAGCGCCAGTTGCGGTGGCTGATAGCCGCTCCGCAGGCCCCGGCTGTGGCGAGCGGACGACCCTTTGCACCCGTCTTCTTCGCGAAGCCGAAAGGCGGCTTGGGTCCCCGCCTTCGCGGGGAAGAGCGGATGGGGAACGCCTACCCGCCGACCATCGCCAGCCACTCGTCCTCGGTCATCACCTGGATGCCGAGCTCGGTGGCGGTCTTGAGCTTGGAGCCGGCGCCGGGGCCGGCGACGACCAGGTCGGTCTTCTTGGACACCGAGCCCGAGACCTTGGCGCCCAGCCGTTCCGCCTGGGCCTTGGCCTCGTCGCGGGTCATGCGTTCCAGCGCGCCCGTGAAGACCACGGTCTTGCCGGCGACGGCGGTGTCGGTCTTGGGCTTCTCGGCCGGGATCACCGACAGTTCGGCCAGCAGGGCGTCAACCCGGGCGCGGTTGTGCTCCTCGCCGAAGAACTCGGCGACCATCCGGGCGGCGACCGGCCCGACCGCGTCGACCCCCGCCAGCTCCAGGAAGTCCTCCCCCGCCTTGCCGGAGAGCGCCGCGCGGGCCGCGGCCTCGAAGCGCTCCCAGTCGCCGAAGCGCTCGGCGATGGCGCGCCGCGCCGTGGCGTTGAGCTTGGGCAGGGTCAGGCGCAGGCGCTCCTCCAGGCTGGCCTCTGACGGGATCAGCAGGTCCTGGCTGGGCTGGGCCGCCCAGGCCAGCACCGCCTCCAGCGCCGTCGGCCCCACCCCGTCGAGGTCGGCGAGCGCATGATAGGCCTCGGTCGGCCTCTGGGCCTCGGCCGCCGCCCCGGCGGCGACAAAGCGCTCCACAGTCTCATAGTGGCGAGCGAGCGCCGTGGAGGTCGTCTCCCCCACATGGCGGATGCCCAGGCCGAAGATGAAGCGGTCGAGGGGGATGGCGCGGCGCGCCTCGATATTGGCGACCAGATTGCCGACGCTGGTCTCGCCATAACCCTCGGTCTGGCGAAGCTCGGTCAGCTTCTCCTCGTCCCGGGCCAGGCGGAAGATGTCGGCCGGCTCGCGGATCCAGCCGCGCTCGAAGAAGGCGGTCAGCTGCTTTTCGCCCAGGCCCTCGATGTCATAGGCGCGGCGGGAGACGAAGTGGCGCAGGTGCTCGATACGCTGGAACGGACAGGCCAGTTCCCCGGTGCAGCGGCGCACCACGGTCTCGGCGCCCGAGGCGGTGGTCTCCCGCGCCAGCGGCGTCTGCAGCGGACAGGGGCAGACGTGTGGAAACTCGAACGGCACGGCGTCGGCCGGCCGCTCGTCCAGCACCGCGCCGACGATCTGGGGGATCACGTCCCCGGCCCGCTGGACAATCACCGTGTCGCCGACCCGCAGGTCCTTGCGGGCGATCTCGTCGCCATTGTGCAGGGTGGCGTTCTCCACCACCACGCCGCCGACCGTCACCGGATGCAGCCGGGCGACGGGGGTCACGGCGCCGGTGCGGCCGACCTGCAGGTCGATGGATTCCAGGATGGTGCGGGCTTGCTGGGCGGGAAACTTGCGCGCGATCGCCCAGCGCGGCGTGCGGGTGATGAAGCCCAGCCGGGCCTGCCAGTCCAGGCGGTCGGCCTTATAGACCACCCCGTCGATGTCGAAGCTGAGCTTGGGGCGCAGGACCTCCATGCGGGCATAGGCCGCCAGCAGACCCGCCGCCCCCTCCACCCGCTCCGACTGCGGCGTGGTCGAGAAACCCCAGGACTTCAGCGCCTGCAGCGCCTCCCACTGGGTCTGCGCGAACGGTTCGCTGATCAGGCCCCAGGCATAGGCGAAGAACTTCAGCGGCCGGGTCGCGGTGATCTTCGGGTCGATCTGGCGGAGCGACCCGGCCGCCGCATTGCGCGGATTGGCGTAGGTCTTCTGGCCGGCCTCGAGCGCGGCGGCATTGAGCGCGGCGAACTCCTCGTGGCCCAGATAGACCTCGCCGCGCACCTCGATCACCTCCGGCCAACCGGAGCCCGAGAGCCGCTTGGGAATGTCCGAGACCGTGCGCAGGTTCTCGGTGACGTCCTCGCCGACCTTGCCGTCGCCGCGGGTCGCGCCCTGCACCAGGACGCCGCGCTCATAGCGCAGCGAGGCCGACAGGCCGTCGATCTTGGGCTCGGCCGTATAGGCCACCACCTCGTCGGTCAGTCGCAGGAACCGCCGCACCCGAGCGTCGAAGTCGACCGCATCCTCGTCGGAAAAGGCGTTGTCGAGGCTCAGCATCGGCACGCCGTGCTCGACCGGCGAGAACTGCTCGGCCCGCGCCGCGCCGACCCTCAGCGAGGGCGAATTCTCGCGGATCAGGTGCGGAAAGGCCGCCTCGATCGCGGCGTTGCGCTGCTTCAGCGCGTCATAGTCGGCGTCCGAGATCGTCGGCGCGTCGTGCTGGTAATAGCGGCTGTCATGGCCGGCGATCTCGTCGGCGAGGCGGGTGAGCTCCTCGACCGCTTCGGCTTCGGTGAGGTCGGCGACGGGGGTCTTGGCGTCAGGCATGCATCAGGGCCCGGGCGGCCGCGCGGGCGGCGTCGGTGATCTGGGCGCCGGCGAGCATGCGGGCGATCTCCTCCTCGCGCTCGGCCTCGGTCAGGGGCTCGACCGCGGTGCGGACCCGGTCGCCGTCGCCGGCCTTGGAGATCCGCCAATGGGCGTCGCCGCGGGCGGCCACCTGGGGCGAGTGGGTCACGACCAGCACCTGGGCGCTGGCGGCCAGCTTCTTCAGCCGCAGGCCGACGGCGTCGGCGACGGCGCCGCCCACCCCCTGGTCGACCTCGTCGAAGATCATCAGGGGCTGGGCGCCGGCCGCGCGGGCGGCCAACGAGGCCTTTAGCGCCAGGGCGAAACGGGCCAGTTCGCCGCCCGACGCGATGGCCCCCAGGTCGCCGAACGGCGCGCCGGGATTGGTGGCGATCTCGAAGGCGACGCGATCCTGGCCGGTCGGCCCGACCTTGTCCTCCGCCAGGGCCTCGACGGCGACCCGGAACCTGGCCTTGTCGAGCTTGAGCGGCGCGAGTTCGCTCTCCACCGCCACGGCCAGGCGTTCGCCGGCGGCGCGGCGGGCCTGGCTGAGCTCGGAGGCGGCGGCGAGATAGGCGGCGCGAGCGGCGGCGACCGCGGCCTCGGCGGCCTTCAGATCGTCCTCGCTGGACTCCATGGCCCGCAACTGGTCGGCGAACCGGACGCGCAGGGTGGGCAGTTCCTCGACGCTGACCTGAAGCTTGCGGGCCATGCCGCGCAGCTCGAACAGACGCTCCTCGGCCTTTTCCAATCGGTCGGGGCGGAAGTCGAAGGCCTCGGCGGCGAGGTCTACCGCGGCTTCGGCCTCCTGCACTTCGCTGAACACCCGATCGACGGCGGCGCTGGCGGCGGCCAACCGCGTGACCGCGGCGGCGTCCTCCCCCGCCCCGGCCGCCAGGGCGCGAGTGCGGGCGTGCTCCAGGGCGCGGACCGCCTGGGCCAGGCGGTTCGACAGGCCGTCAAAGGCGCCGCGGGCGTCGCTGATGTCGGTGAGCGCCTTCTCGGCCGCGCCCAGAATGGCGCGCTCCTCGGCCAGCGCCGTCTCCTCCCCCGGCTGCGGGGCGAGGCGGTCGAGCTCGGACAGACGCAGCGCCAGCTCCTCCGCGTCGGCGGCGGCGCGGCTGACGATCTCGCGCAGTTCCTCGGCGCGGGTCCGGGCGCCTCGCCAGTCGGCCCAGCGGGCGGCGACCGTCTTGGCCATCGGCCCCAGCGAGCCATAGGCGTCGAGCAGGGGGCGATGGGTGCGGGCGTCCAGCAGGCCGACCGTCTCGTGCTGGCCATGGACCTCGATCAGCTGTTCGCCCAGCTCGCGCAGCACGCCCACGCTGGTCGCCTGGTCATTGACGAAGGCGCGGCTGCGGCCGTCGGCGCCCAGGGTCCGGCGCAGAACCAGGTCCTCGTCCTTGGCGTAGGACAGGCCCTTCTCTTCCAGGATATCCCAGACGGGATGGTCGGGCGCCGGGGCGAACACCGCCGAGGCCGCCGCCTGGCTCGCGCCGCGCCGCACGAGGCCCGCGTCGGCGCGGGCGCCGGTCGCCAAGCCCAGGGCGTCGAGGATGATCGACTTCCCCGCCCCGGTCTCGCCGGTAAGCGCCGTCAGGCCCGGCCCGATGGACAGGTCCAGGGCTTCGATGAGCACGACGTCGCGGATCCACAGACCGATCAGCATGGGGGGCAAGATCGCCTGGAATCAGGCGTCCTGAAAGGCGCCACGGGCAACTATGTTCACTTTCGGTTCCAAAAAGCGGGCGCGGAGCCCCGGCGCCTAGTGCATGAAGGGCAGGTTCGAGAAGATGCTCTTGTGCTTGGGCTTGGGCGCCTTGATGGCCGTCGCCGCGGGGGGCGTATCGGCCCCGTCGGCGGCCGGCGGCTTGATGGTCTTGCCCTTGTCGTGGTTCACGAAGGGCAGGTTCGACAGGATGCCCTTGTGCTCCGCCTTGCCGTTCGGCTCGACCGCCGGGCGCAGGCCCTTGTCGGTTAGGAGCTGATAGGCGTCGCGATACCAGGGATCGCCCGGATAGTTGTAGCCGAGGACCGCGCCGTTCTTCTTGGCCTCGTCCATCAGGCCCAAGGTCAGATAAGCCTCGACCAGACGATAGAGGGCCTCCGGCGTGTGGGTCGTGGTCTGGTAGCGGTCGACCACGGTCTTGAAGCGGCCGATGGCGGCCAGCGTGTCGCCGTTGCGCAGATAGTAGCGGCCGATGGTCATTTCCTTGCCGCCCAGCTGGTCATTGACCATGTCGATCTTCAGGCGGGCGTCGGCGGCGTATTCGGTGGTCGGATAGCGCTGCACCACGTCGCGCAGATTATCCAGGGCTTGGCCGGTCGCCGCCTGGTCGCGGCCGACATCGACGATCTGCTCGAAATAGCAGATGGCCTTCAGATAGTGGGCGTAGGCCGCGGCCTGATTGCCGGGATACAGCGAGATGAAGCGGTCGGCGTCGCCGATGGCTTCGGCATAGTTGTCGGCCTGATAGTGGGCGTAGGCGGTCATCAGAATCGCCCGGCGCGACCATTCCGAATAGGGGTGCTGGCGCTCCACCTCGGCGAAGTAGTCGACGGCCTGGTTCCACAGCCCCTTGTCCAGCCGGTCCGCGCCGGTGGCGTAGAGCAGCTCGACGGGGCGCTCTTCGTAGACCAGCTTGGGCTTTTTCGGCTTGCCGGCGCACCCGGCGAGGGCGAGGGCGACGACCACGGCGGCGACGGCCGGACGAGCCCAGGAATTGCGAAGCAAGGACACCTTCACCTCAAAGACCAAAGCGCGCCCCCGCGCCGAAGAAGGACGGTTCTACACTAGGGGGGCGCGAGCGCAAACGGGATGACGGTCAGGGCTGTTCACACTCAAGCCCTCCCCTCCCAAGAGCTTCCTTGGGACGATATTATTGCGGCGAAATCGGGTCGCGATGGTCTCAGACCGGCACGGTCTCAGACCGCTTCGGCCAGTTCCTCGACGAAGGCGCGATAGCGCCAGGCGTGCGGGGCGGCCAGGAGGGCGCGCACCAGGGCGTTGTTGATGCCGTGACCGGCGAGGACGCCTTCGAAGCGGCCGAGCACCGGCGCGCCCAGCACGAACAGGTCGCCGATGGCGTCCAGCGCCTTGTGGCGCACGAACTCGTCCGGGCGGCGCAGGCCTTCCGGATTGAGGATGCGGTCGCCCTCGATGACGACGGCGTTGTCCATGGAGCCGCCGCGGGCCAGGCCCATGGCGCGCAGGGCCTCGACCTCATGCAGGAAGCCGAAGGTGCGGCAGTCGGCCAGTTCGTCGCGGAACGCCTGGTCGTCCATGACCAGGTCGACGCGCTGGCGGCCGATGGCGGCGGAGGCGAAGGAAATCTCGAAGGCGACCTCGAACTGGCTGGCGGGCGTCAGGGTCGCGCGCTTGTCGCCCTCGACCACCTCGATCTTGTCGAGGATCTCGATGAAGCGGCGCGGCTGGTCCTGGCGCCGGCGGCCGGCGCGGTCCAGCACCTGGATGAACGGCAGGGACGAGCCGTCCATGATCGGCATTTCCGGCCCGTCCAGTTCGACCACGGCGTTGTCGATCCCCGACATCACCAGGGCGGCCATCAGGTGTTCGATGGTGGCGACGGTCACGCCGGCGGCGTTGCCGATCACGGTGCCGAGCTGGGTCTTGCAGACCGCCTCCCCTGTCGCGAGGACACGGTTGTCGCGGTCGGTCACGTCGGTGCGGACGAAGACCACGCCGGTATTGGCCGGCGCGGGACGAACCGAGACGCGCGTATGGGCGCCCGTGTGCACGCCCACGCCGGCGAAGATGGCGGGGCCTTGCAGGGTGTGTTGATACGCGGAAGCAGCCAAGCTCGTCGTCCTCTGGACATGGTCCCTATGGATCGCGTGATCCGTAGAGCGCCCTACATGCCGGATAAGGTTTATGCTGCGGCGCCGCAAGACACGTCCTGTTTCCGAATGTTTCGAATCGGGACGGTTCAGAACCTGAGAAAATTCAAAGCTCAAGCCTTCGCTTCTGACGCGAGCGACGACGCCTGAAACGCGAAACGGCCGAGGTTTCCCTCGGCCGCTCGCAGATAGGTCTTATTGTAGAGCTAGTTGGCCAGGCGGCGCAGGAAGGACGGGATCTCCAGATCCTCCTGGGTCTCGGCCTGTTCCTGCTCCAGATGGGCTTCCGCCGGCTGGGCGCCGCCGCGGGCCGCGGGACGTGCGGCCGGGGCCGGAGCGTCATAGCGCGGACGGCTGCCGAACAGGCTGAGGAACCCGCCGCGCGCCGGGCGGCGATCTTCATAGGCCGGTTCGCCGAACAGCGGCTCATCGTCCTCGTCCGCCACGGCCGGATCGACGATCCGGGTCATGGGCTGCTGAGGCGCGGGCTGCGGTTGGGCCGCATAGCTCGGCTGCGGGCGGGCCGCGGCCGTGATCTGGGGTTCGACGCGAACCGGCTCCGGCGCGGCGCGGGGGCCGGGCGTGTAGAGGTCGGCGTTGCGGCGGGGG
>NZ_JALDPT010000063.1 GCF_022695515.1 Phenylobacterium aquaticum
GGCCTGGGCGGTGACCGCCGGCTTCAGCACCGGCTTGGCGGCCGGGGTGATCGGCATGGCCGAGACCGGTCCGGTCGGCTGGGCGGCGACGGGCTTGGGCGCGGGCGCGGCAGGCGGCGGCGTGACCACCGTGGTGTTGGCGGCGACCTGGGCCGGGGCGGCCGGCGGGGCGGTGACCACCGGGACCGTGGCCGTCCGGCTCTGGGGCTGCTCGGGCGCCGGGGTGAAGTTGGGGGCGGCCGGCTGGGTCTGGCCCTCGGCCGACTGGTAGATCTGCAGGCCCGCGGCCGGGTCGATCGGCTGGGCCTCGGCGGGCGCCGGGCCTTTCATCTCGCCGACCGGGGTGCCCACGGCCGGGGCAGTCCGCCGGCCTCATGAACGCCGGAGCGGTAGAAGATCACGATCGCCACCACCAGCACCACCAGGACCAGGGCGCTGACGATCAGCATCATGGGGGCGGGACGCGCGCCGCGCACCGGCTGTCGCGCATCGAAGGACAACGGCGCATCGGTGGGCGGCGTGTAGGCGCCGCGATCGGGGTTGGACATCGTGGACTCCGGCAGGTCCGCCCGAATCGAATCGGTGCGGCGCATAGGGGTGGCAGTCTACCGGAAGGGCCCGCGCTTCGAACCGTCGAGACGCCTAATTCCAGACGTCGAGGTGGAAAAGTCTGCGGTGCTCTTCGATGGCGAAGCGGTCGGTCATGCCTGCGATGTAGTCGCACACCACGCGGGCGCGGCCGGCCTCGTCGCGGTTCTGCGACCTTGCGAACCACTCGGTCGGCAGGACGTCGGGTTCGCCCATGAATAACTGGAACATCTCGGCCAGAATGCGGCGCGCCTGGCTGCGGGTGCGGTTGACCTTCCAGTAGCGGTACATGCGGCTCATCAGGAATTCGCGCAGCCGCCCCAGGTCCTCCAGCATGGGCCGCGAGAAGGCCACCAGGGCGTGGTCCAGCTGGCGGACGTCCTCGGCGGAGGCGACCTTGGCGGCGATGGCGCGACGGTTTGTCTCGGCCAGAACGTCCTCGACCATGGCCCCGATCATCCGGCGCACGGCCTCCATGCGGACGATTCCCGGCTCCAGGTCGGGATAGTCCTTATAGACCCCGTGCAGGATCGGCCCGATCAGCGGGACGTCGAGCAGCTCCTTCAGGTGGAACAGGCCCGCCTGCACCCCGTCGTCGACGTCGTGATTGTTATAGGCGATGTCGTCGGCGAGCGCCGCGCACTGGGCCTCGGCCGAGGCCCAGCCGCCCAGGCCCAGGTCGTACTCCGCGTCGAACTCGCTGATCGCCTTCCAGGACGGCTGGGCCAGCTTCTGGGTCACCGGCCCGTTGTGCTTGATCACCCCTTCCAGGGTCTCCCAGGTCAGGTTCAGCCCGTCCCAGCGCGGATAGCGGCGCTCGAGCTTGGTCACCACCCGGAAGGTCTGGACGTTGTGGTCGAAGCCTCCGTAATTCTCCATCTGGATCTGAAGCTCGTCCTCGCCGGCGTGGCCGAAGGGCGGATGGCCGAGATCGTGGGCGAGCGCGATGGTCTCGGCGAGGTCCGGCTCCAGCCCCAGCGCGGTCGCCAGGGAGCGGGCCACCTGGGCCACTTCCAGCGAATGAGTCAGGCGGGTGCGGAAATGATCGCCCTCGTGGGCCACGAAGACCTGGGTCTTTTCCTTGAGCCGGCGGAAGGCCGTGCAATGGATAATCCGGTCGCGGTCACGGGCGAAGGGCGTCCGCGTTCGGCTCTCGGGTTCGACGACCTTGCGGCCTAGGGAGGCGGCGGCGTCTTCGGCGTACGCGGCGCGGGTCGGGACCATTCGCTCTCGCTGAGTGAAATTGACCTCTTGGTGAGAGGCGTATGCAATCTCATATAGTTCAGGCCGAGGTGTTACGCAGCTATGACCACAACCGACTTGACCCTTTCCCCCGCCGCCGCCCAGCGGATCCGCGCCATCGGCGCCGCCGAGGGCCGCGAGGTGATGCTGCGGGTCGCCGTCGAAGGCGGCGGCTGCTCAGGCTTCCAGTACCAGTTCGACCTGGTCGAGGCCGCCCAGGCCGATGACCTGAAGATCGAGCGCGACGGGGCCGCGGCCCTGGTCGACGAGATGAGCCTGGTCCTGCTCAAGGGCTCGGAGATCGACTTCGTCGACGAACTGGCCGGCGCGGAGTTCCGCGTCCGCAACCCCAACGCCAAGTCCAGCTGCGGCTGCGGGGTCAGCTTCTCGATCTAGTTGCGCGGGCGGGAGGGCCATGCCCTCCTGCGCCCATGATCCATGTCCCCACCGCGCCCTGGGCGCACAGCCTCTTCGACCTCCTGGCCTGGGGCGGCGGCATGGGGCTGGGGGCGATCCTCTATCGCTGGCGGCTGACCGAGAGCGTCAACAAGGTCGCCCTCAAGGTGGACGGCGGCTATTTCGCCGCCCTGGCCGCGGGCGCCATTCCCGGCGCCTGGCTGGCCGGATCCCTGAACACCCTGCGCGCGGCGGGTGGCGCCCTGTCCCACAGCGTGGTCGGCGCCCTGGTGGGCGCGATCGTAGGCGTCGAGATCTACAAGGCCTTGCGCGGGGTGAAGGGCTCCACCGGCGGGATCTTCGTGGGCTCGTTCAGCCTGGGCGTGGTCATCGGCCGGTTCGGCTGTCTGTTTTCCGGCCTGGCCGACCAGACCTATGGGCGCCCCACCGCCCTGCCCTGGGCCGTCGATCTGGGCGACGGGATCGGCCGCCATCCGGTGCAGATCTATGAAAGCGCCGCCATGGCGCTGTTTCTGCTGGCCTATCTCGCCGGCCTTGCGGTGCGCGCGCCCTGGGCCATGCGCCGCGGCTTCTATGCCATGTGCCTCTGGTACGCCGTCCAAAGGTTCGCCTGGGAGTTCCTCAAGCCCTATCCCCGGTTGATCGGGCCGTTTAACCTCTTCCACGTGCTGTGTTTGGGGCTGGCGGCTTATGGACTTGGATATTTCCTCAGTGACCGAGGCCGCGAGCGCGACGCGCAAGTCCGCGCCCTATCTGTTCCTGGGCCAGACCACCAGCCTGTGTGAGACCTGTCTGGCCCTGGTCCCGGCCAAGATCATCGCCGAGGGATCCGACGTCTTCTACCAGAAGCGCTGCCGCGAACATGGCGTGCAGAAGACCCTGGTCAGCGACGACCTCTCCTACTGGAAAGCCCAGCGCGACTGGGTGAAGCCGGGCGACCGACCGCTGGCGATCCAGAGCCGCACCGAGCACGGCTGTCCCTATGACTGCGGCCTGTGCGCCGACCACGAGCAGCATTCCTGCCTGGCGATCCTGGAGATCAACGAGGCCTGCAACCTCTCCTGCCCGGTCTGCTTCGCCGAGAGTTCGGTGAAGCGCGAGGCGCACCGGCCGATGGCCGAGATCGAGGCCATGCTCGACGCCCTGGTCGCCTCGGAGGGCGAACCCGACCTGGTGCAGATCTCCGGCGGCGAGCCCACCCTGCATCCGCAGTTCTTCGAGATCCTGGCCGCCGCCAAGGCCCGGCCCATTCGCCACCTGATGATCAACACCAATGGCCTGAGGATCGCCCGCGAGGCCGGCTTCGCCGAACGACTGGCGGCGTTCATGCCCCGGTTCGAGGTCTATCTGCAGTTCGACAGCCTGAGCCGCGACGCCCTGATGGAGTTGCGCGGCGCGGACCTCACCAAGGTTCGCCAGCAGGCGCTGGAGGCCCTGGAGCGCTGCAACATCCCCACCACCCTGGTCGTCACCCTGAAGAAGGGGGTCAATGACCATGAGATCGCAGACATTGTCCGCCATGCGCTCACCTGGCGCTGCGTGCGCGGCGTGACCTTCCAGCCGATCCAGGACGCCGGGCGCAATGACGGCTTCGACGCCAAGCGCCACCGCATCGTGCTGACCGAAGTGCGGCGCGAGATCGCCAAGGCCGGGGTGTTCGGCCTGGATGACCTGATCCCCCTTCCCTGCAATCCCGACCAGATCTGCATCGGCTACGGCCTGCGCGACGGCGCCAAGGTGACGCCGATCACCTCGCTCCTGCCGCGGGAGCTGTTCGTGGCCGCCGCGCCCAACACCGTCACTTTCGAAGCATTTCCAGAGCTCAGGGACAGGATCTTCGACCTGTTGTCGCTCTCCACCGCCCAGGCCGACACCACCGACAAGCTGGCCGGCCTGCTCTGCTGCCTGCCGGAGGCCGTGGTGCCGGAGGAGCTGGCCTATGAGCACACCTTCCGGGTGGTGATCTCCCAGTTCCTCGACCGCTTCAATTTCGACCTGGGGGCCGTGAAGCGCTCCTGCGTTCACTTCGTGGAGCCGGACGGCAAGATCTATCCGTTCGACACCTACAACACCTTCTATCGGCCGGGCGCGGCTGGGGCCGGGGCTCTGGCGAAGGGGCGTGGGGTGTGAGCGAGGAAGATCCCAGCGCGCGCGCCGAGGCGGATCAAACCGATCCGGCCGAAAGCGTTGCAGGCGATCGTCCGGTCAGGGTGATCGAATTCAAACGCCCTCAGCCGGAGCAAAGCGGCCCCGACAATGGCGAGGCCTACGACAAGATCGCCCTTGGCGCCCTGATGGTCACGCTCTGCGGCGCATGCTCCGCCGCCGTGCTCTGGACCTCACGGGGTAGCGAAAGCATCGAAGCGTCCTTCGTGCCCATCTTCGGTGGCGGGCCGATCCTGATTGGGATCATCCTGATCCTGCGCGGAATCGCCGAGCGCAACAGATCAGGACCGCCAGATGAGCGATAAGTCGCAAGCCGTCCGCCGCTACTTCGGCGCCATGCTGATGGCCATCGGCGGGCTGATCGCCGTGTTGTCGGGGCTCTGCTCCCTGACTTTCCTGGGCTTCGTGATCTGGAACGCGGTCACGGGCGGTGGGCGCACTGTGATCGCCGACGTGGTGCAGATGCTGACCCTGATGCTGGCCTTCGGCGGGATCCCGTTCGGCGTGGGGCTGGGCGTGTTCTTCTGGGGGCGGAGCCTGAGGAAGTAGTCACGCTCACTCCGCTCATCCCGGCGAATGCCGGGACCCAGATGACACACGCCACGTCCGGGGAGTTGATAGAGGGGATAACCGCCGTTCGCCGAGATATATGATCTGGGCCGCGGCATTGACTGCTTCGCGCCGCCCCTTCGGGGTCGCCGGGGTGAGCGGATCAAGGGGTGCGCAAATCCCCATTGCCACCGCCGCAGCGTAAGCCCCTATCCTCCCCGCCAACGAAACCCAGGCGAGGACCACGACCATGCAAAGCGCGATCAAGGACGGCTATCTGAAGGGCAAGGTGGCGTTCGTCGCCGGGGCCTCCAGCGGCATCAATCTGGGTATCGCCCAGCGGCTGGCCGAAGCCGGGGCCAAGGTCACCATCATCAGCCGCTCGGCGGAGAAGATCGCCGCGGCCGCCAAGACCATCACCGACGCGGGGCATGAGGCGCTCGGCATCGCCTGCGACGTGCGCGACTTCGCCGCGGTGGACGCGGCGCTGGCCGCCGCCGTCGAGAGGTTCGGCAAGATCGACATCGTGGTCTCCGGCGCGGCCGGCAACTTCGTCGCCCCGGCGCTCGGCATGAGCGCCAACGGCTTCAAGACCGTCATCGACATCGACCTGATGGGCACCTTCCACGTGCTGCGGGCGAGCTTCCAGTACCTGAACCGCCCCGGCGCCTCGCTGATCTCGATCACGGCGCCGCAGGGCTCGCGCCCGTCGCTCTACCAGGCCCATGTCTGCGCGGCGAAGGCCGGGATCAACATGCTGACCCAGTGCCTGGCCATGGAATGGGGACCGGCCGGGGTGCGGGTCAACGCCATCTCGCCCGGCCCGATCGCCGAGACCGAGGGCATGGCCCGGCTGGCCACCACCCCGGAAGCCGAAGAGCGGGTGAAATCCCGCATCGCCCTGCGCGGCTATGGCGAGAAGATCGATATCGCCGAGGCGGTGATCTATCTGTCCTCGGAGAGCGGCCGCTACATCACCGGCACGATCATGAATGTCGACGGCGGCTCCGAGCTCGGCGACGCCGGCGGGAACGCCATTCCGGAGGCCTTCAAAGCCTGACGGTTGCGCGGACTCGCGCGGGCGCGCAAAGGCGGGCAAGCTTAGGCATGCCCGCCAACCGTCCGCAGGGAGCCCGCATGATCTCGCCGCAGTGGATCCGCCGCGCGGTGCTGGCCGCCCTGCCCGCCCTGCTGGCCCCCCCGGCCCGCGCCGCCGCGCCGACCGCAGAGGGTGACTGGGACGGCGCCCTGGCCGTCGGCGGATCCAAGCTGCGTGTCGCCTTGCATC
Organism: Phenylobacterium aquaticum; assembly: GCF_022695515.1. GTDB lineage: Bacteria > Pseudomonadota > Alphaproteobacteria > Caulobacterales > Caulobacteraceae > Phenylobacterium > Phenylobacterium aquaticum. Next base: position 6,251 of record NZ_JALDPT010000063.1, read on the forward strand.
TGAAGCCCATTCCCGGCGGATATGCCGCCAGCTTCGACAGCCCCGACCAGGGCGCGATGGGCCTGCCCGCCGCCGGCGTGGAAGGGGGCGACGACGCCCTGGTGGTGCGGTTCGCCTTCGGCCAGTTCAAGGGCGCGCTGGCGCCGGACGGCCAGACCCTGGCCGGAACCTGGACCCAGGGCGGATCAACCCTGCCCCTCAGCTTCGTGCGCCGGGCGCCGGGCGGCCCGGTCGCGACCCTCGATCGCCCGCAGATCCCGGCCAAGCCCTATCCCTATCGCGAGCTTGAGGTCGCCCTCGACAATCCCGCCGCGCCGGGGGTGAAGCTGGCCGGAACCCTGACCCTGCCGCAAGGCGCCGGCCCGTTTCCCGCCGTGGTCCTGATCGCCGGCTCCGGCCCCAGCCTGAGGAACGAGGAGGTGTTCGGCCATCCGATCTTCCTGGTCCTGGCCGATCATCTCACCCGCGCCGGGATTGCGGTGCTGCGCTACGACAAGCGCGGGATCGGGGGCTCGACCGGCGACCTCGCCAAGGCCGGCCTGAACGAGTTCGCCTCGGACGCCGAGGCGGCCTTCGCCTGGCTGAAGGCGCGGCCGGAGATCAGGGCCGGCAAGGTCGGGCTGATCGGCCACAGTGAGGGCGGCTGCGTCGCCCCGATGATCGCCGCCCTCCGCCGCGACGTGGCGTTCCTCGTGCTGCTGGCCGCCCCCGCCGCCCAGGGGATCGAATTGCTGGAGCGGCAGAACATGGCGCTCGCCCGCGCGGCCGGCGCCTCCGAGCCCCAGGTCGACGACATGATCGCCCTCAAGCACCGGCTGTTCGTGGCCGCCGCGACCGCGGCCAGCGCCGACGACGCGGTCTCCAAAATCCACGCCCTGCTGGTCGCCGCCCGCCCCGAGGCGCCCGCCGCGACCCTGGACGCGGAGGCCCGCGCCTATGCCTCGCCTGCTCTGCGCTCCCTGCTGGCCTATGATCCGAAGCCGGCGCTGCAGGCTGTGCGCTGCCCGGTGCTGGCCCTCAACGGCTCGAAGGACCTGCAGGTCGTCGCCGCCCAGAACCTGCCCCTGCTGCGCGAGGACCTGGCCAGCAACCCGGACGCCACGGTGCGAGAGCTGCCTGGCCTGAACCACCTGTTCCAGACCGCCCAGACCGGCTCGCCCGCCGAATACGGCCGCATCGAGTAGACCTTCGCCCCCGCCGCCCTGGCCCTCATCTCGGGCTGGATCCGGACGCACACGGGATAGCACCATGGCGACGATCAAGACCGTTCCGACCCCCGCCAGCGTCGAGGCCTTTGTGGCGGCCCTGCCGGACGCCGGCCAAGGCGATGACGCCAGGATCCTGATCGAGATCATTGGCCGGATCACGGGATATCCCCCGGTCCTCTGGGGCGACGCCATCGTCGGCTTCGACGCCTATCACTATCGCTATGACAGCGGCCGCGAGGGCGACATGCCGCGCCTGTGCTTCAGCCCCCGCAAGGGCAAGACCGTGATCTATCTGGCCGGCGGGGTCGCGGCGCACGAGGCGCGGCTGGTGCACCTGGGCAAGCACAGCTTCAAGGGCGTGTGCCTCAACATCAAGCGGCTCGCCGATGTGAACCTGCCGGTCCTGGAGGAGATCCTGACCGCCACCCTGGAGGCGATGGCCGTCAGCTATCCCAAGGCCTGAACCGCCTCAGCGCTTCTTGCCGAGTTCGGCGGCGATGTCCTTGGTCATGCGGCCAACCTTGCGGTGGGCGGCGGTGATCTGGTCGCGGGTCACGCCCCAGCGCTTCATCCAGTATTCCACCGCCTGGCGCTCGGAGAGGTCGAGCCGCTCCTTGTCGATGAAGCCGCGCTTGTCCTTCAGTCCAGCCATGGGCGACTCCTTCTGCCGGCAGTCTAGGCCCATGCGGCCGGTCAGAACAGGCTGCGGCCCGCGCGAACCCGGTCGGCCGGGGCCTGGAACATCATGGTGATGGCGGCGACCTCGGCACGGGTGACCATCAGCACCCCGTCCCCGGCCTGGAGCCGGGTGTCGCCCGGCGGCCGGGTCAGCACCTCGCCGTCGCGGCGGTCGAGTTGGACGACGAAGAAGCCGCCGCGAGCGCGCGTCTCCATTTCGCCGAGCGGCACGCCGATGGCCGCGGAGTCCTCCGGCACCGTGATCACCTCAAGATGCAGGCCCAGGTCCCTGAGGGTCTTGTCGAAATCGCGCATCCGCTCCGAGCCGCGGATGAAGCGGGCGGTCTCCGGATGCAGGATCATCTCGGCGATCCGCTCCGCGCCGATATGGGTCGGCAGCACCACCTTGTCGGCGCCGGCATAGATCAGCTTGCTCTCGGTGGTCGGCTGCTCGCCGCGGGCGATGATGTGCAGGTCGCGATTCAGGCTGCGGGCCGACAGCGTGATGAACACATTGGCCGCGTCGTCCGGCAGGACGGTGGCCAGGACCCGGGCCCGCTCGATGCCCCCGGCCTTCAGCCCCGCCTCGTCGGCGGCGTCGACCTGCAGACAGAGATAGCCCAGGGCCTCCGCCTCCGCGATCCGCGCCTCGCTGCGGTCTAGGATCACCAGATCCATGCCGCCGTCCTTGAGGTCCTTGGCCAGCATCACCCCAATGCGGCCGAAGCCGCAGATGATGACGTGGCCCTTCAGCCGCTCGATGTCAGAGGTCACGCCGGTTCGGCCCAGGAGCTGCTTGATCTGCCCCACCGTGAAAACCTGCACCAGGACCCCGGTCAACAGGATCATGCCTGTGCAGCCGAAGACGATGGTGGTCATCGTCAATGCGTGCAGGCCCGGCGTGTTTATCGGGCGGACCTCCTCATAGCCCACCGTGTAGACGGTCAGCACCACCATGTAGATGGCGTCCGACAGGCTCCAGCCCGCCAGCACATAGCCGGTGGTCGAGACGACGATCAGGGCCAGCATGAAGGCCACGACCGCGACGAGGTTTCGCAGCGGCGAAGCGAGCAGGCCGGTGAACAGTCTGGGCATGTCCCCAGCCTAGGAACCACGGCGGCCTCACCGCAAAGCTGTTCGAGGGTCGCCGGCCGCGCTTTCGCCAGGCGCCTGCGGATTGTCAGGTCCGGCGGGCTTTCGCGACTCCGTCGCCGGCCATATGGGCTTGGGGGTCTTCCGGAGACCATCCCATGACCAAGCTGATCCTCACCCGACACGGCCATGTGGAGGGCATTGTCCCGGAGCGGTTCCGCGGTCGAATGGAACTGGCCCTGACCGAGGCGGGTCAGGAGGACGCGCGGCGGACGGCGGCCTTCATCGCCCGGACCTGGACGCCGGCGGCCGTCTACGCCAGCCCGATGCAGCGCTGCCAGAAGACCGCGGCCGAGATCGCCAGGGCCTGCGGCGGCCTTGAGGTCCAGACGGCGGAGGGGTTGAACGACCTGGACTATGGCGGCTGGCAGTGGCGGACCCACGAGGAGGTCGCCGCCGCCGAGCCCGAGGCCTATCGGCTGTGGAAACAGGCCCCTCAGCTGGTGCGGTTCCCCCAGGGCGAGTCGCTGCAGGACCTGGTCGGCCACACCGCCGACGCCCTGCGCGAGGTGCTGGCCCGCCATCCGGACAAGAGCGTCGTGCTGGTCGGCCACGACAGCGTCAACCGCGCCTTGCTCCTCCAGCTGCTGGACCAGCCCCTGTCAGCCTATGGCCGGCTCAGCCAGGATCCCTGCGGGGTCAGCGAGGTCGATATCGAACACGGCCAGGCCAAGGTCCGGCGCATCAACGAGATCGGCCACCTGGCCCGCTAGACGGCGCAGACGCCCGGCCGGCGCTCGGTCCAGGGCGCGATCTCCTCCAGGGCGCCGGCGATCCGGAAGATCAGGTCCTCCCGCCCGAAGTCGGCGATCGCCTGCACCCCGACCGGCAGGCCCAGAGCGCTCCAGCCGCCGGGGATCGAGGCGGCCGGCTGGCCGGTCATGTTGAAGGGCGCGGTCAGCGACACCCCCATGGCGGCGTTGGCGGGATCGGCGGCCAGCACATCCAGGCGCGGCGCCACATAGGGCGAGGTCGGCATCAGCAGGATGTCGTGATCGGCCCACCAGGCCTTCATCTGGCGCGACCAGGCGTGGATCGCCTCCATGGTGGCGATATAGACCGGCGCCGGCAGCTTGCGGCCGGCGGCGAGCGCGCCGGCGGCGGCGGGCATCAGGTCGCCGGGGCCGGGCTCGACCCCGGTGCGGCGGATCAGGTCCTCCAGCTCATGGGCGATCCAGGCGGTGACGACGACGCCCATCCATTCGGGGCGCAGATCGGCGAAGGCGGCCGGCCAGGACTCCTCGACCACGGCCCCGGCTTCGGCGAGCCGCTCGCCCATCTGGCGGACGGCGGCGACGCACTCGGGATCCAGGAGCGCGCCCATCGGATGATGGGTCATCAGCCCGACCCGCAGGCCCTTCACGCCGGCCCTCACCTCGTCCTTGTAGGACCGGGCGGCGGCCGGCGCGGCATAGGGGTCGCCGAGGCTCGGCTTAGACAGCCAATCGAGCATCAGGGCGCTGTCGCGGACCGAGCGGGTGAGGACGTGGCGGCAGACCAGGCCGCCCCAGGGATCGGCCTCCAGCGGCGCGTTGGAGACCCGGCCGCGCGACGGCTTCAGGCCGAACAGGCCGTTGTAGCCGGCGGGAATGCGGATCGAGCCGCCACCGTCGCCGCCATGGGCCAGGGGCACGATGCGGGCGGCGACCGCCGCCCCCGACCCGCCGCTCGATCCCCCGGCGCTGTGCTCCAGGTTCCAGGGATTGCGGGTGGTCCCATGGGCGTCGGTGACGGTGTTGACCTGCATGCCGAGCTCCGGCGTCGCGGTCTTGCCGACGATCAGCAGGCCGGCCTTGCGCATCTGCGCGATGGCGTGGCTGTCGTCCGGCTCATGCCAGTCGAGCTTCTTCAGATAGACCGAGCCGCCGTACCAGGGATCGCCGGCCGTCGAGCCGTCCAGGTCCTTGACCAGGGTCGGCACACCCTTCAGCGGCGTGTCGGCCAGCGCCGGGTCGTCGGCCGCCGCCAGGGCCTTGTCATAGAGCTTGTGGACGACCGCGTTCAGGGTCGGGTTCAGCACCTCGATCCGATCGATGCTGGCCTGGACCAGCTCGCGCGGCGAAACCTCGCCGGCCGCAATCAGCTCGGCGCAGGCCGTGGCGTCCAGATTCGCGATGTCCAAGCCCGTGCTCCCCGAGATGCTGTGAGGGGAGCGAGACGGTCCCAGCCCGCCCGTCCTGTCAAGGCGCCGCGCCGAGGCCCCGGTCGGCGGCGCTGGCCAGGAACTGCAGGGCGGCGCGCCAACTCAGTTCCGCGGCATGGGCCATGACGGGGCGCAGCAGGCTGGCGCCCGGCACGATCAGGCCGCCGTCCGGCGCCGTCTCGCACCAGCCGTCCTTGATCAGGCGCCGCGCGTGACGCCGCGCGGTCTCGTAGGGCAGACGCAGGGTCTTGGCCACGCGATAGATCGAGGCGGGCTCGCGCAGCGCATCGGGCCGCACGGCGTCCGGGGCCGGCAGGGTCAGGGAGATCTCAGGCTGCTCCCGCACCGGCCGGGCGTTGACGTCATAGACCGAGAGGAAGACCAGGGCCGTGATCGGATCGGCCTCAAGGGCCTCGGTCACATAGCCGAGATAGCGGAGGAAATAGTCCGTCGACAGCCGCGCGACCCAGCGCCGGTCCTCATCCGTCGGCGGACCGGCCGGCTCGGGCAAGGCCACGCCCAGGGCCAGGAGGTCATTGCGAAGGGCGGCGGTCGCCTCCCAGGTCTCCCGCACCAGGGCGCGGAAGTCCGGGCGGGTCAGCACCGCGTCGGGAATGACCAAGCCCGCCTCCGAGCGGGTGCAGAGCCCGGCCTCCACCAGCCGGGTCGCGTAACGCCGGGCGGTCTCGTAGGGCATGCCGAGATTGTCGGCCAGGCGATAGACCGTCACCGGCGCACGGGCCTCGTCCGGGACCGGCGGCGCGTCGCCGCCCCCGGCCAGGTGGGCCACGTTCGCCCAGGACACGCCCAGAAATGCGATGGACGGGCCGATATCCTCGTTGAGCAGGCGGGTGATGCGGCCGGCGCAAGCGAGGAAATAGGCGGCCGCGACCCTTGCGCCGGGTCGGTACAGGGGCCGAGAATCTGTCACGTCGGACGCCATAGGGGATTATACCTGTCCCCCGACCCCGAACCACAACGCAGACGTGCGACAGGTTCGCCCAGAGGGAGAACGGCATGCGAGCCTGGCTAGCGGCGCTGGCGACAGCCCTGACGATCATCGCGCCCGCCGACCTCCGCGCCCAGGCCGTCCCTCCGCCGCCCGCGCCTGCGATCGCCGCGGCGGTCGGCGAGTATGGGACCGGCGACAACCTGCTGACCGTCTACGAGCAGGGCGGACAGCTCTATCTCAATGGTCGAGGCCTGCAGGCGTCGGCCCTGTGGCAGATCTCGCCCGGGCGATACACCGGCGCGGTCGGCGAGGTCGCCTTCGCCCCGGACGCCGTGATCCTGTCGGGGGAGCGCCTGCCCCGCCGCGACGTGGGCGCGGAGACCGTGGCCGAGATCCAGGCCGGGGTGAAGGCCGATCCGGCGCGGGTCCGCGCCGCCGCCCTGGCCGCCACGCCGCCCGCGGAGCCGCCCGCCCGCCGGGCCTCGGACCTGGTCAGCCTCACCAGCCTCGATCCGACCATCCGGCTCGACATCCGCTACGCCTCGACCAACAACTTCATGGGCTTTCCGCTCTATGAGCGGTCCGGCGCCTGGCTGCAGCGTCCGGCCGCCGAGGCCCTGGCCCGCGCGGCCAAGACCCTGAAGGCCCAGGGTTATGGCCTGCTGATCCACGACGGCTATCGCCCCTGGTTCGTGACCCGCATGTTCTGGGACGCCACCCCGGCCTACGCCCATGTCTTCGTGGCCGACCCGGCCAAGGGCTCGCGGCACAACCGCGGCTGCGCGGTCGACCTCACCCTCTACGATCTCAAGACCGGCGAGCCGGTGGAGATGACCGGGCGCTATGACGAGATGTCCCGGCGCAGCTACGCCGACTATGTGGGCGGCACCAGCCGCCAGCGCTGGACGCGCGACCTGCTGCGCAAGGCGATGGAGGCCGAGGGCTTCAGCGTGTTTCCCGAGGAGTGGTGGCACTTCGACTACAAGGACTGGCGGGACTATCCGATCGGCACGGAGACCTTCAGCCAGCTGGTCGCCGCCGGGCGCTGATCAGCCCGGCACGAACTGCAGGACCGCCGCCAGCAGCGCCAGCCAGGCGAGCGGCGCGGCCATGGCCGCCCAGGCCAGGGATTCCTGCCCCCGACGGAACACCACCCAGGCCCCGAAGGGCGCCAGGATGCAGACGATCCAGAAGGTGACCAGCAGCAGCAGGCTCAGCCAGGCCAGGGGGTTCATCAAATTCCCCGGACGGTCGAAGATCAGCGGCGAGAAGATGCAGGCGAGCGCGCCGAACGCGGCCATGACCGCCCACACCACGGTCGCCGCGATCATCCCCGCCAATCGCCAACGCTGTGACGTATCAGGCATTGCCTTGAGCCCCTCCGCCATGGCCGTTAGCGTTCTCATCCGCCCTGGAGCCGTCAATGCGAATCGCGACTTGGAACGTCAATTCAATCAATGCGCGACTGGAAACGGTGTTGCGCTGGTTCGAAGAGGCGTCGCCGGACGTCGCCTGTCTGCAGGAGATCAAGTGCGTCGACGAGAAGTTCCCCGCCGAAGCCTTCGAGCGCCTGGGGTACAACCTCGCCGTCCATGGCCAGAAGACCTATAACGGCGTGGCCCTGTTGTCCAAGACCCCCTTGGAGGATGTGCGCCGCGGCCTGCCGGGCGACGACGCCGACGAGCAGGCCCGCTATGTCGAGGCGGTGGTATCAGGCCCCCAGCCCGTGCGCGTCGCCTCGATCTATCTGCCCAACGGCAATCCGATCGACACCGACAAGTTCGGCTACAAGCTGGCCTGGATGGCGCGGCTGAACGCCCATGTCCGCGAGCTCCTGCCGCTGGAGGAGCCGCTGGCCCTGATGGGCGACTACAATGTCATTCCCGACGCCCGCGACGCCGCCCGCCCCGAGGACTGGACCCGCGACGCCCTGTTCCAGCCCCAGAGCCGCGAGGCGTTCCGGGCGCTGAAGTGGCTGGGCCTGACCGAGGCCTTCATGGCGGTGGACGGCGCGCCGGAGAGCTACACCTTCTGGGACTATCAGGCCGGCGCCTGGCCCCGGAACAACGGCATCCGCATCGACCACGCCCTGCTCTCGCCCCAGGCCGCCGACCACCTGAAGAGCTGCGTGATCCACCGCGACGTGCGCGGGTGGGACAAGCCCTCCGATCACGTCCCTGTGGTGGTGGAACTCGACCTCTGATCCTTCCGGCCATCCCCGAACCACGCTAGCGTCGCGCCCATGAGCGAGATCATGCGCCTTTTGCTGATGGTGGCCCTGGCGGGCACGGCGGTGACCTTTTTCGGCTCCGCCGCCATCTGGTTCATGGACGAGAACCGCCGCATCCTGCGCTCGCTGCGCAAGGTGCTGAACGCCGAGCCCGAGGCCATGGTGGTGGCGCGGGGCCGCGGCCGGGGGGCCGGCTTCTCCTTCACCTCGGGCCTGGCGGCCGTGACCTGGGACGCCGGCGCCTGGTGCCTGATCTACCGCATCGATGAGCTGGCCGGCGCCGAGATGATCGTCGACGGCCAGGTGCTGGCGCGGGCCTTCCGCAACGAACCGCGGCGCGCCCTCGACCAGGTGGTGGGCCACGCCAGCCGGGTCACTCTGCGCCTGGTGTTCGACGATCCCCGCTATCCCGACTTCGACCTCGACCTGTGGGTCACCGGCGACGAGCAGCGCCGCGCCGGGGCTCGCCGGCCGAGGCGGTGTCGGAGGCCAATCGCTGGCTGGCCCGCGCCGAGGCCATTCTGCGCCGGCCCGGC
>NZ_JALDPT010000064.1 GCF_022695515.1 Phenylobacterium aquaticum
CGGCCGCCGAACCGGGCCAGGACCGCGGCGACGGGCGCCCCGCCCGCCAGGGCCGCGCGCGCCGCGTCGGCCGTGCCGGAAGGGAACACCAGGTCGCGGACCGTCATGGTCCCCTCGCTCGCGTACTTGTCCCGGTGGGCGTCGTAATAGGCGCGGACCTGGTCCTCGGTCGCCCGGGCGGTGACCACATTGGCGGCGGCCTGAGCCTCGACCGCCTTGACCATGGCGGCGCGGATCTCGGGATCCATCACCGCCAGGTCCAGCTCCTTGGCGCGCTGGACGAACAGTTCCTCGCGGATCATGTCGTCCAGGACCTGCTTGCGCACCGCCGGGGTGGCGTCGCCGGGCTCGGGCGCCAGGACCCGCAGTTGGGCGTCATAGTCGATGCGCGAGATCGGCTGCTGATTGACCATGGCGACGGCGTCGGCGGGGACCACCAGGGTCGAGGTGCCCTTGGCGGTGAACAGGGCGACCCCGGCCAGGGCCAGGCCCAGGCCCGCCCCCAGTCCGGCCAGCACGAAGGCGCGGCGGGGATAGACCTGGCTCAGGCTCGACCAGCCGCTCGGCGGCGCTTCAGCGGTCATGGGGTCTCCTTCGGGGTCTCGGATAGCGAGCGGACATAGAGCGCGACCTGACGCAGCTTCAGGGCCGACAGCCGGCCCAGGAAGCCGGGCATCACGCCCCGCCGCCCGAGCGCGATGGATTGAAAGACGCTGGCGTCGCCGCCGTCGCCATAGAGCCAGACATGGTCGAGCAGGTTGGGGGCGCCGATCGCCGGGTCGCCGCGGGCGTCCCCGCCGTGACAGTCGTAGCAGCCGCCGCGCCCGGCATAGATCGCCTGCCCCCGTTGGACGGCGCCGTCATCGGAGACCGGCTGCCCCCGCGCGCGATCCAGGAAGGCGATCACGTCGGCAATGTCGCCGGGGCTGAGCGGGTCGATCTGGTGGGCCGGGCTCGGTTTGATCGTCCCATAGGCGGGCATGACCGCCAGGTTCCAGCCCTTGGGATCGTGCGAGCGAATTCCATAGGCGACCGTCTGCTCGATCTCGCCCACCGCGCCGGTTCCATAGAGCCAGTCGTGGTCGGTCAGGTTCGGAACCCCCCGCCCGCCGCGCCCGTCTGCGCCATGGCAGCTCGCGCAGTTGGCGGCGAATACCCCGCGTCCGGCCGCGACGGCGGCGCGCTTCAGACCCGCATCAGCAATGGGCGCGTCAGGGTCCGCGCGCAGCAGCTGCGCGTCCCGTCGCGCCGCGACGACATAGAGGGCGAGCAGGACCGCCAGCAGGCCGACGCCGCCCAGCATCCATGCGCGCCACCCCGCCCTGGGCGCCAAGTTCGCAGCCATTCACGCCCCCCGGCGCCGCATTCGTCCGCACTGGACCGGTCGCCTCGAGCCTGAAGGGTTAGCGCGCCGCCCCGGGGCGTCATGTGATTTACGGTTATCCGGGATGTTACAGAACGTTATCAGAAGCGCCCCGGACGCCGAGTCCGCCGACCTGCTGGTCGCCCTGGCGGCCGAGGTGCGGGCCAGCGGCGTGCTGGGCCGGTCGCGGCTGCTGATCGGCCTGTTCGACTATCTGGTGGCCCGCGCGGTCGAGGGGCGGTCGCCGAAGGAGCGGGAGATCGCCTATGAGGTCTTCGGCCGCTCGGGCGACTTCGAGGCCGGCCAGGACGCGGTGGTCCGGGTCTATGCCCACCGGCTGCGCGCCAAGCTCGACCATCATGCCCGGACCGCCGCGTCGGCCAGCGGTCATCGGCTGACCCTGGCCAAGGGCGAGTACCGGATCGTCGCCGAGCCGGAGACGACCGCCGCAGGTCCCACTCTGCCGGCCTCGCCGCCCCTGAGCCGGCGGTCCAGCTTATTCGTGCTGGCGGGCCTGCTGCTCGCCGCGATCAACCTGGCGGCCCTCGCCGTAGTGCTGCACCGGCCCGCCACCCCCGCCGATCTGGCGGCCGCCAGTCCCGTCTGGCGTCCCTTTCTCGACAGCCGGTTTCCCCTGACCCTGGTGGTCGGGGACTATTACATCTTCGGCGAATCCGACGACGGCATGGAGATCGCCCGGCTGGTCCGGGAATACGGCGTCAATTCGCCGGACGACCTGACCCAGTTCCTGATGCAGCATCCCGACAAGGCCGCCCGCTATGTCGACCTGGGGCTCAGCTACCTGCCGACCTCCAGCGCGCCAGCGGTCACTCGCCTCTCTGGACTGTTCGCCGGCCGAAAGCCCGTGACCGTCCTACGCGCCTCGCAGCTGACGCCCGACATGCTGAAGACCCACGACATCATCTATGTCGGCTATCTCAGCGGTCTCGGCCCCCTGAGCGCCCCGGCCTTTTCCGGTTCGAATTACCGGGTCGGGGAGAGTTACGACGAGCTGATCGATACCGGGACCCGCAAGGCCTATTTCAGCCAGGGCGCCATGGGGCCGTCCCGCGGCGGCGTCTATAGCGACTACGGCTATTTCGCCGCCTTCCGGGGGCCGGCGGGCAACCACATCGCCATCGTCGCCGGCGCCCGCGACATCGGCGCCGTCGCCGCGGCCGAGCAGGTCTCCAGCGCCGAGGGTTTGAAGGCCCTCAAATCGGTCGCCAAGACCTCCCCCGCCTTCGAGGCGCTCTATGCGGTGACGGGCGAAGGCGACGTCAATTTCCAGAGCCACACCCTCTCGATGCGGCCCAGGTCCGCCCCCAGGGATTGGTCGCAGGATCCGTCCGCGGGCTCCTGACCGCGACAGGCGCCAGAAGGTCGCACGTCTTGACGGCCTTGCTCCAAGAGTTTCAACGATTTTCGTAAGCTGGATGACCTCCGGCGCAAGAAGAAGGTCGCTCCAGACCTCGGACCTGAATCATCGAATACCTGTTTCAGACCGCGCGAACACACGCCAGGCGGGAAGGCCCGACAAATCCGTAGGCAGAGGGCCGCAACGGGGCGTCAATTGTGATCAAATCCGGGTCAGGCACGGTCCTCCGCCGCCAGCCCTGCGCCATCACCTTGAATTTCCACCGCATTCAAACTCCCATCGAGCTCACGGCTTGTAGGAAGGGCGCGATGGCGCGTCTGGAAGCCGCGAGCGCGGACCAGGTCCGCCGGAGGTGACTCGTGTTGAATGAGCTGTCCGTTTTCGTGAAGGCCGTGGAGCTGAAGAGCATCTCGGCCGCCGCGCGCAACCTGCGTCTGTCGGCCGCCGCCGCCAGCCACCGCATCCTTCAGCTGGAAGAGCAGATGGGCATCCGCCTGCTGAACCGCACCACCCGCAGCCTGCAGCCGACCGAGGCGGGCCTGATCTTCTATGAGCACGCCCTCGACGTCCTGGCCGCCGTGGAGCGGGCCGAGAACAGCATGGCCACGGCCAGCGGCGTACCGACCGGAACGCTTCGGGTGACCGCGCCCCTGGGCTTCGGACGCCGGTTCCTGGCGCCGCTGGTCTCGGAGTTCCACGCCCTCTATCCGCGCCTGGAGATCCGGCTGCGGCTGTCTGATCATGTGATCGACCTCCTCTCGGAATCTGTAGACGTCGCGGTCCGCATGGCGGTGCTGCCGGACTCCAGCCTGGTGGTCCGCAAGATCGCCGACTGCCCCCGGGTGCTCTGCGCTTCGCCGGCCTATCTCGAACAGCACGGCCGGCCCGAGACGCCGGACGATCTGCTGCAGCACAACTGCCTCCTGCTCCGCTATCCCGGCAGCGCCCAGGCCCGCTGGACCCTGGAGACCCCCGCCGGCCCGACGGTCGTGCCGGTGGCCGGCCGCTTCGACGCTGACGACGGCGACGTGCTGACCGAATGGGCCCTGCAGGGCGCCGGCATCGTGCTGAAGCCCTATTGGGAGGTCGCCGACCATCTGCGGCGCGGCGAGTTGGAAGCCCTGATGCCGGCCTTCCCGCCGGAGGCGGTGTCGCTGACCCTGCTCTATCCCAACAAGCACCTGCTGCCGGCCCGCGTGCGGCTGTTCGCCGACTTCCTGGTCGAGCGGACCCGCCTGCTGATCGAGCGGCCGGCGGCAGCCGCCGTCGCCGCCGTCGCCTAGTAGGCGGCGACCGCGCCCTCGCTGCGGGGGTCGGTCGCCCCTTCGAGCACCCCGTCCGCCGCCCGGACGATGGCGCCGGCATGGCCCATCAGGCTGGTGAACGGGGCGACCACCTCGACGTCATGGCCGGCGCCCGCAGACGGTCGACCAGGGCGCGGGGAAAGCGATCCTCCAGCTTCAGATTGGTGGCGTCGTCGCCCCAGGTGCGGCCGAGCAGCCAGCGCGGCGCGGTCACCGCCTGCTGCAGGTCCTGGCCGAAGCGCGCATAGCGGCTGAACACCGCCGCCTGGGTCTGGGGCTGCCCCTCCCCGCCCATGGTGCCGTAGACCATCACCCGGCCGTCGTCGAAGCGGGCCATGGCGGGATTGAGGGTGTGAAACGGCTTGGCGCCCGGCTTCAGCTGGTTGGGGCCTTCGCCGGCCAGGCTGAAGCTGCAGCCGCGGTTCTGCCAGATCACCCCGGTGCGCGGCAGGGCAAGACCTGAGCCGAACTCGAAATAGGTGCTCTGGATCGCGCTCACCGCCCGGCCCTCGGCGTCGATCACGCCGAACCAGACGGTGTCGCCGCCGATCGGCGACGGGGGCCAGGGGGCAGCCGTGCGCGGGTCGATGCGGCCGGCCATGCGGTCCAGCCCGCGCCAGTCGTCCAGCACCGCCTGGGCCGACCAGGCGCCCGGATCGCCGACATGGGCGTCACGCACCCGGAAGGCCTGCTTGGTCGCCTCGATCAGCCCATGCAGATGCTCGAAGCTCTCGCCGCGCTCGCATTCCAGCCGATCGAACAGGGCCAGGATCAGCAGCGAGGCCACGCCCTGGGTCGGCGGCGGCAGGTTGAACAGCCGCGCGCCGGAGACGCTGACGCTGAGCGGGGCGACCGTGTCCGCACGGTGGGCCCGCAGATCCTCCAGCCCAACCGGCGATCCGGCCGCCTCCAGGTCGGCGGCGAAATCCTCCGCCAGGGCCCCGCGATAGAAGCTGTCCAGTCCGTCGCTCGCCAGGCGACGCAGGGTGCGGGCGAGCGCCGGCTGCATCAGGCGCTGGCCGCATCCGATGGGGTCTCCGCCGGGCAGGAACACCTCAGCGAAACCGGGCAAGGCCTCCAGCTCGGCCTGCTTGGCGGCGACCATCTCCGACAGGCCGGCGCCGGCGACCACGCCCTCCTCGGCCAGGCGGATCGCCTCGCCCAGAACAGCGTCCAGGCTCATGCCGGCCCCGCCCAGTTCCAGCACCCGCGCCCAGCCCGACAGGGTCCCGGCCACGGTGTTGGCGGCCAGCGGTCCGCGCCAGGGGATCCGCTCGAAGCCTTGCTGGCGATAGAGCTCCACATCGGCGCGGCCCGCCGCGCGGCCACAGGCGTCCACCGCCACCGGGTCGGCGCCCGGTTCGGACACCAGCCAGAAGCTGTCGCCGCCGATGCTGTTCATGTGCGGATAGACCACCGCAAGCGTCGCCGCCGTGGCCACTGCGGCCTCCGCCGCCGTGCCGCCGGCGCGCAGCACCTGCAGCCCCGCGCTGCTGGCCAGGTGATGGGGAGACGTCACCATCCCCCGCGAACTTCGCACCGCATTCAGCATTCCGACCTCTTCGCCCGCTTAGCGCAGATCATAGCGAAGACAACCGGCAAGGCTTCAGCCAGGGCGGGCTGCGACCCGCTAGCACTTTCAAACGCTATCTGAAGGTCCGGCGCGGACGGAGGCGCCAAGATGATCGGGCTGGAGTGCGAGGCGGATGTGGGAGCCGCCGCTGTTCCGGCGCCCCGACGTCATGGACGCAATCGTTGCTCGGCAGGTTATGGATTTACTGATTCCCGACATGGGGCTCCGTCCTGTGGCGCGCTGCGACGCCCTCGGCGCCGCGCCCTACAGTGAGAGCAGCGCCTTTCTCCTCAGGCCGTACCTGACCGCGTCGCATCGCCATGCGCTCGACCTGTTGAGCGACTGGATGACGGAGGCGGGCATGAGCGTCCGCCTGGATCCGATGGGCAATCTCATCGGCCGCTATGAGGGGCTGACGCCCGGCGCGCCGGCCCTGCTGATCGGTTCGCATATCGACACCGTGCCTGACAGCGGCCGCTATGACGGGGCGCTGGGCGTGATGCTGGGCGTCGAATGCGTCGCGGCCTTCTCCCGCGCCGGGCGGCGCCTGCCCTTCGCCATCGAGGTCATCGCCTTTGGCGACGAGGAAGGCTCCAGATTCCCTGCCTCCATGTTGTGCAGCAAGGCGATCGCCAGCGGCGTCAGCGCGGAAGCTCTGGCCTTGACCGACCAGAACGGCGTCACCCTGGCTCAGTCCCTGGAAGCGTTCGGCCTGGATCCCAGCCGCGTGGCCGAAGCGGTCCGGCGACCTGGAGAAGTTCTGGCCTATGTCGAAGCCCATATTGAACAAGGCCCGGTCCTGGAGTCGGAGGGCCTGCCCATCGGCGTCGTGACCGGCATCGCCGCCCAGCTGCGGCTGCGGGCCAAGTTCGTGGGCACGGCGGGACATGCGGGCACCACGCCCATGAACCTGCGCGCCGACGCGCTCGCCGCCGGCGCCGCCGGCGTCCTGGCCGTGGAGCGCATCTGCCGCGACGGGGCCCAGGACCTGGTCGGCACGGTCGGCAAGTTCCAGACCTCGACCTCGGCCTTCAACGTCATCGCCGGCGAGGCGGAGATCTTCATCGACGTGCGCGCCAGCGACCGTGACACCCGCAACGCCGCCGCCGAGCACATCCGCCAGGAGCTGGAGGGGATCGCCGAAGCCCGTGGGCTGAGCCTGGAATTCGTCCAGGTCCAGGACCTGCCCGGCTGCCCCTGCGATCCGGAACTGACCCGGCTGATGGGCGAGGCGGTGGAGGATGTCGGCGTGCCCGCCCGGATGCTGATGAGCGGGGCGGGTCACGACGCCATGGCCGTCGCCCGCATCGCGCCGGTGGCCATGCTGTTCATCCGCTGCGAGGGCGGGGTCAGCCACAATTCGGCGGAGCAGGTCACCTACGAGGACACCGGCTTCGCAGCCCGCGCCATGGTCGCCTTCGTCGAGCGCCTGGAGGCGCGCGGCCTATGAGCGCGTCAGACGGCCTTGGGGCCGGCGAGATCGATCCGCCCCAGCGGCTGCTGATGGGGCCGGGCCCCGCCAACGCCCATCCGCGGGTGCTGCGGGCCATGTCGGCCCAGTTGCTCGGCCAGTTCGATCCGGAATTCACCGACTATATGAACGAGACCATGGCGCTCTATCGCCAGGTCTTCCAGACGCAGAACCGCCAGACCTTTCTGATCGACGGCACGGCGCGGGCGGCGATCGAGGCGGCCTTGATCTCGGTGCTCGCGCCCGGCGACGTCTGCCTGGTGGCCAGTCACGGCCGCTTCGGCGCCCTGCTGACCGAGATCGCCGAACGCTGCGGCGCGGTGGTGCATGTGGTCTCAGCCCCGTGGGGCGAAGTCGTGCCGATGGCGAAGCTGGCCGAGGCGGCCGCCGCCGTGAAGCCCCGGCTGATCGCCTGCGTGCACGGCGACACCTCCACCACCATGGCCCAGCCGCTTGAGGGCCTGGGCGAGGTCGCCCGCCAATGCGGCGCGCTCTCCTTCGTCGACGCCACCGCGACGCTCGCCGGCATGCCGACCCCGGTCGACGCCTGGGGCGCGGACATCGTCAGCGCCGGCCTGCAGAAGTGCCTGGGCGGGCCGTCGGGCATCGCGCCCATCACGATCTCCGACCGTGCGGCCGAGCACATCTTCTCGCGCCGGCATGTCGAGTTGGGCCTGGCGGCCGGCGGTCCTTCGGGAAACGGCCCCAGGATCGCGTCCAACTATTTCGATCTGGCGATGATCATGGACTACTGGTCCGAGCGCCGGCTGAACCACCACACCGAGTCCACCACCCTGCTCTATGGCGCGCGCGAGTGCGCCCGGCTGGTTCTGGCCGAGGGGCTCGAGGCCCGCTTCGCCCGCCATGCGGCCGCCGGCCGGGCCATGACCGCGGGGGTCGAGGCCATGGGTCTGACCGTCTACGGCGACCGCGCCCACAAGATGACCAATGTCACGGGAGTCTACATCCCCGAGGGCGTCGACGGCGAACGGGTGCGGGCCCGGATGCGGGTCGATTTCGGCATCGAGATCGGCAGCTCCTTCGGCCCGCTGCACGGCAAGATCTGGCGGCTGGGCGCCATGGGCTACAACTGCACCAAGCCCAATGTGCTCAACACCCTGGGAGCCCTGGAGGCCGTGCTGCGCACCGAAGGCGTCGCGCTCCCGTCCGGCCAGGCGGTGGATGCGGCCCTGGCGGTCTTCGGATCGGGGATCGCCGCGTGACCTATCCCCGCGACCTGATCGGCTATGGCGGCCGGCGCCCCACGCCCAGTGGCCGAACGGCGCCCGCATCGCTGTCCAGTTCGTGCTCAACTACGAGGAAGGCGCGGAGAATTCCGTGCTGCACGGCGACCCCGCCGCCGAAGCCTTTCTGTCGGAGATGGTCGGCGCCCAGGCGATCCCCGGCGCCCGGCACATGTCGATGGAGAGCCTCTACGAATATGGCTCCCGCGCCGGCTTCTGGCGGCTGCGGGACCTCTTCGTCTCCCGCGGCGCGCCGCTCACCGTCTACGGCGTGGCCATGGCGCTGGAGCGCAATCCGCTGGCCGTCGAGGCCATGCGGGAGGCCGGCTGGGAGATCGCCACCCACGGCTATCGCTGGATCAACTACCAGGACGTCCCGGCGGAGATCGAGCGCGAGCACATCGCCAAGGCCATCGAGATTCACACCCGGCTGACGGGGGAGCGGCCTCTGGGCTGGTACCAGGGCCGCACCAGCCCCAACACCGCGCGCCTGGTCTCGGAAGAGGGCGGCTTCGTCTATGACGCCGACTCCTACGCCGACGACCTGCCCTATTACGACGACCAGCACGGCCAGCCGCAGCTGATCGTGCCCTATACGCTCGACACCAACGACATGCGGTTCGTCGCCTATCAGGGCTTCAACGCCGGCGACCAGTTCCTGAACTATCTGAAGGACGCCTTCGACACCCTTTACGCCGAGGGCGAGACCGCGCCGAAGATGCTGTCCATCGGCCTGCACTGCCGTGTGGCCGGACGGCCCGCGCGCCTGGCCTCGGTCGCCAAGTTCCTCGACTACGTCCTGGCCCATGATCGGGTCTGGGTGGCCAAGCGCATCGACATCGCCCGTCACTGGCTGGCGACCCATCCCTATCAGGCGCCCTGATGGCCAGCTCCGACGAGATCGACGCCTTCGTCTCGGCGGCCGCCGCGCTGCTGGATCTGCAGCTGTCCGAGACCAGCCACCGCGCTGTGGCCGCCAATATCGCCATCCTGCTCGACCGGGCGTCGGACTTCGAGGGGATCAAGATGGCCGACGATCTCGACCCCGCCACCCTGCTGCGCCCATGACCGCCGCGCCGGAAACCGCCTTCGAGATCGCCGCGGCCGTCGCGGCCGGCCGGACCACCGCCGTGGAGATGACGGCCCGCAGCCTTCAGCGGATCGCCCGGGCCGATCCGGCCATCAACGCCTTCACCGCGGTCTTCACGGAAACCGCCTTGGCCGAAGCCGCCGCCCTGGATGCGTCCCTGGCGGCCGGCGCGGCGCCGGGCCCCCTGGCCGGCGTTCCCTTCGCGGTGAAGAACCTGTTCGACGTCGCCGGGGTCACCACCCTCGCCGGCTCGATCATCGATGCCTCGAACCCGCCCGCCGCCCGCGACGCCACCCTGGTGGCCAAGCTCCGGGACGCCGGCGCGATCCTGGTCGGCGCTCTGAACATGGACGAGTACGCCTACGGCTTCACGACCGAGAATTCGCACTACGGACCGACCCGTAATCCTCACGACCTGAGCCTGGTCTCCGGCGGATCGTCCGGTGGGTCGGCGGCGGCGGTCGCGGCGGGTCTGGTTCCCCTGACCCTGGGATCCGACACCAATGGCTCGATCCGCGTGCCCGCGGCGTTCTGCGGGCTCTATGGCCTGAAACCCACCTTCGGCGGCCTGTCGCGTCACGGGGTCCGGCCCTTCGTGCACAGCCTGGATCACGCCGGGCCCTTCGCCCGGACGGCCCGGGACATGGCGCTCGCCTATGACGTCCTGCAGGGCCATGACCCTCAGGATCCGGCGAGCCGCGAGGGTCCGGCCATTCCCACCCTGCCCCTGGTCGACATGCCGCCCCAGGGCCTGCGGGCCGGTCGGCTGGGCGGCTGGTTCGAGACCGGAGCCGGGGATCTGGTCGTCGCCGCCGCGGCCCGGGTCGCCGACGCCCTCACCGCGACCGCCACCGAGCTTCCGGGCGCCCACGCCGCGCGATCCGCCGCCTTCTGCATCACCGGCAGCGAAGGCGGATCGCTGCACCTGAAAAACCTGCGCGAGCGTCCCGGCGACTTCGATCCCGCCACCCGCGACCGGCTGATCGCCGGCGCCATGCTGCCGGCCCACATCGTCGCCCGCGCGCACCGTTATCGCCGCCGCTTCCTGGCCGAGGCCCTGGCCCTGTTCGAGACCTTCGACGTTCTGATCGCGCCGGCCACGCCCTTCCCGGCCCAGCCGATCGGCCAGGCGACCATCCGCCTGAACGGCGCCGAGGTGTCGGTTCGCGCCAATGCCGGCATGTACACCCAGCCGATCAGCTTCATCGGCCTGCCGGGCCTGACCCTGCCGATCGTGCAGCCCGCCACGCCGCCGGTCGGCGTCCAGCTGATTGCGGCGCCGGGCGGCGAGGCCCTGCTGATCCAGGTCGCCGCCCAGCTAGAGCGCGACGGTGTGATCGGCGCCGGTCCCAGGCTCGACCTCGCGAGTTCGCCGCATGAGCCCCCTGCCCGCCACGCGCGAGGCCTTCCTCGCCGCCTTCGGTCATCTCTATGAGCACTCCCCCTGGGTCGCCGAACGCGCCTGGGCGAAGGGCCCCTTCGCCGAGCCCGAGGCCCTGAAAGCGGCGTTCCAGACCGCCATCGCGGATGCCTCGACCGCCGAACAGCTCGCCCTGCTGCGCGCCCACCCTCAGCTCGCCGACAAGGCCGCAATCGCCCAGGGGCTGACCGCCGACTCCGCGGCCGAGCAGGCCAGCGCCGGCCTCGACCGCCTGACAGAGGCCGAGTTCGGCGAGTTCCACGCCCTCAACGCCGCCTATGCGGAGCGGTTCGGCTTTCCCTTCATCATCTGCGTGCGCCTGCACGACAAGGCCGGGATCCTGGCGCCATGCGCCAGCGTCTGGCCGGCGCGCCGGAAGCCGAGTTCGCCGAGGCCCTGGCCCAGGTCGGGCTGATCAGCGGCCTGCGCCTGACCGACGCCCTGCAGGCCCTGACCCCGGAGCCGCAGCCATGAACGCCATCACCGCCATCGAGTCCTCCCCGGCCCTTGAGGCCCTGGGCCAGCAGGTCCGCCGCGACCTCGAGACCCTGGAGTTCAACGGCCCCGACTGGGTCAAGCCACGGCAGGGGCCCAACGGCGAGCCCGTGCTCGACGCCCTGATTATCGGCGGCGGCCAGAGCGGCCTGGCGGCGGGCTTCGCCCTGCTGCGTGAGCGGATCCGCAACATCCTGATCCTGGATGAGAACCCCGCCGGCGCCGAAGGCCCCTGGGTCACCTACGCCCGCATGGTCACCCTGCGCACGCCCAAGCACCTGGGCAGCATCGAACAGGGGATGCCGGCGCTCGCCTTCCGCACCTGGTGGACCGCGCAATATGGCGAGGCCGGCTGGGACGGGCTCGGCAAGATCCCGCGCCAGGAGTGGATGCGTTACCTGCGCTGGTACCGGCAGGTCCTGGATCTGCCGGTCCGCAACGAGGCCCAGGTCACCCGGATCGAACCCCTGGGCGGCGGCCTGCACCGGGTCTTCATCGGCGGGGCCGGCGCGCCCGGAAACGGGACCCTGCTGGCGCGCAACGTCATCCTCGCCACGGGGATCCAGGGCGGCGGCGAATGGCACACCCCGCCCATGGTCGCCGAGCGCCTGCCGAGGAGCCGCTACGCCCATACGTCAGAGGCGATAGACTTTGAGGCGCTGAAGGGCCGCCGGATCGCCATTCTGGGCGGCGGCGCCTCGGCCTTCGACAACGCCCAGCACGCCCTGTCGCTGGGCGTGGGCGAGGTCCACGTCTTCATGCGCCGCCGGGAGATGCCGCGCATCAATCCGATCCGCCACATGGAGGTCTCGGGTCTGATCCGCAATTACGCGGTCCTGGATGACGGCCGGAAGTACCGGGCCATGCGCCACTTCCTCGATCACGCCCAGCCGCCGACCAACGACACCTTCGAGCGCGCTGCCGCCTATCCGGAGTTCCGGCTGCATCTTGGCGCGCCGTGGCTCGATCTGCGCGAGACGCCGGACGGCGCCGTGGTCACCACGCCCCAGGGCGAACAGGGGTTCGACTTCCTGATCCTCAGCACCGGCCTGGTCACCGACACCCGGCTGCGCCCCGAGCTCGACGCCGTGCGCGAGGATATCGCCCTTTGGGCCGACCGCTACGAGGCGCCCGCCGACCTCGCCCATCCGCTGATCGACCAGCATCCCTATCTGGGGCCCGGCTTCGAGTTCCTGCCCAGGACGCCGGAGGCCGCCGACCGCGTCGCCGGGCTCTACGCCTTCAACTATTCGGCCCTGGCCAGCCTCGGCCTGTCCGCCTCCGCCCTCTCGGGCCTGAAAGTCGCCCTGCCCAAGCTGGCCGGCGCGGTCTGCGCCCGCCTGTTCCTCCAGGACCAGGACGCCCTGCTCGCCGACTTCCTCGGCTATGACGAACCGGAGTTCCTAGGCGCATGGCCGGCCAACTGACCACCCACGCCCTTGACACCGTCCGCGGCGCCGGCGCTGCCGGACTGAAGGTCACCCTCTACCGCCTGGATCCCGCCCCGGTCTTCGTGGCCGAGGTGATTCTGGACGACCGGGGCCGAGGCGTGGTGCTGCAGGACGGTCTGACGGTCGGCGCCTATGAGCTGGTCTTCGCCGCCGCCGCCTATCACCGCGCGACCGGCGCCGTGATCGCCGACCCGCCGTTTCTGGATGAAGTGCCGATCCGTTTCGGGGTCGCCGAGCCGGACGGCCACTATCACGTGCCCCTGCTGCTCACCCCCTACAGCTACTCGACCTATCGCGGTGGCTGAGCCCGCGATCTTGGCGGTTTTTGCGAAACTGTTCGCGCCGCAAGCCCGGCGGGATCGGGGGCCCGGCCCGCTAATCTCAGGCCTCGCTCAGACCCAGACAGCCAGGGACAGACCATGACGGACCAGCCCCAGATCCACCCGGTGGACCGCATTCCGGCGCCCCATGTGCTGCTGGCGCTCGGCCTGCAGCATGTGCTGGTCATGTACGCCGGCGCCGTCGCCGTGCCCCTGATCATCGGCCGCGCGCTCGGCCTGCCGCCCGCCGACGTGGCCCTGCTGATCACCGCCGACCTGTTCGCCTGCGGGGTCGCCACCCTGATCCAGTCCCTGGGCGTGCCAGGCGTCGGCGTTCGACTGCCGATCATGATGGGCGTCACCTTCGCCTCCGTCGCCCCGATGATGAGCATGATCGCGGCTGGCGCGGCGGCGGGCGCCGACCGCTCGGCGACCCTGCAGCTGATCTATGGCTCGGTGATCGGGGCCGGGGTGTTCGGTCTGGTCGCCGCCAGCTTCGTCAGCCGGCTGTCGCGTCTGTTTCCGCCGGTGGTGACCGGCTCGGTGATCCTGGTGATCGGCGTCAGCCTGATGCGGATCGGCATCGACTGGGCGGCGGGCGGTCAGTCCAGCGCGCCGGACTATGGCAGCCCGCTCTATCTGGGCATCGCCCTGTTCGTGCTGGCGGTGATCCTGGTGCTGACCAAGTTCGCCACCGGCTTCATCCGCCACATCGCTGTACTTCTGGGCCTGATCGCCGGCGCGGCGCTCTGCCTGGCGCTCGGACGCATGCACCTGGACGGCGTCGCCGCCGCGCCCTGGCTGCGCGTGGTGCGCCCCTTCCAGTTCGGCATGCCGCGCTTCGAGATCGCCCCGATCGTGACCATGTGCCTGGTGCTGCTGGTGGTGATGATCGAGAGCTTCGGCATGTTCCTGGCGGTCGGCGACATGGTCGGCCGGCCCCTGGACCAGAAGGCGCTGGCCCGCGGCCTGCGCGGCGACGCCCTCGGCACCATTATCGGCGGGGTGTTCAACACCTTCCCCTACACCTCCTTCTCCCAGAACGTCGGGCTGGTCGGCGTGACCCAGGTTCGCTCGCGCTTCGTCTGCGTCGCGGCTGGCGTGATCATGCTGATCCTCAGCCTCAGCCCGAAGCTGGGCGCGTTGGTCGCCGCCGTGCCCTCCTATGTGCTGGGCGGGGCGGGGCTCGTCATGTTCGGCATGGTGGTGGCGACGGGGGTGAAGATCCTGACCACCGCCCGCCTGGCGGAAGCGCCCGACAACATGTTCATCGTCGCCGTCTCGGTCGGCGCCGGCATGATCCCGCTGGTCGCCGACAAGTTCTTCCAGGCCATGCCCGCCGCCCTGTCGCCGCTGCTGCACTCCGGGATCCTGCTGGCCACGCTCACGGCGGTGCTGCTGAACCTCTGGTTCAACGGCCTGGGCAAGTCGGGCGAAACCCACTGACCACCCAAACGGAAGAGGCCGCCGGGGGTGAACCCGGCGGCCTCGCAAAGTCCGTCTCAGATGTGGGGTCTAGAGGCGGTCCTTGATCTTCGCCACGCCGGCCAGGGCGCAGACATCGTCCTTCTCACCGCCCGGCGCGCCGCCGACGCCGATCGCGCCGATCAGCTCGCCGCCGGACATCAGCGGCTGGCCGCCGGCGCGGGCGAACAGGGTGGTGTCGGCCGCCAGCTTGGCCGCCAGAGCGGTGTCGGTCTTGGCTTGCTCGGCGATTGCCGCGGTCGGGGCCTTGAAGGCCACCGAGGTCGTCGCCTTCTTGGTGCTGGAGGTGATGCCCATGGCGCGCACGCCGTCGCCGGCCAGCAGCACCTTCAGCACGCCGGCCGAGTCGACCACGCTGACCGAGACCTTGAAGCCGTTGGCCGTGCAGGTGGCGAGCGCCGTCTGGGCGGCCTCGAGCGCCAGGGCGGTCGCCGGGCCCTTCCAGGGCGGTCGCCGGGCCCTTGGCGG
>NZ_JALDPT010000065.1 GCF_022695515.1 Phenylobacterium aquaticum
CCCCGGCGCGCTGAAGATCCTGGTCAGCCGAACCCGCCCGCCGGAACAGGCCGAACGCGCCGCGTTAGCCCTGGGCGCCGAGCTCATCGGCATGGGCTCCGCTGGCGCCAAGACGATGGCCGTCGTCCGCGGCGAGGCCCACGCCTATGTCCATGCCGGCGGGCAGTACGAGTGGGACTCTTGCGCGCCCGTCGCCGTCGCCGCCGCCGCCGGCCTGCACGTCTCCCGCATCGACGGCTCCCCGCTCATCTACAACTGCGCCGACCCCTATTTGCCGGACCTGCTGGTCTGCCGGAAGGAACTCAGCGCGGAGCTGCTGCGGGCGTTGGCTTAGGGGCGGACTCGCAGGCCGAGCGACATCTGCTTTCGGCTTCGGTGCAAACTCGGCAAGCGCCTCGCTGAGGCCCCGATCAATCCGGGAGTGGGGACTTTACATATCGCCAGCCAACAAGCTTGCCGCCGCACTCCCGCGCAACGATTTCGTACGCCAGCACGTAGTCGTCGAGCCATTCGAGCGACATCGAGGACCGCAACCTCAGCCCTCCTGAGTGTTTCAAGACGTGGCCATCCAGTCGGCGCAACATCTTTCGTTTGGCGTTCCCCGTGGCGCGAAATTCGAACTCGACGACCGCAGCATCAGCGCCCGGCGCGATATCTCGCCAATCTCTGGCGAGGGCTTCGTTTAGAGGACGATGAAGGCTGGCGATTGCCGCCAGATCAAACCTGGCGCGCACGTCCTTTGGGTCCAGCCAAAGATCGTAGATGACCCGATCAAAAAACGTTGCTTCCGCCCAGTCCACGTTTGACTCCCAGGCTAACGGAACACGTAGGGTATCGTCCTTCTGGCCGCGCGCCGCCCCTACCCCTACCCCACCCACCGCGCCGCCGCATCGGCGCTGTCTTCGGGCCTCGTATTGAAGGCGATGCTCGCCCTGGGCGCGGCCTTGTGCACGGCGTTCAGCACCGTCTCGAACAGATGAAGGCTCGGCGGCGGCAGGCGCACGCCGGCGCCGATCACCACGCAGTCATAGGTCGCCGCCGACAGCGCCTGGGTCACGGTCGGGCCGGCGGTGGCGTCGGGGTGAATGAAGCAGTTCTCGGCCTCCCAGCCACGGCTGCGCATATCCGCCAGGGTCTGGACCACGCCGGCGTGGATCTTCTCGGCGCTCATCCCCGGCGGGAGGGCCGGGTTCGTGAAGTCCACCGTCTCCGGAACCTGTCCGATCAGCAGCACGCGGGTCATGGTCGTCTCCTGGGCTGGGCGAAGCGCCACCTTGGCGTGCGCCCCGCAACTTGGGAAGTCGGCACTTAACCTCCGCCCCGATCGGGCGCAGGCTGGCGTCAAAGACAAACCTCCAGGGAGCACGCGCGCATGGCCGATGATCTGAGTCCCGCAACCCGCCGGGGATCGACGCCGCCCAGGAGGTGATCCGCCTGTGGCCGGAGGGACCGCCCCGCGCCATTCCCGATGTCGGCCCGGAGGCCTCCTATCTGACCGCCCGCGGCCTGGCGGTCGGCACGGCCATGCTGCGCAATGTCACCGACCCGACGCTCACCGTGTTCCGCCCGGATCCGGCCAAGGCCAATGGCGTGGGCATGATCATTTGCCCCGGCGGCGGGTGGCGGATCCTCGCCTGGACCCACGAGGGTCTCGACCTCGCCCGCTGGCTGGCGGACCGCGGCTACACCGCCTTCCTGCTGAAGTACCGGGTCAAGGGCACGCCGCCGGCCCCGGACGCCTTCGCGACCGAGATGGCCGCCATCGACGGACGCCTCGCCGCCCCCCTGCCCGCCGCGAAGGTCCCGCGCACCCTGGCCGCCCTGATCCGCGAGGACGCTGCGACGGAGTACGCCCGCCAGATCGCCGCCGATGACGGCCGCCGCGCAGCCCAGATCGTCCGCGAGCGCGCCGCCGACTGGGGCGTGAAGACGCTTGGCATGATCGGCTTCTCGGCCGGCGCCTTCCTGGCCGCCGATGTCGCCACCGATCCCAAAGGCCCGCCGCTGGACTTCGTGGCTCCGATCTATGGCGGCGACACCTCCGCCGCGCCCGTGCCGCCCGACGCCCCGCCCCTGTTCACCGTCGTCGCCCAGGACGATCGCCTGCTGTTCAAGGTGGTGGAGGGGCTCTACGCCGACTGGACCAACGCCGACCGGCCAGCCGAGCTGCACGTCTTCGCCCGCGGCGCGCACGGCTTCGGCATGGTCCGCCAGGGCCTGCCGGTGGATCGCTGGATCGACCTGTTCGGCGACTGGCTGGCCGATCAGGGCTTTGGCTGAGGGCCCCTACCCCTCCGCCATCATCGCGGCGAGCTTGAGCGCCGTGTTCCAGTTCCGCCCGGTGCCCGCGAAGCCCAGGCAGCGTTCGATCAGCTTGGGCGTCAGCTTCGATTCCCCCACCCCGCCGGCATAGTGGAAATAGGCGCAAGCCTCCCCGGCGGCGACCCGTTCCCCATGCTGGGCGGCGGCCTGAAGCGCGGCGACGCCCTCCGGCGCGGGCCGGCCCTTGAGCGGCATGACCAACAGGCGGTTGGGTTCGTCGCGGGCGGCGTCGGGGAAGGGATTATGGGCGATGATCACGTCCCATTCGGCTGCGTCGCGCACGAAGACCGGGCTCTTCAGGCCGAACCGGTTGGCGGCCTCGGTTTCCAGCAACACTTCCAGCGTCGTATCCGACCCCGGCCCATGGAACACCACGCTGCCCGCCGCCTGAAGCGTGCGCGCCGGACCCAGGCCCAGGTCCTCGAACATGGCCTTCAGATCGGTCATGGCGACCTTGTTGGCCCCGCTGACATTCACGGCGCGGAACAGGGCGATGCGGGGAGCCATCCTCGACCTCCGATCTTGGAACAATTCAGGAACAATTAGCCTGCGGAACCAGACGGCGCAAGCCGGGCCCTGCGCCTAGAGCCGGGCCAGCCTCGCGCCGCCAGGGGCCAGGATCAGGCCCTGCGGCCGCGCGTCCGCCGCGGTTCCCGCACGCGGGCGCAGACGCAGCACCTTCGCCCGCCCGGGCGTCAGGTGGAACCAGTCGTCGTCGGGCGCGAAGCCGTCGATCTCCAGATGCACCCCGGCGACGAAGGCCTCGGACGTCAGGGCGATCCGCCAGCCGCCAACGTCCGGCACCAGCGCGACCTCGACTGCATCGCCCTGGGGGACCGCGGAGCGGCCGAGCGGATAGTGGAAGGCCTCCGACAGCACCGCGCCTGTGGTCACGTCGATCAGGGTCGCGACCGTGAGGTCATGGCTCGCCGGCCCGAACCGGTAGGCATAGGTCACGTCGAGGAATGACCCCAGCATCTCGAACAGCGACAGCGCCTGGCTAGACCGTCCGGAGAGCACCAGCTCGCGCTCGGCCATGGCGATCCGGGTGCGGCCGCCCCGCCACAGGGAGACCTCCAGCCAGACGGGCCGGTCGGCGGCGGCCTCGTTGTGCAGATGCACGGCGAGGCCGTTCAGACCTTCGTCGGTGAGCGCCACCTGCAGGGGCTGGGCCGCGCGGCGGAAGCCGTACCAGGCGGGCTTGGGCTCGGCGCCCACGTCCAGCAGGCCCCAGCCGGCGCCAGGCCGCACGTCCTGCAGCGTCCAGACCAGGGCGCCGCGGCAGGACGACGCCGCGCGCCGCCATTCGCCCAGGGCCTCGCCCATCAGCTCGGCGCCGACCATCCGCGACAGGTCCAGATAGAGCGTCGGGTTCTCGCGGCGCAGCCGGGCCGGATCGTGGCCATAGAGCATCTGCAGATAGACATCGCGGACGTCCTCGAAGTCCCAGGAGGCCCCGAGATCGCGCGGCACGCCGGCCTTCCAGGCCGGGTCATGCACGGCCGGCCCGTCGATCACCCCCTTGAGCGAACGCGCTTGCGGCACATTGGCGAAGGCCAGGCACTCGGCCGCGAACCGCACATTGGCCCGGCGCAGATCGTCCAGCCCCCGGCCATAGGCGCCGACCCCGTAATAATGGCTGACCCCTTCATCGACCCCGAAGGGCTGGGGGCCGCCGAAGGGAGAATTGGGGGTGTAGATCAGGTCCGGCCGCAACTCCGCGACCAGGGCGGGGACATCCTCGTTCAGCACCGGATTGGCCAGGGCCTGGGGCTTCAGCCCCAGCATGGCGGCCTGCTGATGGATCTCGCTGCCGCCGCTCAGCACCACCAGCGAGGGCGAGGCCTGGTGGGCGCGCAGCACCGACCGCGCCTCGCCGACCAGGGTCGCCCGGAACCCCTCGTCGCCGACCGGATAGTCGAAATTGGCCAGCATCAGGTCCTGCCAGACCAGGATGCCCATCTCGTCGCACAGATCGTGGAAGGCGGCGGTCTCGTAGGCTCCCGTCCCGCTCATCCGGATCATGTTCATGCCGGCGTCGCGGGCCCGCTCCAGCCAGGGGCGATAGGCCGCCGCGTCGCCCGGCAGGTCGCGCACGCCAGCGCTGGTCCAGACCGCGCCGCGGCAGAAGACCGGCGTGTCATTGACCCTCAGGCCGAAGCCCTTGCCATCGGCGCCGCGGTCCAGCGCGATCCGACGAAAGCCTGTGCGGCCAAGATCATAGCCGGCGGTCTTGGTTTCCAGCCTGAGCTCATAGAGCCGGGGCGTGCCATGGGTGTGCGGCCACCAGGGCTCGACGCCCGGCAGGCGGATCGCGCCCGAATAGGCGCCGTCTCCCCGGGCGTCCAGGCGCACCCGCCGCCCGTCGCAGATCAGCACCGGCGGGGTCGCCGGGGTCGGATCGAGCCGCACGGCGATCTCGACCACCCCGGCCTCGCCCTCGAGGCTGGCGCGCAGGTCGAGAACCTCCAGCGCGGGATCAACCGGCGTCAGGCAGCTGATGTCACGATAGGGGCCGACGGCGTCGTAGGGCGGCGTCCAGCCGGGCGTCTGGCCCAGCAGGGTGGTGCGCACGGTCCTGAGCCCCTGGTTCGGGATCATCTTGGGCCGCCAACGGGCGCGAGGCGCCTTGCGGGCCAGGATCGGGGCCAGCGCCCGGCAGGCCAGCGACAGCACATGATCGCCGGTCAGGTCGACCTCGACCTCCAGGGCCGCATACATCGACGAGGTCGCGGCGATCCTCTCATCGTCCAGCCAGACCTCGACCTCGGTCGCCAGTCCGCCGAAGCGCAGGATCCTGCGCCCCGTCCCGCTGAGGGGCGTACGCCACCAGACGTCAAATCCGTGCAGGCCCGCAGCGTCGCGGCCCGCCCGCTCCAGGGCGCCCGCGGCCGTTCCGGGAACCTGGGCGTCGATCCAGTCGCCCAGCTTCGCCGCCTCGACGTGCGTGGCGCAGGCGTCCGGCGCCGACAGCGCGAGGGTCCAGCCGTCGCTTAAGGCCTCAAGCTGATCGCGGTCGCCTGGCCTGCGCATCGTCAGGCCTGCGCCTGCAGCCCGGCCATGAGCGCGTCATAGGCGGCGACGGCGGTGTCGAGGCTGGTCTCCAGTCCCTCGAACTTCTTTTTCGCGCAGGCCCGCGCCAGCTTGAATTGGGCCGCCTTGGCGCTCTGGGCGATGGCGCGGGCGTGGCCGGCGAGGTCGTCCATCCCAGGATCGAGCCAGACCAGATGATCGGCCAGCAGCTCGAAGTCCGCGCCCAGCTGGCGCAGGCTGTTGAAGGCGTAGAGGTGGAAGAAGGCCGGCTCGCGTCCCGCCACCCGCTCGGCGGCGGCCGGCAGCTGCGCCTGGAACGCCGAGATCGGGCAGGCCTTGGGCCGATCCGCCAGACGCTCGGCCAGCAGGGCCCAGGCCTGCGCCCGCAGCTCGGCCTCGGCCAGGGGCGCGGCGTCCAGCTTCACGAACTCCGCATAGGGCAGGAACGGCGTGTCGCCATGGGCGTAGCCGGCCATTAGGCCGTCATAGTCCTCGCCGTCGAGCGCGTAATAGCCGCCGTTGTGGAAGTACTCCATCCGCCGCTCGGCCGCCGACAGGGCGTTCACCGCCACCGTGGTCTTGCCGTGCTCCAGCCGATAGCTGAGCCCCTGGGTGTCGGGCAGGAAATAGCTGTCGACCTCGACCAGGCAGGGGCCGCCGCGGCGATCTGGACCTCCAGATGGGCTTCGATGCGGTCATAGACCGCCAGCTCCTGCACGGTGACGCCATAGAGCCGGCGCAGATCGTCCAGGCCGGGCTTGGCGAAGGTGAACTGGTCGCCCTCGAAATCCAGGCCGACGGCGAAGCTCAGCATCGCCTCGGGCGTCCGGCCCGCCGTGGCCAGGAGCTCGATCCACAGGTCGATATAGCAGTTGCTCAGCGGCCAGGACCGGGCGCCGTCGTGCAGGCGGTGCGCGACATAGTCCTTGGGGTCCGACGCCGCGATCGCCCGCTGCATGCCTAGCCCCAGAGCGCCTTGCGCACGCCGGCCGGCCAGTCGGCGGCGTTCAGGCCATGCTGGTTGAACAGCGCGATCGCCACCCGCTCCAGGCCGATGCCGACGCAGGCCGTATGGGCCACCTCGCCCGCCGCGGTCTTGAGGTCCCAGGTCAGGCCGAAATGGTCCTGATGATAGTTGAAGCTGAAGCAGGCCGTCGGGTGCTCTTCGCTGTGGATCGGCACCAAGAGCTCGAACTTCAGCTGCTGGGCGCGCTGGCCCGCGGCCATCAGCTTGCCGCCGCGGCCGAAGAACGGGTCATTGGCGAGGTCCAGGCTGAAGGGCAGCTCCAGGCTCGCGACCAGGGCCTGGCCCCGCTCGAGCCACTGGGCGCGAAAGGCCAGCACCTGATCCGGATCGCCCAGCCGCACCATCTCGTGCATGCGAAACATCTGCATCCGCGCCGGGTCTTCCGACGGCTCGTGACGGAAGCAGTAGGATTGCAGGTCGAACAGGCCGCCCTCAGGCGCCAGAGGCCCGCGTGCGGCCACCACCGGATAGAGCGGGTAACAGGCGGCGGGCGTCAGAACGACCTCGGTCGGCTGCTGCTTGGCCATCCAGTCCTCGCCGGCGGCCAGATGCTCCAGCAGCTCCATGTGGTCGCCATGGGCGCCGCAGAAGGCGTGCACCGTGCCGGCCAGTTGGGGGAAGCTCTTCAGATAGCCGCTCTTCTCGAACACGCCGCGGTTCATGCCGGGCGGAAAGCGCACAACCTCGGTCACGTCGTCGCCGGCCGCGCGCACGAAGGCGGCGTCGATCCGGTCGATCACGTCCTCGAAGGCGCCGCTGCGGCCGTAGAGCCCCGGCGCCCCGGTGTCGATGAACAGGCCGGCGTCGATCAGCCGGCGCAGCAGACTGGGGGTCTCGCTCACGAAGCCACCCCGACGCCCAGGCCGTCCAACGCCTTGGCGATCGCCGAGATGCTGGAGAAGGTGTCGGGGGTCAGGAGGTCCTCGGGGAATTCGATGTCGAAGGCTTCCTCCAGGCCCAGCATCAGCTGGACCGAGGCGTGCGAGGTCATGCCGGCGCGATAGAGATCGCCGTCGTCGCCCAGCTTGCCGACATCGACGTTGGTTCCCGCGAACTCGGCCACGAGCTTTCGAATGCGTTCGATCATAGACACCTCATCCCACCGTCCGGACCGCGTTGCCGCCTTGGGCCGCAAGGCCTTCCGACGGGTCGCGGGTCCTGTTGACCCAATTCCGAACGTCCCACCCCGGCACGCCCCTTCCCGGCACGGGCTTTGCAATTTCCCGACCGCATCGGTCTCTTTTGCGCACGTTCAGGTTAAAAAAACCCGGCCTGCGCCATAAGCGGCGGCGACGAGACAACAAAAGGCACGCGACCATGGGTTCGCCCCTCCTGGCCACATCGAAGTCCCCTCTGCCGACCGCCGTCCTCGAAGCGGCGCGCGCCGCCGCTGGCGCGGTGGATCACGAGGCGCGCTTCCCGGCCGAGGCCTTCGCGGAAATCCGCCGACACGGCCTGCTCGGCGCCCTGGTCCCCACGGCCTTCGGCGGCCTGGGCCTGACGCTCGCTGAGACCGCGGCCCAGTGCCAGGCGCTGGCCGGCGCCTGCGGCAGCGCCGGCATGATCCTGGCCATGCACCACATCCAGGTCGCCAGCCTCGTGCGCCACGCCCTGCACCAGCCCTGGCACGCCGAGTTCGCGCGCCGCCTGTGCAAGGACCAGCTGCTGCTGGCCTCGGCCACCTCCGAGGTCGATATCGGCGGCTCCATCCGCACCAGCATCTGCGCCATCGTCGCCGAGGGCGGGACCTTCACGGTCGAGAAGAAGGCCAGCGCCATCTCCTATGCGCTGGACGCCGACGCCCTGTTCCTGACCGCCCGGGCCAACCCCGACGCCGTCACCGGCGACCAGGCCCTGGTCATTCTGGAAGGCGCGGGCCTCTCCATGGAGCCGCGCGAGAGCTGGGACGCCATGGGCATGCGCGGCACCGGCAGCGGCGCCTTCCTGATCAAGGGCTCGGGCGATGTGGCCCAGATCTTCGAGACCCCCTTCGCCGAGATCGCCGCCAGCTCCATGGCCCCCATCTCCCACAGCCTGTGGGGCGCGGTCTGGACCGGCATCGCCACCGACGCGGTGCTGCGCGCCCGGCGCGCCCTGCGCGGCCGCACCAAGCCCGGCGTGACCGACCTGCCCACCGGGGCGCTTCGCCTGGTCGAGGCGGTCGAGACCCTGCAACTGGCCGAGGCCCGGGTGCGCACCGCCATTGAGGACCTGGACTGGGACCGCCCTGGCCCAGCCGGATTCGCCGAGTCCGCCGCCAATAACGGCCTGAAGACCAGCGTGTCGGAGGCCTGCCTCAGCGCCGCCCAGACCGCGCTGGCCATCTGCGGCTTCGCCGGCTACGCCCGCGACGGCGAGTTCAGCGTCTCGCGCCACGTCCGCGACCTGCATTCCGCCCCCCTGATGATCGGCAACGGCCGCATGCGCGAAGGCGCCGCGCGGCTGCTGCTGGCCCAGCGGCCCAAGCTCGGCCTGAGCTGAGCCCGCCAAACCCCAGACTTGCAATGACCGAACAAATACGGAACACTCTGCGCCGGACAGCGCGCGAGGCACGGCGTGACGAACGGCGAAGTTTCGGATCTTTCGGCGCTCTGGGGGGCCGCCCCGCCCTCGCCGAGCCCGGCGGCCAAGCCGGCCAAGTCGGCCAGGCCGCACTTTCACGGCCATCGGGACCGGCTGCGTGAACGCGCCGTGGGCGGCGGCCTCGCCGCCCTGCCCGACTATGAGCTGATCGAGCTCTATCTCTTCCGCACCATCCCGCGCGGCGACGTCAAGCCGCTGGCCAAGGCCCTGCTCGCCCGGTTCGGCTCGGTCGGCGGGGTGCTGGGCGCGTCGATCGACGAGCTGAAGACCGTCTCGGGTGTCGGCGAGGCCGTGGCCCTGGACCTCAAGCTCCTGCAGGAAGCCACGCTCAGGGTCGGCCGCGAACAGGTGGCGCGCCGCCCAGTCATCACCTCCTCGTCCCAGCTCCAGACCTATGTGAAGGCTGCCTTGGCCCACGAGCCGCGGGAGCAGTTCCGGGTGCTGTTCCTCGACAAGAAGAACCAGCTGATCGCCGACGAGGTGCTGAACCGCGGTACGGTCGACCATGCCCCGGTCTATCCGCGCGAGGTCATGCGCCGGGCCTTGGAGCTGTCGTCCAGCGCCATCATCCTGATCCACAACCACCCGTCCGGCGATCCCTCGCCCTCAGGCGCCGACGTCGCCATGACCCGCGAGATCATCGAGGCCGGCCGGTCCTTGCGGATCCTGGTCCACGACCACCTGGTGGTCGGCCGTGACGGGATCGCCAGCTTCAAGAGCCTGGGCCTCCTCTAGGCGCGGGCGATTGACCAGGATCAAGGTCCGGGATGAGGATTGAGCGCCACCACCCAGGGTCGCCGGCGCACCCGCCCCCCTCCGGACCTCGCCCGCTCAGACATAAGGAAGATCCGCATGTCCAAGTTTCGTCCCCTGATCCTCGCGGCCGCGCTTGCCGCCAGCGTCCCCGCCCTGACCGCGCCCACCCTCGCCAACGCGGCCTCGGCGGCCAAGATCCGCAGCGATTCCGACGCCGCCCTGGCCCAGCTCTACGCCAAGAACCCCTCGGCCAAGCTGCTCGGCCGGCACGCCAAGGCCATCCTGATCTTCCCCAGGATCGTCAAGGCGGGCCTGGTGATCGGCGGCGCCTATGGCGAGGGGGAACTGAAGGAGGGCGGCAAGGTCGCGGGCTATTACAGCTCGGTCACCGCCTCCTGGGGCCTGCAGGCCGGGGCCCAGTCCTATGGCTACGCCCTGTTCCTGATGAACCAGAAGGCGATCGATTATCTGCACGAGTCCAAGGGCTGGGAGATCGGCACGGGTCCGACCGTGGTCGTGGTCAAGGAGGGCGTGGCCCGCAGCCTGACCACCTCGACCCTCAAGGACGACGCCTACGCCTTCATCTTCGACCAGGCGGGGCTCATGGCCGGCGTCAGCCTCGAGGGCGCGAAAATCTCCAAGATCAAGCCCTGAGCCCCGCGCCCGGGCGCCTCAGGCGCTCGGGCCGCCGGAGAGCGCCAGGTCCATCACGTCGAACAGCCGGGCCACGTCGATCGGCTTGCTGACGTGACCGTCCATCCCGGCCTCGGTCAGCGCCTCGACCTGATGGGTCATGGCGTTGGCGGTCAGGGCCACCACGGGGGTGCGCGCCCGTCCCGCCGCCGCCTCGCGCAGGCGGATCTGGCGCACGGCCTCGGTTCCATCCATCACCGGCATGTGGACGTCCATCAGCACGATGTCCCAGTCGCCCGCCTCCCAGGCGGCGACGGCCTGGGCGCCGTCCTCGACCAGGGTCGGCTCGATGCCCACCTGGTTCAGCAGGGTGGCGAGCACCAGGCGGTTCACCGCATTATCCTCTGCGGCCAGGACCCGCAGGCCCGCGATCCGACCCGCGCCCTGGCCAGCCGCGACGGCGGCGTCGATCGCCGCCTCTCCGCCCGCCAGCGGCGCCAGCGGCAGGCGGACCACGAAGGACGAGCCCTGCCCCAGGGTGCTGCGCACCTCGATCTCGCCGCCCATCAGCTCACAAAGCTCACGGCAGATGGCGAGCCCCAGGCCGGTGCCCCCGTGCCGGCGGGTGGTGGACGCATCCAGCTGCTCGAACTTGCGGAACAGCCGCGCGCGATCCTGCTCGGAGATCCCCGGCCCGGTGTCCTCGACCGCGATCAGGACCCCGGCCCCGGCGGTCCGGGCGGTCACCGTCACGCCGCCGACAGCCGTGAACTTCAAGGCGTTGGAGACAAGATTATAGACCACCTGACGCAGGCGGTTCGGATCGCCCAGATAGCGCCCCGCCACCCCGTCGGTCAGATCCAGCGAGAGGCTGAGCCCCTTCTCCGCCGCCCGCGGGGCGAAGGCGGCGACGCCGGCCTGCAGCACCTCCTCCAGGTCGAAGGGCACGGTCTCGATGTCCAGCTGGCCCGCCTCGATCTTGGACAGGTCCAGCACGTCATTGAGGATCTCGGTCAGGGCCTCGCCGGATCGCTGGATGACCTGAAGCCGCTCGCGCTGGGCGGACGAGAGCTCATCATTGGCCATGGCCTGGGCCATGCCTAGAACCCCGTTCATCGGGGTGCGGATCTCGTGGCTGATCGTGGCCAGGAAGGTGGACTTGGCCGCATTGGCGATCGCCGCCTCCCGCTCCTTCTCCATGGCGGCGCCCAGGGCCGCGGCCATGCGGGTCTCCAGCTCGCGGCGCCGGCGCGAGGCCTGCAACACATAAAGGAAGAAGCCCAGCATCGAGGACAGGGCGAGCAGGGTCTGGAGCCATTGGCCGGGCTCTGAGCGCCAGATCACCGCCCCCATGGCCGCGGCCAGGATCAGCAGCAGCGAGGAGAGCCCGATCGGCCGAGACAGCACCATCTCGTCGCCGGCGCTGAGCGCCATGGCGCCCACCATCACCAGGCCCGCCGTCTGGGAGTCCGGGCGGCCGTGCAGCATCAGGGCGACCGGCAGGACGCAATAGAGACTGGTGTTGAACATCGAGGCCGCCGCCAAGGCGATCTCCCATCCCCGCCCTCTTGCGGCCCGGGCCTCGATGTTTCGGAACAGGAGGAAGCTCAGGCTGACCGCGACGACGACTCCGCCCAGCCAGGCCAGGGCGAAGGTCGCCCCCAGCCACACCCAGGCGCCGGCCGCCGCCACCAGGCTCATCGGCAGGATGCTGCGCCGATCCTGCCGGCGGGCCTCGATGATCCGTGTCCAGTCGCCCAGGCCGGACGCCTCGACCGCCCTGCGACGAGCCCCTGATTCCATGCGCCAACCTCCGGTTAGGTTCAGCGCTACTAGCGCCCCACGCGCATTCGTCCCAATCGGACTGGCCCATATCGGGGCCGCCGTCGGCCGGCCGTTGCTATTGGCACGCCCTGGCGGCACACAGGGCCAATGCCCGCCCCCGTGATCCTCTGGTTCCGCCGCGACCTTCGGCTCGCCGACAATCCGGCCCTGCAAGCGGCGCTGAAGCTCGACGCGCCGATTATCCCCCTCTTTGTATTGGAGGAATCCGCCGAGGTCCGTCCCCTGGGCGGCGCGTCGCTCTGGTGGTTGGACAAGTCCCTCGCGGCCCTTGGGGCCGCCCTGGCGGCGCGCGGATCCCGGCTCGTCCTGCGACGAGGTGACGCAGCCCGTATCCTGCCGGCCCTGGCCGCGGAGCTCGGCGCCTCCAGCGTGCTGTGGAACGGGCTGTTCGATCCGGGCCTGGCCGAGCGCGACGCCCGCCTGGCCGACGCCCTCAACGCCCAGGGGGCGGAGGCCCGCCGCTTCAACGGCGCCCATCTGATCCAGCCGGACGCCGTGCGCACCAAGACCGGGGGCGCCTTCTCGGTGTTCACGCCCTTCTGGCGCACCGCGCGGCAGCTGGTGGTCCCGGGCGCTGCCCAGCCGGCGCCGGACGCCCTGCCCGCCCCCGCCGCTTGGCCGGCGTCTGATCGCCTGGCCGACTGGGGCCTGCATCCGACCGCGCCGGACTGGTCGAGCGGCTTCTCCGACTGGACGCCGGGCGAGGCCGGCGCGCGCGCACGGCTGGACAGCTTCGTCGACGGCCCGCTCGCGACCTATTCCACCGACCGGGACCGCCCCGACCGCGAGGGGGTGTCGCGCCTCTCCCCGCACCTGCACTTTGGCGAGATCAGCCCCAAGGCCTGCTGGCGCGCCGCCCAGGCCGCCGTCGTCCGCGGCGCGGCCCCCGAGAGCCAGGCCGAGAAGTTCCTGGCCGAGCTGGGCTGGCGCGAATTCAACAGCGCGATCGCCGGACGCGGCCGCGACCTGGCCCGCGAGAACTTCGACGTGAAGTTCGACGCCTTCCCCTGGCGCCATGCGCCCGAGGATCTCGAGGCCTGGCGGCGGGGGCGCACGGGCTACCCCATGGTGGACGCCGGTCTGCGCCAGCTCTGGACCACCGGCTGGATGCACAATCGCGTCCGCATGGTCGTAGCCTCATTCCTGACCAAGCATCTGCTGATCGACTGGCGCGAGGGCGAGGCCTGGTTCTGGGACACCCTGGTCGACGCCGATCACGCCTCCAACGCCGGCAACTGGCAATGGACGGCCGGCTCGGGCGCGGACGCCTCGCCCTATTTCCGCATCTTCAACCCCATGGCCCAGGGGGAGAAGTTCGATCCGGACGGCGCCTATGTCCGCCGCTGGGTCCCTGAACTCGCGCGCCTGCCGGCCAAGGTCATCCACGCCCCCTGGACCGCCGACCGCGCCATACTGTCGGCCTGCGGGGTCACCCTGGGATTAACCTATCCCCACCCGATTGTTGACCATGACGGGGCCCGCAAGCGGGCGCTCGACGCCTATCAGCGCATGAAGGCGGCCGCCGAGGGCTGAGGCGCCGCCTGCGGCGAACCGTCCGCCCCCTGTCGATCTCGATCAAAATTCCTTGCCAGGGCTCAAATTGCGCGCGCCGAGGCGGAAATTTCGCGCCAAATTGTCACATGTATTTTCGAGTAATTTGACTCATTTCGCCGCCAGTAATCGGTTGGCAGTGAATCTTACCTATTAATTCTGACAGGCAAAACGCCGATGAGCACTCAAAATGAGTGTTCAAAACTCAGAACAAGGTCAAGCTGATGCCGAATAGCGTCAACACCAACGTCGGGGCCATGGTCGCCCTGCAAAACCTCAACTCTACTCAAGCCGATCTGATGCAGGTCCAGAACCGCATCAACACCGGCAAGAAAGTGGCTTCCGCTAAGGATAACGGCGCCATCTGGGCCATCGCCCAGAACCAGCGTTCGACGTCCGGCTCGCTGAACGCCGTGAAGGACTCCGTCCAGCGCAGTCAATCGACGGTCGATGTCGCCATCGCCGGCGGTGAAGCCGTGTCGGATCTGCTCCTGCAGATGAAGGAAAAGGCCCTGGCCGCCTCCGACTCCAGCCTGGACGCCTCGTCGCGCACCGCGCTGAACGAAGACTTCAAGGCCCTGCGCGATCAGGTCGGCAAGGCCGTGACCAACGCCACCTTCAACGGCGTGAACATGATCAAGTCCGGCGGCACCACCATCGCCGCCCTGGCCGACGCGGACGGCACCTCCAAGCTGACCGTCAA
>NZ_JALDPT010000066.1 GCF_022695515.1 Phenylobacterium aquaticum
CGGCTCCGGCGCCCGCCGAGGCCGCGCCCGCCGCGGCCCCCGCCGCCGCCGAGTCCGCTGGCCCCGGCCCTCCTCCCCCACCAGGTCAAGCTTGAGCTCGACACCGGCGGCGCGGCCTGGATCCTGACCTCGACCGCCCTCGTCCTGCTGATGACGATCCCGGGCCTGGCCCTGTTCTACGGCGGCATGGTCCGCAAGAAGAACATCATCGCCACGGTGGCCCAGTCCTTCGTGATCACCTGCCTGGTGACCGTGATCTGGATGGCCGGCACCTATGGGCTCGCCTTCGGCTTCAACGACAGCGAGGCCCTGCAGCCCTATATCGGCAGCTTCCGGACCTTCTTCCTCGCGGGCGTGACCACCGAGACGGCCTATACCGCCGCCAAGGGCCTGCCGGAGATGCTCTGGATCACCTACCAGATGACCTTCGCGATCATCACCCCGGCCCTGATCGCCGGCGCCTTCGCCGAGCGGATGAAGTTCTCCGCCCTGCTGCTGTTCATGACCCTGTGGTCGATCTTCGTCTACGCGCCCGTCTGTCACTGGGTGTGGGGCGGCGGCTTCCTCTCCAAGATGGGCGTCCTCGACTTCGCGGGCGGCACCGTCGTTCACATCAACGCCGGTGTGGCCGGTCTGATGTGCGCCCTCGTCATGGGCAAGCGTAAGGGCTACGGCACCGAGAACATGGCGCCGGGCAACCTGGTCTTCACGATGATCGGCGCCTCCCTGCTGTGGGTTGGCTGGTTCGGCTTCAACGCCGGTTCGGAATGGGCCGCTGACGGCATCGCCTCCGCCGCCATGCTGAACACCCAAGTCGCCACCGCCGCGGCCGCCCTGGCCTGGATGGTCGTCGAGTGGGTCGAGCGCAAGAAGCCCGGCATGCTGGGCCTGGCCTCCGGCGCCGTCGCCGGTCTGGTCGCCATCACCCCGGCCGCCGGCTTCGTGAACCCGCAAGGCGCTCTGATCATCGGCATCGTCGCCGGCGCGGTCTGCTACGTCGGCGCGGTCTGGCTGAAGCGCATCTTCAAGTATGACGACAGCCTCGACGCCTTCGGCGTGCACGGCATCGGCGGCATCGCCGGCGCCCTGCTCACCGGCCTGCTGGCCGACCCGGCGATCAACGCTCTGGGCAAGGACCACAGCGTCCTGACCCAAGCCAAGGGCATCGCGGTGACCGCTGGCTGGACGGCCATCGCCACCCTGGTGATCCTGATGATCTGCAAGTTCACCACCGGCCTGAAGGTCTCGGAAGAAGGTGAAGTCGAAGGCCTGGACATGGCCCTGCACGGCGAAGCCCTGCACGAATAGTCCAAGCCGACACGAGGAGAGTTGGGAACGGGGGTCCTTCGGGGCCCCCGTTTTCGTTTGGGGGTGTGGGCGCTCAGGCCAGGATCAGGACACCCCGTTTCAGGTCCTCGAACAGCTGCTGGCTGAGCTGCGCCTGGGCCTCGGAATCGTCCCCCGATGATCCGCCCCAATCGGCAAGTTGCTCGGCGGCGGCGGCCGCCACGGACTCCGCCGAGTGAATGAGGCTCCCGGCTTCCAGGGCCCGGAACAGGTCGTCCGACGAGATCGCCAGGACTGCCGCGCGGCCTTCCTGGTTGATGGACTGGGCGATCCGCCGATCCTCGGTGAGGACCGCCAGCGCCGCCTCACCACCCAGGTCCACCCGTCCCTGGCGCGACGACGGGTCGAGCAATCGCACCCGCGTCCGGTTGGCCTCAAACCAGGCGTGCAGGGCGAAGGCGACCGGCTCCGATCGGTTGTCGGTCAGGCGCCGCCAGACCTCCATCGGCACGGCGAAGGGGTAACTGACCACCGGCAGCACCCCCGCGACCGCCAGCAGGGCGAGCGAGCGGGGGTCGATGACGACGACAAGGACACCATCCATGGCAGGGCCTCAGCTCAGGTTCAGGCGACCGGGTCCACCCTAGCCGCTCCACCCCAGGCTGTCATCGCCCGTCAGCCTCGCCACGCGAGAGCCGCTCAGGCGGCGCGTCCGCGCCCTCCAAACACCGCTCATCCCCGCGAAGGCGGGGATCCAAGCCGCGCCCTTGGCGACGCCGCGCCCCAGTCGCCTAGCCGCCGGACCGCGCCGCGTCCGCCGCTTCGAACTGGGCCACCTGTTCCGCCTGGACTTTCTTGAAGGCGGGACGATCCGTCAGCCTCGCGACATAGGCCTCGGTCGCCGGCCGGTCGCCCAGGGCGCGGACTTCGCCGACCCGCAGGACATCGGCCATCAGCAGGTCCGCGACGGTGAAGCGGCCCGCCGCCAGCCACTCGCGCTCCGCCAGGGTCCGCTCAATGGCCGCCAGGCGCTGCTCCAGCCAGCCGGTCAGCGGATTGTCGGCCGCGCCGGAGATCTTCAGGAACCACCATGGCACGCTGGCCATCTCGATGGAATTCAGCGCCGCGATGGTCCACTGCAGGGTTTCGGCCTCGCAGACCGGATCGCGCGGCATCAGGCGCTCGCTCTTGCGCGCCAGGTGCAGCAGGCCGGCCCCGCTCTCGAAGATCTTCACCTCGCCGTCGTCCAGATAGGGGACCTGGCCGAAGGGTTGGCGGGCGAGGTGGTTGGTCTCGCGCCCGTCGAAGGGCACGGTGCGCACCACATAGTCGAGCCCCGCCTCCTCGCAGGCCCACCTCAACCTCAGGTCCCGCACAAAGCCGCGCGGGCCCGGCGGAACCCAGTCATAGGTCCAGAGGATCAGTCCGGTCATCTCGGTCGTCCCTTCGCGTCCTCGCCCCGGGAAGGTTCCGGGCGGGAGCGACATCGGTCAAGGGCTCTAGGCCCAGGGCCCGCCCAGCCGGCAGCGCTCGACCCACCAGTCGGGGCGCATGGCCTCGATCCGTTCGGCCAGGGTCTCGGCCTCATAGTCGCCGGCGCACAGGGCGAAGCAGGTCGCCCCCGATCCGGACATCCGGGCGATCAGGGTCTCGGGTTCGTCGGCCAGCGTCGCCAGCACGTCGCCCACGGCGGGCGCGAGCGCCAGGGCCGGCGGCTCCAGGTCGTTGCGGGTGAGCCTGAGCCAGCCCGCCAGTTCCTCCACGCTCTCGAAGGCCTCGGGCATCGGCGGCGGCGTAACGTCGGAAAAGGCGCCCGAGCCGTCGAGCCCGCGATAGACGGCGGGCGTGGAGACCGCGACGCCCGGATTGACCAGCACGGCGTCGATCGCCGGCAGGCCGGGCGCCGCCGACAGCCGCTCGCCCCGTCCCTCGGCCAACACGGGACGTCCCCAGAGGCAGGCCGCGCCGTCCGCGCCCAGGGAGGCCGCCACGGCCTCCAGCGCGGCGTCGGCCATGTCGAGGCTCCAGGCCTCGCGCAGCAGCCTCAGCGCCGCCCCCGCGTCGCTGGAGCCGCCGCCCAGGCCTGCGGCCACGGGCAGGCGCTTTTCGAGGATCAGGCCCGGCATGGCGTGCAGCCCCCCGGCCTGGGCCAACAGGGCGCGGGCGGCGCGCAGCACCAGATTGTCGCCCTCGCCCGCCAGGGCGGCGGCATGGGGGCCGCGCAGGGTGAAGCCCCCGGTCTCGGTCAGCCCCACCCGGTCGCCCAGGTTGGCGAACACCATCAGGCTGCACAGCGGATGATAGCCGTCTGCCGTCGGCGGCCCGACGTGCAGGAAGAGATTGATCTTGGCCGGCGCGAGGGCTTCGGCGGCCATGGCCGGCTACTGCGCGGCGATCTTGGCCGGCGCGGCGGGGCCGACGCCGGAGGCGATCTTCGTCTCCACCTCGGCCTTCAGCTTGGCGTCGGGGGCGAGCGTCAGGACCCGACGCCATTGGAACATGGCCTCGTCCCGGCGGCCGACCTGCCAATAGGCGTCGCCCAGGTGGTTGTTGATGTCAGGATCGCCGGCCTCTTGCTCGACGGCCTCTTCCAGGGTCTCGACCGACTTCTTGTAGTCGCCCAGCCGGTAATAGGCCCAGCCCAGGCTGTCGATCATGGCGCCCGAGCGCGGGTTCTGGCCGACCGCCTTCTGGACCATGGCCAGGGCCTCGGCCAGGTGCTGGCCCCGGTCGATCCAGGAATAGCCCAGATAGTTCAGCAGCTCGCTGTCGTCCGGCTGCTGCTTCAGGGCGGCCTGAAGGTCGCGTTCGCCGTCGG
The DNA here is from genome assembly GCF_022695515.1 of Phenylobacterium aquaticum. Taxonomy (GTDB): domain Bacteria; phylum Pseudomonadota; class Alphaproteobacteria; order Caulobacterales; family Caulobacteraceae; genus Phenylobacterium; species Phenylobacterium aquaticum. Next base: position 4,106 of record NZ_JALDPT010000066.1, read on the forward strand.
CCCAGCGGCCGGCCCGGTCATAGGCGACGCCGCGGGCGTAGAGCAGGCGCCAGTCCGGATCGCCGGCGATCACGCCCGTCAGCACCTCGGCGGACTCGGCGAACTTTTCGTTGGCGCGCAGCAGGTCGGCGAGCGTCACCTGGGCCTCCTGGCCGGCGCCGGGGGCGGCCGCGGCGGCGCGGGCCAGCTTCAGGGCGGTCTCGCCATCGCCGGCGTTCTGATAGCTCCAGGCGAGCTTGGCCTGGGCCGCGCCGAATTCCGGCGAGCCGGGCTTGGGCACGCCATAGGCGGCGCGGGCGGCCTCGGTGTCGCCGGCGGCCTCCATCATGTCGCCGACCATCAGCCAGGCCTCGTTGCGCTGGGGATCCAGGCGCAGGGCCAGCCGCAGATAGGTGAGCGCGAACTGGGTCTGCTTGGCCGACATCATGCCCGCCGCCGGGGCGATCAGGGCGGCGGCGGCCCCCTGCTTGAGATTGGGCGCGGGCGGCGGCGCCTTGCCCGAGGCGGCGCGATCGCGGGCGGCCTTCAGGACGGAGTTCTGCGGCTCCTCGGCCAGGCCCTTGTTGTAGATCGCCTGGGCGTCGACCCGGCGGCCGCGCCGCTCGAGGAAGCCGCCATAGGCCAGGATGACCATGTCGCCCGGGGCGTCGCCCTTGGTCAGCTCTTTGAAATCCGTCTCAGCCTCGTCATAGCGACGCGCCCGCTCGTAGAGATAGGCTTGGCCCAGCAGGCCGAAATAGTCGACCACACGGTCGCCGCGCACCTGCGGGCGGACCAGAGAGCCGTCGGTGTCCCCGGCCATGGCCGCGGCCCAGGGGGCGAGCAGCACGCCGGCCGAGCGATGCACGAAGCCCAGGTCCTCGCTGCGCAGCAGCGGCTGGGCGATCTTGGGCTTGCCTTGCGCCATGGCCTCGACGGCGACCACCAGCCGGCCCAGGCGCTTGCCGTTGTCCGAGGCGTCGGGACCGGACGGCGCCATCTGGGCGGCGCGGGTGATGTCCCCGGACAGGACCGCGGCCGTGAAGGCCCGCTCGGCGATCAGGCCGGTGTCGCCCTCGGCCTCGGCTGCCATGTTGAAATAGCTTGCCGCCTGGCTGCTGCGCCCGTCGTTCAGCGCGCCTTGGCCCGCCAGGAACAGCCCATAGCTCGAGGCCGGCCCGTCCAGCATGTCGGTGGCGAGGCTGGGTTGGGTCGTGGCGCAGGCGCCCAGCAACAGGGCGGGGGCGACGAGGCCGGCGAGAGTCAGGGCGGGGTGACGCATGTCAGGGAATCTCTGCGGTTTCCGGGCCGGCCGCAAGCGCGACCATCCCTTTCGGACCAGGGTCTGGCAGGCGATTCCGCTTTTTGTAGGTCCGCGGGCGGAAATTCCCGCCCGCGGACCTACGCAAAATCACATGTTCGGATAGTTCGGGCCGTCGCCGCCCTGGGGCGTGGTCCAGTTGATGTTCTGCGACGGATCCTTGATGTCGCAGGTCTTGCAGTGGACGCAGTTCTGGAAGTTGATCTGGAACTTCGGGTTCTGGCCCTGCTCGTCATAGAGCACTTCATAGACGCCCGCCGGGCAGAACAGCCGCGCCGGTTCGCCATACTTGGGCAGGTTCACCGAGATCGGGATCGAGGGATCCTTCAGCTTCAGGTGGGCCGGCTGGTTCTCGTCATGGTTGGTCGAGGACAGGAACACCGAGGACAGCTTGTCGAAGCTGATCACCCCGTCCGGCTTCGGATACGAGATCGGCTTGTAGTCCTTGGCCAGGCCCGTCGAGGCCGCGTCGGTCTTGTCGTGCTTCATCGTGCCGAAGAACGAGAACCCGCCGGTCAGATGGGTGACCCACATGTCGAACATGCCGACCGCGCCGCCCATGAAGGTGCCGAGCTTGCCCAGCAGCGGCTTGGCGTTGCGGACGACCTTCAGCTCCTTGGCGACCCAGCTGTTCTCGAAGGCGGCCTGATACTCGACCAGCTCGTCGCCGCCGCGGCCCGCGGCCAGGGCCTTGAAGGCCTCCTCGGCGGCCAGCATGCCGGTCTTCATGGCGTTGTGGCTGCCCTTGATACGCGGCACGTTCACGAAGCCGGCCGAGCAGCCGATCAGCGCGCCGCCCGGGAAGGTCAGCTTGGGGATCGACTGATAGCCGCCCTCTGTGATGGCCCGCGCGCCGTACGAGATGCGGCGTCCGCCTTCCAGGTGCGGCCTGACCGAGGGGTGGTGCTTGAACCGCTGGAACTCGTCGAAGGGCGACAGCCAGGGGTTCTTGTAGTTGAGGTGCGTCACATAGCCGATCGACACGTAGTTGTCGCCGAAGTGGTACATGAAGCTGCCGCCGCCGGTCTTGTCGTCCAACGGCCAGCCGGTGGTGTGCTCGGCCAGGCCCGGCTTATGCTTCTCGGGCGGCACCTGCCACAGTTCCTTGATGCCGATCCCGAACTTCTGCGGCGACTTGCCGTCCGACAGGTCGAACTTGGCGATCAGCTGCTTGGCCAGGGAGCCGCGCACGCCTTCGGCGATGAACACGTACTTGCCGTGCAGCTCCATGCCGGGCTGATAGTCGGCGGTGGGCTGGCCGTCCTTGCCGATGCCGACCACGCCCACGATCACGCCCTTGAGCGACCCATCGTCGTTCCAGACCATGTCGGAGGCGGCGAAGCCCGGATAGATCTCGACGCCCAGCTCCTCGGCCTTGCCCGCCAGCCAGCGGCAGACGTTGCCGAGCGAGGCGATGTAGCAGCCGTCATTGTGCATGAACGGCGGCAGGGCGAACATCGGCAGGGACAGTTCGCCCTGGGGACCGAGGATCAGGAACCGGTCCTGGGTCACCGGCGTCTCCAGCGGCGCGCCCTCTTCCTTCCAGTTCGGGAAGAGTTCGGTCAGGGCCTTGGGATCGATCACCGCGCCCGACAGGATGTGGGCGCCGACCTCGGAGCCCTTTTCCAGCACGGCCACCGAAATCTCGGTCCCGGCCTTCTCGGCCAGCTGCTTCAGGCGGATCGCGGCCGACAGGCCGGCAGGCCCGGCGCCGACGATGACCACGTCGTATTCCATCGCTTCGCGTTCGACGGCTTCGCTCATGACCCCTCAAGCTCCCGATTTTTCCGCCCGCGCCCACAGGCGTGTGCGAAGCGGCGTTGATCCCTTGGCCCGCTTATCGTTAGCTAGCGCGCGTGCGGTCAAGGGCGAACTCCTACGCTGTACGAATTCGGACCCCCAATAGATGACCCCACATCCCGCCGCCGTCGCCGAAAGCCTGCTCGCCTTCTGGGCGGAAGCGGGCGTCGACGCCATGCTGCTGGATGCGCCAATTGACCGCATCGAGGCCGGCAAGTTCGTCCAGCCCAAGCCGCCGGAAAAGAAGCCGCTGATCGCCGCGGCGCGCGCCGTGGTCAACGCCGGCCCCGACATCTCGGCCAGCGTCGCCGTCGCCCAGTCCCTCGCCGCCGCCGCCCAGGACCTCGACCAGCTCAAGGCCGCCATCGCCGCCTTCGACGGCTGCCCGCTCAAGTTCGAGGGGGCGGCCCACCAGGCGGTCTTCGCCCGCGGCGTCCCCGACGCTCCCCTGCTGATCATCGGCGAAGGTCCGGGCGCCGAGGAGGACCAGCACGGCGAGCCCTTCGTCGGCCGCGCCGGCCAATTGCTGGACAAGATGCTGGCCGCCGCCGGCCTCACCGGCCGGGTGTTCATCACCAACACCGTCTTCTGGCGCCCGCCCGGCAACCGCGCGCCCACCGCCGCCGAGCAGGCCGTCTGCGCCCCCTTCCTGGAACGCGCCATCCAGCTGGTGAACCCCAAGATGCTGCTCCTGGTCGGCGGGCCGGCCGCCAAGTCCATGCTGAAAAAGGAAGAGGGCATCCTCGCCCTGCGCGGCCGCTGGTTCGAGTGGAAGAGCGCCGACCAGGCCCTCGAGATCCCGGCCATGCCGACCCTCCACCCCGCCTTCCTGCTCCGCCAGCCCGGCGCCAAGAAGAAGGCCTGGAGCGACCTGCTGACCCTGACCGAGCGCCTCGACCGCCCGCATCGCCCGGAGGCCTGACCCGCCCATGCCCGCCGTCACCCTCGCCACCTTCGCCGACATGTTCGGGCGCACCCTGGTGACCGCCGACCACCTGCTGACCAAGGGCGCGGCGTTCGCCGAGAGCCAGGGCGCCGACGCGGAATCCATCCTCGACTGGCGGCTCTATGAGGACATGCAGCCTCTGCGCTACCAGATCATGGTGATCTGCGACTTCACCCAGCAGTGGCCGGCCCGGGTCGCCGGCCTGCCGGTTCCGGATCCCGTCACCGACGAACTCGACATCCCAGGATTTCGCGCCGCGCTCGCCGCCTCGCGCGCCTGGCTCGCCGCCCTGCCGTCCGACGCCTTCGCGGGCCGGGACGAGGTTCCGCTGACCTATACGATGGGCACGGGCATGACCCTGACCTTGCCCTCGGCCCAATGGCTGACCGGCTTCGCCACCACCAATCTCTATTTTCACCTGACGACCGCCTACGCGATCCTTCGGGCCCGGGGCGCGCCCCTCGGCAAGGTCGACATGTTCGCCGGCGGGCTCTGAGCCGCCCTTCAGACAACCTCCGACCGCCGCCTCAATTCCTGGCGTCGACAGCCGGCCGCCCGGCAGGCTTCACTGCCTGCGAGATCAGGGAGCCCCGCCATGCAGGCCTATCGATTCGACAGCTTCGGCAGCCTCGACGAACTGCGCCTGCGCGACGAACCCGACCCCACGCCCCAGCGGGGCGAGGTCCTGGTCCGCGTCCACGCCGTCTCGCTGAACTTCCGCGACCTGGCCATGGTGCGCGGCCGCTATCCCCGCCCCTGCTATCCGGGCCTGATCCCTGCCAGCGATGCGGCCGGCGAGATCGTGGCGGTCGGCGAAGGGGTCAAGGCCTTCAAGCCCGGCGACCGGGTCATGGGCGCCTTCCATCCCCGCTGGTTCGGCGGCGACATGCCCTCCACCATCGCCGCCGACAGCTATGGCGCCGAGAGCGACGGCTGGCTCTGCGAGCTCAAGGCGGTCAGCCAGGAGGCGGTCGTCCCCCTCCCCGACAGCCTGAGCTATGAGGCCGCCTGCACCCTGCCCTGCGCCGGCCTGACGGCCTGGACGGCGCTCACCGGCCGCACGCCGATCCGGGCCGGCCACACCGTCCTGGTCCAGGGCTCCGGCGGGGTCTCCACCTTCGCCCTGCAGCTCGCCCGCGCGGTCGGCGCCACCGTCATCGCCACCACCTCCAGCGACCGCAAGGCTGAGCAGCTCAAGGCCATGGGCGCGTCGGCGGTGGTGAACTATGCGGCCGATCCCCAGTGGGGCAAGGCGGTCCGGGCGCTGACCGGCGGCCGGGGCGTGGACCGGGTGGTCGAGGTCGGCGGCCCCGGCACCATCGCCCAGTCCCTGAGGGCCGTGGCGCTCGGCGGCGAGATCGCCTCCATCGGCTTCCTGTCGACCGAGAACCCGGGCATCGACTTCTTCGCCCTGAAGATGAGCGGGGCCTCCATCACCAACATCACCGTCGGCGACCGCGCCGGCCTGATCGAGCTCACCCGCGCCGTGGCCCTGACCGGCCTCCAGCCGGTGATCGACAAGGTCTTCCCCTTCGACGCCGCCCGCGAGGCCTTCGCCCACCTGGAATCCGGCTCCCATATGGGCAAGGTCGTGATCCGCGGCCCGGCCGCGGCGTGAGGGAGCATCCATGATCACCGCCGTCTGCCATTGCGGCGCCGTCGCCCTGGAGATCGCCGAGGCCCCGACCGAGGTGACCGACTGCACCTGCTCCATCTGCCGCCGCTATGGCGCGCTCTGGGCCTATTATCCGCTGGACCAGGTGCGCCTCGTCCCGCCCGCCGCGGCCACCGACACCTACATGTGGGACGACCGCTCGATCGCGTTCCACCGCTGCCGGACCTGCGGCTGCGTCACCCACTGGTCGCCCGTCGACCCGGCCCGAAACCGCATGGGGGTCAACGCCCGGCTGATCCCCACAGCCGACCTCGCCCAGGCCCGCGTCCGCCACCTCGATGGCGGGGTGACCGAGCGCTATCTGGATTGAGCCCGATCCTCCGGGGTCGAGAGCGCACCCAAGACGCGAATCACCGGGGCGTGAGGGTCGCACGTGGCGAAACGGGGTTCCGTTAACGCAAACAAGCCATTACACCTGCCGGGTCTGAGGTTTGGGGCCACACGTCGACGCATCTGAGCGGACCGTGTGGAAGGGGCATGACGGCAAGCTGGCGTATCCGGATCGTGGCGCTCGCCATGATCTGCACCGGATTTTCGGGAGCCGCGGTCGCCGCGACGCCCCAGGTGCTCTCGCCTGCCGACGCCCAGCACTACGCCGCCGCCTTCGAGTCCGTGGATCGCGGCGACTATATCGACGCCGCCATGCAGGGCATCGAGATCACAGATCCGACCCTCAACGGCTACATCACCTATCGCCAGCTGATGCACCCGACGGCGCACAAGTCGAACTTCGACGAACTGGCCGACTGGCTGTCGCGCTATTCCGACCTGCCGCCCGCCGAGCGCATTTCCGGGCTCGCCGCCAAGCGCAAGCCGGTCGAGGCCCCGCCGCTTCCCACCCCGCGCCTGGCCGGAACCGACTGGGCCCAGGTCCAGCTGGTGGCCCCCGGCAGCGGCGGCCCCTTCGATCTCGACAACACCCGCCTGGCCCGCGAGGCCTTCTACAGCGGCGACCCCAAGCGCGCCTATGATGTCGGCAAGGCGGTCGGCGACCGCTGGATCGTCGGCATGGCGGCCTATCGCCTGCGCAAGTTCGACCAGGCCGAGAAGGCGCTGGCCCAGCTCGCCGACGACCAGGGCGAGGACCTCTGGGTCCGGGCCGGCGGCGCCTATTGGGCGGCCCGCGCCGCCCAGGCCCAGGGCCACACCGACGACGCCGTGGCCCATCTGCGCCTCGCCGCCGGGGCGCCCAACACCTTCTACGGCATGATCGCCGCCCGTCAGGTCGCCCTGCACGAGCTGGGCGATCCCATCCCGATGATCGAGAGCCCCACCGCCCCGCCCCGCGCGGCCGTGCTGGTGAAAGCCTCCTATTCCGGTCCCTCGGCCGATCTCACCCGCATGATGGCCGAGGATCCCCGCGCCCACCGCGCCGCGGCCCTGGCCCAGATCGGCCGCGTGCTCGAAGCCGCCCAGGAGCTGCGCGCCGGGGTGGCGCTGGCGTCCACCAACGCCGAGCGCGACCGATGGACCCGTCTGGCCGCCCTGATCAACGCCGGCCTCGCCGAGGACATGGCGACCGCCTCCTACGCCACGGCGCGCCGCCGGGCCGAGGCCGACTATCCGGTGCCCGCGCTCAAGCCGCGCGAGGGCTTCAAGGTCAACAAGGCCCTGGTCTATGCGATCGTGCGCCAGGAAAGCCGTTTCAATCCGGGCGTGGTCTCGCCCGCCGGCGCCGTCGGCCTGATGCAGCTGATGCCCGACGCCGCCGCCCACGTCTCCGGCGACACCCGCCTGCGCGACGACATGAGCCCGCTGTTCGACCCCAGCTACAACCTCAAGGTCGGCCAGGACTATCTGTCGTGGCTGATGAGCCAGGGGGTCGGCTACGACATCCTGCGCACCGTCGCCGCCTATAACGGCGGCCCCGCCACCCTGCAGAAGACCGCCGAGATGCTCGGCGACGACGACGAGAGCCTGATGGTCATCGAGTGCATGCCGGCGCTGGAGACCCGCAACTACGTCGAAAAGGTGATGGCGGCCTACTGGTCCTATCGCAAGAAGTTCGGCCAGGAGAGCGTCACCCTCGACGCCCTGGCCAGTGGCGAACGCTACGCCGACATCCGCCTCGACGCCGAACCGCCGCCGGTGGTGGAAAAGGTCCGCGAGACCAAGAAGTCCAAGGCCTCCAAGAGCACCAAGCGCGGCCGCAAGGCGTAGAGAGCCCCCCGCCGGGGCTCGTTGCAAGACACAGCGTTTAAAGGGTCGCGCTCCTCTCCCCCTTGCGGGGAGAGGGTAGGGTGAGGGGTGTCAGCGCAAACGCCGATTGATTTCGCGGTAGGATCTCAACCTCGAAACCGGCGCGCGCCGCGCTCGCACCCCCACCCCAACCCCTCCCCGCAGGGGGGAGGGGCTTTTGTGACGCCCCCGCTCGCCCAGCGCTGATATCGATGGCGGCACACGGAATTCCGCAGCGGTTCCTCCAAATCGCGCGAACCTTCAAGCCCCGAAATCCGCAACGCTCGCGCCACACGCCGCAAACATCTTGCAACACCGGCGTTCTATCTGCGGCGAAAGCCAGAACGGCCCCTCCCCCGACGCGACCAAAGCCAGGACCGCCGACTTGAACATCTCCCGCACCTACGGCTCCGGCCTCGCCGCGCGCCTGCTCGCCGGCTGCGCCCTGGCGGCCTTCGCCACGGCCGCCTGCGCCGCCGCCGCCCCGCCCACGCCCGATCCGGCCTCGGACAACGAGATCGAGGAGGTGGTGGTCGAGGGCAAGCTGACCCTGCCCGGCCAGGTGATCGGCGACATCGCCCCGGAGGTGACCCTCTCCCCGCGCGAGATCCGCGCCTATGGCGCCGCCAATGTCACCGACCTGCTCACCGCGCTCGCCCCCCAGCTGACCAGCGGCCAGGGCAATGGCGGCCGCCCCGTGGTGCTGATCAATGGCGGCCGTGTGTCGGGCTTCAACGAGATCCGCGACCTGCCCACCGAGGCCATCGCCCGGGTGGAGATCCTGCCCGAGGAAGTCTCGCTGAAATACGGCTATCCGGCCGAGCAGAAGGTGGTGAACTTCGTCCTGCGCCAGCGCTTCAAGGCCTGGCTGGCCGAGGCCTCGGCGACCGTCCCCACGGCCGGCGCCGGCGACACCGCCGCTGCTCACCTGGGCTCGCTCAAGATCCTCAAGGGCGAGCGCCTGCTGCTCGACGCCAAGGCCACCCGCACCCAGCCCATCACCGAGGCCGACCGCGACGTGATCGGCGGCGACGGGGCGGCGCGCACCCTGCAGCCGCGCTCCAACGACGTGACCCTCAACGGGGTCTGGGCCAAGCCCCTGGGCAATGGCGTCTCGGCCACCGTCAACGGAACCTTCGAGTCCACCGACAGCGACTCCCGGCTGGGGCTCTCGCCCTTCGCCACGGATGCCCTGAAGCGCCGGTCGGAAACCGAGGACGGCCGCCTGGCCGCCGCCGCCAATGGCGCGCTCGCCGGCTGGCAATGGTCCTCGACCGCCGAGGTCGAGCGCAATGTCGTGCGCACCAACACCGACCGCGCCACGGCGGCCGCCGCCTATACCGACACCACCCGCGCCGCCTCGACCGAGGCCCAGGCCGACATCGTCGTGAACCGCGCCCTGTGGCGGCTGCCGGCCGGCCAGATGGCCACCACCCTGACCGCCCGGGTCTCGACCCTCGACTTCCAGAGCGACGCCCTGCGCGCCGGGGTCAACCAGTCGAGCGACCTGACCCGCTCCATCGGCGAGCTGCGCGGCAATTTGGACATTCCGCTGCTGCGCCCCAGCCCCGACCTGCTGGGCGCGTTCGGCAAGCTCTCGGCCAATCTCAACCTGGGCTACCAGCACCTGTCGGACTTCGGCGATCTCAGGACCATCGGCTATGGCCTCAACTGGGCGCCGATCACCCCGGTGCGGGTGCTGGTCTCCTACAGCCAGACCGACCAGGCCCCCACCGTGAACCAGCTGGGCGATCCCGTCACCGCGACGCCGGGCGCCCGGGTCTTCGATCTCGCCACCGGCCAGGCGGTCGAGGTCACCCGCATCTCCGGCGGCAACGCGGCGCTCGACAAGGGCGAGCGCGACGTCTTCAAGTTCGGCGTCACCTACAAGCCCTTCGACAAGACCAACCTCAACTTCCAGGCCGACTATGTGTCGAGCCGCGTGCATGACGGCATCGTCGCCTTCCCCTCGGCCTCCACCGAGGTCGAGGACGCCTTCCCCGACCGCTTCGTCCGCAACGCCGCCGGTGTCCTCGTCCAGGTCGACGCCCGGCCGGTGAACTTCACCCTGCAGTCCCGCGATGAGCTGCGCTGGGGCTTCACCTATTCGCGCAATGTGGGGCCGCAGCCGACGCCGGAGCAGATCGCGGCCTTCCGCCGTCGCGCCGCCGAGGCCGGCGGAGGCCCGCCCGACGGCCCGCCGCCCCCCGGCGCAATGGGCGGCCCTCCC
>NZ_JALDPT010000067.1 GCF_022695515.1 Phenylobacterium aquaticum
CCCGCCTCGCCGCCGGCCGCGCGCCGGTCCCGCCCCGTCCGCTCTATCTGCGCGCGCCCGACGCCCGCCTGCCCGGCGGCAGGGAGCTTGCCCCATGACCCTGCGCGCCGTTGGCCGGGACGAGGCCGAGACCCTGGCCGCCGTTCACTGGCAGGCCTTCAGCCCGGGCTGGAGCGCCGCCGAGCTCTCCGAATTGCTGGAGGGACCGGGGACCTACGCCCTGCTCGCCGAGGATGCGGACCCGGTCGGCATGATCCTGTGCCGCGCCGTGGCCGGGGAGGCCGAGATCCTGACCCTGGCGGTGGTCCCCCAGGCGCGACGCCAGGGCCTGGCCAGGGCGCTCACCCTGGCGGCCGCCGGCCTGGCCCGCCAGGCCAAGGCCGAGGAGATGTTCCTGGAGGTCGCGGTCGACAATCTGGCCGCCGTGCGGCTCTATGAATCGATCGGATTTCGCCGCGCGGGTCTGAGGCGCGGATATTATGATCGCGACGACGGCGTACGGGTCGATGCGGCGGTGATGCGTCTCGACCTTAACAGCGTCGCCCTCTAGCCCTATTCTCCAGCGTCTGACTCGGGAGCCCGCGTTTCGTGGATCGCATCGAAAACCTCTGCGTCGAAAAAGGCATGCGCATGACCGAGCAGCGGCGCGTCATCGCCCGTGTGCTGTCCAACGCCCATGACCACCCGACGTCGAGGAGCTCTACCGGCGCGCCCACGCGGTCGACCCGCACATCTCAATCGCCACGGTCTATCGGACCGTGCGGCTGTTCGAAGAGGCCGGCATCATCGCCCGCCACGATTTCCGCGACGGGCGCTCCCGCTATGAGGAGGCCACCGAGGTCCACCACGACCACCTGATCGACATGAAGTCGGGCAAGGTGGTGGAGTTCGTCGACGAGGAGATCGAGGCCCTGCAGGTCGCCATCGCCCGCAAGCTCGGCTACCGGCTGATCGACCACCGGCTGGAGCTCTACGGCACGCCGCTGGAAGACTGACCGCCGGTTCGGCGTCACAGGCCTCCGGCCGACAGGACCGCCCGCGATGTCAGACCCGTCACGCTCCCCGCTCGCCGACCTGCTGGGCTTCACCGGCCGGATGGAAATCGCCGACATCGGCGCGGCCGACATCACTGAGCCCGCGCCCTACAAGGTCCTGCTGGACAAGGGCCTGGGCCGGCTCAACGCCTTCGAGGCCGATCCGCGTCACCATCCCAAGCTTCGGGAGACCTTCGGCGCCGACATCGCCCTGTTCAGCGAGATCGTCGGGGATGGCTCAGACCAGACCCTGCACATGGCCGACCCGGAGTCCGGCATGACCTCGCTGCTCAAGCCGTCGGCCAGGAGCCTCGCCTTCTTCAACGGCTTCAGCCATTTCGGAAAGATCTTCGGAACCGAGCCGGTGACGACCACCCGGCTGGACGATGTCGCCGGCCTGCCGGACATCGACTACCTGAAGATGGATATCCAGGGCGCCGAGATGCAGGTGCTGGCCGGCGGAACCGACCGGCTCGCCCGCTGCGGCGTGATCCAGCTCGAGGTCTCGTTCGTGCCCCTGTACGAGAACCAGCCCACCTTCGCCGACATCGACGGCTGGATGCGGGCCCAGGGCTATCTCCCGCATTGCTTCACCCAGGTGAAGCGGTGGTCGATCGACCCGATCCGGCGCAATAACAATGTCCGCATGCCGTTCAACCAGCTGCTCGAAGCCGACATCGTCTATGTGAAGGACCCGGTCTTCCTGGAGCGATGGGATCCGGAGCTGTTGCGCCGGATCGCCCTGATCGCCCACCACTGCTACCGCAGCCCCGACCTGACCGGTCATCTGATCCGTCATCTCGAGGACCAGGGCGACCTGCGCAAAGGCGCGCTCGACGCCTATGTGGCCCTGGCGAACCAGCCCTAGACGCGCGCCTGCCCGCCCCGCCGCTTGCGCGCGCCGTCCCTCGACCCCATAACCCCAGCCATGACCGAGACCGCGCCCCGCAAGCGCCTCTACATCAAGACCTACGGCTGTCAGATGAATGTCTATGACAGCGAGCGGATGGCCGACGTCCTGGCGCCGCTGGGCTATGACGTGACCGACACCCCGGAAGGGGCCGACCTGGTCGTGCTCAACACCTGCCACATTCGCGAGAAGGCCACCGAGAAGGTCTATTCCGAGCTCGGCAAGATCCGCGAGCTGCGCGACGCCAAGGCCGAGGCCGGCGACGGGGTGATGACCATCGCCGTGGCCGGCTGCGTGGCCCAGGCCGAGGGGGCCGAGATCATGCGCCGCCAGCCCGCCGTCGACCTGGTGGTCGGCCCCCAGGCCTATCACCAGCTGCCCGAGCTGATCGCCCGCGCCCACCGGGCCAAGGGCGAGCGCCTGGCCGCCGATTTCGCCGCCCATGACAAGTTCGACGCCCTGCCGGCGGCGCGCAATCCGGGCGGGGTGACGGCCTTCCTCACGGTGCAGGAGGGCTGCGACAAGTTCTGCACCTTCTGCGTGGTGCCCTATACCCGCGGCGCCGAGTGGTCGCGGCCGGTCGACCAGATCCTGGCCGAGGCCCGCGGCCTGGCCGATCAGGGCGTGCGCGAGGTCACCCTGCTGGGCCAGAACGTCAACGCCTATTCCGGCGAGGGCGGGCTCGCCGGCCTGGTGCGCCGGCTGGCCGAGATCCCCGGCCTGGACCGCATCCGCTACACCACAAGCCATCCGCGCGACATGGATGAGGCGCTGATCGCCGCCCATGCCGAGCTGCCGGAGCTGATGCCCTATCTGCACCTGCCAGTGCAGTCGGGCTCCGACAAGATCCTCAAGGCCATGAACCGCGCCCATACGGCCGACAGCTATCTGAAGCTGATCGAGACCATCCGCGCCGCCCGGCCCGACATCGCCCTGTCCGGCGATTTCATCGTGGGCTTCCCCGGCGAGCGGGACGCCGACTTCGAGGCGACCCTGCAGCTGGTCCGCGAGGTCGGCTACGCCAGCGCCTTTTCGTTCAAATATTCGCGCCGTCCCGGCACGCCGGCCGCGGCCATGCCCGGCCAGGTGGCCGAGGCGGTCAAGGACGAGCGCCTCGCCCGGCTGAACGCCCTGCTCGACGAACAGCAGGTCGCCTTCAACCAGAGCCAGGTCGGCCGCGTCCTGCCTGTGCTGTTCGAAAAGCCCGGCCGTCACCCCGGCCAGCTGTCCGGCCGCAGCCCCTATCTGCAGGCGGTTCATGCGACGGGCCCGGATCATCTGATCGGCCAGATCGTTCCGGTCCGTATCGAAAGCGCCGCCAAGATGAGCCTGGCCGGCGCGCTGGAGCTGGAATCCGCTTGAGCCGCAGTCCTGAATTTCTCCCCCTCTCCGACCAGATCGCCCGCGCGGTGACCGGGGCCTCCAGCCGCTATGCGGCCCTGATGGAGGACGCCTTCGACGTGCTGATCGAGACACCGGGCGGCGGGGTGACCCTGACCGGCGACGCCAAGGCGCGCGGCAGCGCCAAGCGGGTGATCGAGACCCTGGCCGAGCGGGTCGACAAGGGCCTGGAGGTGACCGAGGCCGATGTGCGGGTCGCCATCGGCCAGGTTCGGGTCGGCCGCGGCTCCGCGCCCGGCGGCCTGCCGTCCGGCCGTCGCGGCCAGGTGGCGCCCAAGACCGCGGCCCAGGCCCGCTATCTTGATGCGCTCTCCAAGTGCGAACTGGTGTTCGGCTTAGGTCCGGCCGGCACGGGCAAGACCTTCCTGGCCGTGGCCCATGGGGCGGGCCTGTTGCTGCGCGGCGAGGTCGAGCGGCTGATCGTTTCGCGCCCGGCCGTCGAGGCGGGCGAACGGCTCGGCTTCCTGCCCGGCGACCTGTCGGAAAAGGTCGATCCCTACATGGCCCCGGTCTGGGAGGCGCTCACCGACATCCTGGGCGTCGAGCAGTTCCGCCGCCGCCGGGAGAAGGGCGAGATCGAGCTCGCCCCCATCGCCTTCATGCGCGGCCGCACCCTCAGCCACGCCTATGTCATTGTCGACGAGGCCCAGAACTGCTCGCGCCTGCAGATGAAGATGGTCCTGACCCGGCTGGGGGAGGGCGCCCGCATGGTGGTGACCGGCGACCCGAGCCAGATCGACCTGCCGCGGGCCGAGGATTCGGGCCTTGCCCATGCCGTGGGGCTGCTGGAGGGGGTGAAGGGCGTGGGCGTCAACCGCTTCGCCGCCGAGGACGTGGTCCGCCATCCCCTGGTCGAGCGGATCGTGCGCGCCTACGAGGCCGACAGCGCCAAGTCGCACCGCAAGCCTGAGCGCGCCCGGGCGGAGAAGCCCAAGGCCGACGCGCCGGAAACGGACGCGTCTTGATCGACATCGAGATCGAGGACGACCGCTGGACGGCCGCCCTGCCGGAGGCTCAGGCCCTGGTCGAAGCAGCGGCCCGCGCCGCCCTGGCCGGCACCCAGCGGACCGGCGGGATCGTCGTCCTGCTGACCGACGACGCGGCCCAGCACGCCCTGAACCTGCAGTTCCGCGGCAAGGACAGCTCGACCAATGTGCTGTCCTTTCCGGCGCCGGAGAATCCTGAGGATCACCTGGGCGATATCTCGCTCGCCTATGAGGTCTGCGCGGCCGAGGCGCGGGACCAGGCCAAGCCCTTCGCCCATCATCTGCAACACCTCGTGGCGCACGGGGTGCTGCATCTTGTAGGATACGACCACGAGACCGATGCCGAAGCCCTCGAGATGGAGGGCCTGGAGCGGGAGGTGTTGGCCGGGCTGGGGGTTCCCGATCCCTATGCGGCCGAGCGGGGAGACGATGGCGAGTTCCGATGAGCCGAATCCAGGCGCGCGACCCAGCCGGGGCCTGCGCGCCTTTCTGAGGCGGCTGAGATCCAGGTCCGGGCCGGACGCGCCGCTGCCGGTCGCCGCGCCGGGCGGCCAGCTGGTCGACCAGGCCCAGGCCTTCCAGACCCTCAGGGTCGACGACGTCATGACGCCGCGGGCGGACATCGTCGCCGTCGAGCTGTCGACCCCGTTCTCCGAACTGGTGGAGCGCCTGCTCGAGGCCGAGCATTCGCGGATGCCGATCTATCGCGAGACCCTCGACGATCCGGTGGGCGTGGTCCACGTGAAGGACGTCTTCAAGCTGATGGCGACCCCGGCCAAGGGCAAGGCCAAGCCGCTCGCCCCGACCGACACCGTCCTGCAGAAGCTGCGTCGCGACGCCCTCTATGTGCCGGCCTCGATGCGCGCCGCCGACCTCCTGCTGCGCATGCAGGGCTCGCGGATCCACATGGCCCTGGTGATCGACGAATTCGGCGGCACCGACGGCCTGGTGACCCTGGAAGACCTGGTCGAGGCGGTGGTCGGCGAGATCGACGACGAACATGACGAGGCCCAGGCCGCCGGCATCATCGCCCGCCCCGGCGGGGTCTATGAGGTCGAAGGCCGCACCCCGCTCGAGGAGCTGGAGGCCGCCGTCGGCGCGGCGCTCGCCGCCGCCGATCTGGAGGAAGAGATCGACACGGTCGCCGGCCTGGTGATCGCCATCGCCGGGCGGGTGCCGCAGCGGGGCGAGGTGATCACCCATCCCGACGGCTTCGAGTTCCAGGTGATCGACGCCGACCCGCGGCGGGTGAAGCGCGTGCGCCTGCGCCCCACCGTGGTCGCGCCGCCGCCCGAGACGGCCGCTTGAGGCCCATCGCCGTCCCGCCCGCCTGGCGTCCGCGTCTGGCGGCCCTGGCGGCGGGGCTCGCCGCCGGCCTCGCCCATCCGCCCTTCGGCCTGTTGCCCGGCCTGCTCGGCTACGCCCTGCTGCTGAAGTTGCTGGAGACCGAGGGGCCCAAGCCGCTGCGCTCGGCCTTCCTGCGCGGCTGGCTGGCCGGGGTGGGCTATTTCTCGGTCGGGGTCTGGTGGATCACCGAGCCCTTCATGGTCGACGCCCGCGAGCAGGGCTGGATGGCGCCCTTCGCCCTATTGCTGATGGGCGGGGGCCTCGCCCTGTTCTGGGGGCTGGCCGCCCTGATCCAGCGGGCCCTGGCGCCCCGCGGCTGGCGTCGCGGCCTGGTCTTCGCCGGCGCCCTGACCCTGGCGGAATATCTGCGCGGCCACATCCTGACCGGCTTCCCCTGGGACCTGCCCGGCGAGACCTGGGCGGCCGGATCGGCGCCCTCCCAGGCGGCGGCCCTGGTCGGCGCCTATGGCCTGACCTGGATCACCGTGGCGATCGCCGCCAGCTTCGTCCTGCTGTTCGACCCGGTCGCGCCGCGCGCCCGGCTGGTCCGGGGCGGGGCGATCCTCGCCGCCCTGGCCCTGCTCTATGGCGGGGGCGCCTGGCGGCTGGTCCACGCCGTCCCGGTCTCGCCGACCGCGCCCCTGATCCGTCTGGTCCAGGCCGACATCGACCAGAAGGAGAAGTGGAAGCCGGAGAACCTGGACCTCGTCTTCACCACCTATATGCAGCTGACCACCCAGGCCGCGCCCGCGCGGCCCGACATCGTGGTCTGGCCGGAGGGCGCCCTGCCGGCGGTGATCGACGAC
The DNA here is from genome assembly GCF_022695515.1 of Phenylobacterium aquaticum. GTDB lineage: Bacteria > Pseudomonadota > Alphaproteobacteria > Caulobacterales > Caulobacteraceae > Phenylobacterium > Phenylobacterium aquaticum. Next base: position 6,485 of record NZ_JALDPT010000067.1, read on the forward strand.
CTGCTCAGTCCCGGCAGTCCCTATCTATGGCGGCTGACCGCGGGGCTCACACCCGGCCAGACCCTGATGATGGGCGCCAACCGCTATGACATCGGCCCCGCCGGCGAGACCCGCTACTACAACAGCCTGGTCGCCCTGCGCCGGTCGGCGGAGGGGCTGACGCCCACGGCGGTCTACGACAAGTACCGCCTGGTGCCGTTCGGCGAGTTCATGCCGCTGGGCAAGCTGGCCGCCCGGGTCGGCTTCCGCAGTCTGGTGCACATGCCCGACGATTTCACGCCGGGGTCAAAACCGCGCCCGGTCCGTCCCCAGGGCGTGCCGCCCGTCCAGCCGCTGATCTGCTACGAGGCCCTGTTCCCCCACTTCACCGCCGAGGCCGCGGCCCGGGGCGGCTTCCGGCCGGCCTGGATCCTCAATGTCTCCAATGACGCCTGGTTCGGCGGCGGCAGCGGACCGCAGCAGCACCTGAACATCGCCGGCTATCGCGCCATCGAGGAGGGCCTGCCGATCGCGCGGGCCACGCCCACCGGCGTGACGACGATGATCGACGCCTATGGCCGCCATCAGGCCGCTCACACCCTAGCATTGGGACGAATCGGGGTGGTCGACGCAAGGTTGCCACCAGGGCTGGCGCCGACCCCCTATTCGCGTCACGGTGAAATATTCGCCGCCATGATGCTGCTTTTTTCTGCCGTCATGGCGGGCAGACGACGCGATCGGCAGCCCTGAGGAACTGACGAGAACGTCAATATTTTGACGGCTCGGCGCCGGTTCGGATAAGGGGATTGTCCATGGCCAAGGAAATCGACGTCGATCGCACACCCAACCCCGTGGACCTGCATGTCGGCCTGCGCATCCGACTGCGACGCAAGGAGTTGGGCGTCAGCCAGGAAAAGCTCGCCGATTCCATCGGCTTGACCTTCCAGCAGGTGCAGAAATACGAGCGCGCGGCCAACCGCGTCTCGGCCTCCAAGCTCTGGGAGATGGCCCGGGCGCTGCGCACCTCGATCTCCTATTTCTTCGACGGCCTGGGCGACGCGGCGCGCAACACCCCCGGCGAGCCGGAAGGCCCGCCCCCCGCCCACGCCTTCCTGCTCACGCCCGAGGGCATGGAGCTGGCCGCCGCCTTCCCCAAGATCCGCCGCGCCCGGGTGCGCCGGCGCATTCTCGATCTGGTTCGCGCCATGACCGAGGAGGACGAGGACGAGCCCAAGGCCGAGTGATCGGCCCCGGCCTGCGCGGCATGTCATCGCGCTTGCGGGATATAAAGATTTCTTTATAGGCTTTCGAGGACGTTCCAGACGCACCGCGGATGCGGTCGTCGCGCATGTTTCGGAGCCCCCTCGTGAGCCGTTCCTCCTATATCTTCACCAGTGAAAGCGTCTCCGAGGGTCACCCCGACAAGGTGGCGGATCGGATCAGCGACACGGTGGTCGACGCCTTCCTGGCGGCCGAACCCGAGGCCCGCGTGGCCTGCGAAACCCTGGTGACGACCAACCGCATCGTGCTGGCCGGCGAAGTCCGCGCCGCCAAGCCGGGCGCCTCCAAGGACGAGAACAAGAAGCTCACCAAGGAGATCGTCGGCTCGCTGGAGCCCAAGGTCCGCGCCGCCATCAAGGACATCGGCTACGAGCAGAAGGGCTTCCACTGGGCCAAGGCCAAGTACGCCTGCTATCTGCACGCCCAGTCGGCCCATATCGCGCAAGGCGTGGACGGGTCGAACAAGAAGGACGAAGGCGCCGGCGACCAGGGCATCATGTTCGGCTACGCCTGCGACGAGACGCCGGAACTCATGCCGGCGACCCTGCAATATTCGCACAACATCCTGAAGAAGCTGGCCGAGGTCCGCCATTCGGGCGAGTGCTCGGCGCTCGAGCCCGACGCCAAGAGCCAAGTGACCCTGCTCTATCAGGACGGCCGCCCGGTCGAGGTCCTGCAGATCGTGGTCTCGACCCAGCACAAGAAGCGCATCGGCCTGCACTCGGCGACGCCGAAGAAGGTCAAGGAGCTGATCCAGCCCTATGTCGAGAGCGTCTTCCCCTCGGGCCTGATCACCAAGAAGACCAAGTGGCACGTCAATCCGACCGGCCGCTTCGAGATCGGCGGGCCGGACGGCGATGCGGGCCTGACCGGCCGCAAGATCATCGTCGACACCTATGGCGGCGCGGCGCCCCATGGCGGCGGCGCCTTCTCCGGCAAGGACCCGACCAAGGTCGACCGCTCGGCGGCCTATGCCTGCCGCTACCTGGCCAAGAACGTCGTGGCCGCCGGCCTGGCGCGCAAGTGCACCATCCAGATCAGCTACGCCATCGGCGTGGCCAACCCCTTGAGCTTCTATGTCGACCTGCACGGCACGGGCGAGGTCGATCCCGCCAAGCTGGAAGCCATCCTGCCCCAGCTGATCGGCGGCGCGACGCCGCGGGCCATCCGCGAGCACCTCGGCCTCAACCGCCCGATCTATGCGCGGACCTCGGCCTATGGCCACTTCGGCCGCACGCCCGACGCCGAGGGCGGCTTCTCCTGGGAAAAGACCGATCTGGTCGCCGAGCTGAAGGCCCTGGTCTAGAGCCGTCGGGACGATTAGAGGGGCGCGGATGGACCACCATCCGCCCCTCCGCTCCTTCGGCCGCATCAAGTCGCGGACCATCAAGCCGCGCCAGGCCGCCCTCATGGACAGCCTGCTGCCGCGGATTCGCGCGCCCCAGACCCCCTTCGATCCCCAGGCCCTGGCGCCGGAGGCGGCCGAGGTCTGGCTGGAGATCGGTTTCGGCGGCGGCGAGCACATGGCCGCCCAGGCCGACCGGGCCCGCGAGGTCCTGATCCTGGGCGCCGAGCCGTTCCAGAACGGGGTGGCGAGCGCGCTCCGCCATATCGACGAGCGGGGCCTGACCAATGTGCGGCTGCAGGACGGCGACGTTCGCGACCTGATCGCCAACCTGCCGGACGCCTGCCTGACCCGGATCTTCATCCTGTTCCCGGACCCCTGGCCCAAGGCGCGCCACAACAAGCGCCGGCTGGTCAACGCCGAGCTGCTGGTGGAATTGGCGCGGGTGCTGAAACCGGGCGGACGCCTGCGGTTCGCCACCGACTGGGCCGATTACGCGGACTGGACGTTGGAGCGGGTGCTGCGAAACCCGGCCTTCCGGTGGCCGGCGACCCAGGCGTCGGACTGGCGGGTTCCGCCGGCCGACCACATCACCACCCGCTACGAGGAAAAGCGCCTGGGCGACTGCGCCCCGGTGTTCCTGGATTTCGTCAGGGTGTGAAAATCCTCCCCCGTCATGACGGGGGAGGATGAATTCAGCCCTTGGCCGCGACGGCGGCGTTGTGCCGCTCAATGCCTTCGCGGATCAGGACGCCGGTCTCTTCCGGGTCGGCCCAGCGGACGATCTCGACCGACTTGCCCTTTTCCAGGTCCTTATAGTGCTGGAAGAAGTGCGCGATCTGCTCGGTGAGGATCGACGGCAGGCCGCGCCAGCTGTCCACGCCCGCATAGAAGGGGTGCAGCTTGTCGACCGGCACGGCCAGGATCTTCTCGTCGCCGCCAGCCTCGTCGACCATCATCAGGCAGCCGATCGGGCGCACGCGGATCACCGCGCCGGGGACCACGGGGGTGGGGCCCACCACCAGCACGTCCATCGGGTCGCCGTCGCCCGACAGGGTGTGGGGGATGAAGCCGTAATTGCCGGGATAGAACATCGCCGTGTGCAGGAAGCGGTCGACGAAGATGGCGCCCGACTCCTTGTCGAGCTCATACTTCACCGGCTCGCCGCCGCCGGGGATTTCGATCACGGCGTTGACGTCATAGGGCGGGTTCACGCCGACGGGGATCTTGGACAGGTCCATGGGGAGATGGCCTTTTCACACACAGAGGAAGGAAAGTGGCCGGCTTGTGGACCAAGAACGCCGTCTGGGGAAGGGGGCAGGCGCCCGGACGCCTGCCCGGAAATTGACGCGCCCCGGCGCGCGGACTCTTCAGCCCCGTGACAAACCCCGCGGGCGGGCGTATAAACGCCCCAACATCGTCCGTAGCGCTGGATAGCGCATACGAGCGGCGGGCTCCGGCCCAGCCGCTTTTTTGTTGGCCGGAGGGCCGGGAACTAAATGCGCGGCAAGACCGCTGAAGACCGATCGCTGGTGGAGCTCCTCGACCCTGTCGCGGAAGCGGCCGGCTATGAGATCGTCCGCCTGCGCCTGATGGGCGGCGAACACGCGCGCCGCCTGCAGATCATGGCCGAGACCCCGGACGGGGAGATGAATGTCGAGGACTGCGCCAAGCTGTCCCGCGCCGTCTCCGAGATCCTCGACGCCGCCGATCCGATCAAGGGCGAATACACCCTAGAAGTCTCCTCGCCCGGCGTCGACCGGCCGCTGACCCGGCTGAAGGACTTCGTCTCCTATGAGGGCTTCGAGGCCAAGATCGAGCTCGACCGAGTGGCCGAGGGCCGCAAGCGGTTCCGCGGGACCCTGGTGGGCGTCGAGGACGACAATGTCGCCATCGATCTCGAAGGCGAGGAGGAGACGGCGCTCGTCCCCTTCGCCTGGATCATCGAGGCCAAGCTGGTTCTGAACGACAAGCTGATGAAGCGCGGCGCCGACGAGCGCGCCCAGCGCATCGCGGCCGACCCCCAACAATCTTCCGAGTAAGAGGACTTCTCCCATGAGCCTGACCGGCATTTCCGCCAATCGGCTGGAACTCCTTCAGATCGCCGAGGCCGTCGCCCGCGAAAAGTCGATCGACAAGGAGATCGTCATCGAGGCGATCGAGGAGGCGATCCAGAAGGGCGCCCGCTCGCGCTACGGCGCCGAGCACGACATCCGCGTCCACATCGACACCAAGACCGGCGAGACCACCGTCAAGCGGGTGATCACCGTGGTGCCGGACGACGCGGTCTATGAAAGCGCCGACGGCGAGACCCCGGCGGAGGAGCCGGCCGGCATCCGCCGCCTGTCCGACGCGCTGCGCGACGACAAGGACGCCTTCGTCGGCAAGACCTATGAAGAGATCCTGCCGCCCTTCGAGTTCGGCCGGGTGCAGACCCAGATGGCCCGTCAGGTCGTGACCGGCAAGGTCCGCGAGGCCGAGCGCGAGCGCCAGCACGAGGAATTCAAGGACCGCGTGGGCGAGATCGTCAACGGCACGGTCAAGCGCGTCGAATACGGCAACACCGTCGTCGACCTGGGCCGCGGCGAAGGCATCATGCGCCGCGACCAGTCGATCCCGCGCGAGAACTTCAATATCGGCGACCGGATCCGCTGCTACATCTACGACGTCCGCCGCGAGGCCAAGGGCCCGCAGATCCTGCTCAGCCGCGCCCACGGCGGATTCATGGCCAAGCTGTTCGCCCAGGAAGTGCCGGAAGTCTATGACGGGGTGATCGAGATCCGCGCCGTGGCCCGCGATCCGGGGTCGCGCGCCAAGATGGCCGTGGTCTCCAACGACAGCTCCATCGACCCCGTCGGCGCCTGCGTCGGCATGCGCGGCAGCCGCGTTCAGGCGGTGGTCGCCGAGCTGCAGGGCGAGAAGATCGACATCATCCAGTGGAGCCCGGACGAGGCGACCTTCATCGTCAACGCTCTGGCCCCCGCCGAAGTCTCCAAGGTGGTGATGGATGAGGAAGACGAGCGCGTCGAAGTGGTCGTGCCCGACGAACAGCTGTCGCTGGCCATCGGCCGCCGCGGCCAGAACGTCCGTCTCGCCTCCCAGCTGACCGGCTGGCAGATCGACATCATGACCGAGAGCCAGGAGAGCGAGCGCCGTCAGCGCGAGTTCACCGAGCGCACCGCCCTGTTCCAGGAAGCCCTGGACGTCGACGAGGTCATCGCCCAGCTGCTGGTCACCGAGGGCTTCGCCACGGTGGAAGACGTGGCCTATGTCGAGAACGCCGAAGTCGCCGCCATCGAGGGCTTCGACGAGGACACCGCCGAGGAGATCCAGGCCCGCGCCCGCGACTTCCTGGAAAAGGAAGCCGCCGAGCTGGACGCCAAGCGCCGCGAACTGGGCGTCGAGGACGGCCTCCTGGAGATCGAGGGCGTGACCCTGCCGGTCGCCGTGGCCCTGGGCGAAGGCGACGTGAAGTCCGTCGAGGACCTGGCCGGCCTGATCCCCGACGACCTGCGCGGCTGGTTCGAGACCAAGGACGGCGAGCGCGTGCGCGAGCCCGGCATCCTGGAGGCCTTCTCCCTGGACGCCGCCGACGCCGAGGCCCTGATCATGCGCGCCCGCGTCGCCATGGGCTGGATCGAGGCCCCGCCGACCCCGGTGGAGGAAGAGATCGAGGTCGAGCTGTCGGAAGAAGACCAGCTGTTCGGCGTCCCGGGTTCGCGCCCGGCCGCGGCGGCGCCCGAGGCGGAGGCCGAATAACCCGGCGTGACCGAAGCCCTTCCCCCCACGACCGCGGCAGAGACGCCCCTCGACAGGGGTCCGCACCGGACCCTGGCCGAGGCCTCGCGCGAGCGCCGCGACGTGGTCACCGGCGAGGTCATGGCCGAGGAGCGGTTGATCCGCTTCGTGGCCGGCCCCGACGGGACGGTGGTCCCCGACCTGGCGCGCAAGCTGCCGGGCCGGGGGATCTGGGTGGCGGCCGACCGCGCCTCGGTGGAGACCGCGGCCCGCAAGAACCTGTTCGCCCGCTCGGCCAAGGCCAAGCTCGTCGCGCCCAAGGATCTCGCCGACCAGGTCGACCGGCTGTTGCTGCGCCGGGTGCTGGACGGCCTGGGCCTTGCCAAACGCGCCGGCGATCTTATCTCCGGCTTCGAAAAGGTCTCGACCGCCCTGACCAGCGGCAAGGCCGCCTGGCTGATCGAAGCCAGCGACGGCGCCCCGGACGGCCGCCGCAAGATTTTAGCTGTGGCCCGCAAGTCACCCCGGCAGCCCCGTATGATGGCTGCTTTTTCCGCCGAGGAATTGGGTTTGGCCTTGGGGGGCGAGAATGTGATACACACCGCCTTCCTTGCGGGGCGCGGCGCCGATCGCTGGACTTTCGAAGTCCTGCGGTTATCAGGCTTCCGCCCGCTCCTTCCCGAGAGTTGGCGCGAGGAGCCGTGACATGAGGCGGGCGGAACAACCCTGTTCCGCGCGCCTTCAGGTATTTGACGAGCCCGGGATTCGCCCGGGGTGAAGTAAAGCGAGCGCATGAGCGACGAGAACGACAACGGCCGACCCTCCGCCCCCGGCGGACGTGCGCCCCTGACGCTGAAACCCCGCGCTGTCGGTGGTTCGGTGAGCGCGGGCACCGTGAAGCAAAGCTTCAGCCATGGCCGATCCAAGACGGTGGTCGTCGAGACCAAGCGGGCCCGCCCGCACGCCGCGCCGGGGGGAAACCTCGCCGCGCCGTCGTCTGCTGAGAAGCGCGTCTTCACGCCGCCGCCCGCCTCCGCGCCGCGCCAGGGCCAGCCCGCCGGGGACGGCAATCTGTCCGCCGAGGAACGGCTCGCCCGCCAGCGCGTGCTCGAAGCCGCCCGCGAGGCCCAGGCCCGCCAGGCCGCCGAACAGGCCGCCGCCGCTGAG
>NZ_JALDPT010000068.1 GCF_022695515.1 Phenylobacterium aquaticum
TGCTGGCCCTGCAGACCGCCGCCGAGGCTGGCGCCGCCGGCCCGGCCCCCGGCGACCGCGCCCGCATCGTCCGCGCGCTCAAGGCCGCGGGGCTGGAGGCCGACGCCCGCGCCTTCGCTGTCGAAGGTCTGATCAGCCAGAGATGAGCGCCGCGTCCGGCTGGGCCGAAGCCTTTCTGGAAATGATGGCGGCCGAGCGCGCCGCCGCGAAGAACACGCTCACCGCCTATGGCAAGGACCTGGCCGAGGCCGCCGGGTTCCTGGCCGGCCGCGGCCGCGACTTCGGCCAGGCCAGCGCCGAAGACATCGAGGCCTATTTCGCCGATCTCGGCCTGCGCGGCCTGTCGCCCGCCACCGCCGCCCGACGCCGCGCCGCCGTCCGCCAGTTCTATCGCTTCGTCCTGGGCGAGGGCTGGCGCGACGATGATCCCAGCCGCCGGGTCGAGGCCCCGAAGAAGGGCCGCCCCCTGCCCAAGGTGCTCAGCCGCGACGAGGTCGACCGCCTGATCGCCGCCGCCGGCGCCCGCGACGGCGGGGAGGGGCTCCGGCTCGCCTGCATGGTCGAGCTGATCTACGCCTCCGGCCTGCGGATTTCAGAGCTTACCGCCCTGCCTCTGGCGGCCCTCGCCCGCGATCCGGCCTATCTCATCATCACCGGCAAGGGTGGCAAGGATCGGCTCGCCCCGCTGAACCTCACGGCCCGCGCGGCGGTGAAGGCCTGGCTTGAGGTGCGCAAGGCCTTCCTGCCCAAGGGCGACAAGGCCAATCCGTGGCTGTTCCCGTCGCGCGGCAAGGCCGGCCGCCTGACCCCCCGCCGCTTCGCCCAGCTGCTGGACGAGGCCGCGGCCGACGCCGGCATAGATCCCGCCCGCGTCAGTCCCCACGTCCTGCGCCACGCTTTCGCGACCCACCTCCTGGAGGGCGGCGCCGACCTGCGGGTGGTCCAGAAGCTGCTCGGCCACGCCGACATCGCCACCACCCAGATCTACACCCACGTCGCCTCCGACCGCCTGGCCGAGGTGGTGGCGACCAAGCACCCGCTGGGGCGCAAGGGCTGAGCGGCCACGAAAAAGGCCGCCCCTTTCGGAGCGGCCTTGATCAGTCTCGGTTCAGGCCGGGCGATCAGCCCGGGGTGAAGCGATAGCGGCCTTGGCCGTCCGGGCAGACCCGGACGTAGCGCACGTCGCCGGTGCGATCGACCGGGGCCGGCGCCAGGCGGCAGCGCTGCTGCTGGTAGCTGTAATAGCGGTCGCTGCGGGCGTAGCGGCTTTCCCGATAGGGCTGGGTTTCCGAGTAGTTGTAGTAGTAGCCGGCCTCGTCGCAGTGGGCCGCGCTGGCGGCCTTGCCGACATTGGCGCCGATCACGCCGCCAACCACGGCGCCGAGCACGGTGCCTTCGGTGCGGGCGTTGCGGGCCGCCACATTGGAGCCGAGCGCCGCGCCGGCCAGGGCGCCGATCACGCCGCCGGCGACCGCGCCGTTATTGGTGTTCGAGCGCTGACGGCAGGGGTCCACATAGGCGCCGGTATAGGCGCTGTCGCGGGCGTAGATGTTGGCGTCGCTGTCGTCCCATGTCGGCGCGGGGCCATAGCGGCGGTCATAGGTGCCGGCGCCCCAGCGGGCGTCATAGCGGGCGCGTTCGGCCAGATAGCGGTCGCGGCGCTGCTGGTACTCGTTGCGGGCGCGTTCGTACTCCGCCTTCTTCATGGCGTAGTCGTCGCTGTCGCGGCGGTAGTTGTCCGACTGCTGCTGGTACTGGCCGCTCGGCTGATAGGGGCCGCCCTGATACTGCGGGCTCTGCTGGTATTGGGCGAAGGCGGGGGCGGCGACGGAAAGAGCGGCCGTCGCGACCAAGGCGATCTTTATAGCGTTCATGATCTAGACCTTTAGTTGTCGCAAACGGCGCGGCGCTTCGATCGAGGCCGCGCTGTCATGCAGGAGCGAGATCGCCAGAAGCCGCTGTCGCGGCCGGGGGCGTCTCGAATGAACTAACGTCGTTCGCCGGTGGAGGTTGCATGGCGCCGGTTCGGGCGGCGTTTCCTCTGGGGCTTGGGCGGCGTTACCGGCTACCCTTGAGCCAATCATAAGGGGGAGCGGGCATGATCATCGTCACCGGCGGGACCAAGGGCATCGGTCTGGGAATCGCCGAGCGCCTCGCGCGGGACGGCGAGTCCCTCGTCCTGGGCTATCACAGCGACGAGCCGCGCCGGCCGCCCGCAGGCTCAGCTCGGCGCCACCGGCGCCCGGGTCTCCGACTGTGCGGCCAATGTCGGCGAGATCGAGGGCGCCGCCCGGCTCATGGCCCATGCGGCGGGCGTCGCCGACGGGCGGCCCGTCCACCTCGTCCACAGCGCCGCCATGATCTATCCGACCACCCTCTTGGACGCCGACCTCGGCGCCTTCACCCAGGCGATCCACGCCAATGGTCTCGCCCTCCTCTATCTCGTGCGCGCGGCCATGCCGCTGCTGGGGCGCGGCAGCAGCATCGTCCTGATCTCCAGCGCCGGCGCCCGGGTGCCCCAGGCCAATTACGGCGCGCTCGGGGTCGGCAAGGCCCTGGCCGAGAGCCTGGTGCGCTATCTGGTGATGGAGCTCGCGCCGCGCGGCATACGCATCAACGCCGTCGCCCCTGGCCTGGTCGAGACGACCTCCGTCGCCCGCATGCTGGGCGGCCAGGAGGCGGCCGATCGGGTGCTGGAGCGGGCGGGCCGCGCCAATCCCTCCGGCCGGCTCACCCAGGATCAGGACTATGCCGCCGTGGTGGAGTTCCTGCTCAGCCCCGCGGCCGAGTTCGTCCAGGGCCAGGTCATCCACGTAAATGGCGGCGCATACGTCCCCGCCTGATATCCATTTCCGCATTTCATCCCAGGAGCATTTCCATGACCGCCACCCGCCACATTCATCTGGTCCGCCGCCCCAAGGGCGTGCCCGTGCTGGACGACTTCGCCCTGGTCGCCGCCGACTGCCCCGACGCGGGCGAGGGTGAGATCCAGGTCGCCGCGGTGATCATGTCGGTCGACCCCTATATGCGGCCGCGCCTCGACGCTGATCAGCCGCTGGGCGCGCCCTGCTGGGCGGCGGCATCGGCCGGGTGGTCCAGTCCAGGAACCCGAAGTTCAAGGAGGGCGACCTCGTCCGCCATGGCGCCGGCTTCCAGGAGCTGTTCGTCTCCAATGGCCGCGGCGTCCAGGTGCTGAACCCCGATCCCGCCCTGCCGCTCACCGTCTATATGCATGCGCTCGGCGGCACCGGGATCACCGCCTATGGCGGCCTGCTGGAGACCGGCGCTCTGAAGGACGGCGAGCAGGTGTTCGTCTCCACCGCCGCCGGCGCGGTCGGCTCGGTGGTCGCCCAGATCGCCAAGCTCAAAGGCTGCTATGTGGTCGGCTCCACCGGCGCCGAGGACAAGGCCGCCTGGCTGCGCGACGAGGTCGGCCTCGACGCCGTCATCAACTACAAAGCCCAGCCGCTCGCCGAGGCGCTCGCCGCCGCCACGCCCAAGGGCATCGACGTCTATTTCGAGAATGTCGGCGGCGCCCATCTCGACGCCGCCCTGCCGCGCATGAATGTCCGCGGCCGCATCCCGGTCTGCGGGATGATCTCCACCTATAACGGCGGCGGGGAGGGGGTGCGGAACCTGTTCAACCTGATCTATGGCCGCATCCGCATGGAGGGCTTCGTGGCCAGCGACTTCGGCCACCTGAACGCGGCCTTCGTCTCCGACATGACCGGCTGGCTCAAGGCCGGCCAGATCAAGTACCAGGAGACCATCCTCGACGGCTTCGACCGCGCGCCCGAGGGCCTGATCGGCCTCTTCTCCGGCGCCAACTCGGGCAAGATGCTGATCCGCATCGCCGACTAGGACGTTCAGGCTTCGGGGCGGCGGGGAGCCCTTCCGCCCCGGCACTTGTGAGCCGGCGGGTTCCCGCCTAGGTTCCGCCCCTTCGTCCACGGGAAAGAAGTCACCTCGCATGGCCGCGCACTATCTCGAGTTCGAGCGCCCGATCGCCGATCTCGAAGCCAAGATCGAGGAGCTCTCCAAGCTCTCGGAGACCACCGGCGCCGGCGGGCTGGATCAGGAGATCGCCGCCCTGCGCGCCCGCGCCCAGGACATGCGCCGCGAGGCCTATTCCAATCTCGACGCCTGGCAGAAGACCCAGGTCGCCCGCCATCCGGAGCGGCCGCACTTCGTCGACTATTGCGCCGGCCTGATCGACGAGTTCGTCGAACTGCGCGGCGACCGCAAGTTCGCCGACGACCAGGCCCTGATGGGCGGTCTCGGCCGGTTTCGCGGCCAGCCGGTGGTGGTCATGGGCCATGAGAAGGGCCGCGACACCGTCACCCGCGTGAAGCACAATTTCGGCTATGCCCGGCCCGAGGGCTACCGCAAGGCGATCCGCCTGATGGAGCTGGCCGAGCGCTTCAACCTGCCGGTCATCTCCTTCGTCGACACCACGGCCGCCTATCCCGGCGTCGGCTCCGAGGAGCGCGGCGTGGCCGAGGCCATCGCGCGCTCGACCGAGAAGTCGCTGATGCTCAATGTGCCGATGGTCGCCATCGTCACGGGCGAGGGCGGCTCCGGCGGCGCGCTCGGCATCGCCTGCGGCAACCGCGTGCTGATTCTCGAACACGCCGTCTATTCGGTGATCCCGCCGGAAGGCGCCAACTCCATCCTGTGGCGCGGCGCCCGGACCCCGGAAGAGGCCGCCAAGGCGCTGAAGATCACCGCCCAGGACCTGCTGGGCATGAAGATCGTCGACCGCATCGTGCCCGAGCCGCCCGGCGGGGCGCACTCCGATCCCGAGGCCGCCATCCAGGCCGTGGGGGACGCCATCGCCGTCGAACTGGCCAGCCTCGAAGGCATGGATCCCGACGCCCTGAAAAAGCAGCGGTCCGAGCGCTTCTACGCCATCGGTCGCAGCGGCCTGCAATGATGCGGGCCCTGCTGGCCGCGGCCCTCGTCCTCGCCGGGACGGCGTCCGCGCCGGCCCAGGCCGCCGAACCCCAGCGCTCGGCCCAGTTCGAGCGCTGCTACAACAATCCCGACAGCACCACGCTCAGCCTGCGCGCCTGCATCGGCGCCGAGTACAAGCGCCAGGACGCGCGGCTCAACGGCGCCTATGCCGAGGCGATGCGAAGCCTCAATCCGGCCGCCCAGGCCAGGCTCAGGACCGCCCAGCGCGCCTGGATCACCTACCGCGACGCCGACTGCCAGGCCGTGCTGGCCGCCAATGGCGGCACCATGGCCCCCATGCTGGCCGACCTATGCTACCTCGACCGCACGACCCAGCGCGCCGACGAGCTGGAAGACTTCTCCAAGCCCTGATCGCCCGCCTCAGGCCGTGGCGTGGGCCCGCTGAGGCGCTGTCGCCGCGGCGGCCGCCGGCTTGCGGAACAGGCGCGCCACGCGCTCCAGGAAGTCCGCCCCGCTGAACGGCTTGGCCAGGGCGTCGCGGGCGCCCAGGCCCACGGCTTTCTGGATGTCCTCGATGGACAGCTTGCGGCCCATCACCAGCACCGGCGTCGCCATCCGGCCGCCCTGCGGGTTCAGCGCCTTCAGCACCTCGAAGCCGTTGGTCTCGGGCAGGGCCAGGTCCAGGATCAGGGCGTGCGGCCGGGCGTTGCGCATCATCTCGATGGCGGCCGGGCCGGACCGCGCCAGGGTCACCTGGTAGCCCGCCACGTCCAGGCGGATCTGCAGCATTTCCAGCACCGCGCGGTCGCCGTCTGCGATCAGGATCCGGTGTCGGCCGGTGTCGAAGTGGCTCATGTCGCGGCTCAGAACAGGTCGAGGTCGCCGGGATCGTGGTCGTGATCGACCCCGTCCTCGCCGCCCAGGGCGGTCTTCATCCGGTCGGCCAGGGCCCCGAGGGTGATGTCCCCCAGCGCGCCCTCGACGCCGACCATCATCTCGTGCGGGACGGTCTCGCCCATATGACGCGCGAAAGACGACAGGTTGGTCAGGTGTTGGGCTAGCAGGTCCACCGTGTGGAGGCCTTCCAGCAGGCGCGCCTTCTGCGGCGGCGCCAGGTCCGGCAAGAGTTCGCCGATCAGCTTGTCCAGCTGAATGCAGCGCGCGCCCGCCAGTTCGATCTCCCAACCAAGTACATCGAAGGTGGTGGCGACGCTGGAATGCAATCTGTCCTTGGTTTCGACTTGAGCTAACACTGGCGCCCCCTGCTGGTGGACGAAAGCTCTACCGTCAGACTTAACGACCCATGAATCGCCGCGCGCTGTCAGGCCTCTGCGGCGGATTGTCTCGACGGGGCGGCGGGCGAAGGCCGGCGTCGGCCCGCAACCGCCCTCTTGCCTGACCCGACGTCGCCGGGTTCAGTGTCGTCCAAACAACCGTTTGGGAGAACATCATGGCCTTGAAGACCCGGTTCACGGAACTGGTGGGGATCGAGCACCCCATCGTGCAGGGGGGAATGCAGTGGGTCGGCCGCGCCGAGCTGGTCGCCGCGGTGGCCAACGCCGGCGGCCTCGGCTTCATTACCGCGCTCACCCAGCCCACCCCCGACGCCCTGCGCGACGAGATCGCCCGCTGCCGGGCCCTGACCGACAAGCCGTTCGGCGTGAACCTGACCATCCTGCCGTCGATCAACCCGCCGCCCTATGCGGAATACCGCCAGGCGATCATCGATTCCGGCGTGAAGATCGTCGAGACCGCCGGCAACAAGCCGCAGGAACACGTCGACGAGTTCAAGAAGCACGGCGTCATCGTGGTGCATAAGTGCACCTCCGTCCGCCACGGCCTGTCGGCCGAGCGCATGGGCGTGGACGCCATCTCCATCGACGGCTTCGAATGCGCCGGTCACCCGGGCGAGGACGACGTCCCCGGCCTGATCCTGATCCCGGCCGCGGCCGACAAGATCAAGATCCCCATGATCGCCTCGGGCGGCATCGGCGACGCCCGCGGCCTGGTCGCGGCTCTGGCCCTGGGCGCCGAGGGCGTCAACATGGGCACCCGCTTCATGTGCACCAAGGAAAGCCCGATCCACGAGGCCATCAAGCAGCAGATCGTCGCCAATGACGAACGCTCGACCGACCTCATCTTCCGCACCATGCACAACACCAGCCGCGTGGCGCGCAACGAGATCAGCCGCCAGGTCGTCGAGCTGGAGAAGCAGGGCGCCAAGTTCGAGGACGTCCGCGAACTGGTCGCCGGCATCCGTGGCCGCAGCGTCTATGAAGTCGGCGACAACGACGCCGGCATCTGGTCTGCCGGCCAGGTCCAGGGCCTGATCCACGACATCCCGTCCTGCGCCGAGCTGATCAGCCGCATGGTCTCGGAAGCCGAGGCCATCATCTCCAGCCGCCTGGCCCGCATGGTCGTGAAGTCGACGGTCAGCGCCTAAGCGAACAGCCGCCCTCTCCCGCCCGGCGGGAGGGGGCGAGCTATGCGAGCCCCTTCAGCACCGCCCCCAGCTCGTCCACCGCCTCGGGCGTCGTGGCCCACGAGCACATGAACCGCACCGATCCGTCGATGAAGCGGTAGACGAACCAGCCCGTGGCGTGCAGCCGCTTCAGCGTCGGCTCGTCCATTTCCACGAACACCGCATTGGCTTCGACCGGGTGGGTCACCCTGAACGGCGACAGGGCCGCCAGCCGCTTGGCCATCGCATTGGCGTGGGCGGCGTGGCGCAGGATCGCGCCGTCCTTCAGCATGCCGATGAAGGGGGCCGCATAGAACCGGCCCTTGGACGGCAGCTGGCCCGACTGTTTCAGCCGCGCGTCGAACCGCCGGACCAGGCTCTTGTCGAGCAGCACGATGGCCTCGGTCGGGCTCATGCCGGACTTGGTGCCGCCGAACACCAGGATGTCGACGCCCAGGTCCTTGATCGCCTTGAGGTCGAAGCCCGACGCCGCCGCATTGGCCAGCCGCGCCCCGTCCAGGTGAACCCTATAGCCCTTGGCCTTCACCGGCTGGGTCAGGGCGGCGATCTCACCCGCCGTATAGACGCCGCCATATTCGGTGGCGTTGGTGATCGACAGCGCCGCGGGCGCCTGCCAGTGCGGCTGGTCGACGGCGGCCAGCGGACCCGCAAGCCCTGCCGGATCGATCTTCCCGTCCGCGCCGGCCAGCGGGATCATCCCCAGCCCATGGCCGAAGAAGCCCGGCGCCCCGGTCTCGTCGGTGGCGATGTGCGAATGCTCATGGGTCAGCACCGCCTCAAACGGCTGGACCAGGGTGGCCAGCGCGATCGAATTGGCCGCCGTGCCCGAGGCCACGAACCGCACCTCGGCGTCGGCGTCGAGCGTGGCCCGCACCAGGTCCGCCGCCTCCCGGCTCACCGTGTCCGAGCCGTAGCCTGAGGTGAACCCGCTATTGGCCGCGATCAGCGCCTCCAGCGCTTCCGGCGTGGCGGGGGCGGTGTTGTCCGACGCGAAATCATATCTGGCCATGCCCCGTCTTTAGAGCGCGCGCCAGGAATGTGGAGTCCGGTTTCGCGGGTGCCGCATCCTTGAACCCTCTCCCCACGTCGTGGGGAGAGGGCAGGGTGAGGGGCGCGCCGCGAAGCGGTGCGTCTTGCGGCGGTTCAGGGAATACGGCGTCTCAGCAATACCCCTCACCCAACCCTCTCCCCGCAAGCGGGGCGGGGGCTAAGGGGGGAGCAGCCTCACATCACGTGGTCTTCGCCCAGGCCCGCACGTCCTCCACGAACAGGTCGGGCTCCTCCATGGCGGCGAAGTGGCCGCCGCGGGCCATCTCGGTCCAGCGGGTGATGTTATAGGCCCGGTCGGCCCAGCTGCGCGGCGGGGCGGTGTAGAGCGGCTCGCCCGGGAAATTGGCGAAGGCGGTCGGGGTCTCGCAGCGCACGCCCTCGGCCATGGCCACGCCGCCCTCCTCAAGCAGGCCGCGATAATACCAGGCGCCGGTCGTGAAGCTGTCGGTCATCACATAGATCATGATGTTGGTCAGCAGCCGGTCCTTGGGGTGCGCCTCGTCCAGGGACTTGGTCCGCAGGTCCGACCAGTCGTGGAAGCGCTCGGCGATCCAGGCCGCCTGGCCCACCGGATTGCCCGCCGCCATCCAGGCCAGAGACTGGGGCTTGGACGCCTGCAGCCGGAAATAGGCGCCCATCATCTCCATCATCGCCCCCTGGCGGGTCATCCAGGCGACCTCTTCCGGACTGGTCGGCCCGCCGGCCGGGCGGAAGCCGATCATGTTCAGGTGGATGGCGCGGACGTGCTTGCCGTGGTCGTGGCCCAGCCACGAGGTGACCAGCCCGCCCCAGTCGCCGCCCTGGGCGATGTAGCTGTCATAGCCCAGCACCTCGGTCATCAAGGTGTTGAACAGCTGCGCCGTCCGGCGCTGGCCGATCGGCGACTTGGGCTTTGACGAGAAGCCGAAGCCGGGCAGGGACGGGACCACCACATCGACCGCGTCCTCGGCCTTGCCGCCGAAACGCGACGGGAAGGCCAGCTTCTCGATGGAGTCCCAGAACTCGTAGTGCGACCCCGGCCAGCCGTGGGTCAGGATCAGCGGTCGCTTGCCGCCCGCCTCGCCGACCACGTGGACGAAGTGGATGTCGAAGTCCTCGACGCGCGCCGTGAACTGCGGGAACCGGTTCAGCTCGGCCACCGCCACGCGCCAGTCATAGGCGCCCGTCCAATGCTCACAGAGCCCCTTCAGCCAGGCGCCGTCGCAGCCATAGCCCCAGCCGTCGGCGACGTCGGGCTGCTGCGGCCAGGGATAGGCCCGCACAAGGTCCAGCACCTTGCCCACCCGGGCCTCGTCCCAGCGGACCTCGAAGGGTTGGATGGTGCTCATGGTCGCCTCCCGTGCGTTTGGCGCGCAGTTGGCCGGCTTGCCGCGAGGGGCGTCAAGGCGCCGACTTGGCCTTCCCTTGGGGAAATTTGCGCCGCGTCAAACCGGGATCGGAAATAGGCGCTCATAAGCCGCGCCAAGCGCCAGGTCGGGGGGATGACGCCTCATGTTCCATCCCGGAGTCCGTCCATGTCCAAGCCCGACCGCACCGAGACCCACGCCCACCTAATCGGCGGCGGCATCGCCTCCCTCGCCGCCGCCGCCGTCCTGATCCGCGACGGCGACCTCATCGGCCGCAACATCACCATCTATGAGGAGCTCGACCGCCTGGGCGGCAGCCTCGACGGGGCGGGCGATCCCCAGGCGGGCTACATGGTCCGCGGCGGACGGATGATCGAGGCCAAGTATCTCTGCACCTACGACCTGTTCTCCTCGATCCCGACCTTGGACGGCAAGCAGACCGTCACCCAGGAGATCTTCCAGTGGAACGAGATCATCAAGACCGGGTCCAAGTCGCGCCTCATCCGTGACGGCGGCAAGATCGACGCCCCCGAATTCGGCCTGACCGAGGCCCAGATCCTGACCATCGAGAAGCTGGTGGCCGAGCCCGAGTTCCTGCTCGGCGACAGCCGCATCTCCGATCACTTCGAGCCCGCGTTCTTCCGCACCAATTTCTGGTTCATGTGGGCGACCACCTTCGCCTTCCAGCCCTGGCACAGCGCCGTCGAGCTCAAGCGCTACTTCATCCGCTTCACCCACATGGTCGCCGGCTTCAGCGAGCTGCGCGGCATCATGCGCACCGTGCTGAACCAGTACGACTCCCTCGTCCTGCCGCTCCGCAAGTGGCTGGAGGAGCGCGGGGTGCGCTTCGAACTGGGTACCCAGGTCACTGACCTGGGCTTCACCGAAAGCGACGGCCGCCAGGCGGTCGCCTCCATCGCCTATGTGCGCGGCGGCCAGGCCGGGGAGGTCGCCGTGGGTGAGGGCGACCTGGTCATCGCCACCCTGGGCTCCATGACCGAAGGCTCGTCGATCGGCGCCATGGACCGCGCGCCTGCGCTCAACGACAAGCGGGTCGGCGGCGCCTGGACCCTCTGGGAGACGATCGCCGAGGGCCGGCCCGAGCTTGGCCGCCCCGCCGCCTTCGCCGACCATGTGGCGGAGTCCAAGTGGGTCTCCTTCACCACCACGCTCAAGTCGACAGCCTTCTTCGATCTGGTCCGCGACTTCACCGGCAATGTCCCGGGCGAGGGCGGCCTGATCACCTTCGCCGACTCCCCCTGGCTGATGTCGATCGTGCTGCCGCACCAGCCGCACTTCATCGGCCAGCCGGCCGACGTCCAGGTGTTCTGGGGCTATGCGCTCAACGTCGATGTCCCCGGCGCCTTCGTGGATAAGCCGATGTCGGCCTGCACCGGCGCGGAGATCATGACCGAACTGCTGGGCCAGCTGGGTGTCGCCCATCGCACGGACGAGATCCTCGGCCAGGCGATCTGCCTGCCCTGCATGATGCCCTTCATCACCAGCCAGTTCCTGGCCCGGGCCAAGGGCGACCGGCCGCAGATCCTGCCCAAGGGCTACGCCAACCTGGCGATCGTCGGCCAGTTCTGCGAACAGCCCCAGGACGTGGTGTTCACGGTCGAATATTCCGTCCGCGCCGCCATGACCGCCGCCTATGGCCTGCTCGGCCTCGACCGCAAGCCGCCGGCGGTGTTCGACGGCCAGCTCGATCCGCGCAACCTCTACAAGGCCTTCCGCGCCCTGCACGATCTCAGGCTCTGAGCCCCAAATAGCGCTCGCCCCCGGGCGTCCCGGCGATGCTAATCTGCCTGCGACAAAATGGACCGCGGGCGGATTCGCCCGGGCGCCCGCGTGGGGGAACGAGACGATGGCCAGGCCTGCTCACAAACTGAACCGCTTCGCCGCCCTGGGGCTGGGAGTCGCGGTGGTGCTCGCCGCGGTCCCGGCCCTGTCGGTCCAGGCCGCCCCGGGCAAGGTCGCCGCCAAGGCCGCGCCCTGCGCCGGAGACAATGGCGGGCTCACCCTGTCGCCGGGCTTCTGCGCTACGGTGTTCGCCGACAATCTGGGCCATGTCCGTCATATCGCCGTGGCCCCAGACGGCGTGGTCTACGCCAACCTCTGGAGCGGGGCCTATTATCCCGACCGCAAGTCGCCGCCCGACGGTTTCCTGGTCGCGCTGAAAGATGCGACCGGCGACGGCGTCTCCGACCAGTCCGCCCGCTTCGGCGACACCCAGGCCCAAGGCTCGGCCGGCGGCACAGGCGTGGCGATCTACAAGGGCTACGTCTATGCCGAGGTGAACGACAAGATCGTCCGCTATGCCTTGACCCCCGGGGCGCTCGCCCCCACCGGCAAGCCCCAGACGGTGGTCGCCGGCCTGCCGCTGACTGGCAACCACCCGATGCACCCCATCGCCATCGACCCCAAGGGCCAGCTGTTCATCGACCTGGGCTCGGCGACCAACTCCTGCCAGTCCAAGGACCGCATGACCGGCGTGCCGGGCATCGACCCCTGCGTCGAGCTCGAGACCCGCGCCGGGACCTGGCGCTATGACGCCAACAAGCTGGGCCAGAAGTTCTCGCCGGCCGAGCGCTACGCCACCGGCATCCGCAATGGCGAGGGCCTCGACTTCGACGCCGCCGGCCGGATGTACGCCACCCAGCACGGTCGCGACCAGCTGCCTTCCAACTGGCCCAAGCTCTATCCCGACCAGGCCGCGGCCACGGAACTGCCCAGCGAGGAGCTGGTCCAGCTGCGCCAGGGCGGGGACTACGGCTGGCCCTATTGCTACTATGACGGCGTCCAGAAGAAGCTGGTGCTCGCCCCCGAATACGGCGGCGACGGCGGCAAGGCGGTCGGCCGCTGCGCGCAGAAGCTCGCCCCCGTCGCGGCCTTCCCGGCCCACTGGGCGCCCAATGCTCTGGCCATCTACAAGGCCAAGGCCTTCCCGGCCGCCTATCAGGGCGGCGCCTTCATCGCCTTCCACGGCTCCTGGAACCGCGCGCCCGCGCCCCAGGACGGCTACAATGTGGTCTTCCAGCCGCTCAAGGACGGCAAGGCCTCCGGCGCTTACGTCGTCTTCGCCGACGGCTTCGTCGGCGCCAAGAAGGATCCCGGCCGCGCCGAGCATCGCCCCATGGGCCTGGCCGTCGGCCCCGACGGCGCCCTCTACATCTCCGACGACGTGAAGGGCCGCATCTGGCGCGTCACCTGGAACGGCGGGGCGGGCCCCGTGAAGGTCGCGCCGCGCCGGCCCGGTGTCCGCC
>NZ_JALDPT010000069.1 GCF_022695515.1 Phenylobacterium aquaticum
CACCGCCCAGGCGCGCCCCACGCGCTCGCCCGGCAGCCGCCGGCCCAGCTCGACCTGGGCCGCGCCGCGCAGGCCGCGCCCCGGCGTAAGCAGGCTGACCGCCTCCAAGAGGTTGGTCTTACCGGCCCCGTTCGGCCCTACCAGCCATACCGGCCGCCCATCCAGGGCGATCTCGGCCCGCTCATAGGAACGGAAGTCCGTCAGGGTGAGGTGGGTGAGGGCCGTGCGCACGGGGGGTGTTTAGCGGGTTTCGCGGCGGGGGGCGAACCCAGGCATTGCTGCGGTCGCCCCAGGCTGTAGGGTGCCCGCTGGGGTTGTTATGGGGGGCTCGGCGTGTCGACTCTTGTGATTCTCGCTGCGGCGGCGAGCTTGGCGGCGGCGCGCCCGGGGGGACGGTCACCAACCCGGACTGGCTGATGCGTCCCAGTGGAGACGCGTTTGCGCATGCATATCCCATGATCGCGGAGATGTTCGAGGTCGAGGGCTATGCGACCATCAGCTGTTTGGTCGACGCCGGGGGAGCGCTCACGGACTGCGCTGTCGTCGACGAAGGGCCGGCAGGCCTGGGGTTCGGCGCGGCCGCGGTCTCGCTATCGAGTTCGTTCCACATGCGGCCGAAGACGGTCGACGGCGCGCCCGTGGCGGGCGGAGACGTGCGCATTCCGATCCGTTTCGCCCTACCAAAGCCAGCCGTTCCGGCGGAGGCGCAAGCGTCCCAAGACCCGCAAGATCCACCCCCGCCCTCGCAACAGGCGGTCGTGACAGCCCGCAGGGCCCTCCTGGCGGAGGACTTCCCCGGCTATCTGGAGACGAAATACGCGCGCCTGACCGAGGTGGTGACCAGTTCCAGTTCGCCGGGTGTGACGCTCCAGACCCGGCAAAGAGCGGCCGCGACCATAAAGAGCGCTGTAACGGCGATCACCCCCAAGGAGCTGGAAGCCGCATCCGGCCTTCTGGCGGGCTATGAGCCTGAAGACGCCATGGCCGCGGACGCAACCTTCTTTGAGAGCCCCGAAGGCAAGAGCTATTGGGCCAAGCGATACAAGGCCAACGCAGCGACGGCGAAACGCCTAAAGCCTGCCCGGGATCGATTCTTCCAGACCATGCAGTGTCAGTGGTCTCGCGCCAAGGTCTGCACGGCCCTGTCAACACCCCTCGAACCTCAACCCGCGCCGGCGGTCAGCCCGGATCAGCTGGCTCTGGGCCGAGCGATAGCGGAGGCCGACACCGCGCTCGCGACGCGGTTCATGGGTCCGTTGGAAAACGTGATCGCCTCGGCGCCCGAGGAACGCCGCAAGGCCCTCAAGTCCGCCGCGGACGCCATGATGGATGCCGCCCGTGTCGCAGAGACCTACAGTTACGCTGAACAGTTTACGGCGCCCGAGCTTAGGGCGATCCTTGCCTACAAGCAGGGTCCCGGCGGCAGGTTCGAACTCGAGGGCGCGACCAAGCTAGGCATGGCCTTTCGGCGACTGGAACGAAAGTTCGATCAAATGACCATGGCCGCCGCGAAACGTGAATTCTGCCCGGGCGACGCCTGCGCCGCCCCCCTTCCGCCCCCTACCGGGAAGGAGATTGACGTGCCGCCGACCTCGAACTTCGTACCGCCTTTCAACAGCCGCTAAACCCTGAGCGGCATCAGCACGTAGCGGACGTCCGGGTCGATCGGGTCCAGAACCAGGGCCGGGTCGTTCGGGCCGCCGAAGCGGAACTCGGCCTGTTCGGCGCCGATCTGGTCGGTGACGTCGAGCAGATAGCGGGCGTTGAAGCTGAGCTCGAAGCTGTCGCCGGCGTAGTCGACCTCGATCTCTTCGACGGCCTGGCCGGCTTCCATGTTGCGGACGGTCAGGATCACCTTGCCGGGTTCGATGGCCATGCGCACCGAGCGGCTCTTCTCGGCCGAGATGGTGGCGACCCGGTCGACGGCTTTGGCGAACAACTTGTTGTCGACCATCATCACCCGGTCGTTGTCGCGCGGGATGACCCGGACATAGTCGGGGAAGTTGCCGTCGATGACCTTGGAGGTCAGGGCCGCGCCGCCGAACTCGAACCGCACCTTCTGGGGGCTGAGCTGCAGGTCGACGCTCTCGCCGGCGTCCTCCAGCAGGCGACGCGCCTCGTTGATGGTCTTGCGCGGCACGATGACGCCGGGCAGGCCGGCCGAGCCTTCCGGCGCGGTCATTTCGGCCAGCGCCAGGCGGTGGCCGTCGGTGGCCACGGCGCGCAGCTTGGAGACCCCGCCCTCGACCACCGTGTGGAGATAGAGGCCGTTCAGGTAATACCGCGTCTCCTCGGTGGAGATCGCGAAGCGGGTCTTGTCGATCAGCCGGATCAGGTCGTTGACGTCGACGCCGATGCGGGCCGAGAGCCCGTCGGAGGACATCACCGGGAAGTCGCCGGCCGGCAGGACCGGCAGGTTGAAGCGCGAGCGGCCCGCCGCCACGGTCAGGCGCGGATCCTCGCCGGTGAAGGACAGCGAGACGTCGGCGCCTTCCGGCAGCTTGCGGACGATCTCGTAGAGGGTGTGGGCGGGCGCGGTGATCTGGCCGGGCTGGTCCACCTGGGCCAGGGCCTCGTCGATGATCTCCATGTCCAGGTCGGTGGCCGAGAAGGTCAGCCGGTCGCGCTCGGCCGACAGCAGCACATTGGAGAGGATCGGGATCGTGTTGCGACGCTCCACGGCGCTCTGCACATGCCCCAGCGCCTTCAGAAGGGCCGCCCGTTCGATCGTAAGCTTCATGTTCCGGTCCGAATCTCCGCGCGTCGGCGCATCAACTCGCCGCCGCCCCCGACTGGAGGGGACTTGGGACTTTAATCATTCTCACGGCGCGGGAAAGGGCTGGCGGCGCCGCAGATGTGGATCAGGCCCCGATTTCCAGTATGGCGGTCGATTCCGCCAGGCTGCGGGCCAGGCCGACATCGATCAGGGCGCTGATTTCGGCATGGGCCTCGCGCCAGACCGGCAGGGCGAAGGCCAGACGCCGCACGCCGACCTCGGTCAGCCAGGCGAGCTTGCGCCGGCTGTCGTCCTGGATGGCGATCTCGACCAGGCCCTGGCGCGCCAGGACCTGCAGATTGCGGGTGAGGGTCGAGGGATCGAGCCCGGTGCGCTTGGCGAGCGCGCCCAGGCTGTCGTCCTGGCTGGCGGCCATGTGAGCCATCAGGCTGAACTGGGCCGGCGTCAGGCCGGTGGGGATCAGGCGGTTCTCCAGGAAGGCGCCGACCCGCCGCGCCGCCAGGCGCACAAAGCTTCCGGCGCACTCCGCGGCCGCGAAGGCCGCCGCCTCACGGAGTTCTCCGCGCCGATCCCTGGGGGGTTGCCGAACCTTTTTCATGGACACATGCATATACAAGAGTTGCATATGCAAGAATAGGGTTAATGGCCCGCCATTTGGAGCCGTCGCGATGTCCGAATTGTTCCTGAAGCGCGCCTATGAAGCGCCAAGTCCCGAAGATGGCAAGAGAATCCTGGTGGATCGGCTCTGGCCGCGCGGGATCACAAAGGCCGATGCGCGCATCGATCTTTGGCTGAAGAGCCTGTCTCCGAGCGACGCCCTGCGCAAGGCCGTACACGCCGGAGCGACAGACTGGGCGGGATTCATCGCCGCCTACGCGAGTGAGCTGAAGGCGCCGTCCGCGGCCGAAGCCGTGGTCCAGTTGCGCGGCGAGATCGCGGCCGGGCCGGTGACCCTGATCTATGCCGCCAAGGACGAGGACCGGAACAACGCCGTGGCGTTGAGGCAGATCCTGGGGCTGTAGGGACCTCATCCCCAAACCTGTCATCCCGGAAAGCGCGGCACGCGCTTGTCCGGGACCACAGGAATTTCAGGAGAGATCAGCGTCTATGGATCCCGGTCTTCCGCTGCGCGGAAATCGGGATGACATAGCGGGGCGATCCGCGGCCTAGGCCTTGCGGTCCACCGAGGCGCCCGCGTCGGGGTCGGCTTCGGCCGGCGCCTTGGCGTAGGGATTGGCGCCGCCGCCGTCGGGGGCGGCCTCCGCGCCTGAGCCCTTGGTCGCCACCACGACCATGGCGGGGCGCACCAGACGGCCCAGCAGCTCATAGCCGGCCTGCAGGGTCTGGATCACCGCGCCGCCAGCCACCTCCTCGGAGGGCTGCTCCATCATGGCTTGATGCTGGTGGGGATCGAACTTGGTCCCCTTGGCCGGCTCCACGCGCTTCAGCCCGTTGGATTCGAAGGCGTTGAGCAGGGCCTTCTCGGTCATCTCCACGCCGACCAGGAAGTTCTTCACCGCCGGATCGGCGGAGGCGGGCGGAGCGGCGAGCGCACGGGCGAGGGTGTCGGCCACGCCCAGCAGGTCGCGGGCGAACTTCTGGATGGCGTAGGCGCGCGCGTCATTGGCCTCGCGCTCGGCGCGGCGCTTGGTGTTCTCCGCGTCGGCGGCGTAGCGCAGCACCTGCTCCTTCAGCGCCGCGATCTCCGCGTTCAGCGCCTCCATATGGCTCAGGGTCGCTTCGGCGACGGCGTCCAGTTCTTCGGCCGGCGTTTGATCGTCGGACATTTCGTTCCTTCTCACGCGTTCGTCACCTGGGAGAGCACGCGGGCGGTATAGTCCACCAGCGGGATCACCCGGGCATAGTTGAGGCGGGCGGGCCCGATCACGGCGATCGCGCCCAGCACCTTTTGTCGGCCCGTCATATAGGGCGCGGCGATGACAGCGGAACCCGAAAGCGAAAACAGTCGCGTTTCGGCGCCGATGAAGATGCGCACGCCCTGGGCTTCCCGCACCCCGTCTAGCAGACCGATCAGCTGTTCCTTTTGTTCCAGATCATCGAACAGCATGCGCACCCGCTCGAGATCGTCGAGGGTTCCGGGGTCGCCCAGCAGGTTCGCCCGGCCCCGGACGATCAGGGCCCGGTCGGCCCCGTCCCCGCCGCCCCAGGCGGCCATGCCGTCCTCGACCAGCCGGGCGGCGGTCTCGTTGAGCTGGCGGCGGGCCTTCTCAAGCTCTGCGGCGACCTCCGCGCCGGCCTCGGCCAGGGTGCGGCCGCGCAGGCGGGCGTTGAGGAAGTTCGACGCCTCCTGCAGGGCGCTGGGGGTGACGCCGGCGGTGAGCGGCATCAGCCGGTTCTCCACCGCCCCGTCCTCGAACACCATGATGGCCAGGGCCTGGTTCTCGGAGAGCGCCACGAACTCGACATGCTTGACGCCGGCGTCGCGGGCCGGGGCGACGACGATGCCCGCCCCGCCGGCCAGGCCGGAGAGAATGGCGCTGGCCTCGTTGAGCGCGTCGTCGAAGGAGCGGGGTCGGCCGGTCAGGCGCGCCTCGATCGCCCGGCGCTCATCCTCGCCCACATCGCCCACCTCCATCAGGCCGTCGACGAACAGCCGCAGACCCGCATGGGTCGGCAGCCGTCCGGCGCTGGAATGCGGGGCGCCCAGCAGGCCGAGCTGGGTCAGGTCCTGCATGGTGTTGCGGATCGAGGCCGGGGACAGGTGCACCCCGCCCTTGGACAGGGTGCGCGATCCCACCGGATCGCCGGTCTCAAGATAACTCTCGACCACGCGGCGGAAGATGTCTCTGGCGCGCGCGTCAAGCTCGGCCAGGGTCGGGCCGCGGGAAAGCAGCGAACTGGTCACGGCAGGCGTCGGATCTGGGGTAGCACCATGGACGGAACCTCTATGATCTAGGATAAGCGCGCACCTCGCCGGCGCAAGTCGCCGACCCGAATATGACCGCGGCGCTCCGTCGACCGCCCTTCCGAG
Organism: Phenylobacterium aquaticum; assembly: GCF_022695515.1. Taxonomy (GTDB): domain Bacteria; phylum Pseudomonadota; class Alphaproteobacteria; order Caulobacterales; family Caulobacteraceae; genus Phenylobacterium; species Phenylobacterium aquaticum. Next base: position 5,730 of record NZ_JALDPT010000069.1, read on the forward strand.
AGACTTCCCATGCGCCCGTCCGACCGCACGCCCGACATGCTTCGGCAAGTCACCCTGGAAACCGGGGTCAACCGCTATGCCGAGGGCTCCTGCCTCGCCTCCTTCGGTCACACCAAGGTGCTGATCACCGCCAGCGTCGAGGAGCGGGTCCCCGGTTTCATGCGCGGCCGCGGCCAGGGCTGGGTGACCGCCGAATACGGCATGCTGCCCCGCGCCACTCACACCCGCGGCCGTCGCGAGGCCTCCGAAGGCAAGCAGTCGGGCCGCACCCAGGAGATCCAGCGCCTGATCGGCCGCTCCCTGCGGGCGATCATCAATCCCGCTGCGCTCGGCGAGCGCCAGATCTCCATCGACTGCGACGTGATCCAGGCCGACGGCGGCACCCGCACGGCGGCCATCACCGGCGCTTGGGTCGCCCTGCGCCAGGCCACCCGCTATCTGATGGACGAGGGCCTGATCACCACCGACCCGATCGTCGACCAGGTCGCGGCCATCTCCTGCGGCGTCTACAACAATGTCCCGGTGCTGGACCTGGAATATGAGGAAGACTCCAACGCCGAGGCGGACGCCAATTTCGTCCTGACCGGCAGGGGCGACATCGTCGAGATCCAGGCGACCGGCGAGAAGCGCGGCTTCAGCCAGGCGGAGTTCGAGGCCCTGTTCGGCTTGGCCCGCAAGGGCATCGGCGAACTCTGCGCCCTGCAGCTGGTCGCGACCGGCGGCTGACGTTTAGTGGAAACCCTTCTCCCCTTGCGGGAGAAGGTGGCCCTGCGGAGCAGGGTCGGATGAGGGGTCGCACGAGCCTGTCGGCGAGCCCCTCACAGGACGCATGGATGATGGAGCGAAACCCCTCATCCGTCAGCTACGCTGACACCTTCTCCCACAAGGGGAGAAGGATACTGCTTAGTGGCCCGACAGCAGCTGACGGAAGGCCGAGGCCGGCATGCGGGCCAGTTCTTCGGCGAAGGGAGCCATCAGGCGATCGATGAGACGTTCCAGAGCGCGAAGCATGTCCATCTCCTTGTGCATCGCAACATTTGCTGCGGCGCATATAGAAGCGGCCCATTGATAAATCAACATCTGATCACTGCTTAGACGCCGGGATTCACCAAATCTGCGGCGAAAATGTTGCACTGCGACGCGAGGTCGCGGGCGGTCATCCGTCGTCGTCTATGACGTCGTCGCCGGGTCCCGGCTCATAGAACAGGATGTCGCCCGGCTGGCAGTCCAGCTCGCGGCACAGGGCCGCCAGGGTCGAGAAGCGCACGGCGCGCGCCTTGCCGGTCTTGAGGATCGAGAGATTGGCGATGGTGACGCCGACCCGGTCCGCGAGTTCGGTCAGCGACATGCGCCGTTCCAGCAGGACCCGGTCGAGGAGAACGCGAATGGGCATGATCTAGATCGTCAGCTCCGCCTCGCGGCGCAGGCGCGCGCCCTCGCGGAACACCTCCGCCAGAACGAACACCACCAGCACGGAAAACCAGGCTGTCAGATTGAGATTGGAATCCACCTGGTTGCGGCCCGGCAGCAGCCAGGCGCTGGCGATCTGGAAGCCATAGCGGCCCAGCTCGAGCGCGGCCAGCATCAGGCCGATCACCCTCAGGCGGGCGACATTGTCGGGATGGAAGGGGTCGCCGGCGGTGAGCGTCGCGAAGATCTGGCGCAGCCGCGCCACGATCACCAGCACGCCGGCCAGATAGAGACCGACCGCCAGTATGGCGCCCATCAGCACCGGACCACTGGAGAGCAGCTTGGATTCGCCGACCGACAGGGCGATGTCGCCGATCAGGTCGGGATTGAAACTGAGCAGGAGGGCGGCGAACAACATCAGGCCGGAGGCGCCCAGACCGACCCACAGGGCGTAGAACACCACATCCAGGATGATCTTGAGGAAGCTCGACACCGAGCCCGGCCCCAAGGCGCGCATCAAAGGCATAGAGTCAGCCCCTCGTTCAGGTCCGCCGCCGGGCCCCGGCGAACGGCGGCCACGGCGGCGAGACGGTCCCGCCACAGTCACGGGGCGAGCTTAGGCGATCAGCTTGTCGGCGACCACGGCCAGCACCGGGGCGGCGGCCAGCATCATGATCACGCTGACGGCGATACGGTCCATCCAGGACATCACGGGGGAAAACATGGGGTAGCTCCTTGGTTCAGGTTTGCTGCGATGCAGCATTTGTGCCAACGGCGCTGTGCCGTTCATGTCGATATTCAATACGGCCACCTCGATTATCGATCAATGGAATTATCGTTTTTCGATATTAAACTTTTGCAATGCAGCGTGAGGGCCAAGCCCCTATGGTCCGCGCCGCCCAATGCGAAAGGCATCCCATGGCCCTGAAACTCGAGCCCGGCGCCCGCCTCGTCGTCGCCACCCACAACCCCGGCAAGGCCCGGGAGCTGACCGAAATCCTCGAAAACCGATTCGAGCTGGTCACCGCCGGCGCCCTCGGCCTGGGCGAGCCGGAGGAGACCGAGAGCACCTTTGTCGGCAACGCCCTGCTCAAGGCCCGCGCCGCGGCGAGGCCTCGGGCCTGATCGCGCTTGCCGACGATTCCGGGCTGTCGGTGACGGCGCTGGAGGGATCGCCGGGGATCTATTCCGCGCGCTGGGCGGGGCCGGACAAGGATTTCGCCCTGGCCATGCGCCACGTGGAGGAACGGGTGGCCGCCACCGGGTCCGACGATCTCAGCTGCTGGTTCACCTGCGCCCTGGCCGTCGCCTGGCCGGGCGGACCTGGGGTGACGGTGGAAGGCCGCATCGACGGGACCCTGGTCTTCCCCGGGCGGGGCGACCGGGGCTTCGGCTATGATCCGATCTTCCAGCCGCTCGGCTTCGACCAGACCTTCGGGGAGCTGGAGCCGGCCGCCAAGGACGCCATGAGCCATCGGGCCCGCGCCTTCGCCCTGCTGAAGGCCGCCCTGCTTTGACCGAGGCCCTCGGCGTCTATGTCCACTGGCCCTATTGCGCGCGCATCTGCCCCTATTGCGACTTCAACGTCTTTCGCGACCGCGGCAAGCGCGCCGAGCAACTGGCCCTGAAGGATGCGATCCTCGCCGATCTCACGGCCCAGCGGGCCCTGACCGGACCCCGCGACCTGGTCTCGGTGTTCCTCGGCGGCGGCACGCCCTCGCTGATGGACCCCGACTGGGCGGGCGAGATCATCGCCCTGGCCCGCACGCTCTGGACGCCCGCCGCCGATCTTGAGGTCACGCTGGAGGCCAATCCCACCGACGCCGAGGCCGGGCGCTACGCCGGCTTCGCGGCCGCCGGGGTGAACCGCCTGTCGCTCGGCGTTCAGGCCCTGGACGACGCCACCCTGAAGCTGCTGGGTCGCGACCATGGCGCCGAGGAAGCGCGGCGCGCCGCCCGGACGGCGGCGGCGGCCTTTCCGCGGCTGTCCATCGACCTGATCTACGCCCGGCCCGGCCAGAGCCCGGAGGCCTGGGCCGCCGAACTCGCCTGGGCCGTGGAGATGGGCGCCGAACATGTCTCGCCCTATCAGCTGACCATCGAGGCCGGGACCGCCTTCGACCGGGCGGTGCGCCGCGGGACCCTGGTCCCGCCGGCCGAGGACCTGGCCGCCGAGCTGTTCGAGACCACCCAGCGCGTGCTCGAGGCCGCCGGCTTCGACGCCTATGAGGTCTCCAACCATGCGCGCGGCGTCGCGGCCCGGTCGCGCCACAACCTCGTCTATTGGCGGGGCCAGGACTATGTGGGCGCGGGCCCGGGCGCCCACGGCCGCCTGACCCGCAACGGCGTCCGGCATGCCACCCATGCCACCGCCCGGCCTGCGGACTACATCGCCCGCGTGGCCGCGACCGGCCTGGGCTTCGCGACCAGCGAGGCCCTGTCCGAGATCGAGGCGGCCGAGGAGCGCCTCCTGGCCGGCCTGCGCATCGACGAGGGCGTGGCGTACCCGGACGTTGCGGCCTTGGACCTGGACCCCGACCACCCCGAAATCGTCGCCCTGATCCGCCAGGGCCTGGTGGTCGAGGACCCCGAACGCCTGAGGGCGACGCGGGCCGGACGGCTGGTTCTCGACGCGCTGACCATGCGCCTCGCGCTCGCCTGAAACGCGGCCACGCTTGCGTTGGGCGTGCGAACCGGCGAAGCCTGCGGCATGTCTCGCCACCCGCCGCCGCCGGCTCTCTCAGACGCGCCGCTCGCGCCCGGCCTCTATCTGGTGGCCACGCCGATCGGGAATCTGCGCGACATCACCCTGCGGGCCCTCGACGTGCTGAACGCCGCCGACCTGGTGCTCGCCGAGGACACCCGGGTGGCCGGGAAGCTGCTGGCGGCCTTCGGCCTGTCCAAGAAGCTCGAACGCTATGACGAGCACTCGGCCGAGCGCACCGCGCCCAAGGTGCTGGCCCGACTGGCGGAGGGCGCCCGCGTCGCCCTGGTCTCCGACGCCGGCACGCCCCTGGTTTCCGACCCCGGCTATCGCCTGGCCCTGCAGGCCATCGCCCAGAATTCCGCCGTGTTCCCGATCCCCGGCGCCTCGGCCCTGCTGGCCGGCCTGACGGTCGCCGGCCTGCCCACCGACCGCTTCCTGTTCGCCGGCTTTCCGCCGCCCAAGTCCGCCGCCCGCAAGGTCTTCTTCGAGGAGCTGGCCGGCCTGCGCGCGACCCTGGTGTTCTTCGAGGGCGGCAGCCGGGTGGCCGACAGCCTGGCCGACATGGCCGCCGTCTTCGGGCCGCGCGAGGCCGCCGTCTGCCGCGAACTGACCAAGCTCTATGAGACGGTCACGCGCGGCCCCCTCGACGTCCTCGCCGCCGACCCGAAAATGGTCGCGCCAAAGGGCGAGTTCGTGATCGTGGTCGGGCCCGGCCGTGAGGAGGCCGCGACCGCGGCCGACGCCGACCGGGCGCTCAGCGACGCCCTGACCCGACTGAAGCCCGCCGAGGCCGCCAGCGAGGTGGCCAAGGCTCTGGGCCTGCCGCGCCGCGACCTCTATCGACGGGCCATGGAGCTCAAGGCGGCGGGCGGATGACCGGGTCCGGCAGCCTCAGCCCGCGCAGCGCGGCGCGGGCGATCCGCGGCGCCGCGGCCCGCGTCAGCGGCCGCCGGGCCGAGGTCTGGGCGGCCCTGTGGCTGATGCTCAAGGGCTATCGCATCCTTGGATTTCGCCTGAAGACCCCCCAGGCCGAGATCGACCTGCTGGCCGTGAAGGGCAAGGTCCTGGCCGTGGTCGAGGTCAAGTCGCGCACCCGGCTCGAGACCGCCCTGGAGGCCGTGACACACGACCAGCGCCAGCGTCTGCGCCGCGCCGGACGCAACCTGGCCGCCCGGCGGCCGGCCCTGGCCGACAAGACCATCCGCCTGGACCTGATCGCCCTGGCCCCCGGCCGCTGGCCCAGGCACCGCCCCGACGCCTGGGCGGACGGTTACCAGGAGGCCTGACCCCATGACCCGGGAGGAGGCGGAGCAGATCCTGACCGAGGCGGGCCAGGCGGAGGAATTTCCCCTGCTGGAGGCGGCGATCGCCTGCGCCATCCACGAGGATCCGGCCCGTGATCCCGGCGCCGCCCGCGCCCTGGCCGAGACCGGCGTGGCCCGGCTGACCGATCGCCTGACCCGCGAGAGCCCGGAGGAAGCCCTGGCCGAGACCCTGGCCGGCGACCTCAGGCTGACCGGCGATCTCCTCACCTATGAGGCGCCCGACAACGCCGACATCCTGGCCGTGGCCGAGCGGCGCAAGGGCCTGCCTGTGGCCCTGGGGATCTTCTACCTCCACGTCGCCCGCAAGTGCGGCCTGACCGTCCAGGGGGTCGACTTCCCCGGCCACTTCCTGCTGCGCATCGAGACCCTGGAGGGACCGATGGCGCTGGACCCGTTCAGCGAAGGCCGGGTGGTCCTGCCCTCCGAGCTCACCCGCCGCGCCCTGCACGCGGGCCTCACCCCGGACGTCGCCGATCGGCTCGACCGGCTGATGGCGCCCGCGCCCGACCGGGCGGTGCTGATCCGGCTGCAGAACAACATCTTCGCCCGGGCGAGCGCCGCCCGCGACTATCCCCGCGCCGAGCGGGCGGCCCTGACGACGCGCCCTGATCGATCCCGCCGACCACCGCCCCTGGCTGGACGTGG
>NZ_JALDPT010000006.1 GCF_022695515.1 Phenylobacterium aquaticum
GACCAACGTCTCCAACCTCGATGCGACGACCGTCGGCGCCCTGACCACCACCCAGGTAAAGGGCCTCACGGCCGATCAGCTGCGCGGCCTGACCACCACCGACGTCGGCGAGCTCTCCTCGACCCAGGTCGGCGCCCTGTCCTCGACCCAGATCGGCGCGCTCAGCGCCGGGGCCCTCTCGGCCCTGGATGCGACCCAGGTCGGCGTCCTGTCGACGACCCAGCTCAAGGGCCTGACCACCACCCAGGTCGGCGGCCTGAGCGCCACTGACATCGGTGAACTGTCGTCCACCCAGATCGGCAGCCTGGCGACCACCCAGCTGGCCGCCCTGACGGCCACGGCGGTTTCGGCCCTCGACGCGACCCAGACCGGTTCGCTCAGCGCTACCCAGGTCAAGGCGCTCACCTCGACCCAGCTCGGCGGTCTCTCGACCACCGACATCGGCGAACTGTCCTCGACCCAGGTCGGGGCCCTGACCGCGACTCAGCTCGGCGCGCTCAGCACCACCAATGTGGGCTCGCTCTCGACCACCCAGCTGACCGGCCTGTCCTCGACCCAGCTCGGGGCCCTGTCGAACACAACGCTCTCGACGCTGGACGCGACCCAGGTCGGCTCGCTCTCCACCACCCAGGTGAGCGGCCTGACGGCCACCCAGCTGCGCAGCCTGACCACCACCGACTTCGGCGAGCTGACGACGACCCAGCTGGACTCGCTCTCGGCGACCCAACTCGGCGCCCTGTCGGCGACCAATGCCTCGGCTCTGGACGCCACCCAGGTCGGCGCGCTCTCCACCACCCAGGTGAAGGGCCTGACCACCGACCAGCTCCGCGGCCTGACGACCACCGACATCGGCGAGCTCTCCTCGACCCAGGTCGGGGCGCTCAGCTCGACTCAGCTCGGCGCCCTGACCGCCACCGCCCTGTCGTCGCTCAGCTCGACCCAGGTCGGCGCGCTCTCGACGACCCAGCTCAAGGGCCTGACCACGACCCAGGTCGGCGGTCTCTCGACCACCGATATCGGTGAGCTGTCCTCGACCCAGATCGGCAGCCTGGCGACGACCCAGCTGGCCGCCCTGACGCCGACGGCGCTCTCCGCGCTCGACGCGACCCAGACCAGTTCGCTGAACGCCACCCAGATCAAGGCTCTGACCACCACCCAACTCGGCGGTCTGTCGACCACCGACGTGGGCGAGCTGTCCTCGACCCAGGTGGGGGCGCTCACGGCGACCCAGATCAGCGCGCTCGGGGCGACCAATGTCGGCGCGCTCTCGACCACCCAGCTGACCGGCCTCAGCGCCACCCAGCTCGGGACCCTGACCAACACGACCCTGTCGACCCTGGATGCGACCCAGGTCGGCTCGCTCTCGACCACCCAGGTCCAGGGCCTGACCGGCACCCAGCTGCGCAGCCTGACGACGACGGACTTCGCCGACCTGACCACGACCCAGATCGGCTCGCTCACCGCGACCCAACTGAGCTCGCTGTCGGCGACCAACGTCTCCAACCTCGACGCCACCACGGTCGGCGCCCTCACCACCACCCAGGTGAAGGGCCTCACCACCGATCAGCTGCGCGGCCTGACCACCACCGACGTGGGCGAGCTTTCCTCGACCCAGGTGGGCGCGCTCAGCTCGACCCAGCTCGGGGCGCTCACCGCCACGGCCCTGTCGGCGCTCGACGCCACCCAGACCGGCGCCCTGTCGACGACCCAGCTCAAGGGCCTGACCACGACCCAGGTCGGCGGTCTCTCGACCACCGATATCGGTGAGCTGTCCTCGACCCAGATCGGCAGCCTGGCGACGACCCAGCTGGCCGCCCTGACGCCGACGGCGCTCTCGGCGCTCGACGCGACCCAGACCGGTTCGCTGAACGCCACCCAGATCAAGGCGCTCACCTCGACCCAGCTCGGCGGTCTCTCGACCACCGATATCGGCGAACTGTCCTCGACCCAGGTCGGGGCGCTCTCGGCGACCCAGCTCAGCGGGCTATCGTCGACCAATATCGGCGCGCTCTCGACCACCCAGCTGACGGGCCTGACCTCGACCCAGCTGGGCGGGATCTCGAACACGACGCTCTCCGGACTGGACGCCACCCAGGTCGGCTCGCTCTCCACCACCCAGGTGAGCGGCCTGACGGCGACCCAGCTTCGCAGCCTGACCACCACCGACTTCGGCGAACTGACCACGACCCAGCTGGACTCGCTCTCGGCGACCCAACTCGGCGCCCTGTCGGCGACCAATGTCTCGGCTCTGGACGCGACCCAGGTCGGCGCGCTCTCCACCACCCAGGTGAAGGGCCTCACCACCGATCAGCTGCGCGGCCTGACCACCACCGACGTGGGCGAGCTGTCCTCGACCCAGGTCGGCGCGCTCAGCTCGACCCAGATCGGCGCGCTCACGCCCACCGCCCTGTCGGCGCTCAGCGCCACCCAGGTCGGCGCGCTCTCGACGACCCAGCTCAAGGGCCTGACCACGACCCAGCTCGGCGGTCTGTCGACCACCGATGTCGGGGAGCTGTCCTCGACCCAGGTCGGCAGCCTGGCCGGCACCCAGATTGGGGCCCTGACGGCCACCGCGGTCTCGTCGCTTGACGCGACCCAGGTCGGAACCCTGAACGCCACCCAGATCAAGGCGCTCACCACCACCCAGCTCGGCGGCCTGTCGACCACCGACATCGGCGAGCTGTCCTCGACCCAGCTCGGCGCCCTGGCCACCACCCAGTTCGCGGCTCTGGCGACCACCCAGCTGGCGGTCCTCTCGACCACCCAGATCGGCGGCCTCAGCTCCACCCAGCTCGGGTCTCTGTCCAACACCTCGCTCTCCAACCTGGACGCCACCCAGGTCGGTTCGCTCTCGACCACCCAGGTCCAGGGCCTGACCGGCACCCAGCTGCGGAGCCTGACGACCACCGACTTCGGCGAGCTCAGCACCACCCAGATCGGATCGCTCACCGCGGCCCAGCTGAATGCGCTCTCGGCGACCAATGTCTCCAACCTCGACGCCACCACGGTCGGCGCCCTGACCACCACCCAGGTGCGCGGGCTCTCCACGACCCAGCTGAGCGGCCTGAGCGCGGGCGACATGGCCGAGCTCAGCTCGACCCAGATCGGCTCGCTCTACACGACCCAGCTGGCGGCTCTGACCGCCACGGCGGTCTCGGCGCTCGACGCGACCCAGGTCGGGGCGCTGTCCGCGACCCAGGTCAAGGCGCTCACCACCACCCAGGTGTCGGGCCTCTCGACCACGGATATCGGTGAACTCTCCTCGACCCAGGTCGGTGCGCTCACCACGACCCAGATCGGCGCGCTCAGCGGTCCGAACGCCGGGGCCCTGTCCACCACCCAGATCGGCGGTCTGGCCTCGACCCAGCTCGGCGCTCTGACCACCACGGCCCTGTCCAACCTGGATGCGACCCAGGTCGGCGCGCTCTCGACCACCCAGGTCCAGGGTCTGACCACGACCCAGATCCGCTCGCTCAACGCGACGGACTTCGCCGAACTGACCACGACCCAACTCGGGGCCCTGACCTCGACCCAGGTCTCGGGTATCTCGGCGACCAACCTGTCCTCGCTGGACGCCACCAGCATCGGGGTGCTCTCGACCACCCAGCTGCAGGGGCTCTCGACCATCCAGCTGGTGGGGATCTCGACGACGGACATCGCCGACTTCACCTCGACCCAGATCGGCGGCCTGACGCCGACCCAGTTGAGTTCGCTGGCGCCCGCCACGGTCTCCGCCCTGAACGCCACCCAGGTCGGCGCTCTGTCCACCACCCAGCTCCGGAGCCTCAGCTCGGCGCAGGTCGCGGCCCTGACCAGCACGGATATCGGTGAACTGTCCTCGACCCAGATCGGGGGCCTGACGCCGACGCAGCTGTCCAACCTGACCACGACCAGCCTGTCGGCCCTGGACACCACCCAGACCCATGCGCTCTCGGGCACCCAGCTGCGCGGCCTGAGCACGACCCAGGTCCATGCGCTGAACGAGACCGATATCGGGGAGCTGACCACCACCCAGCTCGGCGCCCTGACCTCGACGCAGATCGGCGCCCTGACCACCACGGTGATCGCGGCCCTGACCACGACCCAGATGACCGGCTTCTCGACGACCCAGATCCCGGGCCTGACCACGACCCAGATCGACAACCTGTCCACGACGAATATCTCGGCCCTGAACTTTTCGCAGGCCGAGGCCTTCACCGCGACCCAGGTCCAGTCGCTGGATGATCCGCAGATCCTGGCCTACCTCGGCATCACCTGAGGCCGGTCCTGATCTGAAAGCCTCCAAGCGCCGGGCGTGAGCGACCCTCACGTCCGGCGTTTTGCTGCGCGACAATTCGCCGGGCCCGGGCGGCTCGCCTCCAGGGCGCGCGAATTGGTTCGGCGCCCGCGCCGTGCGATGATTTCTTAATACGAATCATAGCGCGCGACCGGAGCGGGGAGGGTCTCTTGACTGGCATGCAGACCCACCCGGACGGCCGCCGACCCCAGGGTCGGGAGTAGCATGTCCGAAGCAGTGTTCATTTCGGCGGTCCAGAGGATCACCGCGGGTCAGTTGGACCTCGGCGGGGTCATCACGGTGGCCACGGAGCTGTTGCAGACCGGGCACTCGACCCTGGCCCAGCAGGTCTACCGGGTCTGGATCCAGTTCAACCCCGAACATCCCCAGGTCTATGTCGCCCAGTTCAACCGTGCCGGCCTGCATCTCGACGCCGGCGACATCGAAGGCGCCCGCGACGCCCTGAGCCAGGCCCTGGCGGTCAATCCGGAATTCCTGCCCGCCTATATCAATCTGGGCGGCGTGCTCGAACGCTCCGGCGACCTCGACGGCGCGGTCGAGCAGTGGCGCACGGTGATCAACAAGCTGTCCGCGGTGACCGGTCCGGCCATCGGCTACGCCGTCGCGGCCCTGAAGCAGATCGGCCGGGTGCTCGCCGACCATCAGAAGCTCGAGCCGGCCGAGGTGGCGCTCCAGCAGTGTCTCACCCTCAATCCGCGCCAGTACGACGTGCTGGGCCAGGTGCTGGCCCTGCGCATGGGTCAGTGCAAGTGGCCGATCTCTGCCCCCTGGGAGGGGACAGACCGCAAGAGCCTGGTCGCCGGGATCCATCCCCTGTCCATGGGGGTCTATACCGATGACCCCATGCTGCAGCTGGCCGCGGCCAGCCGGTACAATTCCGAGCTGGTCGATCTCAGCCCCGAGGCCGATCTCAGCTGCGATCGCCGTCATGCGCCGATCGACCTGACCGGTCGGCGGCTCAAGGTCGGCTATGTCTCCTCAGACCTGCGCGACCACGCCGTCGGCTATCTGATGGCCGAGCTGTTCGAGGTGCATGACCGGTCGAAGATCGAGGTCTTCGCCTATTATTGCGGCCCGCCGTCCAGCGACGGCCTCAACGCCCGCATCCGCGCGGCGGTGGAGCACTGGACCGACATCCGCGGCCTGACCGACGCGGCGGCGGCCGCCAAGATCGCGGCGGACGGGATCGACATCCTGGTCGACGTCAACGGCCATACCCGCGACGCCAAGACCGCGTTGTTCTCGCGGCGTCCGGCCCCGATCCAGGTGAACTGGCTGGGCTATCCCGGCACCATGGGCGGCCCGCACCACCAGTACATCATCGCCGATCCCTGGATCATCCCGCCGGACCACGAGCTCTACTATTCCGAGGCTGTTCGGCGGCTGCCCTGCTACCAGCCCAATGACCGCAAGCGTGCCGTGGCGCCCGAACGGCCGACCCGGGCCGAGGCCGGCCTGCCGGACCACGCCGTGGTGTTCTGCTGCTTCAACGGGCCCCAGAAGATCAGCCGCTTCACCTTCGGCCGCTGGATGGAGATCCTGAAGCGGGTGGAGGGCAGCGTGCTCTGGCTGCTGCACAGCGCCGAGGAGACCCACGAGCGCCTGCGCGGCTACGCCGAACAGGCGGGCGTGGCCCGCGACCGCCTGATCTTCGCGCCCAAGCAGCACAACGCCATGCACCTGGCGCGCTATCCGCTGGCCGACCTGTTCCTCGACACCTCGCCCTATGGCGCCCACACGACCGCCTCGGACTCGCTGTGGATGGGCGTGCCGGTCCTGACCTTGCCGGGCCGCAGCTTCGCCTCGCGGGTCTGCGGCAGCCTGGTGACCGCCGCCGGGCTTGGCGACCTGGTGGCGTCCAGCCCGCAGGACTATGTCGAGCGCGCCGTGGCCCTGGGCTCCAACCCAGCCCAGATCGCCGCGCTCAAGGCCCGGCTCGAGGCGGGGCGCATGACCTGCGACCTGTTCAACATGGACAAGCTGGTGACCAGCCTGGAGGCGCTCTACGCCGACATGGTCGTGGACGCCCAGCAGGGCCGCCTGCCGCAGCCCGACCTGACCAATCTCGACGCCTATTTCTCCATCGGGACCGACCTGGATCACGAGGGCGAGGAAATGCTGGCGGTCGCCGACTATCCCGCGATCTACAAGGCCCGGCTCGCCCGGCGCCACCTGCTGCGGCCTCTGCCGGCCGACGGCCGGTTCTGGACCGAGGCCGACATCGCCGCGGCCGACGCCCTCGTCGGCGGGGCGACGGCGGCCGTGACGCCCATGCCGCGCAAACGCGCCGCCGGGGACTGACTTCAGACCAGTTCGCCAGCCCGGGCCCGCGGACGCATTTTGGAAGACCGATGAACAGAGACGTCCTCGAAGGCCTGCGGTTCCAGGGCTATGCGCCCCGGACCCTGCTCGATGTGGGCGCCCATCTGGGCGGCTTCGCCCTGTCGTTCCGTGAGGTGTTCCCCGCCTGCGTCCCGACCCTGATCGAGCCCAATCCCCACTGCCAGGACGACCTGGCGCGCCTGCCGTTCGAACGCCATGCCGTCGCCGCCTCGTCGGAGGCCGGCAAGGCCGAGATGTTCCTGACCCAGGAATGGCTGCAGTCCACCGGCAGCTCGCTCTACCGCGAGAACACCGCCTTCTTCCGCGACGAGGTCGTGCTGAAGCAGGAGGTCGACAAGGTCCGGCTGGACGAACTGTTCGCCGGCCGCCGCTTCGACTTCGTCAAGATCGACACCCAGGGCTCGGAACTCGACGTGCTGATCGGCGGTCAGCAGGTGATCCGCCAGGCGGACTATGTCCTGATTGAGATCTCTCTGGTCGAATACAATCTGGGCGGCGCCAAGGCCGAGCAGGTGTTCGCCCAGATGGCGGCCATGGGCTTCCGCTGCGCCGACGTCACCGAGTTTCATCGCCTGCGCGGCGTGGCCGACGGCGGCCTCCTGCAGATGGACTTCCTGTTCGAGAAGCTGGTGAAGCGGCCCAGCCAGAACTACGGCTACGGAACCCTGCACGGCCACGACGCCCTGCTGGACTGGCTGAAGGCCCAGAAGGCCAAGTGCCCGGAATTCAGCGTCATCGACGTGGGCGCGGCGGCCAATCCCTGGACGGCGGAGGTGCTCGACGCGACCTTCGACATGAACGACACCCAGGTCGCGCCCCTGCATTTCCAGGGCAATTTCAATGACAGCCGCAGCTGGGACGCCGTCCTGCGGCACGTCGCCAAGCATGGCCGCTTCGCCTATGCGGTCTGCTCCCACACCCTTGAGGACCTGGCCTATCCGGCCATGGCGCTGGAGATGCTGCCGCGCATCGCCGAGGCGGGCTACATCGCCGTGCCGTCGCGGTTCCTGGAAAGCCTGCGCCCCGAGGGCCCCTATCGCGGCTTCATCCATCACCGCTGGGTGCTGGACAACATAGGCGAGGAGTTGGTGCTGGCGCCCAAGATCCCGCTGCTGGAGCATCTGGCCCTGGCCGACGAAGCCAACTGGCCGGCGAACCGCGAGCGCTTCGAGTTCCAGATGCACTGGCGCGGCGCCATCTCGTTCAAGCCGATGAATGGCGACTATCTGGGCCCGACCCGGAACGACGTGATCGCCATGTACGGCCAGTTCTTCGACCGGGCATGAGCACGGGCCCCACGACGGCGAGACTGGCCGCGCTCGCCCGGGGCCTGAGCGGGGAGGGGCGTCACGACGACGCCCTGGTCCTGTTCGAACATCTCCTGACCCTCGATCCCGCCGACCCCAATCTGCGGCTGGGCGAGGTGAGGGCCCTGGCCGGCAAGGGCGAGACCCTGGCCGCCCTGGAGCGGCTCTGCGCGCTCAAGGTCGCCAGCGCCGATCCCGAGGCCCTGCTGGACGAGATCCGCGCCCAGTCCCTGCCGGCGGTGGAGCGATTCAACGCCCACCTGGCGGCCGGCGAGCTGGATCTGGCCGAGAAATACGCGGCCGCCCTGGCCGACCTGATCCCCCAGGGGCCGCCCATGCTCGCCGCGGCCTTCGCCTGCAACCGGGCCCTGGGGCGCACGGATGCGGCCCTGCGCTACGCCCGCGCCCTCATCGCCCTTGAGCCCGGCCATGCCGAGGCGCGCGGCTACCTGGTCGAACACGGGGAACAGGCCCAGGACGTCGAGGGCGAGATCGTGCAGCGCATGCTGGCGGCCCTGTCGCCAAAGAGCGACCTGCACCCGCTGATACGCCTGCGCGACCTGCATGACGTCGCCAGCCAAATCCTCTGCCGGCCCCTGACCCCGACCGGCCTGGGCCAGCTGCAGACCCTGCTGGCCGCCGCCCGCGCCCTGGAGGTGACGACCGAGCCGGGCTCGGAATGGGAGGGCTGGGCCAAGCATTATCGCCTGCTGATCGACGCGGTGGACCTGGCCGCCGTGCAGGGCCCGACGCCGGTCCCGGGGCCGGAGGGCGAGATCGCCTTTCGCGCCGCGACGGGTGAGGCGATGGACTGGGCCGCGGTGCGCGCCCATGCCGATGCGCTGGGGGCGGAAGCCGTGTTCTTCGCGGCCGCAGACGAAGCCTATGTCGAGCTCTACGCCCGCTGGTATGCACTCTCGGTGCTGAAATACGGCGACGTGCCAAGCCTGGTGGTGATCCATGTGATCGGCGGGCTCGATCGTCTGGCGGAGATCGCCGCCAAGGTCGGGATCTCCGATCCCAGGGTTGTGTTCGCCGGCGACCGTTTCGACGCGGAGACGGCCCTGAAGACCGCCTGCTACGACGCCCCGCCCAAGGGCCTGATCGCCAAGCCCGTCGCCCACTATCAGTCGATCCGCTTCATCCGGCTGGGCGCGCTGCTCGGCCATCTCGCCCGCCCGGTCTTCGTTTCAGACATCGACCTGATCCTCCAGCGCGGGGTGAAGGATCTCCTGGAGCGGACCGCGACCGCCGACGTGGTGTTCAACGAGAACGAGGCCAGCTGGAACGCGGGCTCGCGGCTCACCGCCAATCTGCTCCAGGTCAATCCGACCCCCAATGCGCAACGCCTGCTGGCCTTCCTGCGGGCCTATCTGGAGCGGGCGCTGTCCGGCGCGGAGGTGACCCGCTGGATCGACCAGATGGCCCTGATCCTCGGCCGGCATCACCTGGCCTTCCGGGGCGAGGCGGCCCAGATCGCCTATTTCGACACGACCTCGGACATCAACAACGTGATGTACCCGTCCTACCAGGAGAACCCGTTCCGCTTCCTGTCCCTGTTCCATGGCTTCGACACCTCCAGCCTCGAGGGCGAAGCAAAGGTTCTTGGAAGCGGGGAATCCGGGCACGAAGGGCGGGCAACACAAGGCGAAGGCTCATGAAGCGCATCTTGGTCACCGGCGGCGCCGGCTTCATCGGCTCGCACCTGTGCGAACGCCTCCTGGCCCAGGGCCACGAGGTGCTGTGCATCGACAACTATTTCACCGGTACGCGGCGCAATGTGGCCCGGCTGCTCGACAATTCGAACTTCGAGCTGATGCGCCACGACGTGACCTTCCCGCTCTTCGTGGAGGTCGACGAGATCTACAACCTGGCCTGTCCGGCCTCGCCGATCCACTACCAGTACGATCCGGTCCAGACGACCAAGACCTCGGTCCACGGCGCGATCAATATGCTGGGCCTGGCCAAACGCACCCGCGCCAAGATCTTCCAGGCCTCGACCAGCGAGGTCTATGGCGACCCTGCGGTCCACCCCCAGGTCGAGGAGTACTGGGGCAACGTCAATCCGATCGGCATCCGCTCCTGCTATGACGAGGGCAAGCGCTGCGCCGAGACCCTGTTCTTCGACTATCACCGCCAGCACAAGCTGCGGATCAAGGTGGCGCGGATCTTCAACACCTATGGCCCGCGCATGCACCCGAACGACGGGCGCGTGGTGTCCAACTTCGTGGTCCAGGCGCTGAAGGGCGAAGCGATCACCCTTTATGGCGACGGCGCCCAGACCCGCTCCTTCTGCTTCGTCGACGATCTGGTCGAGGGTTTCCTGCGCCTGATGGCGACGGGCGACGAGGTGACCGGGCCGATCAATCTGGGCAATCCCGGCGAGTTCACCATCCGCCAGCTGGCGGAAAAGGTCATCGACATGACCGGTTCGGCCTCGAAACTGGAGTTCCGGCCCCTGCCGTCGGACGATCCGCGCCAGCGCCAGCCTGACATCTCCAAGGCCCGCGAGATCCTGGGCTGGGAGCCGACCACCCACCTGGAGGCCGGCCTCGCCAAGACGATCGCCTATTTCGACGCCCTGCTGAAAGAGAACCTGGCCTAGTTGTCCTGATAGACCCCGGCCGCCGCCATCCGGGCCCGCATGGCCTCGGCCTTTGCGGCGTCGGGATACATGACCGCGAGCACGGGCGGGCTGCGGTCGCCCGACTTGAAGGCGGCGATGCGGGCGCGATTGATGTCGGCCGTGCGGGCCACGAACACACCGGCGCCCAGCTGAAGCGCGGTGAACAGCAGGGCGACGACGACCAGCAGGGCTTGGGTCTGCCTCGGTCGCGCGAACACGATCTTCTGCAGCGCGGGCGCGGCCAGCATCAGCAGGCCCACATGCAGCGGGGTCAGGAACACCGCATAGCGCAAGGGCGCCTGGGTCGGCAGCGCGGCGTCGTTGCGTCCGACCGCGGCCATGGCCGCGGTGACCAGCGAGAGCTGGATCAGCTGGACAGCCACCCGTTCGGCGCGGGGCGCGTCATGGCCGCCCCGGCGCAGGATCGCCCAGCCGCTCAGCCCGGCCAGGACCAGGCCGAGCGCCCAGCCCAGCCGCGGAACCGCCCAGGTCAAGGGCAGTCCCAGATAGCTGAAGAACATCAGGGCCATCCGGCGCACCCCGCCGCCGCCGGCCGTCTGCGGCGCATGGAGGGCGCTTCCCCCTGCCTGGCCCGCGAAATAGGCCAGGGCGAACAGCACGCCACCCACCAGGATCGCCTGGCCCAGCATGCGGTTCCGACGCCAGGTCGCGAAGGCCAGGACCGGCCACACGGCCAGGCCCACGCCATTGCAGAAGGCCGCGGCGACCGCGCAGGCCAAGGCCAGGATCAGGCGACCGGGGGAGGGGGCCTCCTCTCCCGCGGGCGAGGCCAGCAGGATGGCGCCGACCATGAAGGCGAGGGCTTCGACATAGATGGTGCAGATGTGCAGGGTCGCGTCGAGGAAGCCGCCTGGCCCCAGGGTCAGGCCCGCGGCCGCGGCGCCGATCACCCAGGCCATGTCGCCCTGCGCCGCCTGGGCGGCGGCCTTGCCGAGCAGGCCTGCGGTCAGGGCGAGGGCGCCGACGCCCACGATGACGAACAGCCATCCATGGGCCCCGAACAGGCCGGCGTCCGCCCAGAGCACCAGG
The DNA here is from genome assembly GCF_022695515.1 of Phenylobacterium aquaticum. GTDB lineage: Bacteria > Pseudomonadota > Alphaproteobacteria > Caulobacterales > Caulobacteraceae > Phenylobacterium > Phenylobacterium aquaticum. Next base: position 11,624 of record NZ_JALDPT010000006.1, read on the forward strand.
AAGGTCGCGACCAGCCGGTGGCTGATGTGCGGGGTCAGAAGATAGGCGGCGAGGTCGTGGTCGCCGCGGAAGTCGAGATAGCGCGCCACCCAGTCGAGCATGTCGGAATAGGGGGTCAGGACCGGCGCGACCCAGGTCAGCCAGACGCAGACCCCCAGGAACCCCGCCGCCGCGATCGCCAGGGCGATCTTCACGACGGGGGCCATGCGTACGACCCCGTCGGCCGTCTGATCCGTCGCGCTCATGCCGGCCCCCCTCGATGGACGACCGGCAATGTGGCCCGCGTCGTCGCCCGCGCCAAGGCGGTCAGGCCGGGGTCGGGAACAGCCGGCGACACCACACGCCCATGGCCAGTAGCGCCAGGCCGCCGGTTCCGACGATCGCGGCGTGCAGGGTCCAGAACTGGCCGGCGCTGAGCGTTTCATACAGTCCGCCCAGACGGCCGGAGATGAAGCTGCCCAGGGTCACCGCTGCGGTCGATATGCCGATCAGGGTGGCGTTCACCGCCCGGGGCGCGAGCCGCGAGAACAGGGCGGAGAAGGGCGGTGAGAAATAGAGCCAGCCCAGGTTCGAGATCAGGTGGAACATGACCGGCCAGATCAGCGGCGTGCGGCCATGGGCGTCGGTCACAAAGCCCGCGGCGGCGAGCCACAGGGTGGCGGCGGAGAAGATAAAGCAGCCGATGGCCGTCTTCACGAACTCGTCGGGCTCGCGGCCCTTGGCCCGCTGCTTGCCCCACAGCCACAGCATGGGCGGCAGGAGGATGAAGGGCGCCAGGCCGTCCAGGGACTGCAGCCACGGCACGGGCATGGTCCAGCCGCCGAAGCGCAGCTCCACATGGTCGCGGACCCACAGATTATAGGTGTTCCAGACCTGGGACTGGGCGACCCAGAACCCGGCGCCCATGGGGGTCAGCAGCACCAGGAAACCGACCATCCGCCAGCCTTCGCGGTCCAGCTTCTCCCGCGTGGCCTGAGGTCCGCGCCGGCGCACCTCCGGCACCAGGTCGCGGCCCCAGACATAGATGATCAGACCGGTCAGCATGCCGACGCCGGCGAAGCCGAAGGCCACGTGCCAGCCATAGGCCTGGCCCAGAGCGCCGGTCAGCAGGGGCGCGATGAAGGCGCCCAGGTTTACGGCCGAGCCATAGACCTGGAACGCCACGTCCCGGCGGCGGTCGTCGCGGGCGTAGAGCTCGCCGAACTGCGGCAGGATGTTGCCGCGCAACAGGCCCGCGCCCAGGATCAGCAGGGCCATGGCCGCCAGGAACGAGGCGTCGAAGGCCATGCAGAAGTGGCCTGCGGTCATCAGGAGGGCGCCCAGGGCCACGCTGCCGCGGCGGCCCAGCCAGCGGTCGCCGATGAGCCCGCCGAACACCGAGCCCAGGGCGACCAGGCCGACATAGAGCCCGAAGATCTGGGTCGCCAGCGCCTGGATGGTCAGCGGCCCGGTCAGGTGCTCAAGCCCCGCCCGGAAGGCCGCGAAGCCCACGATATGCTCCACGTGGCCGGGACGCAGGAGCTGATCGACCAGATAGAGCACCAGCAGCGACTGCATGCCGTAGAACGAGATCCGATCCCACAGATCGGTGGCCGCCAGAACCAGCAGCCCGCGCGGATGACCGAACACCTCAGGGCGGGCCGCGCCCCTGGGCGCGGCGGCGTGTTCGTCTGTCATGGCGTCCCCTCAGCCGATACGCGGGCCGCGCTGAGCGCGGACGCTGGGAAAGCCTAGGCGAACCGGACGGGCTGGCAAGCGCGCATCCCACCCTGAGGGATTTCGATCGATGCATGCGTCACCAAACAGGCGCCTTCGCGTTCTGAACGGACCCCCCACAATTTATCGCCGTAGGAGTCCGCCCATGCCCACCTCGAAGAGCCCCGCCCCGGGCGACGCCACCGTCGGCGCCGGCGGAGAGCTGCATCAGACGGCCGCCCAGCCCATGGCGCGCATCACGACCAATCACGGCGTCCCGGTCTCCGACGACCAGAACTCACTGAAGGCCGGCCCGCGGGGCCCGACCCTGCTGGAGGACTTCGTCCTGCGGGAGAAGATCCAGCATTTCGACCATGAGCGTATTCCGGAACGGATCGTCCACGCCCGCGGCTCAGCGGCCCACGGCCATTTCGAGCTGACGGAATCCCTGGCCAAATACACCCGCGCCAAGATCCTGACCGAGGTGGGGGTGAAGACCGAATTGTTCACCCGCTTCTCCACGGTGGCGGGCGGGGCGGGCTCCGTCGACACCCCGCGCGACGTGCGCGGCTTCGCGGTGAAGTTCTACACCAAGGAGGGCAACTGGGATCTCGTCGGCAACAACATCCCGGTGTTCTTCATCCAGGACGCCATCAAATTTCCCGACCTGGTCCACGCCGTGAAGATGGAGGCGGACCGCGGCTATCCCCAGGCGGCCAGCGCCCATGACACATTCTGGGACTTCATCGGCCTGATGCCGGAGGCCTCCCACATGATCATGTGGGCCATGTCCGACCGCGCCATCCCGCGCTCCCTGCGGATGATGGAGGGCTTCGGGGTCAACACCTTCCGCCTGCTCAACGACCAGGACGAGGCGACCTTCGTGAAGTTCCACTGGCGGCCCAAGCTCGGGACCCAGTCGACCCTGTGGGATGAGGCCGTCAAGATCGCGGGCGCCGATCCGGACTATCATCGTCGCGACCTGTTTGAGGCGATCGACTCCGGCGACTTCCCCGAATGGGAGTTCGGCGTGCAGCTGCTCAGCCAGGCCGAGGCGGACGCCTTGCCCTTCGACATCCTCGACGCGACCAAGCTGATCCCGGAGGAGATGGTTCCGATCAAGGTGATCGGCCGCATGGTGCTGGACCGCAACCCGGACAACTTCTTCGCCGAGACCGAGCAGGCGGCCTTCCTGCCGACCAACATGCCCCCCGGCATCGACGTGTCGGAAGACCCGCTGCTGCAGGGCCGGCTGTTCTCCTACCAGGACACCCAGCTGTCGCGACTGGGCTCGGTCAACTTCCATCAGCTGCCGATCAACCAGACCAAGGGCTGTCCGTTCCAGAACTTCCAGCGGGACGGCCACATGCAGACCCAGGTCTTCAAGGGTCGCGCGAACTATGAGCCCAACAGCCTGGCCCAGGCCGGGGAGGAGGGCGGTCCGCGCGAGGATCCCGTGGGCGGCTTCCGCACCGCGCCCGTCGCCGCCGAGGGCGGCAAGGTCCGGCTGCGCGCCGAGACCTTCGCAGATCACTACAGCCAGGCGCGCCTCTTCTACCGCTCCCAGACCCCGATCGAGCAGGCCCACCTGGCCTCGGCCCTGGTGTTCGAACTGTCCAAGGTCGTGCTCCCCCACATCCGCGACCGCGTCCTGGCCAACCTCCAGAACGTCGACGCCGATCTCGCTGGCCGGGTCGCGGCGGGCCTGGGCGTCGACCTGCCCAAGGCCTCGACCCCGGCCATGGAACCCGCGGACATGGACCCGTCGCCCGCGCTCAGGATCGTCGGCAAGTATCCGCCGTCCCTGATGGGTCGCGCCTTGGGGATCCTGGTCACGGACGACGCCGACGGCGCCTTGGTCGAGGCGGTCAAGAAGGCCGCCCTGGCCCAAGGCGCCAGCGTCAAGATCATCGCGCCCAAGATCGGCGGGGTCACCCTGAAGTCCGGCAAGGTCCTGCCCGCCGATGGTCAGCTGGCGGGCAGTCCGTCCGTGCTGTTCGACGCCGTCGCCCTGGTCCTGTCGGAAGCCGGGTGCGCCGAACTGCTCGGGGAATCCGCGGCCACCGATTTCGTCGCCCACGCCTTCGTCCACCTGAAGGCGATCGGCTTCACGGCGGAGGCTCAACCCCTGCTGGACAAGGCGGGCGTGGCCCCTGACGCCGCGGTGATCGATCTGGCGAAAGGGGCGGACGCCTTCCTGAAACCGGCGGCCGAGCGGCAGTGGGACCGTGAGCCCAAGGTCCGCAGGCTGCCCTAGGGATCAGCTCAGGCGGACGGGAGCCCGGTCGAAGGTCAGGCGCAGATAGCAGCCGGCCAGCAGCGCATCGATCTGGCCCCCGTCCGCGAAGTCGAAGCTGGCGGTGGCGAACTGGGTGCGCGTGCCCTGGCTCTCCTCGTGGCGGTCCGGTCGTCCGACCTGGGCGATCAGGCCGCCGAGCGCCTGCTCCCACCGCTCGTGACAGGCGCCCAGCTCCTCGCTGCGCATCACCGCCTCCGCACGGATCTCGCTCAGCTTTCCGGCCTTTGAGAACACATAGACGAGGTTGAAGTTCGAACCGATGAAGGCCCCGCGGCCGACCAAGGTGCGCGCGCCGTCCGCGCCGGCGCCGACCTTGAAGCCGGATCCCAGGGTTTCCTGCGCGCTGGCGTAGGTCGCGCCGAACGCCACCCCGCCCACGGCCGGCAGATGCGCGCGGCCGGGCTGGGCCTGGGCGGACGAGGCGAGGAGGAGGGCCGTGGCGAGGGCGAGGGCGCGGAGCATGGACGTCTCACCATATCTGAGTCCCGCCGCCGTCGGTTGAGCACGCGTTGAGCGTGTTTTTCTCCATAGAGAATTATCCTCTCTCCCGCGAATTCCATTTGGCCGACCCGCCCGCCGGCGCCATCCTCCGATCAAATTAGAAAACACTTCAGGGTTGGAGACGGGCCATGGTCGATCTGGTCATTCGCGGCGGGCTGGTGTTCGACGGGACGGGCGCCGACCCGGTCACCGCCGATGTCGCCGTCCAGGACGGGCGCGTCGTCGCCGTCGGCCCCGCCCTGGCGCTGAAGGGCGACCAGGAAATCGACGCGGCCGGCAAGATGGTCACGCCCGGCTGGGTCGACATCCACACCCACTATGACGGCCAGATCACCTGGGACTCGCGGATGACGCCGTCCTCGACGCTGGGCGCGACGACGGTGGTGGCCGGCAATTGCGGCGTCGGCTTCGCCCCGGTCCGGCCCCAGGACCACGACACCCTGATCCGGCTGATGGAAGGCGTGGAGGACATTCCCGGCGCCGCCCTGCACGAGGGCCTGTCCTGGGCCTGGGAGAGCTTCGGCGAATATATGGACGCCGTCGAGCGGCTGCCCCACGACATCGACGTCGCCGTCCAGGTCCCGCACGGGGCGCTGCGCGTCTATGTGATGGGCGAGCGCGGCGCCAACCGCGATCCCGCCACCCCGGAAGAGAACGCGGCCATGCGCCGCCTGACCGCCGAGGCGATCCAGGCCGGGGCGCTGGGCTTCTCCACCACCCGCACCATGGTCCACCGCACCGCCGACGGCGACCTCACCCCCACCATCGGCGCGGCCCGCGACGAGATGCTCGCGATCGCCCAGGGCTTGGCCGACGCCGGCTCCGGCGTCCTGCAGATCGTCAGCGATTTCCGCCAGATAGACGAGGAATTTGCACTGCTGCGCGAGATGATGGTCGTCTCCGGCCAGCCGCTCAGCTTCTCGATGGTCCAGGCCGACGTCATCCCCGACCAATGGCGACAGCTGTTGGAGCGCCTGGACCAGGCCGCCAATGACGGCCTGCCCATGAAGGCCCAGGTCGCCGGCCGACCGGTGGGCCTGATGCTGGGCCTGCAGGGCTCCGCCCATCCCTTCATCTCGCGCCCGTCCTATCAGGCGATCAAGGACCTGCCCTTGGCCGACAAGGTCGCGGCCATGAAGGATCCGGACTTCCGCGCCCGGCTGATCGCCGAGGCGCCGTTGAAGGACCACCCCTTCATCAATTCGCTCGCCGGCGCCTATCACAAGATGTTCGAGCTGGGCGACCCGCCGAACTATGAGCCCGATCCCAGCGAGAGCCTTGGCCGCCGCGCCAAGGCGCTGGGCGTGAACCCCGACGAGCTGGTCTATGACGCCCTGCTGGCCGACGAGGGCAAGGCCTTCCTCTATTTCCCCATGCACAACTATGTCGAGGGCAGCCTCGACAACGTGCGCACCATGCTGGCCAACCCCAACACCCTGTCGGGCCTGTCCGACGGTGGGGCCCATGTGGGGGCGATCTGCGACGTCAGCCTGCCGACCTATATGCTGACCCACTGGTGCCGCGACCGGACGCGGGGGCCCAAGTTCGGCCTGGCCGAAGTGATCCGCAGCCAGACGTTGGACACCGCCCAGGCCGTCGGCCTGCAGGATCGTGGCGTGCTGAAGCCCGGCTATCTCGCCGACATCAACATCATCGACTTCGACCGCCTGCAGCTGAAGCCGCCCTACATGGTCTATGACCTGCCCACCGGCGCGCGCGCCTGATGCAGGAGGCCGACGGCTATGTGGCGACCATCAAGTCCGGCCAGGTGATCTACCGCGAGGGCCAGCCCACCGGCGCCCTGCCGGGCCAGCTGATCCGCGGCTTCCAGCCCGCGCCGCAGGCCATGGCCGCCGAATGATCCCGCTGATGATCGAGGCGGCGCTCAACGGGGGAACCCCCAAGTCGCGACAGCCGCATACCCCCAAGACGCCGGCCGAGATCGCCGCCGATGCCTTGGCCTGCCTCGAGGCCGGCGCCGGCGTGGTGCACAGCCATATCGACGGCTATGGCGAGACCGGCGACGTCGCCAGCGAGGCCTATTGGGCCGGCTGGGCGCCGGTGCTGGAGGCCCGGCCCGACGCCATTCTCTACGCCACCGTCGCCGGCGGAAAGAGCCCCGAGGACCGTTTCGGCCACTACCGCACCCTGGCCCGCCGCGGCATGCGCATGGGCGCCCTGGATCCCGGCTCGGTCAATCTGGCGACCCATGGCGAGGACGGCCTGCCGGGCAAGACCTCCTTCGTCTACCAGACCAGCTACAAGGACATCGCCTGGCTGACCGATCTGCTCGCCGCCGAGCGGCTGGGCCCCTCGATCGCCGTCTACGAACCGGGCTTCCTCCGCGCCACGCTCGCCTATCACCGGGCCGGCAAGCTGCCGGCCGGGGCCTTCGTGAAGTTCTATTTCGGCGGCGCCTACAACATGCTCGATGGCCAGAAGAGCGACGTCACCTTCGGCCTGCCGCCGACCGAGAAGGCGCTCGAGGCCTATCTGGAGATGATGGAGGGCTGCGACCTGCCATGGGCCGTCACCATCCTGGGCGGCTGCGTCACCGAGACCGGCCTGACCCGTCTGGCCATCGAGCGCGGCGGCCATGTGCGGGTGGGTCTGGAGGACTATGCCGGCCCGCGCACGCCCTCGAACGCGGAGTTGGTCGAGGAGGTGGTCGCCATCGCCAAGGCCTGCGGGCGTCCCGTGGCGACCAGCGCCGAGACGGCCCAACTGCTGGGCCTGCCCGCCTGATGCCCACCGCCAGCCTGCATGTCCTGCGGCCCGAGCCGCCGGCCAAGCCGGTCGGCGCCGTGACGGCGGCGGTCTCGATCCTGCGTTGCCTGGGCGGCTCGGCCGAGCCCCTTCGGCTGTCGGACATCACCCGCGCGCTGGGCCTGAACAGCTCGACCGCGCTCAACATCCTGCGGACCCTGGAGTTCGAAGGCCTGGTCGGCTTCGACCGGGCCAGCAAGCGCTACGCCCTGGCCCGGGGGCTGGCCGATCTCGCCGCGCCGGTGGCCGACCGGGACGATCCGGGCCGCCGCCTGACCCGGCTGATGGACGCCACCGCCCATGAGCTCGGCGCGACCGTGGCCCTCTGGACGGTGGTCGGCGAGGAGGTCGAGCTGACTGCGGTCGCCGAATCTTCCGCCGTGATGCGGATCGCCTTCACCGTCGGCCGCAGATTGCCGATGTTCCTGGGGGCCATGGGCCGCCTGGTCGCGGGCCGGATGGAGATGTCCGACGCGGAGCGGCTACGCCTCTTCGCCGCCGTCCCCTGGACCCATCCGCCGGCCTATGCCGACTGGCTGGCCGAGGTGGCCGCCGCCCGCGAGGCCGGCGCCGCGCTCGACAAGGGCCATGTGAACCCCGGCGTGCTTGGCGTCGCCGTGCCGGTCGAGATCGACGGCCCGCTGCGCCGCATCGTCGCCGCGGCCATGTTCGAAACCCCTGACGCCCCTTCTCAACCCGCCCGCATCATCGAGCGCCTGCGCCTGATCGCGGCCCTGGCCTGAACGGAACACCAGCCATGCATGACCTGATCCTCAAGAACGGCGTGATCGTCGACGGCACGGGCCGGGACCGGTTCCGCGGCGACGTGGCGGTGCGAGACGGGGTCATCGTCGAGGTTGGCGAGGTCTCGGGCCCCGCCAAGCGGACCCTCGACGCCGAGGGCGCCATCGTCACCCCGGGCTTCGTCGACATCCACACCCACTATGACGGCCAGGTCTCCTGGGACAGCGTGCTGGCGCCGTCCTCGATCAACGGGGTGACCTCCACCGCCATGGGCAATTGCGGCGTCGGCTTCGCCCCGGCCCGGGTGGAGAAGCACGACTGGCTGATCAATCTGCTGGAAGGCGTCGAGGACATCCCCGGCACGGCCCTGGCCGAGGGCCTGACCTGGGACTGGGAGAGCTTCCCCGACTATCTGAACGCCCTCGCCAAGCGCCGCTACACCATGGACATCGGGGCCCACGTGCCGCACGCGGCCCTGCGCGCCTTCGTCATGGGCGACGCCGGCGGCGACCACACGGCGGTCCCCAGCCAGGGCGAGATCGAGCGCATGGAGCAGCTGACCTTCGAGGCCCTGGAGGCGGGTGCGCTGGGCTTCTCGACCTCGCGCACCTATGTCCACCGCAGCCGCGACGGGGCCAATATCGGCACGTTGACGGCCTCGGCGGCCGAGCTTCTGGGCGTGACCTCCGCCCTGAAGCGGGCGGGGAAGGGTGTGGTCCAGCTGATCTCCGACGCCTATCTCACCGCCGATGACGACTTCGCCCAGGCCGAGCTCGACCTGATCCGCCAGGTGGCGCGCTCCACCGGGCGCAAGCTGTCCTTCACGGTCCAGCAGACCGACGACGCCCCCGACCGCTGGCGGCACATCTTCGGCGAGATCGAGGCCATGACCGCCGAAGGGCTGGACGTCCGCGCCCAGGTCGCGCCGCGCCCGATCGGGGTGATCCTGACCTTCGCCTCGACCACCAATCCCTTCTTCATCGCGCCCACCTATCGCGACGTGGCGCGGGACTCGACCACCGAGCAGCGGCTCGCCCGCCTGGCCGATCCCGAGATCAAGGCCAAGATCCTGGCCGAGCACGCCCACATCCATCCGCCCGGCATGGCGGCGGTGATCGTCCACGGCTTCAACCGCATGTTCCGGATGAGCGATCCGGTGGACTATGAGCCGGTGGAGAGCGCCTCCCTCGGCGCCGAGGCCGCCCGCGCCGGCCGCGACCCCGCCGACTATGTCTATGACGTGCTGCTGGAGGAGGGCGGTCGCCGGCTGATCTACATGCCGCTGATCAACTACGCCCGGGGCAATCTCGACGACGTCTACGGCATGATGAGCGGCGCCCACACCCTCTATGGCCTGTCCGACGGCGGCGCCCATTGCGGCACCATCTGCGACGGCAGCTTCCCGACCACGACTATCGGCCTCTGGTCCAAGGGCTCCAAGTCCGGCTTCAAGACCCCGCTGGAGACCCTTGTCCATGGCTACACCCAGCGGAACGCCGCTCATGTCGGCTGGGACGATCGCGGGGTTATCAAGCCCGGCTATCTGGCGGATCTGAATGTGATTTCGCTCGATGACTTACAGCTCAGCCCGCCGCAGATCGTCCAGGACCTGCCGGCGGGCGGCACCCGCCTGCTGCAGACGGCGCGCGGCTATCGCTGGACGGTGAAGTCGGGCGCGGTGACCTTCGAGAACGGCCAGTGGACCGGCGAGACCCCCGGCCAGCTGCTGCGGGGCGCCCAGGCCCTCTAGGCGGCGACCGGATAGGCGGCGTCGTAGATCGCCTGGGCGAGGTGCATCGGCTCGATCGGCTTGCGGACCACGCCCTGAAAGGCGCCCGCCGCGTCCAGCCACCCGAGATCGGCGTCGGCCGTGAAGGCCAGGATCGGGACGGTCTGGTTCGGGCCCGTATGGGCGCGGATGGCGGTCAGGGCCTCGGGTCCGCTCAGGCCGGGCATGCGGATGTCCATCAGGATCAGGTCGACTGGGGCGTCTAGCGCGAGCTTGACCCCGGCCTGTCCGTCGCTCGCCTCGCTGACCAGTACGCCGAAGGGTTCCAGCACGGCGCGGGTCAGGTGGCGGTTGACCTCATTGTCGTCCACGACCAGCAGCCGGATGCCGTCGAGCGAGGGCGGGGCGTCGGCCTGGGCCGGAACCGCAGGCGCGGCGGCGACGGGCGCCGCGATACTGAATTCGAACACCGCGCCCTGGCCCGGCGCGCTGCGCACCCCGATCCCGCCGCCCATGGCCTCGGCCAGGGCCTTGCAGATCGCCAGGCCCAGGCCCGTGCCGCCATGTCGCCGCGTGGTCGAGGAATCCACCTGCGAGAACCTCTGGAACAGGCCCTGCTGCTGTTCGGGGGTCAGGCCGGGGCCGGTGTCTTCCACGGCCACGGTGAGCTGCTCGCGACCGGCGTCATGGCGGGCGACCAGCCGGACCGAGCCCTTGTCAGTGAACTTCACGGCATTGCCGATCAGGTTCAGCAGGATCTGCCGCAGGCGGTCGGGATCCAGCGACACCCAGGCCGGCAGGTCGCCGTCGAGCGCCAGCTGGAGCTCGATCCCCTTGGCCTGGGCCTGGGGCGAGAACAGGGCCATGGCTTCAGTGAGACAGGCGGCGACGGGGGAGGGACGGGGCGCGATCTCGAACTGCCCCGCCTCCAGCTTGGAGAAGTCCAGCACGTCGTTGACGATCGAGAGCAGGGCCTCGCCCGCGGCCGCGATGCGGCCCGTCTGGGCGCGGGTCAGGTCGTCCAGTCCGCTCCGCGCCTGCAGGAGGTTGGCGTAGCCCAGAATGGCCGTCAGCGGCGTCCGGATCTCGTGGCTCATATTGGCCAGGAACTGGGACTTCACGGCGGTCGCCTTCAGCGCCGCGTCGCGGGTCTCGGCCAGCTCGGTCTCCAGCGCCTTGCGGGCGCTGATGTCGCGGACCGTATCCTGGAACTCGACGATCTCGCCGGTGGCCGGATCGCGGATCGCCTTGGGGTGGGCTTCCAGCCAGGTCAGCGACCCGTCCTTGCGCCGGCCTCGATATTCGAAGCGGATGGCGGGGGCGTCGGGTCCAGCCGCCACATAGTCGGCGAACCGCTCCAGCACGCCGGCAATGTCGTCCTCGTGGATGATGATGGTCGCCGGCCGGCCCAGCAGCTCCTCGGGCCGATAGCCCAGCAGGGCCTCGACCGCGGGGGAGAGGAAGGTGACCTCCCGGGTCGGCGTATAGCAGGCGATGATGTCCGTGGCGTTTTCCGCCAGCAGCCGGTAGCGGCGCTCGCTGGAGGCCAGGGCGAACTCGCTGGTCTTCAGGGGCGTGATGTCGCGCAGGATGCTGATCACTTCGATCAGCTGGCCCTGGGCGTCGCAGATCGGCGTCGGATTGCCCTGGAACCAGGCTTCGGATCCGTCGGCGCAGCGCAAGCGGAACTCGCGGCTGAGGCGGGTGTCGGGCGGTCGTCCGGACCGATTGTCGGCCTGGGCGGCCAGCGCCTTGGCGCGGTCGTCGGGGTGGGCGAGGCTCACCGCCTCCCGCCCGATCAGGTCGTCCGGCTCCAGCCCGTAGCGCCGGATCGCCGGAGACACTTCCTGGATCACCCCGTCCGGCGAGGCGCGGACGATGAGGTCGGTGGAATTCTCCGACAGCGCCCGGGCCCGGGCCTCTGTGGCGCGCACGGCCCGGTCGCCAGGCGCATGGCCGTGATGTCCTGGATCGCCCCATAGAGCCCGATCACTTCGCCGGTCTCGTCGCGCTGGGCGACCCCGTGGGTGACCGTGTTGCGGCGGCGGCCGTCGGCCAGGGTGATCTCGGCCTCCAGCCGATATTCCTCGCCAGCGTTGAGCGCGCGGTCGATCGCGGCGCGGACCCGGTCCGCGTCGTCGGGGCGGTAGTGGCGAAGCATGTCTTCAAGCCGCGGCGACCTGTCGCCGGCCTCAAGGCCGAACAGGCGATAGACCTCGTCCGACCAGGTGACCTCGGCGTCCCCGCGACGCCACGACCAGGCGCCCAGTCCGGTGACCCGTTCGGCCAGGGACAGCAGGCGCAGCCGCTCGGCGGCCAGCCGGTTCAGCTGTTCCGTCTCCCGCGCCTGCCGGCGCAACAGCAGGGCCTGCATCACGCTCTCGGCGAAGGACCTGAGCTTGGCCTCCTGGCCGGGCGTGAAGGCGCGGGGCTTGTCGTCGAGGACGCAGAGCGTGCCCAGCCCGGCGCCCTCGGGCGTGATCAGCGGCGCGCCGGCATAGAAGCGGACATTGGGAAAGCCCGTCACCAGCGGGTTCTCGCTGAATCGCGGGTCGAGGGTGGCGTCGGGCACCACCATGACTTCGGAGCCGCCGATCGCGTGGGCGCAGAATGACACCTCGCGCGGCGTCTCCGACACGTCGATCCCGACCCCCGCCTTGAACCACTGGCGGTCAGCGTCGACCAGGCTGATCAGGGAGATGGGGGTGTCAAAGGTCAGGGCCGCCAGTTCGGTCAGCCGGTCGAACAGGGGCTCCGGCGCGGAGTCCAGGATCTGAAGCTCCTGGAGCGCCGCGAGACGGGCCGGTTCGTCGGGGGAAAGCATGGCTGTAATACTCTGACAAGACGCGACTTTCACCCTCGCGCGCCCGCCATTAAGCCCGTCTTACCGGGTGGCGCTCAGGGCCTGCGACCAACCAGCGCGGGTGTCAGATCCGCAGGACGGCCTTGGCCATGATGTTGCGTTGAATTTCGTCCGTTCCCCCCGCGATGCTCGCCGCGCGCCCCTCGAGATAGCGCGCCGCTTCCAGCCGGGCCCATGCCGGCCCGACCGGCTGCGGGGCCTGCGGCCAGTCGGTCGCCGGGAACCATGGGGCCGCGTAGGGGCCTGCGGCCTCCACATAGAGTTCGGTCAGCCTCTGGACGAGCTCGGTGCCCTTCAGCTTCAGCATGGATGACTGGGCGCCGGGCGCATCGCCCGCCGCGACCTCCCACAGTGTGCGCAGTTCGGTCATCTCCAGGGCCCGCAGCTCGATCTCGGTGGTCATCAGCCTGGAGGCGAAGCCCGTCTCGCGGATCAGGCCGCTCTCCGTCGCCGCCGCGCGAATACCCGCCAGCAGGTTCAGGGACAGGGACACATAGGCCTGGCCGGTCCGCTCATGGGTCAGCAGGCCCTTGGCGTAGGTCCATCCCTGGCCCTCCTCGCCAATGCGGTTCTCGACCGGGACCCGGACCCCGTCAAAGGTGACCCGATTGAAGGCGTGGCGACCATCGATCGAAATGATGGGCGAGACCGAGACGCCGGGCGTCGTCATGTCGATCAGCAGGAAGGTGATCCCGGCCTGCTTCTTCGGCTCGGTCGCGGTGCGGACCAGGCAGAACATCCAGTCGGCCAGGTGCGCGCCGCTGGTCCACACCTTCTCGCCCTCGACCACATAGACCTCGCCCTCCCGGCGGGCGGCGGTCCTCAGGCTGGCCAGGTCCGACCCGGCGCCCGGCTCGGAATAGCCCTGACACCAGCGCTTTCGGTCCGCGAGGATGTCGGGCAGGAATCGCGCCTGCTGCTCGGGCGAACCATAGGCGAACAGGATGGGCGCAAGCATCCCCATCCCCATGCCGCCGACCTGGGGCGGCAGGTTCGCCGCGGTGGTCTCGCGCTCCCAGATGAAGGCCTGGGTCGCCGTCCAGCCCGGTCCCCCGAACTTCACCGGCCATTTGTTGGCCGCCCAGCCCTTGGCGATCAGGGCGCGATGCCAGGCGGCCTCGTCCTCGGCGTTCTTTTCGCGGGGCGGGTGGTCCGGGAAGGTCGCTGCGATCAGGCCGCGCACCTCGTCGCGAAACGCGTGGTCGGCCGCTGTGAAATCGAGGTCCATGGACATCCGCCCGTCTTATTATAGTATGTCTGCAATAATCCGGAAGCGGACCCCGGGTCAAGGGAGAACGGCATGTCGAACCCAGTGGAAGCCTTCGTCTTGGAGGACCGGGCAGGGGTGCTGGCGGGCCCTGTCCGGCGACCGGCCAATGCCTCCAAGACCGCCGTCGGCTCGATCCACGACGACGCCACGGCCCAGCGCCTGGGGTTCCGGGGCGGCACGGTGGCCGGCAATATCCACTTCGAACAGTTCCCGCCCTTGTTGGAGGCGGCCCTCGGTGCGGACTGGGCCCGCACCGGGTCTCTGTCTTTGTACTTTCTCACCCCCACCACCGACGGCGAGCCGGTCCAGGCCTTCGCTCAGCTTCAGCCGGACGGCCGGGCCAAGGTGTGGATGGATGACGCTCAGGGCCAGAAGGTCTGCGAGGGCACGGCCTCGGTCGGGCCGCCCGACGCCTGGTCCGCCTTGAGGGAGCGCCTGCTCACCTTGCGTCCGGCCGAGGACCTGCGCATCCTCGCCGGCGTTCGGGTGGGCGACAGCGTCGATGATGTGGCGGCGCGGGTCGACAGCGCCGCCGGCGCCAGGCGCCTCGCCGTGATCACCGAGGACCTGGCCCGCTATCACGACCCGGCTGAGTTCGGGGCGCGGGTGGCCCCTCCGGCGACCGCGATCGACGCCCTGCGCGCGGTGGAGATCCCGCTGTTCTCCAAGGTCCAGGGCTTTGTCGGCATGTTCGGGGCCATTGAGCTGCAGATGCTCGGCGGGCCGATCTTCGCCGATCATGACTATCTGGCGAGCGGCCGGGTGCTCGCCCTGTCGGAATCGCCCAAGACCGAGATCGTCTGGTACGAATCGACCCTGCGCGACGCGACCGACGGTCGTCCGGTCGCCCGAATGATCCTGATGTCGCGTCTTCTGAAGGCCTCCTCGCCGCTCTGGACTTGAGCCGGCCGCCGCATCGCGGCATGTCCTTCTGAGGCGGAGGATGACGCGGATGCTGAGGCTCGACGGCGGCGGACAGACCCTGCTGATCTGGTTGGATGGCGGACGGCCCAAGCTCGCCTATTGGGGCCCGATCCTGCCCCAGGATCTCGACGACGCGTCGGTCATCGCGCTCGCCGAGACGACCCTGCCCCAGGGGGGTGTGCTCGACCTGGGCGAGGCCCTGGACCTGTTCCCGGAAGCCGGGGTCGGCTTCACCGGCCATCCGGCCCTGATCGCGCACCGGGCGGGCGGCGGCTTCGTCACCCAGATGCGCGCGGCCGGCTATGTCGCCGCCCAGGATGAGATCGAGATCGACCTCACCGATCCGCTCGCCGGGCTGGCGGTGCGCCTCATCGTCCGGCTCGATCCCGACACCGGGGTCGCCGCCTTCCGCGCCGTGCTCACCAACACCGGCGCGGACGTCTTGTCCGTCGACTGGATCAGCCCCTGCGCCCTGCCGTTCGCCGAGGCGGAGCTCATGTTTTTCGAGGGCCGCTGGGCCCGCGAGTTTCAGACTGTCCGGCAACAGGTCCGCACCGGCCTGGTCACCAAGGACAACCGCACCGGCCGCACCTCGCACCATGCGCCGCCGTTCATGGCGGTCGGCGCGCCGGGCTTCTCCGAGACCCGGGGCGAGGTCACCGGCGTCCACCTGGCCTGGAGCGGCGACGCCCGCATGCTGGCCGAACGGCTGCGCGACGGCCGGGTCCAGGTCCAGGCCGGCGAACTGTTCCTGCCCGGCGAAATCACCCTGCCGCCGGCCGGAACCTATGAGACGCCGATCCTCTATGCCGCGCGGTCTGCCGCCGGGCTGAACGGACTGTCCGACCGTTTCCATCCCTTCGTCCGCGATCAGGTGCTGGGCGGGCGGCTCAAGGCCAAGCCGCGTCCGGTGCACTTCAACACCTGGGAGGCCGTCTATTTCGACCACGATCTCGACCAGTTGAAGGCGCTCGCCGATCTCGCGGCCTCGGTGGGGGCCGAGCGGTTCATCCTCGACGACGGCTGGTTCAAGGGGCGCAACGACGACACCACCAGCCTGGGGGACTGGACGACCGATCCCGTGAAGTTCCCGGGCGGCCTGTCGCCCTTGATCGACCATGTGCGCGGCCTTGGCCTGGAGTTCGGCCTGTGGGTCGAGCCGGAAATGGCCAATCTGGACTCCGACCTGATCCGCGCCCATCCGGACTGGATCCTGCATGTCGAGGGGCGCGATCAGCCGGTGGGGCGCGGCCAGTACGTGCTGGACCTGACCCGGCCCGAGGTCGCCGACAACATCTTCGCCCAGATCGAGGCGCTGCTGGCCGCCTATCCGATCAGCTATCTCAAGTGGGACATGAACCGCGACCTGACCCACCCGGCCAGCCGGGGGCGTCCGGCCAGCCACAACCAGACCCGCGCGGTCTATGCGCTTATCGACCGGCTGCGCGCCATGCATCCTGACGTGGAGATCGAGTCCTGCGCCTCGGGCGGCGGGCGCGCCGACTACGAGATCCTCAAGCGGACCGACCGGGTCTGGACCTCCGACTGCAATGACCCCATCGAGCGCCAGTCGATCCAGCGCGGCTTCTCGATCTTCTTTCCGCCCGAGGTGATGGGCGCCCATGTCGGGCCCGCCGCCAGCCACACCACGGCGCGCCGCACCAGTCTGATGCTGCGCGCCTACACCGCCCTGGTCGGCCATATGGGGATCGAGGCCGATGTCCGGGCGTTTTCGGAGGCCGATCGCGCCCGCCTGGCCGAGGCCATCGTCCTGCACAAAAGGCTCAGGCCGCTGCTGCATTCCGGCCGCACCCGGCGGCAGGACTATCCGGACCCCGGTGCGGTCGCGACACTGGTGCTCGGACGGGACGGGGGGCTGGCCAGCTTCGCCCAACTGGAGACGCCGCCGCATGGCGGGCTCGCGCCCCTGCGACTGACGGGGCTGGAGCCAGCGGCGGTCTATGAC
Source organism: Phenylobacterium aquaticum (assembly GCF_022695515.1). GTDB lineage: Bacteria > Pseudomonadota > Alphaproteobacteria > Caulobacterales > Caulobacteraceae > Phenylobacterium > Phenylobacterium aquaticum. Next base: position 28,381 of record NZ_JALDPT010000006.1, read on the forward strand.
GTGACCCTGCTGAACGCGCGCCCGGCCCGGCCTGGCCGACCCACGCCGGCCCTGGTCCGCGGCGAGCCGATCCGCACCTCCGGGCGACTGATCGCCGAACTTGGCCTGCCCCTGCCGATCCTGCGGGCCGGCGAGATCGCCCTGTTCGAACTGGTCCGGGTCGCCTAGCCGCGGGCCTGGGCGACGCCGGCGTCGATGGCCGCCAGGATCATGCTCACGGTCAGGTCCTGCAGGCTCTCTCGCGAGACGCCGGCGCGCACCATGTGGGCGCCGGCCGCGCCGGTTATCCCCATGCACAGCTCCACGATCGGCTCGGCCTGAGCCTCGGTGACGCCGTGGGCCCTCGCCAATCGCCGGGCCAGGAAGCGGACCGCCGCCTTGCGGTCGCTGGCGTTCTCCTCCTCGAAGGCGGCGACCACGGCGGGCTCGCTGAACAGCCGTTCCAGCAGCAGGCCGCGCTCCTCGGACTGCTTGAGCGACAGGGCCGTCATGCGCCGGACCATGTCGTTGAAATCGTTCGCCTGGGCGTTCTCGATCGCCTGGGCCGCGTGCAGACCCGCATATTCGCGCCGCAGGACCGCCTCGAGCAGCCGCGTCCGGCTGGGGAAGTAATGGTACATCAGGGCGGAGCTGACATCGGCCGCGGCCGCGACGCCGTCCATGGTCACGCCCGACAGGCCATGGGCCATGATCAGGGCGGCGGCGTGGTCCAGGATCGAATCCTGTCGATCGCTCGGCGAGAGCCGCGTGCGCCGCCGGGGTTCATCCGCCTTGTCCATGGCCGGGTTCTAGCGTGTTTCGACAAACACGGTCTCGTCTTGATGCGCCGGCTCAGCGCCAGCCGGAAATATTGTGCACGCCGGCCGAGCGTCGCCCCCAGGCGGTGCGGGGCATGGGCATGCCGACCCGATGGACCGACTGGACGAACACCACCGTGGCGTCCCAGGCCTGCTGCGCCACCGCGCCGATATCGTCGCCGACCAGGACGCGCCCGGGTGCGATCAGCCCCCCGCGGCCGCGGCCCTCCAGCAAGCCCTCGGCCAACAGCTCGTCCGCGAGCTGGGCGGTCATGGCCCGGGGAAAATGCAGACGCTTGGCCAGGCTGGTCCGCGTCACCGGGTGTCGGATCTCGTCGGGCAACAGCCCCTGGCTCCGGGCCAGCCGCCCCGACAGCTCGGGCGAGGCGCGGACCGCGTCATAATTGGCGTCGCAGACGCCCAGGAAGGCCACCGCCTTGTGCGCGCTCCACCCCATCTGGCGCATGAGGTCCGGAAGCCCGCCGTCCAGGAAGAACCGCATCGACAGCCGGGCGACCCTGCGCCGGGTTTCATGGGCCGAGACCTGGCCCTCGGGCAGCTGCACGCCCAGCGCGGCGAGCTCGTCCAGAAAACTGGCCACGCCCACGAACACCTCGCGGCGCACCCGCTCCATGGCCGGGCCATGCAGCACGGTCGGGGCGGCCAGCCAGCCGTCGGGAGTCAGCTGCACAAGACCGCGAGCCTCAAGGCCGGCCAGTCGCCGGCGCGCCTCGTCGACGCTCAGGGCGACCCGGGCCGCCAGGGTCTCGACCGGCTCTGGCCGGCGGATGGCGAGCATCTGCTCGGCCTGGTCCTCGGTCTCATCGGGAAGCGGAAAGGTGGTGTCCGCCCCGGTCAGCCATCCCAGGCCGGAAATCAGCAGCACGTCGGCCGGATCGGCGCCGACGATGGCGTACATCGTGTCCAGAAAGACAAAACTCTGTCGGACCAGGCAGCGCATCACCGGGCGATAGAGCGGACGAGCGATCTGCTTCTGCATCCTGTTCCGACCCTCCCCCTGAATCGGTTTGTAGACAATCTGGCACAAACCGGCGTTCGGCCAGATACCCGAAACGGGGAGCGGCGGGGCCTCAGGCGGGGGCTTCGGTGATCCGATAGGGGACGACGCTGCGCTCCTCGGCCGGCACCCAGATTGGCCGGTCCACCGGCGGGAAGGCGCGCTGGGGACAGTCGGTCCGCTCGCAGATCCGGCAGGAGATTCCGATCCGCGCGGGGCGGCCCTTCAGATCGACGCCTTCCGAATAGACTAGGGCGTCGGCGTATTGCAGCTCGCAGCCGAACCCCAGCACATAGCGCCGGTCCGGCTCCAGGAACGAGCCCGACCGCTTCACCACGCTGCGCGCGACGCACAGATAGCGCACGCCGTCCGGCATCTCGGCCACCTGCACCAGGAACCGGTCCGGATGGCCGATGGCGTCGTGGACGTTCCACAGGGGGCAGGCGCCGCCGAACCGGGCGAACTGGAAGCGGGTCGCGCTGTGGCGCTTGGTGATGTTGCCGGCGTGGTCGAGGCGCACGAAATAGAAGGGCACGCCGCGGGCGCCGGGCCGCTGCAGGGTCGAGAGCCGGTGGCAGACCTGCTCCAGACTGGATTGGAACCGCCGGGCCAGCCGTTCGACATCATGGCGCAGCTCCCGCGCCGCCGCCGCGAACTGGCGATAGGGCAGGACCAGAGCGCCGGCGGCGTAGTTGCGCAGGCCGACCCGGCAGACGTCGCGGGCGGCGTCGCCATGCAGGCCCGAGGCGGCGAGCTCGGCCTCGATCAGGTCTCCCAGCTCGGCCGAGACGATGTGAAAGGCCATCTGGAACGCGCGGGTGGCCATGGGCTGGGTGGCGCCCAGAGTCAGCGTCCGGCTCTCCGGATCATAGCGGCGCATCAGGTCGCCGGCGCCGTCGCGCACAACGGACTGGCCCATGGCGCCGCGCAGGTGGGATTCGAGCAGGGCCTCCAGCGGTGCGTCGCCGCCCAGCCCCATTCGCTCCGACAGGGCTTCGGCCGCGAGGTCCAGCTCGTGCAGATAGTTGTTCTTGTAGTGGAAGAAGTCGCGCACCTCCTCATAGGGCAGGAGCGAACTGGCGGCGGCGGTCTCGTCCACCGCCACGGCGGCGTCCGCCTGGCGCAGGCGGTCCTCCAGCCGCGCATAGGCGCGGTGCAGCTCCAGGAACCGGTGGGCGAAGGCCGGGGCTGTCGAGGCCACGTGTTTGATCTCCGGAAAGGAGAGGGCGCCCGACGGATCGTTCAGCCCGGCCGTCGCCTCGCGCAGGTCGGCGATCAGCCGCTGGTCGTCGTCGGCGTCCAGGGCGCCGGCATCGACCTCGAAGGTCTTCATCATGGCCAGCAGCACCCGCGCCGACACGGGCCGCTGATTGGCCTCGATCTGCGACAGATAGCTGATGGACAGCCCCAGCAGGCCGCTGGCCGTCTCCAGGGTCCAACCCCGCTCCTGGCGCAGCCTGCGCGCCTTGGGTCCGACGAAAAGTTTGTCCGCCATCAGTTTCGCATTTTTGCAGTTTTACACGATCGGGAGAGTGCGCGTTCACAGCTTGGCCCATTTCTAGGCCATTCGCACTAAGAAATTGCTCAACTTTCGCCGGCGCCGGTGCGTAAGCTCTTTCACACATTCGCAGGCCGCACCTTGAGCGGCTGTCATCCGCTTGGAGACCTCGAAATGGCGACGACCCGGTCCATGGCCACCATCACCCAGCTGTCCGAACTCTATGGTCTGACCCCGCGCGCGATCCGGTTCTATGAGGAGCGCGGCCTGGTCGAGAGCGGGCGGGACATGTTCAATCGCCGCCTCTACGACATGGCCGCCCGCGAGCGCCTGCGGGCGATCGCCGAGCTGCGCCGCGCCGGCCTGGGTCTGGAAGAGATCGAAGGCATCCTGACGGTCGAAGATGGCGACGAGCGCAATGTCCGCATCCTCGACGCCCTGGACCGCCGCCGCGGCCAGCTTGAAAGCGACCTGAACGTCCTGCGCGTGGCGATGGACCGCTATCAGGGCCAGGGCGCGCGTCAGGTCGCGGCCTAGGTCGCGCCGGGCGGGGAGAACTCCGCCACCAGGTCATAGCGGTCCCCCGGGAACAGCTGGCGCACGAAGGTGACGCCGGCCCCGGCCCGCCAGGTCCAGCGTTCGATCTGCAGACAGGCGCCGCCGCGCGCCACGCCGAGGCGTCGCGCCTGGGTCGCCTCCGCCGCCACCGCCGTGATCCGGTGCCGGGCGTCGGTCCACGGCGCATGGTGCAGCAGCCAGGAGCCGGGCGCCTCGACGGTGAAGTCCCGGTCTCGGGCCTCGGGCGCCGTGGCCAGGTTGATGATCCGGCTCTCCAGGCCGAAGGGCTCGCCGCCCGCCAGGTGCGCGCCGGTCAGGGCGAGAACCTCGCCGTGCGGGGCCAAGGCCGCTTCCGCGCCGTCCTCCGCCCGCAGCGGCCGGATCTCCCGGCTCAGCAGCCGAAATTCATAGACCTCGCTCCGCGCCGCGATCAGGGCGGCGATATCCGGAATCTCCAATACGGCGGTCACCACGGGAGGCTTGGCCACCAGGGTGCCCGCCCGCTTGTTGCGGGTCACCAGTCCCGCCGACGCCAGGGCGGTGATCGCCTTGTGCACCGTCATCCGCGCGCAGCCATATTCCGCCATCAGGGCGGCCTCGGTTGGGATGCGATGACCGGGCGGCCAGCTGCCGTCCCGGATGCGGGCCTCCAGCTCGGCGCGGATCCGGCGTTCCAGGCCAGGGGGACGAGAGCTCAAGACAGCCACGATGCGGGCAAGGGCGGATCTCCAGATGGCGCATATAATGTCTAGACATTAATCGCGACTTGGCCAAGGTCTGCGCCGATCGAAATCGACGCGCGCCTCACCCGCGCCGCCTCATCCGGAGACCGCCATGACCGACCTTGTTCTGCAGCCCGGCGCGGTGTCCCTGGCGCAATGGCGGGCGGTCTATAGTGGCGCGGCCGTGAGCCTGGATCCCGCCTGCGGCCCCGTGGTCGCCGCCAGCGCGGCGGCCGTCGAACGCATCCTGGCCAAGGGCGAGCCGGTCTACGGCATCAATACCGGGTTCGGGAAGCTGGCCTCCGTCCGGATCGAGGCCGAGGATCTCGCGACCCTCCAGCGGAACATCGTCCTGTCCCACGCCGCCGGAACCGGCGAGCCGAGCCCCATACCGGTCATGCGGCTGATGCTGGCCCTGAAGCTCGCCAGCCTGGCCCAGGGCGCCTCAGGCGTGCGTCCCGCGACCCTCGCCCTGATGGAGGCCATGCTGGCCAAGGACCTGATCCCGGTGGTGCCGGCCCAGGGCTCGGTCGGCGCCTCGGGCGACCTTGCGCCGCTCGCCCATATGGCGGCCACCATGATCGGGGTGGGGGAGATCTTCGTCGAAGGCCATCGCAAGCCGGCGCGCGAAGCCCTTGACGCCGCGGGCCTTTCCCCCCTCGCGCTCGGGCCGAAGGAAGGCCTCGCCCTGCTGAACGGGACCCAGTTCTCGACCGCCAACGCCCTGGCGGCCCTGTTCGAGACCGAGGCCTTGTTCCGCGCCGCCCTGGTGACCGGCGCGCTCTCCACCGAGGCCGCCAAGGGCTCCGACACCCCGTTCGATCCGCGCATCCACGCCCTGCGCCGCCATCGCGGCCAGATCGAGGTGGCCGAGACCCTGCGCGGCCTGATGGCCGGCTCCGCCATCCGCGCCAGCCACCTGAAGGACGACATCCGGGTGCAGGATCCCTACTGCCTGCGGTGCCAGCCACAGGTGATGGGCGCCGCCCTCGACATTCTGCGCCAGGCGGCGACCACGCTGGCCACCGAGGCCAATGGCGTGTCGGACAACCCGCTGATCTTCCCGGAGACCGACGAGGCCCTGTCGGGCGGCAACTTCCACGCCGAGCCCGTGGCCTTCGCCGCCGACATGATCGCGCTCGCCATCTGCGAGATCGGCTCCCTGTCCGAACGCCGCATCGCCATGCTGGTGGACCCGGCCCTGTCCGGCCTGCCGGCCTTCCTCACGCCCAGGCCCGGCCTGAACTCCGGCTTCATGATCCCCCAGGTCACGGCCGCGGCCCTGGTCTCGGAGAACAAGCAGCGCGCCTGTCCCGCCAGCGTCGATTCCATCCCCACCTCGGCCAACCAGGAGGATCACGTCTCGATGGCCGCCCATGGCGCGCGCCGCCTGCTGGGCATGGCGGAGAACGCGACGGCCGTGATCGGGATCGAGCTGCTCGCCGCGGTCCAGGGCTGCGACTTCCACGCCCCGCTCAAATCCAGCCCGGTCCTGGAGGCGGTGCGGGCGATCCTTCGGGCCCAGGTCCCCCATCTCGACGAAGACCGCCATTTCCACCCCGACATGGAGGCCGCCCTGGCCCTGGTGCGGTCCGGCGCCCTGGCCGACGCCGCCGGCGACCTGCCGGGCGTGCAGGCCCCCGATCCCCTTGGCTGAGGTCGCCTCGGGGTCACTTGCAATACGATACTGACTATGCAAGCTCAGGGCGACGGCGCGAAGCCCCGCGCCGGACACCCCGCCAGCCAGGAGACCCGCCTTGCGTCCCAGTCCCCCCGAACGCGTCGCAGACTATCGCCGTCGGGGCTGGTGGCGGGGCAAGACCGTCGAGGCGGTGGTACGCGAAGCTGTGGCGGCGCGCGGCTCGGAGGAGGCGCTTGTCGATGCGCCCAACCGCCCGGCCCTGGTCGGGACCCCGCCCCAACGCCTGACCTGGAACGAGGTCGACGCGCGGGTCGACGCCCTCTGCCACGCCCTGGCCGGCCTGGGCGTCGGGCGCGGCGATGTGGTCGCCACCCAGTTGCCCAACCTGGTCGAGGGCGTCCTGGCCTTCCTGGCTTGCGCCCGCATGGGGGCGATCCTCAGCCCGGTCGCCATGGCCTATCGCGGCCATGAGCTGCGCCAGATCCTGCCGACCGTGGAGCCCAGGGTCTATCTGACGGTGGGCGAGTTCCACGGCTGCGACCATGCCGCCATGCTCATGGAGCTGAAGCGGGAAGGGGTCACCGGCGTCGAAGTGATCAGCCTCGGCGCGACGGCTCCGGCCGGCGCTTTCGCCCTGGACGACCTGCTCGCCGCCGCGCCGGCCGGGCCCTATCCGAGCCCGGCCGACCTCGACGCCGCCGAGGCCCTGACCATCTGCTGGACTTCCGGCACCGAGGCCATGCCCAAGGGCGTGCCGCGGCATCACGACCATTGGGTGATCAATGGCGAGGCTCTGGTCGAGGCCGCAGGCCTCCAGCCCGGCGACGCCATCCTGAATCCGTTCCCGCTGATCAACATCGCCGCCATCGGCGGCATGGTGATGACCTGGCTGCTCTGCCAGGGCCGCCTCGTCCAGCACCACCCCTTCGACCTGCCGATCTTCTTGGGCCAGATGCAGGGGGAGGGTGTGGCCTATACGGTCGCCCCGCCGGCCGTGCTCAATATGCTGCTGCAGAACGAGGCCCTGCTGTCGGCCACCGACCTGTCGAAGCTGCGCTGCCTCGGCTCCGGCTCCGCGCCGCTCGCGCCCTGGATGGTCAAGGGCTGGCAGGAGCAGCACGGCGTCACGGTGATGAACGTGTTCGGCTCCAATGAGGGAACCTCGCTGTTCTCCACCGGCGAAGCGATCCCGGACCCCGAGCAGAGGGCGCGCTTCTTCCCGAGGTTCGGGGCGCAAGGCGTGGATTGGCCTGCGGAATTTCCCGCCAAGATCCGCACCCGCCTGGTCGATCTGGCGACCGAGCAGGAGATCACCACGCCGGGCGCCGAGGGCGAGCTGCGGATCTCCGGCGCCATGACCTTCGACGGCTACTACAAGGCGCCTGAACTCAATCGCGCGGCCTTCGACGCCGAGGGCTATTTCCGCACCGGCGACCTGTTCGAGATCGCCCCGGAGGGCGGCGGCCGGTTCTATCGGTTTGTCGGCCGCTGCAAGGAGATCATCATCCGCGGGGGCCTCAACATCTCCCCGGCCGAGCTCGACGTGCTGATCGAGAGCCATCCCAAGGTCCGCGAAGCCAGCTGCGCGGCCTATCCGGACGAGCGCCTGGGTGAACGTGTCTGCGCCGTGGTCGCCCTGCGCCCCGGCCAGGATCTGACCCTTGACGAGCTCAACGCCCATCTGAGGGCCCACGACATCGCCACCTACAAGCTGCCGGAGAAGCTCAGGATCGTGGAGACCTTGCCGCGCAATCCGCTGAACAAGGTTTTGCGACGGGATCTGGCCGGCGTGGCGGCGTCCTGACCCGCATAGGGCGTTTGATCCAAAGCAACTGCGCAAGTTGCGAAAGCAGCTTGCATACCCGGACGCGTTCCGCGACTCTTGAAGTCCCGTTGTTTCCGGGCCTTGAAGAGCCGATCCATACATGACCGCGCCGAAATTCATCCGCACCTGCTCGATCTGGCGGGCGCTGGAGGTGGTGGGCGACACCTCCGTCCTGCTGATCCTGGAAGCCAGCTGGATCGGCGCGCGCAAGTTCGACGAATTCCGCGCCCGCACGGGCCTCCTGCAGACCCTGCTCAGCGACCGGCTCAAGCGCCTGGTCGCGGCCGGCGTGCTGGAAAAGGTGCTCTACAACGAGACCCCGCCGCGGTTCGAATACCGGATGACCGCCAAGGGTCGCGACCTCTATTGGCCGGCCCTGATGATGCTGCGCTGGGAGCGCCGCTGGAGCCCGCCGGAGGGCAAGCTGCAGCTCAAGCTGCGCCACCGCACCTGCGGCCACGCCTTCGAGCCGGTGCCGACCTGCCTGAAGTGTGGTGACGAGATCAACGCCCGCGACGTCGACTGGACCGAAGGCCCTGGCGTCGGCTGGATGGCCGCCCGCTACAGCCGTCGCCGCCAGCAGCGCCACGCCGCCGAGAGCGCCTCGGGCCTGATGGTCGATGTCGCCCAGATCACCGGCGACCGCTGGGCCAGCCTGGTCCTGCGCTCGATCTTCACCGGTCTGCGCCGCTTCGACGAGATCCACCGCGACACGGCGATGGCCACCAACATCCTGTCGGAACGCCTGTCGTGGCTCACCGCCCAGGGGGTGATCCGCGCCCACGAACTCGGCGGCCGCCGCTTCGAATATCGCCTGACCGAGAAGGGCGTCGACTATTACCCGGTCCTGCTGATGCTGCTGCAGTGGGGCGACAAGTACTATGTCTCGCCCGAGGGACCGCCCTTGCTGCTGCGTCACAAGGCCGACGGCCACGACCTGGAGCCGGCCGTGACCTGCTCCTGCTGCAGCCAGCCCGTCGAACCCCATGACGTGACCTTCGAGGTGATTGAGGCCGAGACGCCGCGGGTCCTGGAAGTGGCGGAATAGACCGCCTCCAAGGTCACTTTCATAACGATACTCATTCGGCTAACCTCCGGGGACTCGCAGAGGAGGGGCCATGAAACACCGCGTCATCCAGTGGGCCACGGGCGCCATGGGCAAGACCTGCCTGCGGGCGGTCATCGACCATCCGGCCATGCAGTTGGTGGGTCTTTATGTCTATGGCGACGACAAGGCCGGCCGTGACGCGGGCGACATCGCGCGACGTCCGCCCACGGGCGTGATCGCCACCCGCGACGTCGACGAGATCCTGGCCCTGGACGCCGATGTGGTCATCCACTGCGCGCGGCTCGCGCCCCCCTATGGCTCCCATGACGCCGAGATCCTGAAGCTGCTGGCGTCGGGAAAGAACGTCATCAGCATCAATGGCTACAGCCGGCCTCAGCATTGGGTCGGCGCGCGGCTGGAGGCCCTGAAGGCCGCCTGCGCCGCGGGCGGCTCGACCCTGATGGCCGCGGGCCTCAATCCGGGCTTTGCGGCCGAGCAGCTGGCGGTGGTGGCCACCGGCGTCTGCACCCAGCTCGACCATATCGAGGTGGTCGAAAGCGTTGACTGCCGGCCCGTGCGTAATCCCGAATATGTGTTCAAGATCCTGGGCTTCGGCGCGGATCCCGAAGCAGTTGACGCCAATGATCCGACCTGGGGCCCGGCCTCGTCGCTCAACGGCATGTACGCCGAGGTGCTGTCGGCCATGGCCGAGCATCTGGGGCTGGCCCTCGACCGGGTCGACACCGACCACCGGGTGTTCCCGGCGACCGAGGACCTCAGCGTCGCGGCCGGATCGATCGCCAAGGGCGGGATCAGCCATGTGAACTGGCGCTGGCGCGGCGTGGTCAACGGCGCCGTGAAGCTGACCATGTCCATCCACTGGTACATGGAGGACGCCCATCTGGACGCGCCCCATCCGCCGCTCTGGCGCATCCATGTCGCCGGCCAGCCCGGGGTGAAGCTGTCGGTGGATCTGGAGAAGCGGGCAGGGGATACGACCGCCACCTCCGCCGAGCAGCTCGGGGTCGCCGGCGCGGTCGTCAACGCCATCCCGCTGGTCTGCGCCGCCCAACCTGGCCTCATGACCCGGCCCCTGGCGACGCCGTTCCGGGGCGAGCTCGCGGGCGCTCAGACGTCGCTTGCATAACGATACGATCTATGGATGATCCCGCCTCAGGAGAGGGACGCCAGATGCCGGATACGATCCAGGAGAGCGCTGGGGGCGCGCAGGAGATGCGCGACCGGGTGGTGATCGTGACCGGCGCCGGCAAGGGCCTCGGCCGGGCCTACGCCCTGGACCTGGCGGCGCGCGGCGCCCTGGTCGTGGTCAACAACCGCTGGGCCGATCGCAGCCAGCCGTCCAGCGCCCAGGCCGTGGTCGCCGAGATCCGCGAGGCCGGTGGCCAGGCCGTCGCCAATCTCGATCCCGCCGAGGATCCCGCCAGCGGCGAGGCCCTGGTCGCCCAGGCCCTGGCAGAGTTCGGTCGCCTGGACGCCGTGGTTTCCAACGCCGGCGTGCCGGAGACCCTGCGTCTGCATCGCCAGACCGCCGAGGGCTTCCGGCGGATCTTCGACATCAACTTCTTCGGCGCCTTCCACCTGGTCCAGGCCGCCTGGCCCGCCCTGTCGGCGGCGAAGGCCGGCCGGATCGTGGTCAGCGCCTCGTCGGCCGGCCTGCACGGCGGCGACGGCATGGCCGCCTACGCCTCGTCCAAGGCCGCCCTGATCGGGCTGGTGAAGGGCCTGGCGGTCGAGGGCAAGCCCCGCGGCCTGATGATCAACGCCATCGCCCCCTACGCCGTCACCGCCATGACCGAGGCCCATCTGGCCCCCGGCATGGCCGAGCGGATGGACCCGGCGGCGGTCGCGCCCCTGGTCTCCTGGCTGGTCAGCGAGGCCTGCGACGTCACCGGCCAGACCCTGGTCTCCGGCGGCGGCCGGGTGCGGGCGGCCGTCTCGGTCGAGGGCCAGCCTGTGGCCCTGGAGCCCGACCGGATCGGCGAGGCTGTGCGCACGGCCCTGACCGCCGAACCGCGAGAGACCTATGGCGACGCCCACCAGGCGTTCGCGGCCTTCATGGACGGCCGGGCGGCCTTGGCCCCGGCCGTTTCACTTGTATAATCGGACTGACATTCAAAAGGGCCGCCAGGCGGCCGGGCGAGGAAACCATGGTCTACATACTCGGCGGCTGGCAGAGCGACTTCGCGAACAACTGGGCGCGCCAGGGCATGGAGATGGCGGACGGCTTCGCCCAGGTGGTGGGCGAGGGCCTGAACGCCGTCGGCCTTGAGGCCAAGGACATCGAGACCGGCCACGTCGGCAACTTCGTCGGCGACCTGTTCGCCGGCCAGGGCCTGCTGGGCGGCTTCTTCGGCCTGGTCCATCCCGACTTCGACGGCCTGCCGACCTCTCGCCACGAGGCCGCCTGCGCCTCGGGCAGCGTCGCCATCCTGGCCGCCGCCGCCGAGATCGAGGCCGGCCGCTACGACCTGGCCTGCGTGCTCGGCCTGGAGCAGATGCGCAATGTCAGCGGCCAGAAGGCGGCCGAGAACCTGGGCGCCGCCGCCTGGGCCGGACACGAATACCTCGACGCCAAGTTCCCCTGGCCCAAGGCCTTCTCCGACCTCGCCGAGGAGTACGACACCCGCTACGGCCTCGACTACAAGCACCTCATGCGCATCGCCGAGATCAACTTCGCCAACGGCAAGCGCAACCCCAACGCCCAGACCCGCCAGTGGGCCTTCACCGAGAAGAGCTTCACCGCCGACGACGAGGCCAACCCGGTGGTTGAGGGCCGCACCCGCAAGCAGGACTGCGGCCAGGTGACCGACGGCGCCGCCGTGGTGTTCCTGGCCTCGCCCAAGCGCGCCGCCGAATACGCCGACAAGCACGGGATCCCCCTGGAGAGCCTTCCCCAGATCAAGGGCTGGGGCCACCGCTCCGCCCCCATCTCCTACGCCGCCAAGATCCAGGCGAGCCAGGGCAAGGACTATGTCTTCCCGCAGGTCCGCCGCGCCATCCTCGACGCCCGCGCCCGGGCCGGGATCACCGAGCTCGACCAGATCGACGTGGTCGAGACCCACGACTGCTTCACCGCCACCGAATATATGGCGATCGACCACCTCGGCCTCACCGCGCCCGGCGAGTCCTGGAAGGCGATCGAGGACGGCTCGATCGAGATCGGTGGCCGCCTGCCGATCAACCCGTCCGGCGGCCTGATCGGCCTGGGCCACCCCGTGGGCGCCACCGGCGTCCGCATGGCGCTCGACGCCTTCAAGCAGGTCACCGGCCAGGCCGGCGACTACCAAGTCGAGGGCGCCAAGACCTGCCAGACCCTCAACATCGGCGGCTCGACCACCACCACGGTCAGCCTGGTCGTGGGCGTCTGACCATGGCCGAGTCCGCCGTCGCCGCAGCCCCGCCCGCGCCCTTCCGCGAAGCCCACCTGCTGCCGGTGGATCTCGACATCGAGCGCCGCCCCGACGGGACCATACTGATCACGTCAAAGGTCCCGCTGAAACCCTATGACGCCAACATCCCCGCCGCCTTTGCGCGGCGGGCCCTGGCGTCCGCAGACAAGCCCGCCATCGCCCAGCGGGGCGCCGACGGGGAATGGGTCTTCACCTCCTTCGCCCAGCTGAAGCGCGACATGGACGCCGCCACCCAGTGGCTGATGGACAAGGCCGCCGCCGGCCCGGTCCTCATCCTGGCCGGCAATACGCCCGCCTTCGCGGTGATGAGCTTCGCCGCCCAGGCCGCCGGCCGCGCCGCCTGTCCGGTCAGCGTCACCTATGCGGCGCTTGGCGGCGACTATGGCCGCCTGGCTCACGTGGTCGCCAAGGTCCGCCCCGCCGTGGTCTTCGCCGAAGACACCGCCATGGCCAAGGGCGCGCTGGAGACCCTCGACTTCGGCGACGCCAAGATCATCACCACCGACCCGAGCAAGCTCGCCAAGCCGGCCACATCCTACGCCGAGGTCCTGGCCACCCCCGTCACCGCCTGGGTCGCCAAGTCGATCGAGGGGCTGAAGCCCTCCGACCGCGCCGCCTTGATGCTGACCTCGGGCTCCACCGGCCTGCCCAAGGTCGTGCCGATCACCTTCGACAACCTGATGGCCAATTCCACCCAGTGCCAGCAGACCATCGGCGAGGCCGCCGGCTGGCACGAGGTGATGCTGGACTGGCTGCCCTGGCACCATGCCGCCGGGGCCTTCGTCCTGCGCACCACCCTCCTGGAAGGCGGCACGCTCTATATCGACGACGGCAAGCCGGCGCCGGGCCTGTTCGAGACCTCGATCCGGAACCTGCGCGAGATCTCGGTCAGCTATTTCAACAATGTGCCGCTCGGCTACACCATGCTGGTCGAGGCCATGGAGAAGGACCCGGTGCTTCGGGCCAACTTCTTCAGGAAGATGCGGCTGATGCTCTATGGCGGCGCGGGCCTCAGCCAGACCGTCCACGACCGGCTCCAGGCCCAGGCCGTCGCCGAGACCGGCCATCGGATCATGATGACCAGCGGCTATGGCATGACCGAGACCGTCTCGGCCTTCATGGTCATCCACTTCGAGACCGACAAGGTCGGCATCGGCCTGCCGGCCCCCGGCACGACCGTAAAGCTCGCCCCGGTCGGCGACCGCTACGAGGTCCGCGCCAAGGGCCCCAATGTCACCACCGGCTATCTCGACGAGCCGGAAAAGACCGCGGCCGCCTTCGACGAGGAGGGCTTCTACCGCACCGGCGACCTCGCCGTATTCCACGATCCTCACGACCCCACCCAAGGCCTCGCCTTCGCCGGCCGGGCGGCCGAGGAGTTCAAGCTCTCCAGCGGCACCTGGGTCTATGGCGGCTCCCTGCGCGACGGCCTCCTGAAGGCCCTGTCGCCGCTCGTCCTCGACCTGGTGCTCTGCGACGACGGCCGGCCCTATCTGGGGGTGATGCTCTGGCCCACGGCCGGGGCGGACCCCGCCGAGATCGAAACCCGCCTGCGCGCCTTCAACGCCGACCAGCACGGCGGCGCCGCCCGGGTGAAACGCGCGCTCCTGCTCACCACCCCTCCCAGCGCCAACGCCCACGAGATCTCCGACAAGGGCACCATCAACCGCCGCGCCGTCATCGACGGCCGGGCCGGGGAGGTGGAGCGCCTGTTCGCCGAGACCCCCGATGCGGGCGTCATGGTCCTGGCCTGACCGCCGCCCGCTGGGCGGGAGGCGGAAGCTCTGCGCCTACGATGAGAAGGATCTGAGGGGATGATAACCCCGAGGTCCGGAAATCGCCGACCTGAATCGTCCGACGGGTTTGACGTCAACATGGACGAGTGGGGGCGGGGTGGTGGTGGGGTGGGTTAGAATATTGAAATTAGTGGATTTTTGCGGCGGCCGACCTGCGACTAGAGTTCGCGCTTTGCTTGCTTGAGCCTGACCGAGTGAGGGGGCCCTTGGGTCGTAAATCGTAGGTGTCAGTACTTGCCGGTAGGCCGGTGGTTTGTGGGGCCTTAGCCTCGAACGAGGCGCGAGGCCAGGACTTGCCTAGCCGAGGCCTACATCCTCATACGCCTTCATTCGTCGGGCTGCGCCTTCAGGCGTATCGACAATGATCGTCTCGGGGCGGCCGACATTGATATAGCTGATTGCGCTCGAGTTGGCTGTGGCGAGCCGAAGTTCTCGCATCACCAACGCCTCGTCGAGGCCGAGGTCCATAAGTGCACGCACGACGTTGCTCCAGGGATCAGGCGCAAGCCCATTTATCGCCTGCGTTCCTTCAAGCAGAACTGCGTGCGCTTGGTCTCGATCGATGATATTTTTGTGTTCGACCGCGTGGATGAACTCCGAAAGCAATTGCATTCGGATTAGGCCGCAGACGATCTCTGTCCAGGTCAGCGCCCGCCGGTACATGCCAACTGCGGCCGGGATGAAGTCCGCGACCCGGTACACCAGCCGCGCAGCGAAGATCGCCGCGAGCCGAGCATCAAGTGGCAAGACTGAGGACAGAACTGTCCTCGCACCTAGAGACAGAAAGCCGTTCGCCGTCGTCGCGTGGTTGCGATCGGCGGCATGGGTGTCGCAGGCGCTTAGCACCACAATCGGCGGAATGCGGACCTTGCCATGCAGAGACCAGATATCGATCGAGTTCTTGCCCAGATGCAGCTGCGCGGGTTGACCGCGTTCATGGCTGCCGTGGCCGTCGAAGATGAGCATGGCTCCCTCGAAGCTATTCAGCGCCGCGATCAGCTCCTCTTCGCTACCGATATCGACGAATTCGACCTCCAGCTTGCCTCTCCACTGCTCTCCGAAGACGGTGAAGGCAATATCGAACATTCCTCTGATGTCTCGATCCTCGGTGGGATCGAGCGCGCTGATGATGAGGATTTTTGAGAAATCTTCGGGTGTTAGCCGTATGATCGGCGGTGGAGTCATCTGAGCGATGAACATGTTGCCGGGCGTGACAGGTATCCGAGAGAGGTTGCGGCGAACGCAAAGTGGCAACCCCTCGATGTCGAGCCATTCGAGATGGGCGTCCGACACAATGCGGATGTCTCCCTTGCTCTCCGCGATTAGCGCTCTGAGCTTGGCCGGTACGGCGGCGGCGAGGCGGTTCTGCACATTGCCGAAGGCTTCTGCGGTGCGCAGCGGGCTGCGAGCGTTGCTCCGGTAGTGGTTTGCGAACTGGCGCACCGCGCCAAGCGTCCGGTTGATGTCGTTGGGTAGGCGGATCGCCGCCGACAGCTCCGAGCCGCAGAGCGCTGCCATCGCCTCGACCGTCAATCCGACTTCGTACTGGCGCAGGCGAACGAGGAAATGAGGGTCCGGCTTGAACTCGTCCGGCTTGTCGGGATCGCGCTCACGCCCCATCAGTGCCTTGACCTGGGCCTGGGTCGACATCTCGAAGCTATAGCCCGTCTGTCTTTCCAAGATGGACTTAACGAGCTGGAAATCCCGACGCATCTCCCGCGTCACATCGGGCTTCAAGGCGATGTCGCCCATGCCGGGGTACATTGCGGGCGCAAATAGATTGAGGGCAGGCCGCCTTGGAAAGCTCTCCTCGGCGACCGTTTCTCCGGCTTCTTGCCGTGCCGCGAGTACGCTGGCCGTCGTCAAGGCGATTTGGTCCACATAGGCGTCCAAGTCGCCAATTTTTTTGAACGGCTCTGATCCCGGCGGGTCGAACCCGAAGTTGAGCAACGCTGCAAGGTTGGGCGTGATCGAGCCGTGGCCGCCCACCTCGTAATCCAACTTCCGCCCCGGCAGCGGTTCCCAACTTGCAATGAATCCCCGCATCTCTGTGACGAACGCCCTTGGCAGCTTCTCGGATGCATGGTCGCACACGTACAGCAGCCGTGCCTGGAGCCCCTTCCAGGTAAGCTGGTTGTAAGTCAGGTCACCGCCTGCGTTCGCCACCAGCGTTGGTGGCGTGGGACAGGACTGGGCCCATTCTCGGTAATCGTCAGCGTTCTGATCTTCGCCCAGAAGGATCACTGTGAATGGCACGGAAAGTGGGGCGGGAAAGCTACGGATCGCTCGCGGCGATTGGGGATGCCATTGTACCGCGGCGGCTCCGGTCATCCGGCGCGCAAAGAGTGCGCTACGGAACTCCGGAACGAGCTCCATGACGTCCGCGGGTAGCCACTGAAGGGCACGCAGCAGGAAGATGCTGCGACAAAGCTCTAGCGAAAACCCGGCCAGCGGGGTCGCTTCCTCCGGTCGCCAGTCCGAAACCGCGACGAGGTAAAGAATCTTTGGTCCAAGATCCGGTAGGTAGTCCAGGCTCAACTCGAAGCCCGGCGGAAAATCGGGAGCGTCACTCACGGCACCCTCGGCCTGGCCGTCAGCTGTTGCGGTCACCAGGTCACCCGGAGGTCATCGTCGTACCGCATGCCGGCCATCACCGCTATGACCACTTGGTCAGGTAATATGCGGGTCACCCGACGCTGCTTGATCTCGAACCCTGGAAACGAGTCGTCGATCACATTGTCGAGGAATTCGGCCGTCGGCGGATCGAGGTAGGTCGTCAGTTCGTGAAAGAAGGCATGGACCGTCTCGTAGTCCTCCACCACGACCGCAGGCCTGTGCAGGCGCTCCAGATCAGCGAAAAAGCGTCCGACGTGGTGCCCCGCTTCGACGAACAGCGGCCGTCGGCCCTCGAAATATACAGTCTCAATCGCTTCTGCCTCTGGGTCGACGTTGCCGTGGATCGCAAAGTTGCGCTTATTCATTACGGTCATGAACCTGCCGAACCCTTCGGTCCGCGTGTCCACAAGGTGCATGCCGAAGCAAACCTCATTGAGACGTCTGATACGCTCAGGGATGTGTTCTCGGGTGAAGGCCTGATAGCCCGGCCAGTCAGCGCGGAGTTCGGGGCGCCGAAGGGTCAAAGCGAACATGTTAATATAGGCTTCGGCGAGAACGGGCGTCAGCAGGGCGAGCTGCACGCAAACTCCGTATAGTTTGTCAGCCCGCTCGCCCGCGCGCCGAAGCGGCCCTGAGCCGTGCTGCGGGTTCTTTGCCGACGGCTTGCGCAGCCTGATTGGCTCGAACGGCGGCGTGTCTACGATCCGTTCGTGAAGTTCGGCGCAGACGCCCGCCAGCGCCGCGAACTTGTTCTGGAAGACAACGAACTTCTCGAAGCTACGCGTCATCTCAGACTTCTCGCGGCCGAGGCGTCTAAACTCGGCGTGAAGGCCCTGGATAAGCGCCTGCCACTCACGGTCAGTCAGGGCGTCTCCAAGCATGAAATGAATCTCGCGAGAGGCGCCCGCGATGTAGATGTCAATGTCTTCCGACTTGAGATTGAAATCCCAATGAATCCAGTTGTCGCTGTCGTCGCGTCGCAGGATGTTCTGAAGGCCGTTCGGCTGTCCGAAACGCGCCCGCAAATAGGCGTACACGTCCACGGGCCGAAGCCTCGACCGAACGACCAGCGCGCGGGTTCGGCCCTGACGCTCCGGGGGCCTTTCCCGCTTCTGGTCATCATAGAATTTCCACACCTCCTGACTCGTTGAGGCGCGCCAAGACGGAAAGCGTAGGACTTGCGATAGCCGTTTGGCTGGGTGGGGTCCGCAATTAGTCGGCACAATCACCCTCTGTGAACCTCATGGCCTCTGCCGCTCACTTTCGCCCCGACTGCCATCGCCGTTGGCGTCAGTATTACCCCTGCGCAACCCGTGCGCTAGTGCTCGGCGCTGACTGTCCAGCGCCGGCATGTTCCCCAAGCCTGGCAAAATCAGATTTGCTCGTTCTTTCGCGCTTCTCGCGGGTGGATTTTGAAGTCCCCGCTTGGTTTCCCGCCTGCGCGAGAATGAGCGGGGTGGGGGGCGCCTGCCGGGCTTGCGGGCGGCTTGAACTGGTGGGGCCGCCGGCGCGGCGCGGTAGCCGATAGCTCGGCGCTTATGGGTCCCGGTCTTCGGCTGCGCCGAAACCGGGATGACAGCGCGGGGTTGGGGGCTCGTGGGGTGTTGTTGTTGCGCTTGGCCAGAGCGTCGGCGTGGGGGGCACGCCGACGCGGGCTGCGGGTCAGCCGATGCCTTCGGCGAGGATCACCCGGTAGTCGGCGCCTTTCAGGCGGTGCTGTTTGGCGTCCTGGTAGGCGGGGCTGTCGTACCAGGCCCGCGCGGCGGCCTTGTCGGGGAAGGAGATGAGGACCACGCCTTCGGCGTCGTCGCCTTCCAGCACTTCCAGCGGGCCGTAGAAGGCGAGCGGGGTGATCGGGTGGCCGGCGCCGGCGGGCGCCGCCTTCTGGCTGTAGGTCTTGAGCTCGTCGGGATCGAGGGTCTTGTTCTTGACGAAGATGATGTAGGCGGGCATGGCGGTCTCCGGTCTGGTGTGCGGGCGCACCGTCGCCGCCCTGACGCGAGGTCCGGCAAGCGGCCGCCGGCGGCGCGACGTCGATTTGTCCGCCGGACCGCTTGGCTGCCCCGCGGGAAGGCCTGATTAGCTCCCCCCAAAATCGCAAAAGGGTGGATCATGGACCGGGCGGACAGCACGACGGCGACGGAGCTGGGCTTCGATCCGGACGCCCTGCGCGAGCGCTATCGCCAGGAGCGCGACAAGCGGCTGCGGGCCGACGGCGAGGCGCAGTATCTGGAAGTCGCCGGCGCGCTGGCGCGTTACGCCGACGAGGATCCTTACGCCGATCCGACGTTCGAGCGCCCGGCGCTGCATGACGAGGTCGAGGTGGCGATCATCGGCGGCGGGTTCTCCGGCATGCTGGCGGCGGCGCGGCTGCGCGAGGCGGGCGTCGATGGGTTCCGGATCATCGAGGCCGGCGGGGACTTCGGCGGCACCTGGTACTGGAACCGCTATCCCGGCGCCCAGTGCGACATCGAGAGCTACTGCTACCTGCCGCTCCTGGAGGAGCTCGGCTACATGCCGAAGGAGAAGTACTCCTATGTCAGCGAGATCTTCGAGCACTCCCAGCGGATCGGCCAGGCCTATGGCCTCTATGACCAGACCCTGTTCCAGACCCGGGTGCAGAAGCTGGCCTGGGACGAGGGCCTGAAGCGGTGGCGGATCACGACCCAGCGCGGCGACGACATCAAGGCGCGGTTCGTGATCATGGCGCTCGGCGCCGCCAGCCGGGCCAAGCTGCCGGGCATTCCCGGGATCGAGGACTTCGAGGGCCACAGCTTCCACACCAGCCGGTGGGACTATGGCTATACCGGCGGCGACACGACGGGGAACCTCACGGGGCTCGCGGACAAGCGGGTGGCGATCATCGGAACCGGCGCCACGGCGATCCAGTGCGTGCCGTTCGTGGCCCGCGACGCCAAGTCCCTGCACGTGTTCCAGCGCACCCCGTCCTCGGTGGACCTGCGCGGCAATTCGCCGACCGATCCGGACTGGGCGCAGACCCTGCAGCCCGGCTGGCAAAGGGCGCGGCGGCACAATTTCGCCGACATCGTCGAGGGCCGGCCGTTCCAGGAGGACCTGGTCAATGACAGCTGGACCGACATCTTCCGCAGCCTGGCGTCGGGCGTGGCCGAGGCCGCGCGCCGGGGCGAGAAGCTGACGCCGCAGGAGGCGGCCAAGGCGGCGGAACTGGCCGACTTCGTGAAGATGAACAAGATCCGCGGCCGGGTCGACGAGACCGTGCGCGATCCGGCGACGGCCGAGGCCCTGAAGCCCTGGTACCGCCAGTTCTGCAAGCGGCCGACCTTCAACGACGAGTACCTGCCGGCCTTCAACCGCGACAATGTCACCCTGGTGGATGTGAGCGCCGCCCAGGGCGTGGAGAAGATCACCGCCAAGGGGGTGGTGGCCAATGGGGTGGAATACCCCGTCGACTGCATCATCTTCGCCTCCGGCTTCGAGATCTCGACGGCCTTCCGCCGCCGGGTCGGGTTCGAGATCGAGGGGCGCGGCGGGCAGTCGCTCTATGAGCATTACAAGGACGGGTTCCGCACCCTGCACGGCCATTCGAGCCGCAACTTCCCCAACTGGTTCTATATCGGGGTGGGGCAGAACGGGCTGTCGGTGAACATGACAGCGATGTTCGACGATCAGGCCCAGCACATCGCCTACATCATCAAGGAGGCGAGGGCGCGGGGGGTTACGACGGTCGAACCGTCGGCGGAGGCGGAGGAGGCCTGGGTGGAGGTGATCCGCAAGGTCGCCATCCTGAACCGGGATTTCCAGAACGCCTGCACGCCCGGCTATTACAACAACGAGGGCGGCGAGCGGTCCGGGGGGCTGAACGGCCAGACCTATACGCCCGGCATCAACCGCTTCAACGCCCTGCTCGCCGAATGGCGGGCCAAGGGGGACCTTGAGGGGCTGGAGTTCGACCGCGAGGCGTGAGCCGCGCCTCACGCCGCCCGCAGCGCCGCGAGTCGGGGGAACAGGCGCTCGGCGTTGTCGCGGGCTATGGCCTGGAGGTCGGCCTCGCTGAGACCGTTGGCGGTGGCGAGCGCGTGGAGATTGCGGGCGACGCCGAGCTCGGGCGTGAAGGGCCAATCGCTGCCGAACAGGATGTGGCTGAGCGGGGCCAGCGCCCTGAGCGCCGCGAAGGGCAGGGGATGGGCCGACAGGGCGAGGTCGTAATAGAGGCCCTGCAGCGCCTCGAAGACCTCCTGTTCTGAGACCGGCCTGGGCGCGATGAAGGGCAGGTTGGCGAAGGCGGCGATGCGGGCGGCCAGCGCCGGCAGGGCCGCGCCGCCGTGCGGGATGATCATCTTCAGGTTCGGCCGGGTCTGGAGCGTGCGGCTGTAGATCAGGTCGACCACGGTGCGGGTGGTGTCGAGCGGGAACTCCAAAAGGGGCGCAGGGCGGCCCAGCCCCAGGGCGTCGAGGCAGGCGGGGCTGGTCGGATGCAGGAAGACCACGGCGCCGCGGCGGTCGAGCTCGTCAAAGATGGGGGCGAAGCGGGGCGAGCCCAGATAGGCCCCGTCGATATTGGATTCCAGGATCACCCCGTCGACCCCCAGCTGGTCGAAGGCGTAGGCGATCTCGTCCAGGGCCTGGGCGACGTCGGGCAGGGGCAGGGTGGCGAAGAACCCGAACCGGCCGGGATGGGCGGCCATCAGGTCGCGGCCGGCGAGGTTCACCTGGCGCACCAGGCCGGCGCGCTCGGCCGGCGGCAGGAATTGGGTCGAGGGGGAGGAGAGCGAGATCATCGCCGTGGCGATCCCCTGGCGATCCATCACCTCCAGGGCGGCGGCCGCGCTCCACGCGGGGACCGGCATGCCGCCATCGACCGTCCTGAGGCCCGCCCGGCCGAGCGCCTCGACGTAAAAATCCGGCAGGAAATGGGCGTGGACGTCGATGCGGCCGCAGGCGCAGACGGACTTGGGTTCGGTCATGGGGGCTCCCGGGCGGCGGTCACGCGGGACGCTCGCGGTCCCAGGCTCCACCCTAGGCGGCGGGGCCAAGCCGCCCAGATGGCAAGGCGGCGGGATCGATGCCCGATCGGCATCGCTCGGCGCCGGAGCATTGGCTTTTGACGGCGCCCTGGCTAGGCTTGGCCGCCCGAGGCCCCCATGAAACTCGCCCATCTGAGCATCATCACCGCCGTCGCCGAGCGCGGCAGCCTGAGGGCGGCGGCCCGGCAGCTGGGCGTCGCCCAGCCGGCGATCACCCGCTCCATCCGCGAGATCGAGGGCGAGCTGGGCGTGCCCCTGTTCGAGCGACGGGCCCGCGGCACGGTGCTGACGCCCATGGGGGAGATGTTCCTGAAGCGGGCGACCGTGGCGCTGGGCGAGCTGCGCCGGGCGCGGGAGGAGATCGCGCAGGCCAAGGGCCTGGCGACCGGCCAGGTGACCGTGGCCCTGTCCACGGCGGCCCAGATCGCGCTCCTTCCCCACGCCCTGTCGGCCTTCCGCAAGCGCTATCCGCAGGTGAAGCTCTCCATCCGCGACGGCCTCTTTCCGACCATCGAGGCCAAGCTGAAGGAGGGGGTGCTCGACTTCTATGTGGGCCCGCTGCCGGAATTCGCCCCGGCCAATGAATTCATCGTCGAGAAGCTGTTCGACAATACGCGGGTCATCCTGGCCCGGCCAGGCCATCCCCTGGGCAAGGCCCGCAGCCTCGCGGACCTGGTCGACGCCCGCTGGATCACCACGGCGGTGACGGTGGATTCCAGCGCGGAGCTGGAGCCGCTGTTCGCCCGCCACGGCCTGCCGGCGCCGATCGTGGAGATGCACCTGGCCTCGGGCATGGCGCTGATCCCGGCGGTCGCCAGCACCGATCTCCTGATCATGGTCCCGGAGCAGTGGGTCTCCCTGCCGCTGGCGTCCAAGCGGCTGAGGGTGCTCGACATCGCCGAGCCGCTGCCGGCGCCGCCGATCTGCCTGATCACTCGGGCCCGCCTGCCGCTCACCCCCGCGGCCCAGGCCTTCGCCGACCTGTTCTCGCAGGCCGGGCACAACTACCGACGGGCGCGGCGCGCCGGGAGCGATGCCGAAACCTGATCGCCGCGGCGAACTTGTCATCTCCGCCGCCGGGTCGAGGGCGACTAGGGCAGGCGAGGCCGCACGGCGCGGCCCCAGCGCCACCCGCTCCGAGCCGGCGCACCTCTTGCTGTGGCGCGACCACAAGGTGCTGGTCGACGCCGGGGACGGGGCGGCGGAACAGCTGGCCAGGTGGGGGTGCTGGCCGAGCGGGCGGGCGTGCGGGCGGTGGCCGTCACCCACTTCGGCGGCAACACGCCCGACCCGGCCCAGGTCACGCGCCTCACGGCGGAGATCGACGCCCAGTACAAGGGGCCCGTGACCTTCGCGAACGACCTCGACCGGTTCTAGGGCGGCGGGCGGCGCGGGCCCCGACGGCGACCGGTCCGGCCTATCGTGACGCATCCCCCAGCGATCACTCAGAGATGTGATTGCGCCAAGCTCAACTTTCAGATCCAGGCGCGGCGACTCCACATAAGGTTGTGAAATTCGCCCAGGGGTTCCGAAGCCTCGGAAGGTCGGCCTCAACGTCTGAAAGGAAATGCAATGAGCGTAACGTCCGTCAATGGCCGCACAGGCGTTGTCGTGCTTCCCGGCCTTCGCGACGTCTCCGAGTTCGGCGCCGTAGGGACGTCGGACGACACGGCGACATTCCAGGCGGCGATCAATTCCGGCGAGGCGATCGCGGTGTCGCCCCTGTCCGGGGGCGGCCGCTACACGGTTTCGAGCCTGACGCTCCTGAACAACACCTGCCTGGTCGGCGTGCCGCGGCGAACGATCATCCAGTCCTATGCCTCCGGCCAGCCGATGTTCGTGCTGCATGATCCCTATGTGACGTTCCTGCACATCTGGGGCCTGACCCTGATCGGTAACAAGGCGTCGCAGCCCACCACCGGCGTGCACCGCGCCTTCTATCTGATCAACGCCTTCAGCGGCGTGAGCGACCCGACCTACCGGGCCAACAGCCCGATCGGCTCGCAGATTCCGCGTCACCGCATCGGGGAGATCGTCATCTCCGGGTTCAAGGACGACGGCATGTACCTGGAGGGCGCCGGCGGCAACGAATACGGCCCGATCCAGATCGTCGACTGCGGCGGCCGCGGCATGTACGTCAATTCCTATGACAACGGATTCAAAGGGATAGACATCGGCGGCAGCGGACTCGACGGGCTGGTCTTCGGTCCGAACGGGTCGACCAACCAATGGGTCGGGAACAAGATTTGGTACAGCGGCCAGGCCCAGGTGAGCGGCCAGGCCAACAACATGGTCCATGACCGCGGCGGCGGAAATATCTTCGCGGCGTTCCATCTGCAGGACCCGGCCGGCTCGAACATGGTGCTCAAGGGCGTCGCCTCGGGTCAGAACAGCATCAAGTTCGACGGTCTGATCGAGCGCCAGGGCGCCCAGACCTGGTATGATCCAACCACGGCGGTCGAGATCGATCTGCAGGGCTCGGGATCCAATCAGATCAACGCCGTGGTCTCGGCCCGCAACGGCGTGCCCAAGGCGACCTACGCGATCCGCAATATCGCCAACGGCGCCATGGCGGCGGGCGTCGACAACGCGATCAACATCACCCAGTTCGGATATCACGTCGACGCCGTGACCCTGGGCTATTTCGGCGGCGTGCTGGACAACAACGCGATCTCGGTCGGTCAATTCGCCCGTCAGCCGCGAACCCTTCCGGGGGACAATGGGGACGCTGCGTTCGGCCTGGAAATGGCCGGCTCCTTCGTGGGGATGGTCACCCGCGGGACCAATTCCACCGTGTTCCCCGGCGCGGCCGGACAGCTGGTGCTGATCGCCCAGACGGCGGGGGGCGTCATTTCAGGGTTCAAGTCCGGAACCTATGTCACGGCTTTCAGCTGGTCAGAGCTGGGTGCGCCGTCCTCGGCCTATATCAAGACGAGCGCGACCTATGCGAACGACGCAGCCGCCGCGGCGGGGGGCGTGCCTGTGGCCGGCTATTACCGGAACGGCTCTGTCGCCCAGATCCGCATCACCTGATGGGGCTGCTGGCCGAACGGGCGGGCGGGCGGTGATCGTCACCCACTTCGGCGGCAATACGCCCGATCCCCAGGTTGAGCGGGCCCTAGCCAGAGGTGGCGTTGCATGGCGTTTCGGCTTTAGGTAGGTGGCTTTGCGGACCGCTGCGGGTCAGGCGGCGGGAGGCGATGGGATGCAGACACCGGCGGCCACACAGACCCTGCCCGCGTGGGTCGCGCTCGTCATCCTGGCGGTCTATTTCGCGCCGGTGGCCCTGGGGGCGGCGGCGCGGCTGCGCGCGCGCCACCTGATCATCGTGGGGCTGCTGGACGTTCTGCTGGGGTGGACGGTCCTGGGCTGGCTGCTCTCGCTCGGCCTCATCCTGCGCTGGAGGGGTCAGGCCTCGCCGGCGGCGCGGCCGCTGCGCGATGCGGTCCGGGCCGAGCGGCCCGCGATACCCCAGCCGCCCGAATCCCAGGCCCAACCCGCCATGCCGGCCCCAGCCCCGGTTGAGGCGTCCACGGCCTGGGCCGAAGACCCGCCGATGCTCAGTCGCCAGGCCGTGTCGTTCGCGCTCGACGCCGGCGCCCTGTGGCGCGACGTGAGCTATGACCTCGAGCCCGGCCTGACCAAGCTCAGAGAGGCTGGAATTGACTGCGGCCAGGCCACGCCGGAGAGCCTGTTGCTGATCGCGGCGGTGACCTGCATCCAGGTCTGCAGCCCCACTGGCCGGCTGACCCCGCTGGAGGTCGACCTGCTCAACCACGCCTTCAGCGCCGACAACCCGGCTGAATACTACCAGCGCCTCTGGGCCGACCGGGTGACGGATGCGGCGGCCTTTCAGGAGGAGGCGGCCCAGGGGCTCTACACCCTCATGCTGGCCAAGGCGGCGGGCGCCTGGTCGCCCGGCGACCTGCCCTACAAGGCGTTCAACGACAGCTTCGTGCGCTTCATCGGCCGCTTCACCGAGGCCCTGGCCCTGGCCGACGACAAGGCGACCGAGGCGGAGCTGGCCCAGATCGCCTGGATCACCAACCTCGTGCATGAGAAGGCCGCCCTGGTGGAGACGGCGATGGCGAACCCCGCCGCGACTCCCGACGCCGCCGCGCCTCCAGACGACGCCGAGCCGACCGACGACGTCATCCGTTTCGAGATTGTCACGGATGGCAAGAGCGAGGCCGGGCCAGACTCAGGGCCCGCGGTGAAGGCGGCGCCGCCGACCGACGAGACGGTGGAGCAGACCCTGGCGAAGCTTCACGCCCTGGTGGGCCTGCAGTCGGTCAAGCGTGAGATCGACACCCTCGTGAACCTCGCCAAGGTTTCGCAGCTCAGGCGGGAGCGAAACCTGCCAGTGCCCGACCTCAGCCTGCATCTGGTGTTCTCCGGCAATCCCGGGACCGGCAAGACCACGGTCGCGCGGCTGGTGGCCCAGGTCTACGGCAAGCTCGGCCTGCTATCGAAGGGCCAGCTGGTCGAAGTCGATCGTAGCCAGATGGTGGGTGGCTATGTGGGCCAGACGGCGCCCAAGGTGGCCGCGGTGGTCGAACAGGCCCTGGGCGGCGTGCTGTTCATCGACGAGGCCTACGCCCTGACGTCCAAGGACGACCAAGACTTCGGATCCGAGGCGATCGAGACCCTGCTCAAGCTGATGGAGGACCACCGCGACGACCTGGTGGTGATCGCCGCCGGCTACACACAGGAGATGGAGGGTTTCCTGGATTCCAATCCAGGTCTCCGCTCACGGTTCTCCCGAACGATCACCTTCCCCGACTACACCCCGGAGGAGACGCTCGAGATCTTCGAGCGGCAGGCCAAGAGCGCGGACTATGTCCTGTCCGCCTCGGCGCGCGAGGCGGTGCGCCTGGAGCTGGCCCGGCGGCGCGCCGCGACCGCCAATTTCGCCAATGGGCGGGACGTGCGGAACCTGTTCGAGCGCGCGGTGGCCCTGCAGGCCAACCGCCTGGGCGCGGCGACCGAGATCACGGACGACATGCTGAAGACGATCGAGGCCGCCGACCTGGCCGAGCCGGGCGCGGCCGGCTGAGGCGACCAGGGGCCTGCTCTAGGACAACCGGTCCCGGAACGCGGCGTCGTCGAACTGGCGCACCAGCTGCGGGGCGTCCGTCTCGCTGTTCCAAAGGGCTATCGCGGCCAGGGTGATGCCGTTGAAGGTGTTGGTCTTGGCTATGGAAGAGTGGGCCGGGTCGAGGAAAGGGATGCGGTCACCTGATCGACGACCTGTCGCGTCAGGGCCGCGACCAGATCCGGGTTCTGCTCCGCGATCTCGTGGCCGTTGTCGTGCGCGACGACCAGGCGGCTTGCCGACGACAGCCGGGCCAGGCGAGCCTGGCTCGCGGCCCAGCCCGGTTCGGACACCGCGTTCGGGCCCGTGAAGGGCTTGCCATGCTGGATCACGACCATGGGAAGGTCGCCGAAGGCGGCCTCCGGCAGGCTCCGGCGCTCGGTCGCCGGGGTTGAGGCCATCACATCCAAGGATTCATTCCGGCCCGGGTTCTGTCTGGAGAAGATGGCCATAAGCTCCGCCTGCTCCCGGGGCGAGTAGGCGTTCCAGTTGAGGGATTGCAGCTGTGACGGGACGATGAGCCTCACCACGCCGACGGAGGTCAGGATCGGGACGAGCGCCGGGGTCACGCCCAGGGCCTTCTTCGCCGCATCGGCGTGTTCGAACCAGAGGCCGGGCTCGGTGGCGTCCACCAGGACCAGTCCGCCCACCTCGCTCGGAAACCGACGGGTATAGGCGAGCGCGATCAGTCCCCCGAAGGACTCC
Source organism: Phenylobacterium aquaticum (assembly GCF_022695515.1). Lineage (GTDB taxonomy): Bacteria > Pseudomonadota > Alphaproteobacteria > Caulobacterales > Caulobacteraceae > Phenylobacterium > Phenylobacterium aquaticum. Next base: position 56,138 of record NZ_JALDPT010000006.1, read on the forward strand.
GGCTCAAGCACAACGGGGCCCGGGGCCGCGACCTGGGCCAGCACGGCGTGAAGGTCCGCCACGTCGTCATCAAGACTGACCGGCGCGCCGGCCGCCGGGCTCCAGCCGAGGCCGGGCCGGTCATAGGTGCAGACCCGGGCGAACCGGGCGATGCGATCCTGGAGCGGATAGTCGACCACGGACGGCGTACCGCCGCCGGAGATGATCATCACCGTGGGTCCGGCCTGCGGCCCTGTGCAGAGGACATGCAATCGGCGCGGGCCGACATCGACCAACCGGCCGGGCGGCGGATAGAGTTTCGCGTCCCGCGCCTCGGCGAGGCGTTCATAGGCAAAGCCGGCGAGGTTGGCGGCGAGGAGCAGGCCCAGCAAACCGAGGGCCAGGCGGCCCAGGAGCGTCGCGGTCTTCATAGCGTCCTCCGGTCTAGCGGCCAGCCTATCACTCGGTAGACGTGTGGGGGACAGAAGAATTGGGGGCGGACAGCCGCTTCGGCGCCGCCACAAAGCTGGCGCGGCTTGGAGCAGGTTCACACGCCTCGCGCCGCTTGGGTTCGCGCCTGCGCGGGACTGCGCGGGGTGGTGGGGAGCGGGACCCTAGGAAAGCCGGTCCCGGAACGCCGCGTAGTCGAACTGGCGCACCAGCCGCAGGGCGTCCGTCTCGCTGTTCCACAGGGCGATGGCGGGCAGGGGGACGCCGTTGAAGGTGTTGGTCTTGACCATGGAATAGTGGGCCTGGTCGAGGAAGGCGATGCGGTCGCCGGGGCTGGGGCGGGCGGCGAAGCCGTAGTCGCCAATGATGTCGCCGGCCAGGCACGAGGGGCCGCCGATGCGGACGGTTACTCCGCCCTCGGCCTCGCCCAGCAGGGCCGGGCGGTAGGGCGCCTCGATGACGTCGGGCATGTGGCAGGTGGCGGAGATGTCGGTGATCGCCACCGGGACGGTGTTGTCGAAGACGTCGAGGATCTCGCCGACCAGGACGCCGGCGTCCAGCGCTATGGCCTCGCCGGGCTCCAGATAGACCTGGACGCCGTGGCGGGCGGTGAGGTCGGCTGTGAAAGCTACCAGGGCCTCGCGGTCATAGTCGGGGCGGGTGATGTGGTGGCCGCCGCCGAGGTTCAGCCATTTCAGGCGAGGCAGGTGGGGGGCGAGCTTTGGCTCTACAGCCGCCCAGATGCGGGCGAGCGGCTCGAAGCCCTGTTCGCAGAGCGCATGGATGTGCAGGCCGTCGACGCCGTCGAGGTGCTCGGGCTTGAGCTGGGAGACCGGGAAGCCCAGGCGCGAGCCAGCCTGGCAGGGGTCGTACTTGGCGACCTCGGCCTCGCTGTGCTCGGGGTTGAGGCGCAGGCCGATCTCGAAGGCGTGGCCGGCGGCACGGGCGGCGGCGATCAGGTCGGCGAAGCGGGCGATCTGGGCCGGGGAATTGAAGATCACCGTGTCGGACAGGGCCAGGATCTCCGGCAGATCCTCGCGCTTATAGGCCGGCGCATAGGTGGTGAGCTCGCCGCGATAGTGCTCGCGGGCCAGGCGGGCTTCCCAGAGGCCAGACGCGCAGACCCCGTCGAGGTGGCGGCCGACCAAGTCGGCGAGCGCCCACATGGAAAAGGCCTTCAGCGCCAGCAGCACCTTGGCGCCGCCGCGGGCACCGACATCGGCCAGGACCTCGAGATTGCGCCGGACCGCGACCTCGTCGACCACGAAGCTGGGCGAGGGGACGCGGGCGAGATCGAGGCGGGCGAAGGCGCCGGGGCCGGCCGACTGGGTCTGCATCTTAAGGGGGCTCAGAAGGCGAGCGGGGCGGGGAGGTCGCGGACCCGCCAGGGCAGGCCCTGGCGGTTCAGCATGTCCATGAACGGATCGGGGTCGAGCTGCTCCATGTTGAACACGCCCGCGCCCGACCACTGGCCGGTCAGCATCAGGGCCGCGCCGATCATGGCCGGGACGCCTGTGGTGTAGCTGACCGCCTGGCTGCCGGTCTCGGCATAGGCCGCTTCGTGGTCGCAGACATTGTTGATGTAGACGGTCTTCTGGACGCCGTCCTTCAGGCCGGTGGCGATGGTCCCGATATTGGTCTTGCCGCGGGTGACGGGCCCCAGCGAGGCGGGCTCGGGCAGCAGGGCCTTGAGGAACTGCAGGGGGATGATCTCGCGGCCCTCGAACATCACCGGATCGATCCGGGTCATGCCGACATTGGTCAGGACTTCCAGGTGCTTGAGGTAGGAGGCGCCGAAAGTCATCCAGAAGCGGATGCGCTTGATGTCCGGGTAGAACCTGGCCAGCGACTCCAGCTCCTCATGGTACATCAGGTACATGTCTCGCGGGCCGACCTGGTCGAAGTCGAAGACCTGCTTGTGGGCCAGAGGCGGGCCCTCGACCCACTGGCCGTTCTCCCAGTGGCGGGAGGGGGCGGTGACCTCGCGGATATTGATCTCGGGATTGAAATTGGTGGCGAAGGGGTGGCCGTGGTCGCCGCCGTTGCAGTCGAGGATGTCGAGGGTGTCGATCCGGTCGAGCAGGTGCTTCTTCGTATAGGTGGTGAAGACCGAGGTGACGCCGGGATCGAAGCCGCAGCCCAGCAGGGCCATCAGCCCGGCCTTCTCGAAGCGCTCCTGATAGGCCCACTGCCAGCTGTATTCGAACTTGGCCTGGTCGCGGGGCTCGTAATTGGCGGTGTCGAGATAGGAGACGCCCGCCGACAGGCAGGCCTCCATGATGTTGAGGTCCTGATAGGGCAGGGCCAGATTGACCACCAGCTTCGCGCCGGTGGCGGCGATCAGGGCGGTGGTGGCCGCCACGTCGTCGGCGTCGAGGGCGGCGGTGTCGATGGCGACGCCGGTCTTGGCCAGGACCGAGGCGGCGATGGCGTCGCATTTCGACTTGGTCCGACTGGCCAGGGTGATGTGCGAGAACACGCCTGTGTTCATCGCCATCTTGTGGACGCAGACCGACCCCACGCCGCCGGCTCCAATCACAAGCACCTTGCTCATACGCGCCTCTCCTGGCCCTCAACGTCTTCTAGAGCGCTTCGCGTGACGGCGGGGAAGTTTCCCGCGCGAGCGCGCCCTAAGGTTTTGATTCAGGGCTCTTTTGGTCCGGACTGGCCAAGCCGGCCAGACCAGGAAGAGCCCCCGGAGCCCCGCCACGGTGTCGCGGGGGCACGGCTCCTATCACGGGACGGGCCCGGGCGCTAACCAAGGTCTGGTGACGGGGGTATGCGTGAGGTGCGGGGAGGATGCTGAAGGGGGCTCACCGTCCCGAATGCGGAGCCCAGTCGTCGCCGGGTTTCGCATAGTCGGCGCTGAACCACCGCGGATAGCCGTGCAGCGTCTGGCCGCCGTCGATGAGGATTTCCGCGCCGGTGATGTAGCCGCTGGCGGTCTCGTCGCAGAGGAAGACGGCCATGCGGGCGATGTCTTCGGGTTGTCCCAGGCGGCCAACGGGGGTGTTGGTGAGGGCGTCGGCGCGGACGGACGCGTCGTCGATCAGGGACCGGGTCATGGCCGTCTCTATGACACCGGGCAGGATCAGGTTCACGCGGATGCGGTGGACGCCGAGCTCCGACGCCAGCGACTTGGCCAGCATCCGGACGCCGGACTTCGAGGCGGCGTAGGCGCCCAGCATGTCGCAGATGTGGGTGGCGGCGGTCGAGGCGTTCATGACGATGGCGCCGCCGCGACCGGCGTCGCGCATCAGGCGGGCCGCGCCCTGGGCCATCAGGAAGCCGCCGTTGAGATTGACCTCCACATGCTTCTTCCACTGGTCGAAGGGCAGGTCGATGAGCGCGCCATAGCGGCCATAGCCGGCGTTGAGGAAGGCCGCGTCGAGGCGGCCGAACCGGTCGCGGACGGCGTCGAACAGCTGGCCCACGGCCTCCGGGTCGGTCTGGTCACAGGCGTGCGCCATGACGTCAGCGCCCGTGGCGTTCAAGCGGGCGGCGACCTCGTCCAGGGCGTCGCCGCGACGGTCGGTGACGACCACATTGAGGCCGGCGGCCGCGAAGGCCTGGGCGGCGGCGGCGCCGATGTCGCCCGCCGCGCCGGTGATCAGCGCAACCTTGCGTTCGCCCATGTTGGTCTCCTCCCGATTGGCGGCGCTCTTGGGGGCCGCTCACGCCCGCTTGCGAGGCGAGCCTAACTTGCATAGAAAGACTGTCAAACCGCCGGCGTTAGAGGGGCGGATTCGGGGGTGAGCATATGCCTGATTACGTGACGGTGCTGGCGGTGAATGCCGGCGTCATCCTGGCCCTATTCGTCCTGGCCTGGGCGATCTGCGTCGCCCAGAAGGACTGTACGCCGGTCGACAGCCTTTGGGGGCTGGGCATGGGCGTGGTGGCGATCTCCACCTATCTGCAGACCGGCGGCGGCACGCCGCGGCGCATGGTGCTGACGGCAATCTGCGTCGCCTGGGCGCTCAGGCTCGGCGGCTACATGCTGTGGCGCTGGCGCGACCACGGGCCGGACGGCCGCTATGTGCGGATGCTGGACAAGGCCAAGGCCGAGCGCGGCTGGGGCTATGGCTACGCCGCCTTCCGCCTGGTGTTCATGCTGCAGATGCCGCTGCTCTGGCTGGTCTGCCTGCCGATCCAGCTGGGCCAGATCGCGCCCGAGCCGGCGCAGCTGGGCCCGGTCGGCCTGATCGGCGAGGGCCTGGCGATCTTCGGCCTGATCTTCGAGAGCCTGGCCGACTGGCAGCTGGTGCGCTTCAAGAAGGACCCCGCCAATGAGGGCGAGGTGATGGACCGGGGCCTGTGGCGCTATACCCGCCACCCCAACTATTTCGGCGACGCCTGCGTCTGGTGGGGCCTGTGGCTGGTGGCGGCGGAGACGACGCCCGGCCTGTTCGCCGTCGTCGGCCCGATCTACCTGGTCTTCACGCTCACCCGCTGGAGCGGCGTGCCGACCGTCGAGGGGCGTCTGAAGCGCCGGAAGCCCGCCTATGAGGCCTATATGCGCCGCACCTCGGGCTTCTTCCCCTGGCCGCCGAAATCGGACGTGGCCTGAGCATGAGCCTGCCCGCCCACATCGCCGAGCGCCTGAGGCTGCCGGCCATCGCCGCGCCGATGTTCCTGGTCTCCGGCGTCGACATGGTGCTGGCCGCCTGCAAGGCCGGGATCATCGGGACCTTCCCGGCCAATAACGCCCGGACGCTCGACGACCTCGACGCCTGGATGGGCCAGATCACGGCCACCCTGCCGGCCGATGCGCCGCCCTGGGCGATGAACATCATGGTCCACCGTTCCTATTCCCGCTGGGAGGAGGAGCTGGAGCTGGTGCTGAAGCACAAGCCGCCGATCGTTATCACGGCCCTGGGCAGCCCGACGGCGGTGGTCGAGGCGATCCACGGCTATGGCGGGATCGTCTGGGCCGATGTGAACTCGATCACCTATGCCCAGAAGGCGGCTTCGACGGGGGTGGACGGCCTGGTGCTGGTGGCGGCGGGGGCGGGCGGCCATACGGGCCCGATCTCCGGCTTCGCCTTCGCGCCGGCGGTGCGCGAGGTGTTTGGCGGCACGATCGTCCTGGGCGGCGGCATCGGCTCGGGCCGGGCGATCCGCGCGGCCCAGATGCTGGGCGCGGACCTGGCCAACCTGGGCACCCGGCTGATCGCCTGCACCGAGAGCATGGCGGTGGCCGGTTACAAGCAGATGCTGATCGAGGCGACGGCGGAGGACATCGTGACCTCCGCGGCCCTGACCGGCATTCCGGCCAACTGGCTGAAGGCCAGCCTGGCGGCCGCCGGCTATGACGCCGAGGGGCTGAAGACCAAGGCCGAGATCAGCCTGGGCCGCCCGGAGGACGCCGCCAAGCGCTGGCGCGACGTCTGGGCCGCGGGGCAGGGCGCCGGCGAGGTGCGCGCCGTGGAACCGCTGGCGAAGATCGTGGACGACCTAGTGGCGGACTATGAGGCTGCGGCGATCTAGGGCCGGGCCTGAGCGAGGTTGGCGCCGAGAGGCCGCTTCAACCACAAAGGGCACGAAGGAAGCGAAGGAACACGAAGGCGTTCGCGCTGAACTGAGATCACGGTCGAGGGCTGAGCCTAGATGCTTATTGGCGCAAAGCGCCGACAAACTGGCTGACGCTCGCGCCCGCGTCGAAGATCTGGCCCCTTTGTGTTCCTTCGCTTCCTTCGTGCCCTTTGTGGTTCAATAGAGTCCATAAGCGCCTCCGAGCTTGGGGGTTTCCCTCCAAGCGTGGCCCCCGGCAGGTCTTGACAACACCGGTCCGGAACCGAAGGGTCCGCGGCTTCGACGCCTGAGGTGACATGCCCGAGTCCAGCCGAACCGACAGCCCGGACGCGGCCCCTCTGACCCAGCTGGTCCAGGCCAATTCGGCGACGCGGGCGCTCAACATCCTGGGCGATCGCTGGACCCTGATGATCCTCTTTCTGGCGTTCAACCGGGTGCACCGGTTCGACGATTTCCAGAGCCGCATAGGCTTGGCCCGCAGCCTGCTGATCGACCGGCTGCGGCGGCTTTGCAAGGCCGGGATCCTCAAGAAGGTGCTCTATCAGGAGCGGCCGGCGCGGGAGGAATATCACCTCTCCGACATGGGCCTCGACCTCTACAGCCTGGCCCTGACCATCATCCGCTGGGAGAAGCGCTGGTTCTATGACGCGGCCAATCCGGCCCATAGGCTGAAGCATAGCTGCGGCCACGAGTTCACGCCGGAGTTCCGCTGCGGCCATTGCAAGGAGGTGGTCAGCCCGCGCGACGTCTATGTGCAGGACGGGCCGGGCGCCGGCGTCGAGCCCTCGCCGCCGCCGCGGGCGCAGCGGCGCTCGATCGTGCCGGCCGAGGGGCTGAACAACGGCAACCCGATGCTGGATCGCGCCTTCCAGGTGCTGGGCGACAGGTGGACCAGCCACGTGATCGCCTCGGCCTTCCTAGGCCGCCGGCGGTTCAACGATTTCCAGAACAGCCTGGGCGTGGCGCCCAACATCCTGTCCGACCGGCTGGGCCGGCTGGTGGAGCTGGGGGTGCTGAAGAAGGTGCTCTACCAGGAGCGGCCCGAGCGCTGGGAATACCGGCTGACCGACGAGGGCCGCGATCTCTATCCGCTGATCGCCGAGCTGAACCGCTGGGGCGACAAATGGCTGGCCGGCGACAAGGGCCCGCCGCTGATCACCTATCACCGCACCTGCGGCCACGAGCTTGTGCCGCTCGTCACCTGCGACCACTGCGGGGAGCCGGCGACGGCGTTTACGGTGACGCAGGGGTGAGGGGGGGCTTCGGGGACACGATACCTGTTTCCCGATTTTGATCGGCGCGGGCGTAGCCGGGAAATAGGTATCATGTCCCCTTTCCCGGCAGGGCCAGGCTCCAGACGGGGAGGTCGGCGACCAGCTCGAAGCCGAGGCTGTCATAGAGCGGTCGGCCGGCTTCCGACGCGCCGAGGTGGAAGCGCGTCATCCCGCGGCGCCGGTAGTCGCGGATCACTTCGCTCAACAGGGCTCGGCCGAAGCCCATGCGCTGGTGCTCGGGCGGCGTGGCCATGAGGGAGATCCCCGCCGTATCGCCCGTCGGGGTGACGGTGACGGTGCACATTGGACCCGCGTCGCCCCAAGCGATGTAGGTCTCGACGCCCGAGGTTTCGGTCATGCAGACCTCGAAATACCTGGCAACGATATCGCGCGGCTCGTCGAAGGCGGCGGCGATCAGGTCGCCTGCGACGGCGGCCAAATCCGGACCGAGGGCGCGGACGACCTTGGTCGGGCGCGCCGGGGGCACGGGAACGTCCGGGCGAAGCACCATCAGCGGCGCCGTTCCGACGGCGGTCATGCCCAGCCGCGTCGCGACCGGCGCAAGGGCTTCCGCCGCGCGGGGGCTCATGACGGCCGAGAGCGGCCGTCCTCGTTCGACCGCTCGGGCCACGGACCGGATGAGGAACTCCTCGGCCTTGGGATCGGCGCCGAGGGTCAGCCTGTTGAAGTCCGCAAGCGGTTCTTCGGTCAGACCCAGGACGCAGGTCCGCGTCATGTGGAGTTCGACCCCAGGCGCCGCGATCATCTGAGCGGCGAGCGCGCGTACGCAGAGCTGGATCAGCTCTTCGGTCTCATCCATGGGAATCCCCCCGCGTGCGGTCGCCACCTTGCCGGAGCGACGTCTACGCATCCCGCCAAGTTAGAGCCCGCGCCGGCTGCATGCCACCCTGCGGCGCCCCGTGCTTGCGGCTTCGGGGGGTTTCGGGGACACCTGCGACCACTGCGGGGAAGCCGCGACGGCGTTCACGGTGACGCAGGGGTGAGGGGAGCCTAGCCGCCCACCCCCTCATGCGAGCGTTCCATCGCGCGCTTGTAGGCGTCGCGGCCGGTGGTGCGGGCGAGATAGGCCTGTTCGGCGTCGCCAAGGGTGAGGCCGCAGTTCCTTTGGCCGAGGTTCAGTGCGTAAGTCACCGAGATGTCGGCGGCGGTGAAGGCTTCGCCCGCCAGATAGGGCGAGGCGGCGAGGCGCTGGCGGACCAGGTTCAGGCGTTTCTGCAGCACCGCCAGGCACCAGGTCGCGCCCCAGTTCTCCCGCTCGGCCTCCGGCGCCATGAAGCGGCTGACGACGACGGGCATCATCAGGGTGGCGAGGCCGGCCTCGCCCAGGTGGAGGAACTGTTGATAGGCGGGGAAGGTCGGATCGGCGGGCGCGGGCGCCAGCGGCGTCGGGCCGTAGCGGGCCATCAGATATTCCATGATGGCGATGGACTCGATCATCGAGACGTCGCCGTCCTGCAGCGCCGGGATGTAGTCGGCCGGATTGACCGCCAGGAACTCGGGGTCCCGCACGGGCGCCAGCATGTCCACCTGGCGGATCTGGTAGGGCAGGCCCATCTCCTCCAGCAGCCAGACGACCCGGATCGATCGCGAGGTCTGCCCGCCCCATACGGTGATCATGCGCCGGCCCTTTCCTGGCGTGGCTGAGGATGGGGCCCAGCGAAGCGGAAATGGCGCGGACGGTCCAGGGGGAGGTGGGGGTTGGATCCAGTTGGGCGTCAGGAGAGCGTCCGTTTCTGCGCCGCCAGGGTGAGCGAACCTCAGGGCGGAGGGGCCGCCGCGGCCAGGCGTTCGACGGCCCAGTCCGGGGTGTGATCCCCCTCGCTCACGAAGATCACAAGCGCCGTGCCCTCCCGCGGCCGACCGGACGCGAAGCGGGCGTGACCGAGGGCCTGCAGAATGGCCTTCTCGAACACTCGGCCCGGCGCCTGTTCGACGACCTGACAGGCGTGGACCAGACCCCGCCCGTCGATCCGCAGCCGGAGCCGCACCCAACCGCATTGGCCCCGGAGGTTCGCGACCGCCGGGTAGCTCGGACGCGGCCGGACCAGATAGGTCTCGTCCGGCTCAGACCTTGGCGGCGGAGGAGGAACTTCAATGACCGGCGCGGCCGAGGCGACAAGCGGCGCCACGACGCCCTGATGGACCAGTGCGCCCAGGAACAGCAGCCCAAGCGCCCCAGCAACTCCGAGCGGGATCGCCAAGACCCCAAGCTTTGGCGCGTAGTGCGACACGACCAAAGCGCACCAGAACGTCAGCGCCCAAAAGGCCCAGGCCAAGGGTGGGGGAAGCCACCGGCGAATTGGGCGCCAAGGGGGCGGCTGATCCTCAGGTTGCGATGTCGCCATCGCCTAACCTAGGCGGGCTCACAGTTATCCCGTCAAGTGGCGGTCCTGGCCGGAGCGGCGGCTCTGGCGCTAAAGCCTCGCCCCTAGAACTCCTCCCAGCTGTCATCGACCGGCGCAGGCGCCGCGCGGCTGTTGACGGCGATCTTCTGGCGTTGGGGCTGGGGGGCTGACATGCGGGCCGGAGCGGCGGTGCGGCGCTGGGGGGCGGCGGCGTCGCCGGCCTTGAAGCGGCCGACCAGGGTGGAGAGCTCGCCGGTCTCGCCGCGCAGGGCGTGGACGGCGGCCGAGGTCTCCTCGACCATGGCGGCGTTCTGCTGGGTCATCTGGTCCATGTGATTGACCGCGATATTGACCTGATGCAGGCCGGCGGCCTGCTCCTGGGCGGAGGCCGCGATCTCGATGACCAGGGCGTCGATGCTGGCCACATGCTGGACGATGCGGCCCAGCGCCTTGCCGGTCTGGCCGACCAGGTCCACGCCCGACGCCACCTGCTGGCTGGAGGCCGAGATAAGGGTCTTGATCTCCTTGGCGGCTTCGGCCGAGCGCTGGGCAAGCGCCCGGACCTCGGAGGCGACCACGGCGAAGCCCTTGCCGGCCTCGCCGCGCGGGCGGCTTCGACCCCGGCGTTGAGGGCCAGAAGGTTGGTCTGGAACGCGATCTCGTCGATCACGCCGATGATCTGGCCGATCTTGCCGGAGCTTTCCTCGATCTCGCCCATGGCGGTGACGGCGCGGCGGACGACCTCGCCGGAGGTCTCGGCGTCGGCGCGGGCGGTGGCGACCACGCCGGTGGCCTCCTTGGCGCCCGAGGCGGTCTTGCCGACCGTGGCGGTGATCTGGTCGAGGGCCGCGGCAGTTTCTTCCAGGCTGGCGGCCTGTTGTTCCGTGCGGCGCGAGAGGTCGTCGGCGGCCTGGGTGATTTCCTGGGCGCCGGAATCGATGGCGACGGTGGAGCCGGACAGGGTGCGGATGGCGTCCTGCAGGTGGGCGACAGCGGAGTTGAAGTCGGCCTTCAGGCGCTCGTATTCCGGGGCGACGTCGAGGTCGAGGCGGACGGTGAGGTCGCCCTGGGCCAGTTCGGACAGCTCATGGGCCATGGCGTCGACGACGCGCTTCTGGGCCTCGCCGGCGGCCTCGAAGGCGGCCTCGGTGCTCTTCAGGCGGCGATCGACCTCCTGGTGCATCTGGGCGGCGTCGGCCTCGAGGCGGGCGCGCTCGACGGCGTTCTCCTTGAAGACCAGGACGCTGCGGGCCATGTCGCCGAGCTCGTCGCCGCGGTCGGCGCCGACCACCTCGACGCTGAGATCGCCGCCGGCCAGCCGCTGCATCACGGCCTCCAGGCGCTGGATCGCCGAGACCACCAGGCGTTCGAAGAAGGCCGCGGCGCCGACGCCGCCGGCGATCATGACCAGAGCGATCAGGGCGGAGAAGGTCATGGCCTGCTTGAACTGGCGCTCGCCGGCCGCCCGCGCGGCCTCGGCGGCGTCGGAGGCCTTGTCGCAGATGACCACGATCTGGGCGTTCAGCTTGGTGTAGTCGTCGAGGCGCTGGCGGTAGCCCTCGGTGGCCAACTCCTTCTGGTTCAGTTGGGAGAAGGCGAGCATGTCGCCGCCGCCGGCCTTGTAGGCCTTCCAGCTCTTCTCCAGGTCGCCGACCGCCTGGCGCATGGCCGGGTCGAGCTTGACCGGAGCCAGCAGCTTGAAGCGGTCGTCGATCTGCTTGGCGTCGGCGTTGAGGATCTTCTCTGCCGCCTGCATGGTCGCGGTGTCGACCGAGAGGATATGGCTGGCTTCCTCGGCGCGGTAGTCGGAGACGAAGCCGTTGATGTCGCCCAGATTGTTCTCGACCGGCAGCCAGACCGTGCTGAGCTCTTTGAGCTTGGCGTTGGATTCCGCCAGGAGCAGGGCGTTGAAGGCGCAGATGGCCATGATCACCACCAGACCGGCGGTCCATGACGCGCGCATCCGCGCCTTAATCGTACGAAGCATATGAGGGACCCCAGCCGTCAACACAGTGAACTGGCGGCTAGGGTCGCAGGTGTTGGTAAATGACCGTTAAAGTTATGGAGGTGCGGCGCCTGCGACGCTAGGTCGCGTTAGGGCGGATCAGCTGGCCACCGGCCGGGAGATCATTTCCTGGACCTCGGCGCTCATCGGCTGGCCGGCCTTCATGGCGGCGCTGATCCGGCCGTCGAAATATTCCCGCCATTCGCAGATCAGCGGCCCCCGGAACTGCAGCGAGCCGGCATAGGGGATGGCGACGTGCTGGCCGGTGGTCAGCCAGAACTCGTCGACGCCTTCCATGAACAGGCGGTCGGCGCTCTCGGCATAGTCGAAGATGCGCCACTTGTTGGTCTTGATGACCGGAGCCATGCCCTGCAGCGCCGTGCGCATGGCGGCCTTGCCGCGGATCGCCGGGGCGTAGCCGGAGGAGTTGCGCCAGATGATGTCGTCGGTGACGTGGACCAGCACGCCCTCCACATCCTGGTGATGCCAGGCGTCGAGGATGGCGAGCAGGGTGGGATAGAGGCGCGACATGGGCTTTTCCTGAGACAGGGCGGGGGAGGCGGCGACCAGGCCGGCGGCGCCGGCGGCGGCCAGCAGGGTGCGGCGGTCGAGGGAGAGAAAAGGGCTCACGAGGCGACCGGGCGGTCGAGCAGTTCGAGCACCTGACGCGACAGGGGTTCGCCGGCCTTCTGGGCGGCGAGCACGCCCAGGTCGACATAGTCGCGCCAGCCGCAGATCAGGTCGCCCTTGAAGTCGAGCACCCCGGCATAGGGGGCGGCGATGCGCTTGCCGTCGGCGGTGGTGTAGTCGTCGACGCCTTCGATAAACAGGCGGTCGCCGGTCTCGGCATAGGCGAAGATCCGCCACTGGATGCCGTGCATGTCCTTTTGGAAATTGCCCAGCAGCTTGGCGGCGGCGGCCTTGCCGCGCACCGGCGGCATGCCGGGGGCGGCGTAGTACCAGACGATGTCGTCGGCCATGTGGGCGAGAACGCCCTCGATGTCCTTGGCCTGCCAGGCCGCGATGACCTTGCCCAGGATGGCGTAGCAACGGCCCATGACCGACCTCTCGTACTCAAACAGAAAAGGGCCGGGCGGCGAACCGCCCGGCCGTCACCATAGTCTTAGAACGGCGCGGAGACTTCCAGGCCGAAGGTCCGCGGCGCCCCGAAGGAGGACATCTCGTCATTGAAGAAGACGATGATGTTGGTCCGGTAGACCTCGTCCGTCAGGTTCTTGCCGAAGGCCGAGACGCTCCAGCCCTTGGTGGGCGAGGTGAGCGTGATCCGGGCGTCGAGGGTGCCGTAGGCGTCTTCCCAGGAGGTGTTCTCCGGAGCCCACGGCATCTTGCCCTGCCAGCGATAGCTGACCCGGCCGACCAGGGCGTCGGTCCAGGAGCCGACGCTGGTGGTGGCTTCCGCCCCCACCGCCGCCTGCCACTTAGGCGTCCGCTGCATGAGGTGGCCGGAGTTGTTCACGCCGGCGAAGACGAACTGGTCGTACTTGGCGTCGACATAGCTGCCGCTGGCCCAGGCGTGGAACCAGTGGTTCGGCGCATATTGCAGGTCGGTCTCCACGCCCTTGATCGTCGCGCCGGGGGCGTTGCTGATCACGTTGCAGAGGCAGGAGGCGAGCGTCTGCTGAACCTGCAGGTCGGTGTACTTCATGTAGAAGACCGCCGAGTTCCAGCGCACCGTGCGGTCGAACATCTCGGTCTTGTAGCCGACCTCGTAGTTGGTGACCGTTTCGGGGTTGTAGGGCGTCGCCGCCGCGAAGGCGTTGGAGGCGTCGTTCTGGAAGCCGCCGCCCTTGAAGCCGACCGACACGGTGCCATAGGCCATGGTGGTGTCGTTGGGCGTCCAGCGCAGGGTCGCCTGGGGCGTCAGCTTGCTCCAGCTCTTGCCGTAGCCGGTGGTGAAGTTGGTGGTCAGCGGGGTGAGCGGGGCGGTGTCGAGGGGGTGCAGCTTGTCGCCGGTCGCCACGATAATGCCGGTCTGATCGCCGCCCTTCTTGTCCTGGGTGTAGCGGGCGCCGACCTCGAGCTTCAGGGTGTCGGTCAGCTTGTAGCCAAGCTGGGCGAAGACGGCCATGTCCTGGTTATGGCCGTGGTCGTCCCAGTGGGACTCGCCCGACAGGGTCGGCAGGACCGAGGATTCGCCCCAGAACCGGTTGAACTGGTGGACCCGGCTCTTGAGGTAGTAGGCGCCCACGATCCAGTCGAGACGGCTGTCGGGATTGGTGGAGGTCAGGCGCACCTCTTCCGAGAACTGATGGACCTGCTCGATGAAGTTGACCGGTTCGGCGAACAGCAGCGACGACCCCACGCTCGCCAGCTGGGCGGCGGTGAAGTTGAAGCCGTTGGTCGGGCCGAGACCCGTCTGGTCGTACATCGTGAAGGCGCGGTTGTCCCGGTAGCCGGTGATGCTGGCGAAGCGGATATTGGGGGCGACGTCCTTCTCGATCTTGGCGATGACGTCATAGGTTTCGTGGCGCGCGCCCTGCGGCGTGGGGGCCAGGTCGCCCTTGAACAGCGGCCAAACCGGGAAGCTCTCGCGGATGTTCAGGCCCGGCAGCTGGGCGGCGATCAGGGTGCGGGTGCCCGACCAGATGTTGGGGCCGGCGGGCAGGGTCGAGCTCTTCAGGCCGACCCGGTTGACCCCGTGATTGTCGTCCTTGGCGTAGTCGACATTGAGGCTGGCGCGCAGGTCGGAGTCGGTCGGCTTATAGGCAAGCTGGACCCGGCCCTGGACCGAGTTGAGGTCCTCGAGGTCGGAGTTGTGCAGCAGGTCCTTGGCGTAGCCCGAGTGGTTGATGGTCTGGAACGAGAAGCGCCCGGCGATGGTGTCGGTGAGCGCGCCGGTCAGATAGCCCTGGGTCTGACGCAGATCGTAATTGCCGGCGGTCAGGGTGATCTTGCCCGAGGTGTCGAAGCTGGGCGCGTTGGAGATGATGTTGACCGCGCCGCCGGCGACGTTCTTGCCGAGCAGCACGCCCTGGGGCCCGCGGACGACCTCGACCCGCGCCACGTCATAGAAGGACGAGTTCAGGTTGCCGGAGCGGCTGACATAGACGTCGTCGACGAAGGTCGAGACCGACTGGTCGGCGGTGGGCGAGGTGAGGCGGGTGTTCACCACGCCGCGGATGTTGATCTCGTTCGCCTGGGGCGAATTGGCCGTGAAGGAGATGCCGGTCATGTTGTGACCGAGGTCCTCCAGGCTGAGCACCCGGTCCTTGGCGAGGCTGGCGCCGGTGACGGCGGTGATCGCCAAGGGCGCCGCCTGGACGTTTTCTTCCCGCTTCTGGGCGGTGACGACCAGCTCTTCGAGCTGGGTGCCGCCGGCCGCCGCCGCGAAGGCGGGCATGGCCAGCGTCATCCCGGCGAGCAGGGCGATGACGGATGTGGTGTGTTGCAGCTTCACTGGTTTTCTCCCCCTGGGCCTGTGCGACCTGAAAGTCGTCGTTGGCCCGTGTTGTTTCCCCGCCCCCAGGCGGTAGATCTTCGACGTCATCAGGGGGTGTGGCGTATTCGGACGAACCCATCCCGGCGCGCGTGGCCCGTGGGGCACGCCAACTTGCATAAGACCAGGACTTGGTGGCCGCGCTTCACAGATCGCGCAGGCGCAAAGGGTCGCGGGTTATCCCGACTACGACGTTTCCCCCATTGTTTTTTCGGTCGTCTACACCTCCAAGAATAGGCTGTGTTTTTTTCGTCTCGTCAAGCAAGTCACTCATTGTGGGAACAACCGCCCGGGGCGTTCGCGCGGCGATTGACGCCGTCCGAAGCCTCGGACTCAGTTCCTCCAGAAAGGACTTGCCAACGGTCGGTACCGTTATGCAAGTTAATTTCGACGTGAGTGTCGCGACAGGCGGTCGCGCACCGTTCAGGGGAGGAGCCACATCATGTCCGCCAATCTTACGGACGAGCAGAAGATCGCGATCGGCCGCGAAATGGCCGAGGCCTGGCGCGCCCTGGACTGGCGCAAGGTCGCCGACATGTTCACGCCCGACGGGGTGCTGCATTCGATGATGGTCGAGCCGATCGTCGGGCGCGAGGCGGTCTATAAGCGCGTGTCGGGCCTGGGCGACGGGCTGGAGAGCATCACGCTCAACATCCGCCACATGGGGGTGATCGACGGGATCCTCTATATGGAACGCACGGACGAGTTCGTGATCCGCGGCAAGCCGGGCTCGGCGCCGGTGGTGGGCGTGCTGGAGTTCGAGGGGCCGCTGATCAAGATCTGGCGGGAATATTACGACCGGGCCCACCTCCTGAAGGCCATGGGCCTCGTCGAGGATTTCGACGCCAAGACCCGCTAGCCATGAGCGAGCCCGACGTCTCCCAGGCGGAACTGCGCGCCCTCATCGACAAGCAGGCGATCACCGAGGTGGTGCTGCGCTACAGCCGCGCCGTGGACCGCGGCGACGAGGCCCTGTTGCGCGCCTGCTATCACGACGACGCGGTGGAGGATCACGGCGGGTCGTTCCTGGGCCCGGCCAGCGACTATATCGCCGCGATCCTGCCCACCCTGCACAGCGAGCGGCTGATGACCCACACGGTCACCAATATCCTGGTCGACCTGGAGGGGCCGTCCCGCGCGACCTGCGAGGCCTATTACCTGTCCTTCGCCCGCTATCCGGTCGCCGAGCCGCCGTTCGAGACCCTGACGCTCGCCCGCGCCGTGGATCGCATGGAGAAGCGCGACGGGGTCTGGCGGATCCTTCGCCGCAACCTGCGCTGGGAATGGAACCGCGAACAGCCGATCGCCGAGACCTGGGCGCGGGGCGGGATCGGCGACCCGGCGATCCTGCTGCACGGCGGCAAGAAGCCCAACGACGTGCTCTACCAGGGCTGACGGCAAAGAAGCGCCGTCCGGCGGGGGCGCCGGACGGCGAGCTGGGGTGCGGGTTGGGAAGGTCCCGCAAGGCGACTGGGCCATGAATGTGCGCTGGCCCTGCGCTACGCCCTCCGGATATTGGGGGGATCCGGACGGTGGGTTCAGAACTGCTTGGTGAGCGAGACCCCGTAGGTGCGGGGTTCGGTCATGAAGATGTTGGTGAACAGGCCCGAGGTGTCGTCGGTCTGGTACTGGTCGGTGACCACGGTTTCGTCGGTCAGGTTCTTCACATAGGCCTGGATCTGGAAGCCCCACTCCGGCTTCTCGATCAGGAGCGACAGGTTGGTGTTGGTGTAGGAGTCCAGCCGGTCGTTGATCGCGTTGAAGATCCGGGCGTAGCTCTTGCCCTGGTAATAGAAATCCACCCTGGGCGTGACCTGCCAGCCTCCAGCCAGCTCCCATTGATACTGGGCGCCGACCGAGGCGGTGAAGTGCGGCGAGTTGGGCAGCTCGTTGCCGCCCAGCTTGGCCGGGACCCCGGCGGAGGGGGTGACCGAGAAGCCGAGCGCGGTGGCCGCGGGCGTGCCCGGGGCGAAGCCGCCATTGCAGACGCCGGGCAGCAGGGCCGGGGCGAACAGGGATCCGCTCACCGCCGCCGCCGGCACCAGGCCGGCGTTCACCGCCTGCTGCAGCTTGGCCAGTTCCGAGACCTTGGCGACGCACATGGAATAGGTGACGCCGTTGCGGACGGTGGACAGGGTCGGGTCGCTCTGGGTGAGGTTCATCAGGTCGAGCGACTGGTTGTCGGCCAGCTCGGTGTGCAGGTAGCCGAGGCTGGAATTGAACCGGAGGTTCTTGACCGGCTCCCAGATGCCTTCCAGCTCCGCGCCCCAGAGCTTGGCGTCGATGTTCACATTGACCGAAGTCCGCTGGATGATCGAGGAGACCTGGTAGCCCTTGTAATCATAGTAGAACAGGGTGCCGTTCAGGATCAGCCGGCCGTCGTCCAGGGTGTTCTTCGACCCCACCTCGACGGCGTTGATGAACTCCGGCGCATAGGACTTGGGGAACAGCTCCTGGCCCGGCGACTGCGGCGGGTTGAAGCCGCCGCCCTTATAGCCGCGGGCGTAGGAGGCGTAGAACAGGCTCTTGTTGGTGAAGGACAGCTCCGGCGACCATTCCAGGTTCAGCCGGCCCGTGGTCTCCTTGAAGTTGACGATCTGCACCGCCAGAGGCGCCTGGCCGACGCCGCCGGTGAGCAGGCGGGGCTGATAGGGCTGGGCCCGCTTGTGGTCGGCGGTGTAGCGCAGGCCGGCGGTCAGCTTGAGGTCGTCGGTGAGCTTCCAGTTCAGTTCGCCGAAGGCCGCGGTCGATGAGATCTGGTAGCCGGTGCGGCTGTCGAAATAGTTGCCGCCCGAGCCGTTGGGGATCGCGTTGGGATCCACATAGATGCAGTTCGGCAGGGTGAGGCTGCCGGTCTTGGGGCAGCCGGAAATCAGGTTGATGAACTCGCCCATGGCGGTGAGCGTGTTGCTGGTGACGTAGTAGTTGGAGACCGTCTTGAACTTGAGCGCCGAGACGCCGGCGCTGAAGTTGATCGGACCGTCGAAGGTCGACTGGAGCCGGACCTCGTGGGTCTGCTGCTTGCTCTCGCCGTCGGAGAAATCGATGGTCGTGAACTGGTTGCGGCGGCCGACCTGGGGATCGTCGAAATAGCCGTTGGCGTCTGTCAGCTGGCCGAAGAACACATTGGGATTGAGGGTGCCGGTGGGCACCGCGCGGTTATAGTCCGCCTCGGTGAAGCCCTTGTTCTCGGAATAGCCGCCCGTATAGGTCAGCTCCAGATTGTCGCTGAGCTGGTAGGCGATGTTGAGCTGATAGACGTCGGCGTCGTTGCGGTAGAGCGGGTCGAACACCGACTCGATCTTGCGCAGGTCCGGGTTCTGCTGCTTGCCCGCATAGGCGTCGCCATTGATCAGGCCCGCGGCCACCCCCAGGCCGCCGCCCAGGGTGACGGCGCTGTTGATCTCCTGAAGGGCGTTGGCGCCGTGCAGGTCGGAGAGTTTGCAGCCCTGGCTGAAATAGTCCTGAGTGCGGGTCGCGGCCGAGGTGTTGGTGGCGACGCCGCCGATGGTGGTCGGGCCCGGATCCTTGACGCAGAGCTGCTTGCCGACCCGGAGCCGGTGGTCGTCCTCGCGGAACCGCTCCCACATGAAGGTGGCCTTGAGCTTGTCCGTCGGGTCCCAGGCCAGGGTGGCGCGGGTCGACCACAGGTCACGGTCGTCGACGTCGTGGCCGGTGGTCAGGTTGTCGTAGAAGCCGTCGCGCTTGAGATAGGCGCCGGCCACCCGCAGGGCGAAGTTGCCGGGCAGGGGCATGTTGATCATGCCGTTGACGCGCCGGGTGCTGAAGTTGCCGAGTTCGGCGCTGATCCGCGCACCATAGGTGTCGGTCGGCTTGTTGGTGATGATGTTGACCAGGCCGCCGGTGGTGTTGCGGCCGAACTGGGTGCCCTGGGGCCCGCGCAGCACCTCGACCCGCTCCACGTCATAGAACTCGGCGTCGGCCAGGGTGTTGGCGGTCAGCGGGACGTTGTTCTCGTGGATGCCGATGGCGGCGTCGGCGCTGGTGGCCACCAGCTTGGTGCCGATCCCGCGGATCTGGAAATTGTAGCCGCCGAAATTGCCGCGGGAGAAGTTCACGTTCGGCACGGCCTGGAGCAGGTCCTGGCCGGTCTCGATCCGCTGGTTCTTGAGGTTGTCGCCCGAGAAGGCCGACACCGCGATGGGCACGTCCTGAATGCTCTCCTCGCGCCTCTGGGCGGTGACCACGATCTCTGAGACCGTGTTGGCCGGCGCCGCGGCGGGTCGTGCCTGGGCCATGGCCTGGGAAGCGGTCATCAAGGCCGCCGCGCTGACGCCAAGCGTCAGCAGGCTCCGCAGGTGCGAAGTCGTGTGCATTCGGTTTCCTCCCCGTCCGGGCGTTTGTTTGGCTCGCCTCGGATTTTTCTTTTAAGGGGTCACTGAACGCAGGCCGTGCGGGGCTTCTACTCAATCCGCACAAGCGTCAGCGAGCCCGGAACGAGTATGGGACCCGATGCTTGCGCGCGACTACTCGGGTTTGAGGACGTAGCGTCAGGCGCGGGGCGCGGCGCGCGCCAAAGGCCAAGGGACAACGCCCATTGCGGGTAAGGGGGGCTGCGCGCCGTCAGGTCGAAGCGGCGCCGCTCGGCTTTCAGCCGGCTGCGGGCGCCGCGCCCGTGGCGCCCATTTCCTGGGGCAGGGGATCGCGTCCCATGGCCATGCGGAAGGTGAGAAAGGCCAGCTGACGGCGCAGGGCCAGACGCTCGGCGTCCGTGCCCTTGAGGAAGGCGATCTCCAGCATGGCGCTGAACAGCATCTGGGAGATCAGCCAGGCGTCGATCGCCGGCTCCGGCAGGCTGAGGCGATCGGCGGCGCGGATCGAAATGTCCTGGCACAGGCCGGTCAGGGTCTCGCGCGTCCCGCGGAAGGCCGGCAGCTGCATCACGAAAGGCGCGTCGCGCAGCAGCACCTCGAGCGCGTTCTCCGGGGCGCCCAGGCTGTCGATGCCCGCGGCCAGCAGATGCTCCACCCCCTGGAAGGCCGGCATGTCTGCGGCCTCGTCTATGGCGCGCTCCATGCGCATGACGATGCGGTCGCAGGCTTCCGCGACCAGGGCCGCGACGATGGCCTCACGATTGGGGAAGTACTCGTAGAGCGTGCCGATGCTGACCCCGGCGCGTTCGGAGATGCCGTTGGTGGTCAGCTCCTCATAGGAGCGGCTGGCCAGCACCTGGCTGCAGGCGTCGACAATGGCGTTGAAGGTCGCCCGCGAGCGGGCCTGCCTGGGCAGCTTGCGGGGCTCGAGCTCCACGCCGCCGGGACGCGGGGTGTGGCCGGCCGTTTGTCCGGCCGCCGCGCGCCGTCGCCGATCAGCCGATGTGACGGCGGATCTGTCATCGCCTGTTCGCATCTGTCGTCGTCCCATCGACGGGTGTATCGATCCCGTCTTGCGCCGTACGGTCGTGAAGCGTGGCACGAAAATCGGCCTTGTCACGTAAATTCAAAGGCTTCCGCTGCGGCGCCCTGGTCGTTTTTCGCGCGGTGCGGCGCTTGACGCAGGGGCCCCAAGGCCCTCAGGTCGGGCCATGTTCCTGCGCCGAGCCGGTCCCGAAGACGCCGCCGCCATCGCCGACCTGGTTCGCGCGGCCTATGCCCCCTGGGTCGCGCTGATCGGGCGCGAGCCCAAGCCCATGACCATCGACTATGCCCAGGCCCTGGCCCTGAACCGCTTCGACCTGGCCGAGACGGGCGGGCGGCTGGACGCGGTGATCGAGACCGCGGCCGCGCCGGACCATCTGCTGATCGTCAATATCGCCGTCCGCCCGGACCTGCATGGCCGGGGCCTGGGCCAGGCGCTGCTGGCCCATGCGGAAGGCCTGGCGCGGTCCGCCGGCCTCGAGACCCTGCGGCTCTATACGAACCAGAAATTCGCACGAAACATCGAGATCTATCGCCGCGCCGGATACCGGATCGACCGGGAGGAGGTCCTGGCCAACGGGGTGGCGATCCACATGGTCAAGACCCTGGCGACGCCGTCGGGTTGAACAGGGGGCTGGGCGGCTCGCGTTCAGATGGTAGGGTTCGCGACCTGTCACGCGTCGGGGGGCGCATTTGATCCTGGTTCGCTCGCTCGCCTTCGCGGCGTTCTTCTATGGCTGGTCGGTGCTGATCATCCTGGCCATGACCCTGGTGTTCTGGGGGCCGACGACCTGGGGCCTGGGCTGGGCCAGGCTGTGGAACCGCGGCACGATCTGGGGGCTGAAGCGGATCTGCGCGATCGAGGTCGAGGTCCGGGGCGTGGAGAACATCCCCGCCGGGCCGGCGATCGTGGCGGCCAATCACCAGTGCATGTTCGACGCCTTCGCCCCGCTCAGCCACCTGCCCAAGCCCAGCATGGCAGGCAAGCGCGAGCTGACCCGGATCCCGCTGTTCGGCTGGTACGCCGTGCGCAACCGGCTGATGGTGGTGGTGGACCGCGACGGCCATGCGGGCGCGCTTCGCCGGCTGATCGCCCAGGCCCAGGCCATGCTGGCGGAGGGCCGTCAGCTCCTGATCTATCCGCAGGGCACGCGGCTGGCGCCGGGCGAGACCGCGCCCTACAAGCCCGGCGTCGCGGGGCTCTATGGCCTGCTGGGCGCAGCCTGCGTGCCCATGGCGACCAACGCCGGCCTCTGCTGGCCGCCGCACGGAATTCTCCGCCGGCCGGGCCGGATCGTCTTTCAGTATCTGGAGCCCATCCCGCCGGGTCTCAAGCGGGCGGCCTTCATGGCCGAGCTGGAGACCCGGATCGAGACGGCCGCCAAGGCGCTGATGGCCGAGGGGCGCTGAGCGGCCTCAGCGGCCGTGGGCGCGCAGCTGGGCCGACTTGGCGCTGTCGATATATTCGTCGAGGCGGGTGATGACCCCGTTCTCCATCTTGACCACCACGCAGGCGTCCATGGCCCACTTGGTCCCGTCGGGCAGGGTGGCCTCCAGGATATGCTGCTGCATGAAGCCGTCGGGCAGGGCCTCGAGCCGCAGGACCCGGTAGTTGCGGTCGGGCAGGGCGCGGATGAACCAGTCCAGCACCTTCATGTTCTGGTCGACGGTCTGCTCGATGCCGTCATTGTTGTGCCAGAGCTTGGCGTCGGGGTGGTAGCAGGCGCGCACCGTGTCGGTGTCGCCGCTCTGGATGGCGCCGACGAACTTCTTGGCGAAGGCGATGTAGTCTTGCGGAGTCATTGGCGGCGTCCTCAGCGACCGGTGGTGACGCGTTCGCCCAGCAGGGAGCGGCGCATGGCGAGTTCGAGGGCCTTGGGGTCGCGGGCCAGATTGGCGCGGACGTCCACAGCCATATAGTCGGTGTCGACCTCGTCGGCGCCCTTGCGGATCGCCTTCAGGCCGGCCTCGGCGATGGTGGCCGGGGTCTCCTTGAAGCCCTCGACATGGCTGGCCATCCGGGTGTCGACCGAGCCGACGATCAGTGCGGTGACCGAGGTGCCCTGGGGGGCGAGCTCGGCGCGGACGCAGGTGGTCATGGCGCGGCCGGCGAACTTGGACGGGCTGTAGCCGCCCATGCCGGGGACGGCGACGATGCCGCCGGCCGACAGCACATTGGCGATGGCGCTTTCCTTGTGGCGCGCCAGGATCGGGGCGAAGGCGCGGCACATGGCCAAAGGTCCGAAATAGTTGGTCTCCATCTCGGCCCGGGCGGCCGACAGGTCGGGCGCCTTCATCAGGGTCTGCATGGAGAACTGGCCGGCGTTGTTGACCAGGATGGAGACGTCCTGGCACTGGGCCGCAGCGGCCTCGATCTGCTCGGGCTTGGAGACGTCGAGCTTCACCGCGACGATCTTGCCCTGGCCCTCATCGACCAGGTGCTGGGCGTTGGCCGGGTCGCGGGTGGCGACATAGACCTTGGCCGCGCCGGCGGCGATGAACGCCCTGACGAACGCTTCCCCGATACCCCGATTGCCGCCCGTGACCAGGGCGACGCTGTCCTTGATGTCCATGGATCTTTTTCTTTTGACTGAAGTGCTTAGGCGAAAATCTAAAGGTCGAGCTTCCCGTTCTTGATGAACTCGCGGTCGGCCCAGACGCTGTGGGTGCCGCTGGAGATCTTGTGGGGCAGGGCGATGCGGACGACCGGCCCGGCCTCGAAGTTCTTGCAGTCCACCAGGATGCATTCCGAGGTCTGGGTGTTCTCGTCGATGATGAAGCTGACCAGATAGCCGTCGTCTTCGTCCTTGGCGTCGATGCGCGGGACGAACGGGCTTTCGCTGGCAAAGCGGCCCTCCGGCAGGTTGAGCGCCCAGCTCTCGCCGGTCTGGAGGTCGTGCTTCACATAGCCGTTGAACAGGAACCAGCCCGGCTTGGTCGTGGTGGAATAGGCGTAGCGATAGGGCTTGCCGGCATAGCGCTGGTTGAACATGCCGAACTCCAGGATCCGGTCATCCATGTGGTGCTCGGTGGTCTCGCCGGTCTTCAGGTTGAAGCGCCAGCGGTGCAGCTTGGGAATGAAGCTGTGCTCGTCGACGAAGGCCATCATGTGGGCGTAGCCGTCGGGCGCGTCGGCCAGGGGGCGCGGGGTCGGCTTCTCCTGGAAGTAGCCGTCCATGACGATCTCGTCGCCTTCCTCATAGGCGTTGAGGAAGTGCAGGATGTAGGTCGGGTCGGCCTCGAACCACTTGATATCCTGGGTGTCGCCATAGCGCGGGATCACCGCGAAGCGCGACGGCATGCCCCGGTGCTCGCGCACGGCGTGGACGTTGCGCTTCAGGAGCTCCTCGTCCCAGAACACCGGCAGGTCGTTGAGGATCGAATAGTTGGTCGTGAAGACCATGTCGTGCGGCAGGCGCGGGCCGGGCAGGGGCACGGGCACGTAGTGGACCAGCTTGCCGGTCTTATCGACCACGCCGTAGTGCATGTAGGGCGCGGACTTCGAGTAGTTGAAGAACAGCAGTTCGCCGGTGGCCTCGTCGATCTTGGTGTGGGCCGAGACGCCGTCGAGCGGCCCCCAGCTGGCCACGCCGCCCTGTTCCAGGGTCTCGGGATCGAGCCAATAGGCCTCGCCGCACTGGTAGAAGGTCGAGACGATCTTGCCGCCGTGGACCACCACGTCGGTGGAGGAGGAATCCTTCAGCCCGCCATGGGCCCCGAAGCCCGGCCGCAGGGAGACCTCCGGACCGTCCATCAGTCCGCCCCAGAGCGACTGGCCGGCTTCCTGCTCGGCCTGGAAGCCGCGGGTGCGGACGAAGCGGTTGCGATAGTCGGCGCGGCCGTCCTTGAAGCTGATCATGTGAATCATGCCGTCGCCGTCGAACGGGTGATAGCGGCCGAGCGGCTGCTGCACCGGGTTCTCGGTGTTGCGCACATAGAGCCCGTCGATGTCGGTGGGGATCTTGCCATCGATCACCTCCAGATCGGTGGCGTTGACCTCCTCATGCAGCGGCGTCCAGGCGCCGTTGAGATAGGGATGGTTGCTGGGCCGCAGCGAGGTCTTCACCGGCGGCAGACGCTCCATCTTCATAAGCGCACTCCGAATCTCGTGGCCGCGGCCGAGACGGCCGCCCTTGAATTCAACCTAGCAGCATGGTCTTGTTGTGCAAGTGACCGGGGTCGCTTCGCGGCGAATTGTTGATCGCGTTGGACAGGCTTTGGCGACGCCCCGCGAGAGGGCACGGAGGACGACATGAAGCGCACCCTGGGCCTGATGGCCATGGTCCTGACCCTGGCCGCGGCGGCCGCGCCGGCGCAGGCGGCGGACACCGACGCCAGCCGCATCGCGGTGGCCAAGGACATGATCGCGGCCTGGAAGAACGCCGACTGGAGGCACGCCGCCGACCTGTTCGCCGAGAACGGCGTGCTGCGCTCGATGATGATCGAGCCGGTGGTCGGCCGGCCGGCGATCTATGAGCGCATCGCGGCCCTGGGCAAGGGCGCGCCGGGCGGGGTGACCCTGGACGTCAGCCATATGGGCGTGATCGACGGCCTGGTGTTCATCGAGCGCACCGACCGCTTCGTCTATAACGGCCATGCGGGCGCGACCCCGGTGGTGGGTGTGCTCGATATCCGCGACGGCAAGGTCCAGGAGTGGCGCGAATATTACGACCGCGCCTCGCTGCTGAAGGAGATGGGCGTCGCGCCGAAGTAGGCGTCAGCTCACCCGCTCAAACACCATGGCGGCGCCGACCCCGACGCCGCCGGTGGCGGCCACGAGGCCGGTCTCGGCGTCCAGCTGGGCCATGTCGTCCAGCAGGGTGGTGGCGAGCACCGCGCCTGTCGCGCCCATCGGGTGGCCCATGGCGAGGTGCCCGCCATTGGGGTTCACCCGGGCCATATCGACGTCGAAGTCGCGCTCGAACAGCACCGGGGCGACGGCGAAGGCCTCCATGAACTCGATGGCGCCCAGGTCGCCGATGGCGAGACCCGCCCGCTCCAGCACCCGCTTCAGGGCGGTGAAGCCGGCGGTCAGCTGCATGACCTTGTCGTCGGCGCTCTCGGCGATCGCGCGGATGCGGACCAGCGGCTTGAGGCCGTGACGGCGGCCGGCCTCGGCCGTGCCGACCAGGATCAGGGCCGCGCCGTCGGCGATCGGCGGGCAGTGGGCGACGGTGTGCAGGTGCTCCACTTTGCCGAGCTCCGGCTTGTGTGCCAGCATGATCTCGTCGAAGCCTTGCGCGCCGGCGGCGGCGAACACGGGCCCGAGGCGGGCGAGGGTGGCGCCATCGCCGAAATCTCGGATGTTCTCGTCGCGGTCGAGGGCGATGGAGCCGTCGGCGGCGGTCACCGGAATCACGCGGTCGGCATAGCGCCCGGCGGTCCAGGCCGCGGCGGCGCGCTGGTGCGAGCGCATCACGGCGGCGTCGAGATCGGCGCGGCTGACGCCTTCGCGGGTGGCGAGAAGGTCGGCGGCGAGGCCGGGCGGGGCCCAGCCCATGGCGCCGGCCAGGCCCATGTCGGTGTAATAGTCGGCGTTGTCGGTCATGAACGCGACCTGCGACATGCTCTCCACCCCGCCGGCCAGGGCGAGGTCGGCCTGGCCGGAGGCCACGCGACGGGCGGCGTCGGCGAGCGCCGAGAGGCCCGAGACGCAGAAGTTGTTGATGCTGAGGCTGGGCAGGGTGTCGGGCAGATTGGCCTGGACCCGAGCGGCGAGCGCGACATGACCGCCCTGGACGCCCACCTGGGTCACGCAGCCCAGGGTGAAGTGCTCGGCGGCGTGGACGGCCTCGCGGCCGTTGCGGCGCTCCAGCGCGCGGGCCAGCTGGGCGACCATCTGGGCGGGGGTGACCTTGGCCAGCGACCCGTCCGGGCGACCCTTGCCGCGCGGCGTGCGCACCGCATCGAAAATATAGACCGACATCGGGCCGTGCTCCCTAGGCGTCCCGTCCCGGACGCTGGTCAGTCTTGTAAACGAAGTCGGTTCGGCTTGGCGATAGGCGAGAGGCGCCCACGATCACTTCGCCGCATCCGCCTGGGCGAGGTCGCGCTTGAGCTCTTCGACGGCCAGCTTGATGCGGAGCGCCCCGAACTTGCGGCCGAGCGCGGCGGTCGCGCCGCGCGGATCGCCGGAGAAGCCTTCCGGGCTCAAGGGGCCGTTGCCCTCCTCGGTGAGGTCGCCGGGGTGCAGGGTGTCGGTCCGCACCAGGGCGGGGGCCACGGCCAGGGTCTCGGCGGTGTCCCACAGGCCGCCGTGCCCGCCGGCGGTGTGGCCGGTGGCGCGGATCTCCGCCTCGATCTCGCTGCGGGCCCGGGTGTAGCTGTCGGAGACGAAGAACACTCGCACGCCCTTGGGCGCGAACTCCGCGTCCAGCTTCTCGGCCAGCGCCTTCAGCGGCGCCTGGCTGGGGCCATGGTCGCTGAGCAGGGCGATGCGCTTGAACCCGCCGCCGATCAGGCTGCGCGCCACCTGCTCGTTCACGGCGGTGAAGGTCTCGGGCGTCAGGGTGATGGTGGCCCCGACGTTCCTGAGCTTGTCCGCATTGGGGGCGAAGGGCAGGACCGGGGTGACGATGGCGTCGCCCAACTGGCGGGCGATCTCGCCGGCATAGGCGTGGACGCGGGCGCTGTGCTTGCCATAGGCGACGCTCGGACCGGTGGCCTCGGTGCCGCCGCTGTAGATCAGGGCCACCGGCTTGCCGGCCGCCAGCCGGGCCTGAAGCTCCGGCATCGTCAGGTCTTCCATATAGACCGAGGCCGGCGCCGGCGCGGCGTGGGCGGGGCCACTCGCCAGGGTGAGCGCCGCGAGGGCCCCCAGCCAGATTCGTCCACTCATGCGCTTGTCCCCCGTTCCACCGTTGAGTGGGCGTCAGCGCCCCGGATCGTCAAGCGCCAAGCCCCCGCGCCGGGCTTTGAGATCGCGACCGCCCCCCATAAGATCACCGTCGCTCAGAGGCTGAACGCCCGGGGCTGGGAGGAACTTCGTGAACACCCGTCCGCCTACGCGCCGGTTCGAGGCGCGCCGCGCCGCCATCGTCGCCTCGGCCGTCGGGGTGATCAACCGCAAGGGCGTGCGCGGCATGACGCTGGGCGACGTCGCCTCCTGCCTCGACCTCGTGCCGACCGGGGTGATCTATTATTTCAAGAACAAGGAGGCCCTGGCCCAGGCCTGCTACCTCCAGGGCGTGGAGCAGTTCGACGGCCTGCTGGCCGAGGGGCTGGCCGGGCGCGAGGTCGCCGAGCGGCTGACCCTGTTCCTAGACGCCTATTTCGCCTTCCGCCGCCGGATCGCCGAGCGCGAGGCGCCGGAGGTGGTCGTGTTCAACGACGTGCGCGCCCTGAACGACGAGGCGGTCAATGCGGCCTATGTGGACCTCTTCCGGCGCACCCGGTCGCTGCTGGATGTCCCGCAGACGGAGCGCCGGGCCCGCAACGCCCTGAACGCGCGGGCCCACATGCTGCTGTCGGAGGTGTTGTGGTCGATCGTCTGGCTGCCGCGGCGCGAGCCGGAGGACTTCGGCTGGGTCGGGCGGCGGTTCGCCTCCATGGTCTGCGAGGGGCTGGCGGCGCCCGGGGCGGCCTGGAACCCGATCCCGCTCACCCAGCTGATGGCGGCGCGGCGCGAGGATTCCGCCGAGCTGTTCCTGTGCGCGGCGACCGAGCTGATCAATGAGCAGGGCTATGTCGGGGCCTCGGTCGAGAAGATCTCGGCCCGGCTGAACGTGACCAAGGGGGCGTTCTATCACCACAATGCGGCCAAGGATGACCTGGTCCTGGCCTGTTTCCAGCGGACCATCGAGGTGATGCGCCTGGCCATCCGACAGGCCGAGCAGGTGGCGGAGACCGGCTATCAGGCCCTGGCCTCGATCGCCGCGTCCCTCGTGGAGTACCAGATGTCGGGCAATGCGCCCCTGCTGCGCACCTCGGCCCTGACCTCCGTGCCCGAGGCGATCCAGCGGACCCTGCTCGACCAGTTCGATCGCATCTCCGAACGGTTCGCCTCGATGATCTGCGACGGCGTGGCGGACGGCTCGCTGCGGCCCGTCGACGTGAACATCGCCGCCCAGATGATCACCGGCATGATCAACGCCGCCGCCGACCTGAAGTTCTGGACCCACGAGCTGTCGCCCGCCGACGCCGTGGCGCTCTATGTGCGGCCGTTCTTCGAGGGCCTGGCCACGCCGGAGGGGGAGGGCCGGTAGGGTTCCCCTTCTCCCGCAAGGGGAGAAGGGATCGTTGCCCGTCGGCGAATTGATGGCATATTGCGTGCCAAATTATCGCGCTTCGAGGTTCTCCATGCGACTTGTTCTGCGGCTGCTGCTCGGCGTCATCGGCCTTCTGGCCCTCATCCTGGCCGCGCGGCTGTGGATGGACCCGGCCATGGCGGGGGCGAAGCTGGGCGTGGCGGCGAACGGGCCGCTGGGGATGGCGACGCTGCGGGCGGACCTCGCCGGCTTCTTCGGCGTGGCGGGCGGCCTGACCCTGGCGGGCGCGATCCGGTCGGACGCCAAGCTGCTGACCGCGCCGATGCTGCTGATCGGCGCGGCCCTGACGGGGCGGGTGGTCACCGTGATCGCCATGGGCCTGAAGCCCGAGATGGTTGGGCCCATGGTGGTCGAGGCGGTGCTGCTGGTCGTGCTGGCCTTCGGCCGACGGACCCTGAAGGCCTAGAACTGGCCGAAGCGGACCTCGTCGCTCCCCACCGGCAGCTCGAGGGTCATGCCGTCCTTGGCGAGGCGCCAGTTGGGAAAGCCGACGGCGTCGATGCCCTTGGTGAAGGTCTCGGGGCTGAAGAACGGCAGGCCCGCCTGGGTGAGGTGATAGAGCACCAGCTGCTTTACGCCGGCCGCCTTGGCGATCTCGGCGGCCTCGACGGGGCTGGTGTGATAGGTGACCGTGTCGCCCATGATCGAGCTCATCCGCTCCTGACCCAGCATGCCCAGGCCGTCGGCCAGCTGGCGGGTCATGGCGTTGTTCTGGGCCTCGTGAATCAGGACGTCGGCGCCCTTGGCGGCCACGGCGAGGGGCGGCCACTTGATGGTGTCGCCGCTGACCACGACCGAGCGGCCCTTATAGTCGAAGCGATAGGCATAGGCCGGCGTGGCCGGCTTGTGATTGACCTGGATGGCGGTGACGGTCAGGCCGTCCTGGCTCCAGGCGACATGGCTCTGGACCCCTTGGGCGTCCGGCTTGGCGGGCATGGGGATGACCTTGGCCTGCAGGAGCCCGAGCGCGATCGGCAGCTTCACGGCGCCATGCTCGTGGTGGGCGTGGCGGAACCCGTGGTCGATGGCGTAGGCCTCGTTCAGACCGGCGGCCAGATGCTCGACGCCGGGCGGGCCCACGACCTGAAGCGGGGCGGGGCGGCCGGCAACCCAGCTCTGCATGTTGAATTCGCCGAGGTCGCCGATGTGGTCGGAATGCAGGTGGGTGACGAACACGGCCTTCACGGTCGCAATCGGCATGCGCCACAGCTGCAGGTTCTCAGACGACTCCGAGCCGATATCGACCAGATAGAGCGCGCCGCCGGCCTGGATCGCCACGCAGGGCTTGGCGCGGTCGCGGACGGGCAGGGGGCCGGAGGTGCCGCACATCGTCACCTTGAGGCTGTCGGCGGGGGCGGGAGATTGGGCCAGGGCCGGGGCGGCCCCCAGCATCAGCAGGGCGGACGCCGCCGCCAGAACGCGTCGCGAGATCTTCATGTCGATGTCTCTTCGGAGCGGAGCGGGCCGATCCCGCATCGTTGGGCGAAGAGTGAACTAATGGCAGTTGTCGTGCAATAATAATCGCAAGGCCCCGACGGCTTGACCTGGGTCAAGGCCGGCTGGACGTCGCAGGGTCCAGGATCGCCGGCGGGACAAACCAATCCGCCGGAAGGATCGCCGTGGACAGCTTCGCCACTCCAGCCCCGTCGCTGGCGTCGGGCGCCGACGGCGATGAGGGCTTTCTCGCCGAGGCGCGGGCCTTTCTCGCCGTCGCCCTGACGCCGGAGCTGCGCCGGGCGGGGGCCGAGACGCTGGGCGTGCATTCCGACATCGAGGCCTGCCGGACCTGGCACCGGCGGCTGTTCGCGCGGGGCTGGATCGCGCCGGCCTGGCCGCAGGCTTTCGGCGGCACCGGCTGGAGCGCGCGGCAGCGGTTCCTGTTCGACCGGGAGTGCGCGCTGAACGACGCGCCGGTGCTGTTCGCCACCGGCCTGCGCAGCATCGGGCCCCTGCTGATCGAGATGGGCACGCCGGAGCAGCAGGCCCGCTACATCGCCCCGATGCTGAGCGGCGACGACCTGTGGTGCCAGGGCTTTTCCGAGCCGGGGGCGGGATCCGACCTCGCGGCGATCTCGACCCGGGCGGTGCGCGACGGCGACGACTATGTGATCCGCGGGACCAAGATCTGGACGACGGGCGCCCACCACGCCAACCGCATGTTCGCCATCGTGCGCACCGCCGACGGCGCCAAGCGGCAGGAGGGCCTGACCTTCCTCCTGATCGACATGCCGAGCCCCGGCCTGACCATCACCCCGATCCCCGGCCTGGCCGGGGAGCACGAGTTCAACCAGGAATTCTTCGACGACGTCCGCGTGCCGGTGGCCAACCGGATCGGGGCGGAAGGGGAGGGGTGGGCGGTCGCCAAGCGGCTGATGCAGCTGGCGCGCTCCAACAACACGCCGGCCGCCCTGGTCCGCCGGGTGTTCCGCCGCACCCAGCTGGCGGTCGCTGAGGCCGGGCCGAACCTGGAGGCGTCCGTGCGCCGGCGGCTGGCGGCCCTGGAGATCGAGCTGGAGGCCTTCGAGCAGATGGAGCTGGCGGCCCTGCCGGCCGGTCGGCCGAGACCCAATGACGATGTGCGGCCCTCGATGCTGAAGCTCACCGGCAGCGAGCTGCACCAGAAGGTCTCGGAACTGGCCATGGAGGTCGCCGGGCCCTATGCGGCCGGCGGGCTGGAGACCCTGGGCCAGATCGATCCGGCGCTGGACGTGGGCGCGCGGGCCATGGGCAAGCACCTCGCGGTGCGAGCGGCCACGATCTATTCCGGGGCCAGCGAGACCCAGCGCAACGTCATGGCCCGCGCGCTCCTGGCCTGAACCTTCCCGAGCTTGATCCATATCAAAGATGACGCCTGCGTCATCTTTATGGTGGCGATCAAGGCGCTCGACAGCAGCGCAAGGTCGGCGACGCCTCGGGCGCTGACCGCTCGAGGAGGGTCCGCATGGCGAAGATCACCTACATCGAGAACGACGGCACGGAGCATCACGTCGATGTCCCCGCGGGCGTCTCGGTGATGGATGGCGCCAAGCGGTTCACCATTCCCGGGATCGAAGGGGACTGCGGGGGCGCCGGGGCCTGCGCCACCTGCCATGTCTATGTCGAGGCCGGCTGGTTCGATCGCCTGCCGCCCATGGATGAGCTCGAGCACGACATGCTCGACTTCGCCTTCGACGTCCAACCGAACAGTCGCCTCAGTTGCCAGATCAAGGTCGACGCCTCCGTCGACGGCTTGGTCGTTCGCACCCCACCACGCCAGTACTGAACAATTCCCCAGGGAGGAATGTCATGAGCGTCGCTGAAAAGATCCCGACCGGTTCCAAGAAGGACTGGAAGGTCACCATGAACCCGGACGATCTCTACAAGAACCCGATGAGCATCGCCTGGACGTTCGACTATCTGATGAGCCACGACAAGGTCGAGGACCTGTACAAGCGGGCCAAGCAGAACCAGTGGGATTCCGACGACCTGCTGCCCTGGGACACCCAGGTCGACCCGTCCAAGCCGCTGATCAACGACCGCTCCGACCCGTATCACCGGATGCCGTTCTTCTCGAAGCTGTCGAAGTCGCAGCAGGAGACCTTCACGGCCCACTCGACCGCCCAGCTGCTGTCGCAGTTCCTGCACGGCGAGCAGGGCGCCCTGATGACCGCGGCCTGCGTCACCCACTCGGTGCCCGACGCCACCGCCAAACTCTATGCGGCGACCCAGACCATGGACGAGGCCCGCCACGTCGAGGTCTACGCCAAGTACTGCGACAAGATCGCCATCGTCTATCCGATGAGCCTGTGGCTGAAGGCCCTGATCGACGCGACGCTCAAGTCCGATCGCTACGAGAAGGTGATGATCGGGATGAACATGATCGTCGAGGGCCTGGCGCTGGGCGCCTTCAACAACATGTACCGCACCACCCAGTGCGAGCTTTTGAAGAAGCTGACCTTCAACGTCATGCGCGACGAGAGCCGCCACGTCTCGTTCGGCCACGCCTATCTGGGCCCGGTGATCGCCAAGCTGCCCGAGGACGAGGTCGAGGATCTGGCCGAGTTCGCCTTCCAGGCGGTGAGCATCCTGGCCCATGGCGGCACCGGCGGCACCCTGGCCAGCCAGGTCGATCCCGGCTTCCTGTCGGTGCTGGAGAACAGCAACATCGACCCCAAGGACTTCTTCAAGGGCATGGCCGAGGCCGAGGCCGAAGGCATCACCCAGGAACTGCCTCCGGGCCAGATCCACTCGGTGAAGGACCTGATGCTGCCGGCTCTGGCGCGGGTGGGTCTGCTGACCCCCACGGTGCGCAAGAAATATGTCGAGGCCGGCATTCCGATCTTCGAAGACCTGCGGGTTCTGCAGGCCATGGAAGGCGGCCACCCCATCGCCTGACGGGCGTGGCGGATGGCTGAAGGCTGGCGTCCCGGAGCCCCACTCTCCGGGGCGCCAGATCCCTTATGGAGCATGCAGATGAGTGACGAGCCGCAGGACGCCCAGCTGGCGACCTTCCACGAGACCGTCCTGAACGGGCTGCCGGAGGCGATCCTGGCGGCCACCCCCCAAGGCGCGATCACCTTCGTGAACGCCGCCGCCCAGGCCCTGCTGGGCTATTCCGCCGAAGAGGTGCTGGGCCAGCCGCTCACCCTGCTCGTGCCGCCCGAGCCCGGTCGCCGGGTGGACATCGTCCAGTGGCTGGCCCGCTGGGCGGCGGCGCCGGACCTGGAGCAGTCGCGCTTCCTGGATCTCACGGCGCGGCGCAAGGACGGCGGGGAGCTGACCGTCGAGGTGCGGGTGCGCGAGGGCCAGGTGGGCGGGCGGACGCGCTATTTCATCAGCGTGCGCGACAACACCGCGCGGCGTCAGGAACAGCTGGCGCTGAAGGACGCGAACCTTCGCGCGGCCCGCATCCTGATGGTGGCCGAAGACGCCATCGTCTCGATCGACGCCGACCAGAAGATCATCCTGTTCAATCCCGCGGCCGAGCAGATGTTCGGCTATTCCGCCGAGGAGATGCTGGGCCAGGGGCTTGATGTGCTGATCCCGACCCTGGCCAGGGCCGGGCACGCGGCGCATGTGGAAGATTTTCGCCGCGGCAAGTCGGCCTCGCGGATGATGAGCGAACGGGCCCAGGTGATGGGGGCGCGCCGCAATGGCGAGGTCTTTCCGCTGGAGGCCACCATCACCAAGGTGACCGTCGCCGGGGCCCTGACCTTCACCGCCCATCTGAGGGACGTGACCGAACGCAACCGCGCCCGCGACCGGCTGCAGGAGAGCGAGCGGCGCATTCGGGCGGTGTTCGACCACGCCAGCGAGGCGATCGCGCTGCTGAGCCCCGAGGGCGCGGTGCTGGAGATCAACCGGGCCGGGACCGCGCTCACCGCCACGGACCGGCCGCTGGTCGGCGCGCCGTTGTGGGAGGCGCCCTGGCTGGGCGCCGAGCCCGCCGCCGGCTCGACCGCCGCCGGACAGCTGAGGGCGGCCGTTCTGGCCGCGGCCGAGGGCCAGCCGCAGAAGATCTCCGCCGTCCTGACCCGGGCAGGCCAGCCCCTGCCGATCGAGGTGCGGCTGACGCCGATCATCGGCGAGGACGGCAAGGTCGACTACGTGCTGGCTGAGGGGCGGTTCGAGGCCTAGGCGCCCGCGGCCTCCGCGTAGCCCGCGTAGGAGTCCTTCAAGGTGGCGTGGTTGAGCAGCATCTCGGCCTTCAGGGTCTCGCCCTTGGCGTCATAGATCTTTGTCCGCACCCAGTAGGACTCGGTGCGGCGGCTCTCGGCCAGGGCGGCGATCTCGCGGCGGATCAGATAGTCCTCGCCGACGAACAGCGGCCCGTCGATCATGCGGATCTCCTGGTCGGCGAACAGGCCCACGGCCGGGCCCTTCACCGGGAATTCCGCCTGGCGGCTGGAATATTCGGCCAGCACGCTGACCATCTCCAGCGGGATGATCGCCCGGCCCCAGGGCGAGGCCTTGGCGTCGGAATACCAGGGCGAGGTCTCGGTGATCGCCGCCAGCTTCTGGTTCAGGGAGAAGGGGTAGAGCGCGCCCATGTTCTGGTCGGGGTCCATGCGGACATGTTCGTCGCGCACGCCCTTCAAGCCCACGGTCAGGTCGGCCAGGATCAGCAGCTTTTCGGGCGGCCGCAGCTGGGCCATGCGTTGCTCGAGCAAGGTCGGGCCATGGTCGGGGCCAAGGCTGGCGCTGGCTTCCAGCACCGGCGTGCCGTCGGCCTTTTCCGCCCAGACCCGCGTGGTGGTCGCGCCCGGCGCCGGCCAGTCGGCGAAGGCGCGGACCTCCTCGCCCTCGATGACCATGTTCAGATAGTGCGACGAGATACAGCCGCGCTCGTACCAGGCCTGGCCCCAGATCTTTTCCAGGAGCGGCGGGAACAGGCTGAAATGGGTAGGGCCCTCGATCGGGCCGGCGCGGAAGCCCAGCTTCTCGGCCATGGCGTCGTCGTGGATGGAGGAGTGGCCGCCATATTCCTGATCGGCCAGCATCTGGCGCGGGCTGCGCAGGGGGCCACGCAGGGTCAGGGGGGTGTCGAAGGTCATGGCCGGAACTCCAGATGTCGGTCGCGGCGCGAGACTAAGGCGCGGTCGCCGCGGCGCAAGCCCGTGGTTCAGGGCGCTGGGGCGGCGGTCAGGGCCTTGATGCGGCTCTGATAGGCCTGGGCGACGCAGTCATTGGGGTGCGGATCGGTGGCGCAGGCGTTGCGGACCAGGATCCAGGCCCGCTGGTCAGCGCGCAGGGCGTCCTGAGCGGGGCCAGGATGGGCCTCAAGCTGGCCGGCATAGGCGACGGCGAGATCGCGGTCGGCCTTGGCGAGCGCGGTGTCGCTGCAGACCGCGCGCTCGGCCCACTCATGGGCCTGGACGCAGTTGAAGCTGGTGGCGATCGAACTCGACCCGGTGGGACCCAGCACCAGGCGCTCATTGATGAAGGCGAGCGGGTGATAGCCGTAGCGGACCATCAGCCAGGGGGCGCCGTTGGCCGCGGTGGTGCGGCCGAGCGCCGTGATCTGGCCGCCCGCGGGCAAGACGCCCAGGCTGGCGTACTTGCGCCCGGGGCCATTGCGGACATTGACGGTCTGGCCGCCGATGGTGAACGGCACCGGGCGGTAGAAGCGGGCGACCTTCACATGCGGCGCGCCCGGCAACAGGGTGGCGATCTCGCGCCAGGTCCGGCATCCGACTAGGCCGGCGAGCAGCAGCACGCCCGCGACCGCCGCCAGGACGAGTCGCCGGGATCGCCATCCGGTTGTGACTGACTGATTATCCAAGTCTAGATCGCGCCGCCCGCCCCTGAGATCCCCGCCGGCGAGGTCGAAACCCCGGCCCGCGGCCATCTTCATCAGAAGAGAGTGACACAGGCGGCCGCAAGGCGATCGCCTTTTTCTGAAACCCTACCCAATTCGGGGCGGTGGGCGCCCGCGAAGCTGCAGGCGCCCACGCTTGAACCCTGAACGGTCAGCGGAACGCCAGACCCTCGAACTTGCCCGAGCTGCGCCAGGCGTCGATGTACTTGAAATAGGCCGTGGCGCCGGCCGGGTAGCCGACATTGTACTTGGCGGCGGGACCCGGATCCTGGCCCTCGTTGTTGTAATAGCCCGGGGTGCAGTCCGGCGCGCCCATCATGCGGCCCATGCCGGTCAGCAGCAGGTCGACCCAGCTGTCCTGGGCCTCCTTCGTCACCTCGACCTGCTTCGCCCTGATATCGAGCGCGTGCTTGATGGTCATGGCGATGGTCCGGCCGGACTCAGTGAGATTGTGCGGCACGTTGGAGATCAGGTTCGCGCCCTGGGTCGGCTGGACGAAGAAGGCGTTGGGGAAGCCGTGCACATGGATGCCGTGCTTGGAGCGCATGCCCTCGGCCCAGGCCTGAGACAGCTTAAGGCCGTCGCGGCCTTCCAGGTCGAAACCCGAGCGGCGCTCATAGGCGGTGCCGACCTCGAAGCCCGAGGCGTAGATGATGCAATCGACCTCGTATTCCACGCCGGCGACGACGAAGCCCTTCTCGGTGATCTTCTCGACGCCCTGGCCGTCGGTGTCGATCAGACGGGTTCCGGGGGTGTTGAAGGCCTGCAGATAGGCGTCGTGGAAGCAGGGGCGCTTGCAGAGCTGGCGGTACCAGGCCTTGAGCTTCTCGGCGGTCTCGCGGTCCTTGACGATCTGCTCGGCGCGGGCGCGGATCTCCTCCATCTTCTCGAAGTCGGAATCCTCATAGGCCGCCAGCATCTTCATGGGCGTGCGGTCTTCCGGCGGCAGCTCCATGATCTTGCTGCGGATGCGGCGCGACAGATCGGTCCAGCCGTCCTGGACCAGGTCCACCTCGGCGTTGCCGCCGGCCTGGTTGGCCGTGAAGTTCTCCAGCCAGCGCTGCTGCCAGCCGGGGGTGGCGATGGACTTGAACCATTCCTCGTCGATCGGCGCATTGGCGCGGACATCGACGGAGGAGGGGGTGCGCTGGACGACCAGCAACTCCTTGCAGGCCTTGGCCAGGTGCGGCACGGCCTGGACCGAGGTGGCGCCCGTGCCGATGATCGCCACGCGCTTGTCGGCGAGCTTGTCCATCAGGGCGCCCTTGGGGTCGCCGCCCGTATAGGCGTAGTCCCAGCGGCTGGTGTGGAACGAGTGGCCCTTGAAGCTGTCGATGCCCGGGATGCCGGGCAGCTTGGGCACATGCAGCGGACCGGTGCCCAGGCCGATGAAGCTGGCGGTGAAGCGGTCGCCTCGATTGGTCTCGATCACCCAGGCCGACTGCGCCTCGTCCCACGAGATGGCCTTCACTTCGGTGTGGAAGAGCGCGTTGTCATAGAGCCCGTACTGCTTGCCGATGCGCTGGCACTGCTCGAGGATTTCCGGGGCGTGGGCGTATTTCTCGGTCGGCATGTGCCCCGTCTCTTCGAGCAGGGGCATGTAGATCATGGAGGCGGTGTCGCACTGGGCGCCCGGATAGCGGTTCCAGTACCAAGTGCCACCGAAGTCGCCGCCCTTCTCGATGATCCGCACATCGGTGATGCCGGCCTCGACCAGGCGGGCGCCGGTCACCAGGCCGGCGAAGCCGCCGCCGACGAAGGCGAAGGTGACGTGGTCGGTCTTGGGCTCGCGCTCGACGAAGGGGGTGTAGGGGTCGGCCAGATAGCTGGCGAGCTGACCCTTGAGCTCCAGATACTGATTGTTGCCGTCGGCCCGCAGCCGCTTGTCGCGCTCGGCGATGTACTTGGCGAGCAGCGCCTTCTTGTCGATCGGCTTGCGCTCGGCGGAGGGCGCCGCGTCGGTAATGGTCATCTCAAAAACCTCGATCAATATGAACGGCCCCGCCCGAACGGCGCGGGTTCGATCCCCGCCTCAGACCTTATGGCGACGGGGTTCGCAGCTTCAGTATCTTCGAAGTTAGAGTATGGCGCGAGCCGGCGCCAGCCGAACTTGCGCCTCCGCCGCCCGGCGGGTTCGGCCGGGAGATCGCCGGGTCTGACCGGCGCGCTCCCGACCTGGAGCCTTAGCCCATGCGATGCAGGGCGCAGAGCTTGTTGCCGTCCGGATCGCGCAGATAGGCCAGGTAGAGCTTGCCCGAGGAGCCTTCGCGGACGCCCGGCGGGTCCTCGCAGGCCGTGCCGCCCGCGGCCAGGCCGGCGGCGTGCCAGGCGTCAGCCTGGGCGCTGTCCTTGCAGGCGAAGCCGATGGTCGCGCCATTGCCGTAGCAGGCCGGCTCGCCATTGATCGGCAGGGACACCGAGAACACGCCGGTGGGGGTGAAGTAGAAGATGCGGTGGCCGTCGACCGCGGCCGGGCCGGCGCCGAGCGTGGCCATCAGCGGATCATAGAAGGCCTTGGCCCTGTCCAGATCGTTCGTACCGACCATGATGTGCGAGAACATCGTGTTATTCCTTCCCTTGAAGCTCAGCCGGAGATCGGTTGGCTATCGGTGCGAGCCGACGGTTCGGCTTGTTCCACGGCGGGCGGCTGTGTCGCAAGACGGCAGCCGGCGATTGGGGTGAAGAATGGGGGCTGGTGGAGACATGATACGATCGAACCCCCTCAGCGGAGACCACCCCGCTTGACTGAAACAACACCCCGCAAGCGCACCCGTCTGGCGCCCGACGCCCGGCGCGCCCAGATCCTGGACGACAGCGCGCGACTGATCCTGGAGGAAGGCCTGCATGCGGTGAGCATGGAGCGGGTCGCCCGCGACCTCGGCATCAGCAAGGGGCTGATCTACAAGTATTTCCCGACCCGCGACGCCCTGTTGGCCGCCCTGATGCACCGCGCCCAGCGGGAGCTGCGCGACAGCGGCATGGCCAGCGCCCTGGAGGCCACGAGCTTCGCCGACCTGATCCGCCAGACGACGCGGCTCTATCTGCAGCACACCCTGGATCGCGGCGCCCTGATCGCGGCCCTGATGGCCGATCCCTCGGTGGTGCGGCTGATGGAGGAGGACAGCCGGGCCGACCGCGACCAGACCTTCCGATACTTCGTGCGCGCCGTCCGCCGCGAGTACGGCCTGCCGCTGCCCACGGCGATCTTCACGGTCGACCTGCTGGCGGCCCTGACCGATCAGGCCGGACGGCTGGTGGCCCAGGGCCAGGCGGATGTGGAGGCGGCGACCGAAATGTGCGTTGAGCTGATCACCGGCGGGCTGGCGGCGCTGAATCCCGATCGGCCGCTGAAGGCCTAGACTGGCGTCCGCAGGAAGTCTCGCACGGCGGCGAGATAGGCGTCGAAGTTCTCACGGCGGGTGTTGTGGCCCGCGCCGGGGATCTCGACGCTTTGGATCCGGGGATTGATCGCCATGGCCTCGGCGGCGATCGCCGGCGTGACCAGGCCGCCGAGGGCGGCCTCGCCCCGGACCAGCAGGGTGGGGGCCGAGATCCGGGCGACGGCCCCCTGCCAGGGGCGGGCATAGGCGGGGTAGGCCTCGGGATCGACGCGCGGCTTGGCGGCGGCCCAGGCGGGGAAGTCGTCCTCATGCCAGCCCGGCGAGGTCGCCCGGCCCATGGCGATGAGCTCGGCCTGGGACATGGCGCGGAAGCCCTCGACCTGCTCGCGGAACCGGGCGCGGCGTTTGGCGGTCGCGGCCGGATCGGCGGGCGGCAGGAAGACGGGGTCCTCCAGAATGACCTTGGAGACCCGGCCGGGATGGGCGCCGGCATAGTCGGCGGTGGCGCGTCCCCCGACCGAATGGCCCATGACCACGGGCCGGTCGAGACCGAGGCCGGCGGCGGCCTCGGCGATGTCGCGGGCGGGATCGTGGCCGCCCTCAGGGATGCGGCAGCTGTCCCCGTGGCCGCGGGCGTCCAGCAGGACGAGGTCGAACTCCGGCGCGAGCGCCTGGGCGAGCCGGAACCAGCACAGGCCGCTGTCGGTGAGGCCGTGGGACAAGAGCACCACAGGGCCCAGGCCGCCGGTGCGGCAGTAGGCGAGCCGCCCGCCCGTGACCTCGACGGTTCCCGAGGTCCAGGCCGCAGGCGCGGCGGCGCCTACCACGCATAGGCCTCCGGCGCAGGGCCGCAGGGCGGGAAGATCGCGTCGAGCGCCGCCAGGGTCTCCGGCGACAGGACGAGATCCGGGACCTGCAGGACCGAGGTCAGCTGGTCCAGGGTTCGCGGGCCGATGATGGTGGCGGCCACGCCGGGCTGGTGCAGCAGCCAGGCCAGCGCCACGGCGCTGGGCGATTGGCCGAGATCGCGGCACAGGGCCTCGTAGCGTCCAAGCTGGTCGGCGCGGTCGCGGGCGGCGCGCTGCAGGCCCTCGGCCTGGCGGCGGCCGTCGCCGTCCGTCGCCCCGCCCGCCAGCAGGCCGCCGGCCAGGGGGCTCCAGGTGATGACGCCCAGGCCATATTCGAGGGCGGCGGGGATCACCTCCAGCTCGGCCCGGCGCTCCACGAGATTGTAGAGGCTCTGTTCCGAGACGAGCCCGAGCCGTCCGCGGGCGATGGCCTTTTCATTGGCCCGGGCGATCGTCCAGCCGGGGAAGTTGCTGGAGCCGACATAGGTGATCTTGCCCTGGCTGATCAGCCGATCCATCGCCTGCCAGATCTCCTCGATCGGCGCGGCGCGGTCGATGTGATGCATCTGGTAGAGGTCGATGTGGTCGGTCTTCAGCCGCTTGAGGCTGGCGTCGCAGGCCATCTGGATGTGCCGGGCCGACAGGCCGCGGTCATTGATGTCGTCCGACATCGGCTCGTGGACCTTGGTGGCCAGCACGATGCGGTCGCGCCGCGCGGGGTCCTCGGCCAGCCAGTCGCCGAGGATGGCCTCCGTCGTCCCGACGCCCAGATGGCCGCCATACTGGTCGGCGGTGTCGACGAAGTTCACGCCGGCCTCGAGGGCGGCGTTGAGGATCGCGAAGCTGTCGGCCGGCGAGGTGCGGGGGCCGAAGTTCATGGTGCCCAGGCACAGGGCGCTGACCCTGAGCGCCGAGCGCCCCAGACGACGATAGTTCATGGGGCGGCTCCGGTGTCGGCGGTCATGGGGCCCGAAGCGTGGCGCCGGTGACCAGGGTCTCGCTGGAATCGGCGACGCAATGGCGGACCAGGCGCTGGGCGTGGTCCGAAAGGGTCTTGTAGTCGGCATAGGTGATGCCGGGCACGATCGGTTCGCGGAACCAGGGGGCGTAGAATTCCAGGTTGGGGATCGCCCGCAC
This sequence comes from Phenylobacterium aquaticum, assembly GCF_022695515.1. Lineage (GTDB taxonomy): Bacteria > Pseudomonadota > Alphaproteobacteria > Caulobacterales > Caulobacteraceae > Phenylobacterium > Phenylobacterium aquaticum. The sequence goes on from NZ_JALDPT010000006.1 coordinate 97,469, forward strand.
GGCGTCGGAGATGTTCGGCGTGCCGCCGTGCCAGGCGCGCACGTCGCGGATCATGATGGCGCCGGCCGGGGCGGGACAGACCGTGCTGAGCCGCATCCATTCGGGCTCTTCGTCCAGGCTGGGGATGCGGACGCGGGAATGCTGGGTGCCGGGGATCTGGCGCGTGGGGCCGTTCAGGCGGGTGACCTCCTGGGGCAGGAAGTTCACGCAGACATAGGGGCAGGGCAGGTCGCGGATGGTCAGCTCGCCCCGCGGGTCGTGGAAGGCGCTGAACGGGGTCTTGGTCGGGCTCAGCCAGTCGCGGACGTCGGAGTGGAGCGGCTGGTACTCGACCGCCCCGGGCAGGCAGAAGTCGCCGCTGGCCGCCCGCAGCACATAGTCCGCCGACTCGAAGATGCCGCTGACCACCTCGGTGACCAGGGGGATGTCGAGCAGCATCCGCCATTCCGGCCGATGGAGCTGGCTGCGGGTCAGGCTGCAGCCGCCGAAGGAATAGCGGTGCGATCCGCGATTGCCCTTGCGGTCCTGATCCAGGGCCAGGATCTCGTCGGTCACCTCTCGGCAGCCGGCGGCGAGGAAGCCGGTCTGTTCGGAGGTCAGGGCGTCGGCGATGACCACGAAGCCGTCGCGCCGGAACAGCTCGACGGCGTGGCGGGCGTCCTTGGGCTGGAGGATCTCCAGGCCCTTGATGCCGTTGTGGGCCTCGAGATGCGCGCGTAGGGCGGCGACCTCAGGGGTTGTCGACCAGTCCAGAGCGGTCCCGACCGTTTCGATCGCCTTGTCCATGATGAACCTCCCGAGGTCACCTTGCGCTTCGAACGCTATTCTAATGACCGTCACTAATAGCGGGGCGCGCGCCGGAGCGTCAAGCGGGTGGCCCGATAAACGCCTGCAGGTCGGCGTTCAGCTGGTCGGCGTGGGTGATCATCAGGCCATGAGGCGCGTCCGTATAGGGCTTGAACGCGCAGCCGGGCACGAGCCTGGCGGTGGCCTGGCCGGTCAGGGGGAAGGGCGCCGAGGCGTCGTGGGTCCCGTGCACGATGAGGGTCGGCGTCGCCAGCGCCTTGAGGTCCTGGCGCGCGTCATAGGTCGACAGGGTGCGGTGGCATTCGATCGCCACCCGGACCGGGATCTGGGTCATCAGGGCGCTGGCCCAGTCCACCATGGCCTGGGAGGTCTCGGCCGGAAGAAGGGGCGGGCGTTGTCCGCGACCCACTTGGGGAAGTCGCGCCGCCATCCGGCGCGCACCTGCTCGAAGAGGGCGCCGTCCACGCCGGTCGGATTGTCCGGAGTCTTGAGCAGGAAGGGCGTGACCGGCGAGACGAGGGCGATCTTCGCCACCCGGCTCGCGCCGTGGCGGCCGAGGTAGCGGACGATCTCGCTGCAGCCCATGGAGTGGCCGACCAGGCACACCTCGGTGAGGTTCCGCTCGGCGAGCACGCGGGCCAGATCATCGGCCAGGGTGTCGATGTCATAGCCGCCGCCTGGCTGGTCGGACCGCCCGTGTCCCCGGCGGTCGAAGGCGACCACCCGGTATCCCGCCTCGATGAAGTGGGCGTGCTGATACTGCCAGATGTCCTGGGTGAGGGCCCAGCTGGCGAGGAAGACGATGGGCCGGCCGACGCCCCAGTCCGTCACGTGCAGGCGGACAGGGGCGGCCGCCGGCGTGCGGGGGCGGGGGCGGGGCTTGCGGGCGGGCTGGGCGGCGAGCGGCGTGGCGGACAGCGCGGTGGCGGCTCCGCCCGCGATCTGGAGCATGTGGCGACGGTTCATGGCGACCTCCTGTTTGGATCGCCCGACGATCGCCGCTCGCGATCCGCAGGACGATTACCCGGGAGGTAGGTTTCGGACGCAGGCGATGGTGTGGGCGTCGGCGGGGATGAAGGATTCCACGGCGATCTCGCTCAAGGTCACATCGACGGGTGATCCGAAGACCATGGTGGTCGAATAGAAGGACAACCGCTCGCCGCCGATCCGCAGGCGGAGCGGCGCCATCAGGGCGTCGGACGGCGCCGAGCGCCCCGCCGCCGGGGCTGGATAGGTCTTCAGCTCGGCCATCAGATCCGACAGCCCCCGATCGGCGGTGAGGTCGATCTGTCTCTGCAGGCGGCCCAGGAGATGGGCGCGCCATTCCCCCAGGTTCTCGATCTTCCGGGCCAAGCCCTCGGGGTGCAGGGTGAGCCGGAGCCCATTGACCTTGCCCTCCAGCAGGTGGGGCGCGACGCCCTCGTACATCTGGGGCAGGGCGCCGTTGTTGGCCAGGAGGGTCCAGCCGCGATCTATGGCGAAGGCGGGGTAGGGCTTCTGGGCGGCGAGCACGGCGTCGATCGCCCAGCGCGCGGCGGCGAGGGCCGGGTCGTCCAGGCCGCGCTCGGGGAACATCGGGGCGAACCCGCCAGAGACCAGCAGGACGTTGCGCTCGCGCACCGGGACGTCGAGCTGCTCGGCGAGCTTGAGGATCATCAGGCGGCTGGGCGTAGAGCGCCCCGTCTCGATGAAGCTCAGATGGCGGGTGGAGATCTCGGCTTCACAGGCCAGGTCGAGCTGGCTCATGCGGCGCTTCTGGCGCCATTGGCGCAGGTGCAGGCCGACGGGCTGGATGGACATGGGACCACTATAGGCCGGCCGATCGGCGGAACCATTACCTCAGGCGTCATGGCCGGGCGGCGCCCGCCGTGCAGCCACGCGCGCCCGCCAACCGGGCGACGGTCTGGGTGACTCTGAATTTTGGGAAGATCGTCCACCAAGGAATTGGTGGGTGCAGTAGGATTCGAACCTACGACCCGCTGATTAAGAGTCAGCTGCTCTACCAACTGAGCTATGCACCCGTCGCGATTCCAAGGCATCTAAGCCCTGGCGGCGAGGGCGCGGAACATACGCGATGCTTCGCTGATTGCAAGCCGCTCAGGAGAGAGAATTTCATGGCGCGACGAGACCTTACCGGCGCGGTCGATTTCGCCTTCCTGGAAAGCTTCGCCGCGGGCGACCAGGGGGTGGTCGACGAGGTGTTGGCCCTGTTCCGCGAACAGGCCCGCATGTGGTCGGCGATGCTGGACCCGGCGTCGGAGGGCTGGCGCGACGCCGTCCACACCCTGAAGGGCACGGCGCGCGGCATCGGGGCCCATGCCCTGGGCGAGGTCTGCCAGTCGGCGGAGACGGAAGGAGCCCACCGGCTGGAGGCCGTGCGAGACGCCCTGGACGCGGCGCTGGCCGACATCGCCGCCTACGCCCACGAGAAGGCGCTGCAGTCGCTGAAGACCCCGCGCTGAGGGGGGCTCAGTCCGCTCGTCCCGGCGAATGCCGGGATTCAGATCATCGAGCGCCGTGTGGCCGGATAGGCTGGAATTCGGACGCCCTGAACCGCATGGGCCTTAGGATCTGGGTCCCGGCCTTCGCCGGGATGAGCGGGGGGGAGGGTTAGATCCCCGCGCCGTTGTCCAGGGCCAGCAGGGCGGCTTCGTGGGCCTCGGCCTCGGCGGTGATCCAGTTGAGGAAGGCCTTGACCTGGGGGAGGCGGCCCTTGGCCTTGGGATGGACCACGCAATAGGCGAAGTCGACGGCGGTCGCGATCTGCAGCGGGGCGACAAGGCGGCCGGCGTCAAGGTCGGCCTGGGCCAGGGTGCGCTTGGCGAGCGCCACGCCGCGGCCGTTGACCGCGGCCTCGATGACCAGGCTCGACTGGTTGAAGCGCGGTCCGCGGGCGCCGTCCACGCCGCGCACGCCGCGGGCGGCGAGCCACATGGTCCAGTCGGGGCAGGAATCGTCCGGCTCCGGCGAGCCGTCGTGCAGCAGCACATGGCCGGCGAGATCGGCCGGGGTGTTGAGCGGATTGGTCGCCTGCAGGTCGGGGCTGAGCACCGGGATCACGGTCTCGCCGATCAGGCGGGAGACCTCCAGGCCCGGATAGCGGCCGGCGCCATAGCGGATGGCGATGTCGACTTCGCCGGTCGACAGATCGACCAGCTCCAGGCCGGCCGAAAGCCAGACGTCCACCTGGGGATGCAGCTCCTCGAACTTGCCGAGCCGGGGCACCAGCCACTTGGCGGCGAAGGAGGGGGCCGCGGTCAGCGTCAGCCGGCGGCCGTCGACCGCGGCGGTCAGCATCGAGGCGGCTTCCGCAAGCCGGTCAAAGGCTTCGCGCAGGGCGGGCAGGGCGGTCTGGGCCGCGTCGGTCAGGAGCAGGCCCTTGGGCGTGCGCTTGAAGAGCGCCGCGCCGACATAGTCCTCCAGGTTCTGGATCTGCTGGCTGACGGCCCCAGGGGTCACCGACAGCTCGTCCGCCGCCCTAGAAAAATTGAGGTGCCGCGCGGCCGCCTCGAACGCGCGCAAGGCGTTGAGCGGCGGCAGGCGGCGTCGTTCCGAGTTCCGTTCCACGAGTTTTCCTGACAGCCCCGGCAGAAGTCCTTGGGTTGCGAATTGGGGCCCCGCCGACCAATTTGCAAGCGTTCGGCGATGTATCGGCCCTTTTCGTCGCCAGACACCAGGCGGGGCGGGTGCAAGCCCGTCCCGCTTCGATTCACCACTATAGCGTTTAGAGAACCTAAAGCCCATGCCCACCCGCCGCCCCACGGACCGGCCCCGGACCACCGCCAATCGGCTGGTGGTGCTGTCGGGCGCGACCGACGGCAAGACCGGCGCGGTCTGGCTGGTGGGCGCGGGACCCGGCGATCCGGAGCTGCTGACTCTCAAGGCGCTCAAGGCTTTGCAGGGCGCGCAGGTCGTCGTGCATGACGGCCTGGTCTCCGACGAGATCCTGGATCTGGCGCCGTCCGCGGCCCGCCGGATCTCGGTCGCCAAGCGCAAGTCGCGCCATTCCTATGCGCAGGACGAGATCAACCGGATGCTGGTCGCCTTCGCCCAGGAGGGGCTGAGGGTTGTGCGGCTGAAGGGCGGCGACCCCTTCATGTTCGGCCGCGGCGGCGAGGAGCTGGAAGCCTGCCGCGAGGCCGGCGTCGAATGCCATGTGATTCCCGGCGTGACCGCCGCCCTGGCCGCTTCGGCCGGCGCCGGCGCGCCCCTGACCCATCGCGGCCTCGCCCAGGCGGTGACCTTCGTCACCGGCCATGCGGCCGCGGGCGCCGAGCCCGACCTGGACTGGGCGAGCCTGGCCAGGGCCAACCATACGGTCGTGATCTATATGGGCCTGTCGACCGCGGCGGGGATCGCCGGGCGGCTGATCGCCGCCGGCCGCGCGCCCGCGACGCCCGCCCTGATCGTCGAGAACGCCAGCCGCGCCGATGAGCGACGGATCGTCACCACCCTGGCAGGGCTTCCCGCCGCCGCCGAGGCGGTGAGCGGCCCGGCTCTGCTGATCGTGGGCGAGGCCATGTCGCTGGCCCAGGCCTCCCTCGTGGACGACATCAATTTCAGTATGGGTCCCCGCCTTCGCGGGGATGAGCGGGTGTTTAAATGAAAGCCTTGACCGCCAACCGTCTGAGCGACGGCGAGGTCGTGTTCTGGAAGGCCGGCCAGTGGGTCGAGCGCTTCGCCGACGCGGAGCTGTTCGATGACGCCGCCCTGGCGGCGGCCGAGGCCGCCGAAGGTCACGCCAAGAGCCAGCCGACCGTCGTGGTCGAGCCCTATCTGATCGACCTGATCGAGAGCGAAGGCCTGTGGGCGCCCCTGTCCTATCGCGAGCGCATCCGCGCGCTGGGCCCCACCAACCATCCGGGCCACGGCAAGCAGGCCGAGGGTGGGGCGGTGATCGCGGCCCTGCAGCACGCCCATGGCGCGGCCCGCTCGACCGGCCGCGTCGACCTGATCAAGCGCAAATAGGAGGGAGGTCCCCATGTATCAGTACGACACCCTCGACCGGGAATTCCTCGCCGACCGCGCCGCGGAGTTCCGCGAGCAGGTCGACCGCCGCCTGAAGGGCGAGATCACCGAGGACCAGTTCAAGCCGCTGCGGCTGATGAACGGCCTGTACCTGCAGCTGCACGCCTACATGCTGCGGGTGGCGATCCCCTATGGCTCGCTGAACGGCGTCCAGCTGCGCAAGCTGGCCGAGATCGGCCGCAAGTACGACAAGGGCTACGGCCACTTCACGACCCGCACCAACCTGCAGTTCCACTGGATCAAGCTGAAGGACGCGCCGGCGATCCTGGACGAGCTGGCCAGCGTCGACCTGCACGCCATCCAGACCAGCGGCAACTGCATCCGCAATGTCACCTCCGACCCCTATGCAGGCGCCACGGCCGAGGAGATCGACGATCCGCGCGTCTGGTCGGAAGCCATCCGCCAGTGGTCGATGCTGCACCCGGAATTCTCGTTCCTGCCGCGCAAGTTCAAGTTCGCGGTCACGGCCTCGCCCAAGGACCGCACGGCGGCCCGTGTCCACGACATCGGCCTGGTGGTGCGCCGCGCCCGCGACGGGACGCTCGGCTTCGAGGTGATCGTCGGCGGCGGCATGGGCCGCACCCCGCATGTGGGCCCGACGATCCGCGAGTTCCTGCCGGCCAACCGGCTGTTCTCATACCTGGAGGCGATCCTGCGGGTCTATAACCGCCACGGCCGCCGGGACAACAAGTACAAGGCCCGGATCAAGATCTTAGTCTCCGCCCTGGGGACCGAGGAGTTCGCCCGCCAGGTCGAGGCGGAATGGGAGAAGATCGGCGCGGACGGCGACGTGCCGGACACCGAGATCGCCCGCATCCGCGGCGCCTTCGCCCCCAAGGCCTTCGACACCCTGGTCAACCGCTCCGAGGCCTTCGAGGAGGCCAAGTCCGCCGATCCGGCCTTCGCCCGCTTCGCGCGCAACAATCTGAAGCCCCACAAGCGGCCGGGCTACACCATCGTCGAGATCTCCCTGAAGGGGATCGGCGACACGCCCGGCGACGCCACCTCCGAGCAGATGGAGGCGATCGCCGAGCTCGGCGAGCTCTACGGCCAGGACGACATCCGGGTGACGCACGAGCAGAACCTGGTCCTGCCGCACGTGAAGCTGGACGACGCGCCCAAGGTGTTCGCCGCCCTGCAGGCCGCGGGCCTGTCGACGCCCAACATCAACCTGATCAGCGACATCATCGCCTGCCCGGGCCTGGACTACTGCGCTCTGGCCAATGCCCGGGCGATCAATGTCGCCCAGGACATCGCGACCCGCTTCGCCGACCAGGAACGCGCCGAGCTGATCGGCGAGCTGAAGATCAAGATCTCGGGCTGCATCAACGCCTGCGGCCACCACCATGTCGGCCATGTCGGCATCCTGGGCGTCGATAAGAAGGGCGAGGAATTCTACCAGCTGACCCTCGGCGGCTCCGGCGCCGAGGACGCGGCGGTGGGCAAGATCCTCGGTCCGGCCCTGCCGGCCGGCAAGGTCACCGACGCCATGGACGCCCTGGTCGACGTCTATCTGCGCGAACGCCAGGACGGCGAGCGCTTCCTCGACACCTACCGCCGCACCGGCGACGCGCCGTTCAAGGAGGCTGTCTATGCCGACGCTCGTTAAGCTGACCGACGGCGCCTTCTCGTTGATTGACGACCCCTTCACCGCGGTTCCCGACGACGAGGACCTGCCCCAGGGCGACGTGATCATCTCGCTCACCCGCTTCCAGGCCGAGGGCGACCGCCTCTTGTCCGAGGGCCGGGCGGTCGGGGTGCGGGTCGAGGCGGCCGAGGAGGTCGAGGCGCTCGCCTATGACCTGCCGCGCCTGGCGCTGGTGGCGCTCGCCTTTCCGAAGTTCACCGACGGCCGCGCCTACAGCTCGGCGTCCATCCTGCGCCAGAGGCTGGGCTTCAAGGGCCAGCTCCGCGCCGTGGGCGACGTGGTGGTGGAGCAGGGCGGTCACATGATCCGCTGCGGGTTCGACGCCTTCGAGCCCGCGGACGGTTCGCAGCCGGCCCAGTGGGCCCACGTCGCGAACCGTCATCGTCACGTCTATCAGCGCGCCGCCGACGCCAGGGCTCCGGCCTATGTCGAGCGCGGGGAGGCTTGAGTCCCATGGCCTATGACCAGATCGATCGCCCGCAGATCGCGCTCCGCCTGGACGCCGAACTGCGACACGCCCACCCGATGACGGTGCTGGAAAGCGCCGTGGAGACCTTTGGCGACAAGCTCGCCCTGGTCTCGTCCTTCGGGGCGGAATCGGCGGTGCTGCTGCACATGGTCTCGAAGATCAAACCGGACATGCCGGTGATGTTCCTCGACACCGGCATGCTGTTTGGTCAGACGCTCGACTATCGGAAGAACCTGGCCGCCAAGCTCGGCCTGACCGGGATCCGCGACCTGCGCCCCGCCTTCCAGGACCTGGCCACGGCCGATCCGGAGGCCAAGCTCTGGAAGACCGACACCGACGCCTGCTGCCATGTGCGCAAGGTGCTGCCCCTCGACCGGGCGCTGACCGAATTCGACGCCTGGATCACCGGGCGCAAGCGGTTCCATGGCGGCGACCGCCTGTCCCTGCCGGTGGTGGAGCAGGCCGACGGCCAGGTGAAGTTCAATCCCCTGGCCAACTGGGGCAAGACCGAGCTCGACGGCTACATGGCCGAGCATGACCTGCCGGCCCACCCGCTGGTGGCCCAGGGCTTCCCTTCGATCGGCTGCTGGCCCTGCACGAATCCGGTGGAAGAGGGACAAGATGTCCGCGCTGGTCGCTGGGCGGGTTCCGAAAAGACCGAATGCGGCATACATGTCGCCCGCGCGCCCGACGCGGTTTCCAACGTCGGCGGCGATATCTGACGCCCAACGGACTGCAGACAGATCATGACCGACGTGACCGCCGCCGCCCCGGCCAAGAAGGCCGGCGCCTTCCTCTATGAGACCGTGACCTGGGTCCAGCACTGGACCGACGAGCTGTTCTCATTCCGCACCACCCGCGATCCCAGCTTCCGCTTCCAGAGCGGGCAGTTCGTGATGGTGGGGCTGGAGATCGACGGCAAGCCGCTGCTGCGCGCCTATTCCATCGCCTCGCCCTCGTGGCACGAGGAGCTGGAATTCTATTCGATCAAGGTCGAGAGCGGCCCTCTGACCTCGCGCCTGCAGCACCTCAAGGTCGGCGACCAGGTGCTGATCGGCAAGAAGCCCACCGGGACCCTGGTGCTGGACGGGCTGAAGCCCGGCAAGCGGCTCTACATGCTGGGCACCGGCACGGGCCTGGCCCCCTGGCTCAGCCTGGCCCGCGACCCCGAAGTCTATGACCGCTTCGAGAAGGTGATCGTCACCCACACGGTGCGCCACGTCGCCGACCTGAACTATCGCGAGATGTTCGAGCGCGACATGCCCAATGACGAGATCCTGGGCGAGATCGTCGCGCCGAAGCTGCTCTATTATCCGACCGTGACCCGCGAGCCCTTCAAGCACGAGGGCCGGATCACCGACCTGATCGCCTCCGGCAAGATCTTCGAGGACCTGGGCCTGCCCAGGCTCGATCCGGCCGAGGACCGTTTCATGCTCTGCGGCGGGCCGTCGGTCCTGAAGGACCTGAAGATCCAGCTGGAAAGCTACGGCTATGTGGAAGGCTCGGTCTCGACGCCCGGCGACTATGTGCTGGAACGCGCCTTCGTCGAGACCTGAGGCCCGTCAGATCAGATAGGTCGCGCGCAGTCGGGCGACCTTGTCGTCGGTCAGGCCGAAGCGGGCCTTGGCCAGCTCGACCGGGCCGCCGTACTTGGCGTCGACGGCCTTGAGCGCGATCCGCATGACGTCGGGGTCCGAGCCCATGGTGACGTTCAGCACCTCCGGCGGCATGCGCGCGAAGCCTTGCGCCTGGGCGGCGTTGACGCCGCTCATCTTCGCGCCCGCGGCGATCTGCTTGGTGTGGAGGCTGGGCGGGGTGAAGGTCTGGGTCAGGGCATAGTCGGCGATCACCGTCTCGCGCGGCACGCCCAGCACCGACAGCACCAGGGCCGAGCCCATGCCCGTACGGTCCTTGCCGGCGCTGCAGTTCATGGCCAGGGGCGTCTCGTGGCGCACCAGATGGCCGAACATGTCGGTGTATTGCGGGGCCAGCATGTCGATGAAGCCGAGATAGGCGTCGGCGAAGGCCTGGACCGCCTCGGCCCGGTTGGTCGCCCGGTAGAGGCTGGAGAGCGACTGGCCCATGTCATAGTCGACGGCCATGACCTTGGTCCCGTCGGCCGACAGGAAGGGGCTGGGCTCGCTGGTGCGTTCCTGGACGCTGCGCAGGTCGCAGACCACCGAGACACCAAGAGCGTTCAGATAGGTCATGTCGGCGGCGGTCAGGCCGCTCATTACCCCGGAGCGGTAGATCCGCCCCCACTTCACCTGCCGCCCGTCGGCCGAGCGGTAGCCGCCGAGGTCGCGGAAATTGCGTCCGCCCTTCAGGGGCAGCAGCCGCTCGGCCACCCGAACCTGGCCGCCGGTCTGCGCCGCGACCAGGAAATAGGGACGCGGCGCGATGGCCAGCGCCAGCTTGGTCTCGCCGCCGGTGACGTTGGCCTTCACCTCGCGCATGAAGGCGCGCGGCGCGTCGGGGTCGGAGGAGACATAGACCGAGGCGGGGCGCCCCTTGGCCGTCCAGCTGAGGCCCAGCGCCGTGTCGGACAGGCGGGTGACCCGGCCGTCCAGCAGGGGCGCGGCGGTCGCGCCCGGCGCGGCGGCGAGCGCCCCGCTGGCGATCGCGGTCATCAGGAATGCGCGGCGGTCCATGGCGTGTCCTCCCATCGTAGTTGACCGGGCGACCAGGACGGCCGCCCGGGGATCAGGCCTGCAGGTTCAGAACTTGACGCTGGCTTCGACGCCGAAGGTGCGGGGCTCGTTGTAGATCCCGTAGGTGCCCAGCGCCGCATTGGTGTTCTTCAGGAAGGCGTGGGCCTCGTCGAGCAGGTTCCGCGACCACAGGGACAGCTGCAGGGTGGAGCTGTCGCCATTGAGCTTGATGTCGGAGAGCGCCAGGCGGGCGTTCACCAGGAAGGCGCTGTCGCTGAGCGTCGGGTCGGTGGTGCTGGTGTACTGGCCGTCGGACCAGGCCCCGTCGATATGGGCGCTGAAGCTGGCGCCCAGGGCCGGACGCTCATAGTCGATCGTCACGCTGCCGGTGTTCTTGGGCGTGTAGAGCGGATAGATCGTCGCCTGGGCGTTGGTGAAGGGATTGAACGCCTTGGACAATTTGACGTCCGTATAGGCGTAGGCGGCCGACAGGGTCAGGCCCTCCAGCGGGACGACCGCGACATCGATGTCGACGCCCTTGGTCTTGCCGGTCGCCGCGTTGGTGGTCTCCAGCGTGCCGCGATTGTTGTTGAGGATGATGACGCTGAAATCGACCTGGGCGTCCTTGAGCTCGCCGGAATAGGCCGAGACGTTCAGCCGGGCCCGGCGGTTCCAGAACTCCGACTTCACCCCGATCTCGTACATCGACACGGTCTCGGGCGAGAAGGCGCGATAGGTCAGCGAGCGCGAATTGGCCCCGCCGGCCTTGTAGCCCGTGCTCCAGCGGCCATAGACATTGATGTCGTCGGTGACGTCATAGGCGACCGTGACCAGCGGGTCGAAGTGGCTCCAGGACTTGTCGAGCGGGATGGTCCCGGTGACGGTGATCTTGTTGGCGTCGACATAGGCGGGCAGGGCGCCGTTGACGGTGTCGAGGGAGCCTTTCTTCTTGTCGGTGGTGGCGCGACCGCCGACCGTCACGTGCAGCGCCTCGTTCAGGACCGGCGGGGTCCAGACCGCCTGGCCGAACACGCCATAGCTCGTCGTCGTGACATGGCTCGCCCGGTCGAAGGGGACGGTGTTCAGGTCGAGTGACAGGGTGGTGTAGGCCGTGCCCGTGGCGTTCCACTGCAGGGAGTTGGGGGTCTGGGCGTTGTCCCGGACATTCTCCCGATAATAGAAGGCGCCGGCCACGTACTCGATTTGCGGCAGTCTGCCGATCACCTGGAATTCGTGGCTGGACTGGTCCTGATAGACGCGGGCGATGCTGTAGCGGCTGAAATTGCCGTTGGGCGCGAAGACCGACAGCACCTCCTCGGCGTTGTCGAACTGGGTCTGGGAGAGCTTGCGGTAGGAGCTGATGGTCTTCAGCTCTAGGTCGTCGGAGAGCTTCCAGTCCAGCGTCAGGCGGTGGCCCCAGGTGTTGCCGACGCTGGGCTGCATGGGCACGCCGACATTGGCCCGCTTGGCGCGGTCGGGCTGCAGCGGCATCAGGGGCGCCAGCGCCAGGGCGCCCTTCTTCAGGAGCTGAACATAATAGGGCGTGGTGGCGTCGTGGGAGTCGTCGAAGGCGTAGTCGACGTTGAACCGGTCGGTGGCGCGCCACAGGGCTTCGATCTGGACGCCGCTCTTGTCGTAGGAATTGAAGTCCGGCTGGCCCGAGCTGGTCGGGTTGGTCGTCGTGCCGTCGCGCTTGCTGACCAGGCCGTCGATCTTGACGCTGACATCGTGGAAGGCCGGCAGGTCGATATGGGTCTCGGCCTTGTAGGCGTTGTAGTCGCCATAGCCGACCGCGGTGCGCATGCCGAACTCGCCGCTGGGCGCGCGGGTGACGATGCTGACCGCCCCGCCCTCGGTGTTGCGGCCGAACAGGGTGCCCTGCGGCCCCTTGAGAACCTCGATGCGCTCCACATCGTACATGGCCGAGCCCAGGCCCTGGGCGCGGCCCAGATAGACGCCGTTGATATAGACCCCGACCGCCTGGTCGCGGGCCGGCTGGTTGGCGTCGCCCAGGGCGCCGATGCCGCGCATGCCGATGGTGAGCGCCGAATTGCGCGCGAAGAACGGAGCGACCCGCAGGGAGGGGATGGAGCCGTCGCCCAGGTCCTCGATCGACTGGACGTGGCGCGCCTGCAGGTCGTCGCTGGTCATGGCCGAGATGGCGATGGGCGTATCCTGCAGGTTGGTGGCGCGCTTCTGGGCGGTGACCACGACTTCCTCCAGGCCGACTGCGCCGTCATTGGCGTCGCCTTCGGCATGGGCCTGACCACAGATGACCATGGCCGCGGCGCTCGCCATCAGACAGGCGCGCAGCGCCGTCGCCCCCAGACCTTGCTGTCCCATCTCAACCCCCAGAATTTCCCGACCACGTGACGTGGGCGAGGGGGTTGGTAGCGCCGGACTGTGAAGCTGGAACGACTGTTATGTTGCGGCTTCGCGAAGGCGGGCGGTCAGGCGATTCCGCGCTTGCCTCGGCGAGGCCGGCTTCCGACAATGGGTCATGCCGATCCGCCGCGCCGCCCCTGAAGCTTCGAGAAGTCCCTATGCGGAAGGCGATGTAGGGCCAGACGAGTCCCGCGCAGATCGCCTGATTCAGGCCGCGGCCGCCCAGATCGCGGCCCGAGGCGCGGCAGCGGCGTCGGCGCGGTCGGTCGCCGCCGAGGCCGGGGTCTCCCCCAGCGCCATCAACTACAACTTCGGCGCGATAGAACAGTTGTTATTGGCCGCATACGCCCAGGGTGTGCGGGATACGACCGCTTGGATGGCGGCCAAGCGGCGCGACCTCCTGGCCCTGCCGCGGACGGCGAACGGCGCGGTTCTGGCCCTGGAACAGGTGATCGTCGCCTGGACGGGGGAGATGCGGGCCCTGGCCCTGCTCTACCAGGAGGGCCTGGCGGCCATGGCCGGGCGGGGACCGGCGGCGGACTGGACCGCGCTCTGGCGGGAGTTCTGGCGGCAGACGGCCGGCGACTTCGGCCTGGGGCCGATGGACGGCCGCATCCTGCACCTCTTCTTCGAGTCCGAGGCGCTCTATCACCTGTCGCGCTGGTCGCCGGCGCTGGAGGCCGCCGCCCTGCGCGAGCAGTGCGACCTGCTGGGCGCCCTGTGGCTGAACGCGGCGCCGGGCGCGGCCACGGGGGCGGCGGCCTTGGCCGAGCGGAGCGCCGGGGCGCGTCCGGTGGGGTCGATCGCGCCTGCGGCGATGAAGATCGTCGAGGCTGCCGCCGAGGTCGTCGAGACGGGGGGCTTGAGCGGACTGACCCACCGGGCGGTGGCCGCCCGGGCCGGCGTGACCACCGGATCGGTCACCCACCACTTCCGCACCATCGAGGACCTGGTCGCGGGCGCGATCCGGGGGCAGGTCGAGGCGATGTCTCGCGCGGTCGGGGAGGAGCCGTCCCCGGCGTCGCCCACCAGCGTGGAGCAGATCCGCTCCTCCGCGGATCTCGCCGAGGCCCTGCGCTTCCATGCGGTCGCCGACCTGCCGAACGGACCGGCCCTGCGCCGGCGGACCCTGTTCCTCGCGGCCGTCCGGCGGCCCGAGCTGGCGGGGGCGGGCGCGGTGATCCGCTTCGCCCAGGGCGGGACTGTGCGCGACGCGCTCGGACGCATCTTCGACCTTGAGCCCGACGCCCTGCCCCTGCTGGCCGGGGTGCTCGCCCGGCTGCTGTCGCCGATCTGGTTCGCCTGCGCGGCGGATCCGGACCCGCGCGCCAGTCGCGAGGCCCTGGCCGATGAGGTGGTCCGGCGGCTGGTCGGCCGGCTGACGGTGCGCGGCGGGGCCTGACTCTCAGAAGCCTTGTCGCCGCACCTGGTCCAGGACGAAGGCCGCGCGCGCCGCGACGGGCAGGCGAGGGGGCTCGATCACCTCATAACCCCAGGCCACGAGGTTCGCGCAGATGCGGTGGTGGGTGGCGACCGCCTCGGCGAAGTCCTGGATGCGCTCGGCGTCGGTCTCATAGATCTCCGGCCAGGGCGGGGGCACGACGACGGTCGTGGCGTAGCGGCGCTCGGCCGCCGCCTCGATCAGCCAGGGCGGGTCGAGGCCGTCGCCGGCCAGGCTGTCCAGGATGCCGCGGTCGAAGAACACCCGCCGGGTCTCCTGCGCCATGCGGTCGAACCGGGCCACGTCGCGGCGGCCACAGAGGTCGCGATAGGCGGTCTGGTCGTCGCGCGAGATCCCCGCCGCCCCGAGCGCCGCCTGTTCGCGGATCACCGCGCGATGGGTCTCGGGCACGCAGATCTCGCCGAGCCCGGCGAGGTGCTCGACCAGGGTGGTCTTGCCGACGCCGGGGCCGCCGGTGAACAGGAAGAAGTTGGGTTTGCAGATCGGCATGGGGACCCGGCTCGCGCTTTGAGAAGCGCCGGCGCGTCATGCGCCGGCGGTCGCGGTGGTCCGGGGGGATTGTTGTGGGCGCTCGCCTATTTCGGCGGACAGCCCTTGAACTCGCCGGCCTTGGTGACGCTGAGGCTGGATAGGTTCAGCGAGCGCATGGCCTTCATGGAGGCGGCGCTCATGCCGGTGAACAGGTCGATCCGATCGCCCTTGATCGCGCCGCCGGTGTCGGTGGCGTACCAGTAGCCGTCGTAGGTCGTGCCGTCGGGCATGGGCAGGCCGACGGTTTCCTTGATGAACAGGATCGTCCGCTTGGGGATCCGGCTGGCGTCGATGGCGACGGTGCGCATGGCCACGACCCGGCAGCCGAGGGAGTCCATCACGCCCACGCCGCGGGCGCCGGCATGGTAGAGGCTGGCCTTCATCTGGAAGTCCGGCGTGCCCGGCAGCGCGCCCGTCAGGGCCGACATCACCAGGTCGCCGATCGGATCGGATGGCGGGGGAGAGTCCGCGCGGGCAGCGCCGGCGAGGGCGAGGAGCGGGATAGCGGCCAGGGCGGCGAGGCGGCGTCCCATGACGGCGTCCTCCTTCGTCGTTGTTCTGTCAGCGGCCGCGTAAGTACCCGGACTCTCCTGCCAGGGCAACCCGGACGTCATCAGTTCGTCTCACAGGGGCGCCAGAGCGGCTGGATTGCGTGCAGGGACAGGGGCGCTATGACCCGGCGTCAGCAAGGGGGACCACCACATGCGCATCTATGGCGACTCCATCTCCGGCAACTGCCTGAAGGTGAAGTGGACGGCAGATCATCTGGGCCTGGCCTATGACTGGATCGAGACCAGCGTGCTGAAGGCCGAGACCCGGACGCCGGAGTTCCTGGCCATGAACCCCGCGGGCCAGGTGCCGGCGGTGATCCTCGACGACGGCCGGCCGCTGGCCCAGTCCAACGCCATCATCATCCACCTGGCCGAGGGCTCGGACCTGATCCCGGCGGACGCCTATGACCGGGCCCACATGCTGGAATGGATGTTCTGGGAGCAGTACAGCCACGAGCCCTATGTCGCCGTGGCCCGGTTCCAGATGCACTATCTGGGCAAGTCCGCCGCCGAGCTCGATCCCAAGATCGTCGAGCGGGGCAAGGGCGCCCTGAAGCGCCTGGACGAGGCCCTGGCGGGCTCCGCTTTCCTGGTCGGCGAGGCCGTGACCCTGGCCGATGTGACGCTGGTCGCCTACACCCGCGTCGCCCACGAGGGCGGGTTCGACCTGGCCGACTATCCCCGGGTCAAGGCCTGGGTCGGGCGGGTCGAGGCGACGCTGAAAATTCACTGACCCGCGGCTTGCCTTCGCAGGGCAGGGGCGTCAAATCGCGGCCATGATCCGCACCCTCCGCCGTTTCGCCCTCGCCGCCCTGGTTCTGGCGGCGCCCGCGCCCGCGCTCGCCTGGGGCGGGATGGGCCATCGCATCCTCGGGGAGGCGGCGGTCCAGGCCCTGCCGGCCGACCTGCCGGCCTTCCTGCGCACCCCGGCCTCGGTCGCGGCGGCGGGCGAGCTGTCGCGGGAGCCGGACCGCTCCAAGGGCGCGGGCAAGACCCACGACAATAATCGTGACGCCGGCCACTTCCTGGACCTGGACGACGCCGGCCGCGTGCATGGCGGGCCGCTGGTCACCGAGCTGCCGATCACCCGGCCGGATTACGAAAAGCAGATGCAGGCGCTGGGCCTGGACAGCTGGAAGGGCGGCTATCTGCCCTATTCCATCGTCGATCAGTCGCAGCAGCTGGCCAAGGACTTCGCCCATTGGCGGGCCGAGACCTATGCGATCCCGCGGGAGAAGAACCGCGCCCACCGCGCCTGGCTGCAGGCCGACCGCGCGCGGCGCGAGGCCCAGATCCTCCAGACCATCGGCTATCTGTCGCACTTCGTCGGCGACGGGGCCCAGCCCCTGCACGTGACGGTGCACTACAACGGCTGGGGGCCCTTCCCGAACCCCAAGGACTACACCCAGGACAAGATCCACAACCCCTTCGAGGGGGAGCTGGTCCTGACCACCGTGACCACGCCGATGGTCCGGGCCAAGCTCGCGCCGGTCCAGACCTGCACAGGTGAGCTGATGGTCTGCGTCACCACCTATCTGGCGACCAGCGGCAAGCAGGTCGAGCCGCTCTATGAGATGATCAAGGCCGGCGGGCTGAGGCCCGGCGCGACCAATGGCACGGCCTTCGCGGTGGAGCGGCTGGCGGCCGGCGCCTCGGAGCTGCGCGACCTGATCCTGTGGGCCTGGAAGGACAGCGACACGCTCGCCGTCGGCTGGACCCCGGTGCCGCTCGGCGACATCCTCTCGGGCAAGACGGCGGCCTATCCCTATCTCTACGGCAAGGACTAGTGCGCGCCGTTCCGCAGTTCGGCGCGCGGCGGGCCGGGCTCGCCTATCCCGACCGCCCGGCGGCCTTCGGCATCGCCCTGCGCGGCGGGTTGATCGCGGTCGTGGAGGTGGAGACGCCGGGCCAGCCGACCTGGCGCGACCTGCCGGGCGGCGGCATCGATCCCGGCGAGAGCCCGGAGGAGGCGGTGATCCGCGAGTTCGGCGAGGAGACGGGGCTGATCGTCGATCCCCGCGCCTTCGTCGAGCGGGCCGACCAGTACTTCATCAATCACGAGGGCCAGGACTTCAACGTCCGCGGTGAGTTCTTCCGGGTGTCGATCACCGGCGAGGCGGCGGAGCTGAAGATCGAGGATGATCACCGGCTGATCTGGATGTCCCCGCTCGACGCCATCGCCGCCATGCGCCGCGAGGCGCACAGCTGGGCCATCGCCGCCTGGCTGCGCGAGGGCGGCGGCTAGGGCCTTCGCCATAGCCGCATGAGTTTTCGTCGCGTTGCGCCGGCGCACCAGACCCGGTAGTCGAGCGCCACGTTCCCGAAAGCCGCCGGAGGTCCCATGAGCCAAGCCCGCATCATCGATGGCAAGCCGCTGTCCGAGCGCCTGCAGGCCGAGGTCGCTGCCGAGGTGGCGCAGCTGAAGGCCAAGCACGGCCTGACCCCGGGCCTGGCCGTCGTGCTGGTGGGCGAGGATCCGGCCAGCCAGATCTATGTCCGCTCCAAGGGCGAGAAGTCCAAGGCCGCCGGCATGCATTCGGTGACCCACATCCTGCCGGCCGACACCACGATGGAGACCCTGATCGGTCTGGTCGAGGCGCTGAACGTCGATCCCACGATCCACGGCATTCTGGTGCAGCTGCCCCTACCCAAGGGCCTGGACGAGAAGGAGGTGATCACCGCGATCAATCCGGACAAGGACGTCGACGGCCTGCATGTGATCAACGCCGGGCGGCTGTCGCAGGGCCTGCCGTCGCTGGTGCCCTGCACCCCGCTGGGCTCGATGATCATGCTGCGCGAGACCCTGGGCGACACGCTCGCCGGCAAGCGGGCGGTGGTGGTGGGTCGCTCCGTCCTGGTGGGCCGGCCGATCGCGCAGCTGCTGCTGCAGGCCGACTGCACCGTGACCATCGCCCACTCGCGCACCGTGGACCTGCCGGCCGTCTGCCGCGAGGCCGACATCCTGGTCGCCGCCGTCGGCCGCCCGCAGATGATCAAGGCCGACTGGGTGAAGCCCGGCGCCACCGTCATCGATGTGGGCATCAACCGCGTACCGTTCTCCGATCCGGTCAAGGCCGCGGCGGGCAAGACCAAGGTGGTCGGCGACGTGGCCTATAAGGCCGTCAGCGAAGTGGCCGGCGCGATTACGCCCGTGCCGGGCGGGGTCGGCCTGATGACCGTGGCCTGCCTGCTGCAGAACACGCTGACCGCGGCGAAGCGGATCGCGGGGATCGGGTAGGGCGCGCGCCCGGAGCGGGCCTTGGGCATGTCCGGGATGGTTGGCGAGCTGACATTGTCTCCGCGACGCGGGAAACGGTCTACCGTCGACGCAACTTAATTGGAGCCGGCCGGATATCGCTGCCGCTGATCCAAATCTTGGACAAGGCGATCATCAAAATCGCCGCGGTTCCCATCGCGGGCGCCTCACCGCCTGGGATTTTTCCAAGGAATATTAGCGCATACGCTAGCATTCCGCAGGCGTAGGGGATGAGTCTTATCCGATCAGACCAGGGATATCGGCCAGTCCGCTCCTTCAGCGCCACAGCCGCCTTCGCGACGGCACCAACGTAGGAAAGCTCTACGACCATCAAGAATGGCCCAATGATCCCCATGGTGCTGGGGTTCACTGGGATGAACCAGAACACAACGAGGGCGGGGAGGCCTGTCGCTAACCAGATCACTGTGGCCTCCGTGCCTATTCGGCCAGTACTTGCCGCGTCAGATGATCATGTCGCCGTAGAATCGGCCAGCCTGGGCCACCGAGCGCTTTGAAGTGGATGTTCCGGAAATCCGCAACGGGTCGATAGTGGACTTTGGCCTCCCTCCGGAAGCAGGCCTGAAACGCCTCCTGGCGGACCTCCGCCACCCCGACCAGGGCTCAACCGTGCCAGCCCCAAGCGACCTCGGCAAGCCAACTTAACTTGCGTTGCGACCCCGCCCACCCGGCGCGATCTGGGCCTCTCACATGGGGAGGGGGCGATGGGGCGCGATGACCTGGGCGACAGCGTGAATTCGGGGTCCGCCAACGCGGAGCGAGCCGTGGCGAACCTCTGGAAGGCGACGCCGGAGGAGCAGGCGGCGACCTTTCGCCATCAGGACCAGATCTGGCCGCATCGGGTGATCCGGCGCAGCGGTCCGGTGCGGCCCCTGCCACCCCATGGCCGGCCGCTGGCCGATCCGGCCTATCGGGTGGGAGAGGCGATGGTCGGCCTCGACGACTTCATGGCGCGGCGGCGGACGGCCGGGTTCCTGGTCCTGAAGAATGGCGAGATCGCGCTCGAGCGCTATGGGCTGGGCAGCGGGCCGCAGACCCGCTGGGCGAGCTTCTCGACCGCGAAGTCGATGACCGCGACCCTGGTGGGCGCCGCGCAGCACGGGGGCCTGATCGGCGATCTGGACGAGGTCTGCGATCCCTATCTGCCCCAGATGCGCGGCTCGGCCTACGCGGGCGTCACCCTGCGCAACTTGTTGCGGATGGCGTCAGGCGTGGCCTGGGACGAGGGCGAAAACACCGATGGAACCGACGTGCGGCGCCTGGGCCGGGCGCTGGCCAGCCGACGCCCCGGCGCGGTGCTGGAGCTGTTGCGCAGCCTGCCGCGCGCGGCGCCGCAGGGGACCGTGTTCAACTATTCGACCGGCGACAGCATCCTGCTCGGCGCCGTGGTCGCCGCCGCGGTCGGCCGACCCCTGGCCGACTATTTCGGCGAGACCGTCTGGGGCCCCGCCGGCATGGAGGCCGACGGGCTCTGGCAACTGGACGCGGAGGAGGGGCTGGAACTGGGCGGCACGGGGGTCAGCGCCCGCCTGCGCGACGTCGGCCGTTTCGGCCTGCTGGTGCTGGAGGACGGCGTGGCCTTTGGCGGGCGACGGGTCCTGCCGGCCGGCTGGCGAGATCTCGCCGGCCAGCCCGACTGCGCCGCGACCGGGTTCGGTCAGCTGATGACCGATAGTCCGGCAGGTTATGGCTATCACTGGTGGGCCCTGCCGGGCGCGCCCTTCGCCGAGGGCCTGCACGCCGGCGCCTTCCTGGCCCTGGGCGCCTTCGGCCAGCGCATCTACCTCAGTCCGGCCGAGCAGGTGGTGGTGGTGATCCAGAGCGCCTGGCGCCAAGCCGGCGACCGGGAGGCCGAGGCCGAGACGGTCGCCCTGCTCAGAACCCTGATCCGCGCGCTGCGGCCTTAGCCGTCAGCCTCGGCGCGCTCACCGCCCGGCGCGCTGGGCGACCAAGAGCGCGTCCAGCTGGTCGAACTGCTCGCCCGACATGGCCTGCATGCCGGCGACGGCGTCGGCGGGCGGGGCGTCGGGATAGGTTTCGCGAAGGGTCAGGGCGGTGCGCCCGCCCTGGTCGTCGAAGGTCACGGTGGTCACCGGGCCGTCGCCGCCCTCCTCATTGGTCCAGACGAGGCGCGCGGGCGGGGTCGCCTCGAGATACTTGCCGAAGAAGGTCGCGGCCTCCGGGCCCTCGCCGAAGGTGATGCGGTAGCCGCCGCCGGTGCGGGCGTCGATCTCGCAGGCGCTGATCACCGCGCCCATCGACTTCGGCGCCCACCACTGGCGAAAGAGGTCAGCCTGCGTCCAGGCCTCGAACACCGCCTGGACCGGGTGGTCGAGGCTGCGCGTGACGATGATCTCTCGGCCGGCCTGCCGCACGACGGTGGCCGGATGTCCCTTGGGCTGATCGGTCTGTCCCATGTCGTGTCCTCTGCTCCTGGGCTCGTCCCCTGCATCGAAACGACGGATGAGCGGGCGCGACGCCGACATCGCAGGCCGCAAGCGGGCGCTAAAGGTTCAGGACGCCTTCGATGCGGGTGGTGGTGTCGCCGCCGATCCACAGGCCGTCGGCGTCCTGGTCCACATGGATGCGGCCGGTGCGTCCGAGCACCGTCCCCTGGCTCGCCACATAGTGCTCCGGCGCCAGGCCGGCGCCGATCAGCCAGCGCGCCAGGCTGGCGTTGAGGCTGCCGGTCACAGGGTCCTCGAAATTGGCCAGGGTCACGTCGAACATCCGCACCTCGAAGTCCGGCTGGCCAGGCGCGGGCCGGTCGCTGAAGGGCGCGATGACGCCCAGCGCCTCCATGCCCAGGGCGCTCCAGTCCGGCTTGAGCTCCAGCAGGCGGGCGCGGCTGCGGATCATCAGGGCCGGCTGCTCCAGCCCGGCGTCCAGGACGCTGGTGGCGACGATCTCGGCGTCGGTCAGGCCCAGACCCTTGCGCACCCGCGCCAGCATCTCGGCGTCCATGGGCGACGCGCGGCGAAGCGGCGGCGCCTCGAAGGCCAGCCGACCGCTCGTGCGGTGCAGCCGGACGAGCCCAATGGGGCATTCCTGGACGATGATCTCGCCCCGCGGCTTGCCGCCGGACGCCAGCCAGGCGTGGCAGGTCCCGAGCGTCGGATGCCCGGCGAAGGGCAGCTCCTCGCCCACCGAGAAGATGCGCACCCGATAGTCGGCGTCCGGCCGGCTGGGGCGCATCAGGAAGGTGGTCTCGCTGAGATTGGTCCAGCGGGAGAACAGCTTCATGTCGTCGTCGGTGAGGTCGTCGGCGCCGACCACGACCGCGAGCGGATTGCCCCGGAAACGCTCGGGCGAGAAGACATCGACCTGAAGGAAGCGATAGGGCTGCACGCCGGTCCCCTTTCTGGGTGAGGCGCCGGCCGCGCCGGCTGCAAAGGGCAGGGCCGCCGCTCCGGCCAGAAGGGTGCGGCGGGCGACAGCGCCGCCGTCAGAGCCGTTGATGTCGTCCGACACGTCGCCCTCGAGGTTGATTGACTATTTCGGTTGGCCCCAGGGCGGCGATCCGTCCTGCGACAGGATCTTGAGCGCTTGCTCGCGGGGCGTCGTGATCGGCAGGCAGACCGCATGCGGCACCGCATAGCTGGTGTCCATCGTCTTGGGCAGGGAGGGCTTGATTCCGAGTTTCTGGGCCAGGCGATGGGCGAGCCCGATGGTGATCCGGGTCTCCCAGATTTCGTAGCGGGCTTCCTGCAGGGCGGCGGCGAAATGAACGCGCCCTTGCGCCCCGAGCGGCCCTTGCCAGGACTCCAGCCCGCGCAGTTGCGACCAGGCGGCCTGTTCCCGGGCCTCGGCGTCATTGAAGCGCGTGTTGATGACCGAGAACACGCCCAGACTGCCCTGTTCGTCCGTGGTGAGCAGGCTGATCCGCCCGCTTCCGGTGGCGGCTTGCCAGCGCTGGTTCGACAGGAAGTAGACGGAGGGCTGGCTGACCCAATTCGGGCGCGTCGTCAGTTCGCCCTCACGCGAGGCTTCAAGGATCCGCCCGATCTCGTCCAGTCGGCGCTCGATGCAGGGCTGGGTTTCCAGCCGGCCGCTCATGTAGGAGAGGTTTTGGCGGATCTCCTCTTTGACGGCCTCGCGGGCCTCAGAGGCGATTTCGCGATCGTGCAGGGTGCGGACGCCTTCTTCGAGCGTCAGGGCGATCACGATGCCGATGACGACGACGCCGACCTCGGACATCAGCTCCCGCCAGCTGTGGACGGGTTTCGGCTTATGAATATCCACGGCGTCCCCCACCCAAGCTCAAGCTGCGCTTATAGGCGCGTTTGTTGAGGTGAAGCCAACGCCGCCTTTGGCGAGGGCCCCTGTCTCAGCCCGCCGCGACTCCCGCATTCGCCCAGGCCACCAGCTTGCCGAGCAGCTGGCTGACCCCGGCGTCGAAGGCCGCGACGATGGCGCTGACGCGGTTCTCGCGAGCGCGGACGGCGACCGAGAACAGCTCGTCGCCGACCACGGCGCGGTCGCTGGCGCGGACCAGGACGGCGTGGACGTCGATGGCGACGCGCGGGGCGGCCTTGCCGCCGTGGTCGTAGTCGGCCTCGAACCGCTGGACGTCCAGGCGCAGGGAATAGTCGGCGCGGGACGGCTCGCCGCGGGTGACCAGGCGCGCGGCGCCGGTATTGGCGTTGAAGGCGCGGGCCAGGGCTTCGTCGAACAGGGTCACGGCCGGTTCGGCCCAGCGCGCCTCGGCCACATAGGCGACCTCCGGACCGGTGACGGTCAGGATTCGGTCGCCGCTGGCCGCGCCATTGAAGCTGCCATTGGCGCGGGCCACGCCGATCCGGGTCTTGGCGGCGGGCCCCACGGCGGCGACATCGCCCTGGAACCGATAGAGGGTCGCGGGCTTGGCCTTTGGGAAGACGGTGACGCAGGCCGATAGGGACAGGGCCAGGGCGACGAGCCCGGCGGCGCGGATCCAGGTCCGGTTCATGGCTTGACCTTCTTCTCCGAGGCGGGCGCCTTGCCCACCAGGCCTTGGGGATTGGCTTGCAGCTCGCGGGCGAGCCGGTCGAGGGACTCGGCCGTCGACTGCAGGGACGAGACCGCCGCCGTCAGCTGGGGCAGGCCGTTGGCCGCGAACTCGCTGGTCGGACCGTCGAGCTTGGCGATCATGCCGCGCAGGTCCTTGGCCGCGGCCTGGGTCTCCTCGGACGCGTCGCCGAAGTTCTTGACCGTGCGCTTGCCGTCGCCGTCGACCAGGGTCTGGGTCGACTTGGACAGGGCGGCGATCTGCAGGGTGGCGGCGTCGAGATCCTGCAGCGCCTTCTGGGCGTCGGCGACGATCTCCTTGCGTTCGCGCAGTTCGGCGGTGACCGCCTGGGTGTCGCTGAGCGCGGCGTTGAAGGTCTTGATGTTCTGGTCGGACAGGATGCGATTGACCCGGTCCAAGGCCTCGACCGTGCGGGTCAGAACGTTGCCGCCGCCTTCCAGGAGGTCGGAGAGCGCGCTGCGCTGGCTGCGCAGGATCGGCACCTTGTCCTTGGGGAACAGGCTCTTCAGCAGCGGCTTCGACGGCGTGCCGGCGGTGATCTGGATGTAGTTCACCCCTGTGATGCCCTGGGGCTCCAGCGTGGCGTAGGAGTCCTCGCGGATCGGCACGTCGGAGGTGACCCGCGCGGTGGCGATGACCTGGTTGGGGTCTTCCTTGCGCAGCGCGATCTTGGTGACCTCGCCGACCTTGATGCCGTTGAAGTGGACTTCGCCGCCCTGGGAGATGCCGCGTACCGGACCCTGGAAGACGATGTCATAGACATCGTAGTCGTGGCTGAACTGCAGGCGGGCCAGCCAGACGACGAAGATCACCAATCCTACGAACAGGATCAGGGTCGACAGGCCCACGAGGGCGTAGTTGGCGTCTTTTTCCATCAGGCGACCGTCCGTTTGTCCTGGGCCGCGGCCGCGGCCGCGGCGCGGCCCCGCGGACCCAGGAAATATTCTTTGATCCAGGGGTGGTCGGAATGTTCCAACTCGGCCACCGGGGCTGTGGCCACGACATGCTTGTCGGCCACGACCGCCACCTGGTCGGTGATTGTGTAGAGACTGTCCAGGTCGTGGGTGATCATGAACACGGTCAGCTCCAGGCTACGGGATAGGTCCAGGATCAGTTCGTCGAAGGCCGCGGCCCCGATCGGGTCGAGGCCGGCGGTGGGCTCGTCCAGGAACAGCAGTTCCGGGTCGAGCGCCAGGGCGCGCGCCAGGCCCGCCCGCTTGCGCATGCCGCCGGACAGTTCGGCGGGCTTGAGCGAGCCGGCGTCGGGCGGCAGCCCGACCATGGCGATCTTCAGGTCCGACAGCTCGCGGATCGCCTGGCGGGACATGTCGGTGTGTTCGTACATGGGCGCCGAGACGTTCTCGCGCACCGTCAGGTTGGAGAACAGGGCGCCCTGCTGGAACAGCACGCCCCAGCGGCGCTCCACGGCGCCGCGCGAGCGGCGGTTGGCGCGGGTGAGGTCCTGGCCGAACACCTTGATGGTCCCGCCGTCGGGGCGCTTCAGCCCGATGATCGAGTTGAGCAGCACCGACTTGCCGGCGCCGGAGCCGCCGACCACGCCCAGGATCTCGCCCTGGTTGACGGTCAGATCCAGGTCCTTGTGGATGACCTTCTCGCCAAAGCGCGAGACGAGGCCCTCGACCTCGATGACCGGGACCTTGGGCCTCGGGGCCGATTGGGGTTCGCCCGCGGGGCTCAAAGGTCGAGCTCCATGTACATCAGGGCGAATCCGGCATCGAGGACGATGATGGCGAAGATGGCGTGCACCACGGCGGCGGTCACCCGCCGGCCGAGGGACTCGGTGTCGCCGCCGACCTCCAGCCCCTGGCGGCAGCCGATGCCGGCGATGACCGCGGCCATGACCGGCGCCTTGGACATGCCGATCCAGAAGTGGGTGGCGCCCACATTGTCGAGGATGCGCTGCAGGAAGAATGCGGGCCCCAGGCCCAGCACCGACCAGGTCACCGCCAGGCCGCCGAGCAGGCCGGCCAGGGTGGCGATGAAGGTCAGGAGCGGGATGGTGATCAAGAGGGCGGCGAAGCGCGGGAACACCAGGGCCTCGAAGGGATCGACCCCCATGACCCGCATGGCGTCGATTTCCTGGTTCATCTTCATCGAGCCGATCTCGGCGGCGAAGGACGAGGCCGACCGGCCGGCCAGCAGGATGGCGGTGATGATGATGTTGAATTCGCGCAGGACCGCGATGCCGATCAGCTCGACCACGAACACCTCCGCCCCGAACTGACGCAGCATGTTGGCGCCCAGCAGGGCGACGACCGCGCCGATGAAGAACGAGGTGATGACCACGATCGGAATGGCGTCCAGGCCGGCGCGCTCGGCGAGCGAGATGACCGCCGGCCAGCGGATGCGGCGCGGATTGACGATCGCCAGGCCCAGGACGGCCAGCAGGTGGCCGGCGAAGACCAGGGTCTCGAACAGCTCCTTGATCACGTCGATGACGCCGTGGCCGATGCGGATGGTCATCTGCATGAAGCCGCGGGCCTGACGCTTGCGCGCAGGGCGGGGGGCGGCGGCGGCGCCGACCAGGGTCAGCAGGCGCACGGTTTCGGGGCGGGCCTTGACCCGGGCGGGGTCCAGCTGGCCCCCGGCGGCGCGGATCACCGCGAAGGCGCCGGCCGTGTCCATGCGGCCGATGCCGCTCAGATCGAAGGCGACGCCGCGCCGGTCGGCGAAGTCGTGGACCATGCGATCGGCCGCCGGCTGCATGGTGGAACTGGTCCAGTCCCCGGTCAGGACCGCAGCGGCCGCGCCGCCGTCTTCTCTCACGCTAAAGTCGGCGGGGTGTTCCATCGGCTTGCGTGCTATCGGTCTCAGACAGTAAGAGGGTCCCGAAACTGCTTCGGGCGCGGGCGGAAGGTCAAGACTAGCAGAGCCTTTGCCCTGCATCGAACGCCTTCTGGCGAAGGTTGTTCCGCTGGCCAAGCGGACTCTTCTCGCACGTGCGGCCTATCTTTCGCCCCAGTCCGGGGCCACTTCGACAAACGTATCAGTCCCCTAGAGGTCGGGAGCGCGCCTTGACCCGCCAGATCGAGTTCGCCGGCAAGTCCGGCAATATGTATCGCTATGTCACCCTGGAGGAGGAGCGCTATCTCCCGCCGGCCGGGGCGAACTATGTCATCGCCCAGATCACGCCCGTGGGAACGCGGATTCTCTATGCCGGGGAGACCGAGCGCCTTTCGGCGCGCGAGTGGGAATCGACCCTGGTGACCGCCCGCGCCCAGGCCGGGGCCGAGCCGGGCGCCACCGAGGTCCTGACCCGGCTGAACGTCCGCGCGGCGGTCCGCAAGGCCGAGCGCGAGGACCTGATCGAGCAGCACAATCCCCCGCTGAACGCCGGCGCGATCTAGCCGGCGTCGCCGGGCGGAGCCATTCTGGCGCCATGACCCGGGCCATCGTCATTTTCGGCGCCGCCGTCCGCCCGGACGGTCAGGCCAGCCCCAGCCTCGCCCGGCGGGTGCGCTACGCCGTGGCCGCCGCGCGCGCCGCGCCGGAGAGCCCGATCTTCTGCAGCGGCGGGGTGGGGCGGTTCGGCCCCTCCGAGGCCTCGCTGATGGCCGACCTGCTGGCGCGGGCCGAGATCCCGGCCGGGCGGATCGTGCTGGACGAGGACAGCCGCGACACCCTGGAGAACGTCATCGCCGCCAGCCGCTTCATTCGCGCGGAGGGCCTGGCCGGGGCGGTGGCCTGCACCGACAGCTATCATCTGCCCCGCGTGCGCATGCTGTTTCGCGCCCTGGAGATCGACGCCGAGAGCGGACCGGTGAGCGCGGGGCGGGTCGGGACGCGGCGCGGCTATTGGCTGGGCATGCACGCCCGCGAGGTCGTCGCCTATCCCTATGACCTGGCTGTGGTGATGTGGCGGCGGCGCGAACTGCTGACCCTGACGGGCGCCGCGCGTCCAGATTGAACCCCTGGTGGCTTGCCTTCCGCCACGCGCAGGGAGGAACCTGCGCCCTGGACGGAACCGCCGTCCGCCGGAGCCCGCATGCCGCTCATGACCCGCCCCCTGCCGTCCGTGATCGCCCTGGCCGCGATCCTGGCCGCCTGGGCGTCGCCCATGGCCGCGGCGCCGCACGTCTGGACCACCGAGGACGCCATGGGCCGCGCCCAGCCGATCACCCGGCTTCTGCAGTACGAGGGCGCTCCTCAGCATCAGACGGTGCGGATCGACGGGCGGGTGATGCGGGTGGTGGTGCATCCCCGCGACCCCAATCTGCTGGTCCAGCGCAATGCGGGCGCGGCTCTGCTGCAGGGGGCGTCCGAGGGAATGAGCCTGGGGCTGGTTCCTTCGGCCCTGGGCGAGGACGCCTATCGCCGCGCCGCCGAGGCGGTGGCCCTGCCGGCCGGATGCCGCATCACCGAGCTGCGCCCACTTGACGGCCGGGTCAGCTGGGAAGCCACCTATGTCTGCCCGCCCGGCGTCGCGCTGAGACCCAATCCCCGGAGGCCCCGCCCATGATCACCCTCATCGCCTTCGCGGTCGGATACGCCGCCACCCTGGCCGTCGACCTGGCCCTGATCATCGCAGGCGCGGCGTTCGCGGCCGAGGCCCTGTGGTGGGGGCTTCGCCGCCGTCTGCGCGGGACGCGGCGGGCCTAGAGGCCCGTCAGCAGCAGGCCGGCGATGGCGCAGCCGATCAGGGTGGGCAGCATGCCCGCCTTGAACCTCAGCATGGCCAGCATGGCGATCGCCGCCAGCAGCAGGGCCCGAAGGTCGATCGAGGCCAGCACGGGCAGGTCCGGTCCGACCCCGAACAGGGTCCAGGCGTGGGACTGGCGGAACAGGGTGTGCAGGGCGAACCAGACCGCGAGGTTGGCGATCACCCCCACCACCGCCGCAGTGATGGCGGCCAGAGCCCCGGAGAGCGCGCGGTTGCCGCGCAGCTGCTCCACATAAGGGCCGCCCAGGAAGATCCACAGGAAGGAGGGGGCGAAGGTGACCCAGGTGGTCAGGACCGCGCCCAGCACGCCGGCCCACAGCGGATCGAGCCCTCCGGCGTGCCGATAGGCGGCCAGGAAGCCCACGAACTGCAAGACCATGATCAGCGGGCCGGGCGTGGTCTCGGCCAGGCCCAGGCCGTCGGCCATCTCGCCCGGCGTCATCCAGTGGAAGGTCTGGACCGCCGCCTGGGCCACATAGCTCAGCACCGCATAGGCGCCGCCGAAGGTGACGACCCCCATGGTCGAGAAGAAGCCGGCGATCCGGGTCCAGACGCTGTCAGGGCCCAGGCCGAGCCAGAGCAGGAGGAGCGGCGCGAGCCACACGGTCAGCCAGACGCCCAGCACCTTCAGGCTGCGCCCCCGGCTCGGGCGGGTGTGGTCGAGCTCGCCGCGGGCGAACATGGCGTCGATGATCCCGGTCTCCGGCGCGTTCGGGTCGCCCTCCGCCCCGTGCCCGCCGGCGCCGGCGAACAGGCCGGGCCTGCGGCGCTCGCCGACAAAGCCGATCAGGCCCGCCGCCAGGACGATGACCGGGAAGGGCACCTGCAGCAGCCAGATCGCCAGGAAGGCGGCGACGGCCAGGCCGATCATGATCGGGTCTTCAGCGCGCGCTTGCCGATCCGCAGGATCGCCTCGGTCACCACGGCCAGCACGGCGGCCTTCACCCCGAAGAACAGGCCGGCGACCAGGGGGGCGTGTCCGTAGAGGGCGTAGACGATGCTGAGGCCCAGCATAACGACGGCGCCCGGCAGGACGAACAGGAGGCCTGCGACGAGGCCGCCCAGGGTCCTGTGCATCAGCCAGCCGATATAGGTGGCCAGCTGCTGGGCCTCGGGACCGGGCAGCAGCATGCAGTAGTTGAGCGCATGCAGGAACCGCCGCTCGCCGATCCAGCGGCGCTCCTCGACCAGCATCCTGTGCATCAGGGCGATCTGGCCGGCCGGGCCGCCGAAGGAGAGCAGGCCGATCTTCAGCCAGACCCAGAAGGCGTCCTTCAGCCGGGGCGGCCGGGCGGCGTCGAGGGCGTCGTCGGTCATGCCCGGATCTTGCCGATCAGGCCTCGGCCTTGGCCGCAAGACCGCGGGCCTTGGCCTCCTGAGCGGAATAATAGACGACCCCGTCGCCCCAATCGTGGGCCACCGCGTCGGCGGGCGGCCGGGCGTCGGGGCCGCAGAGCACCTCCAGCTCCTTGGCGGTCAGCATGCCCCAGCGGGCGAAGGCCTGGTCGGGCGTCGGATCGGGGCGCGGATCGGCGGTGGCGCCGGGCAGGGCCGCCTCCAGGCCGGCGACATATTCCTCATACGAAACCCAGCCGGCCACGGTGTGCTCGCCGCCGGGGCCGCGGAAGATCACCGTGGGCAGGGCGTAGCGGTCATGGCCTTCCGAATGCTTCAGCTCGCCGTTCATCGGGCTGTCGTGCTTGAGGTTGCGCACGAAGTCGTTGGGCTCGCGGGTCTCGCGCCAGTCGGCCTGATAGGCGGCGGCGACCTCCGGACGGGCCTGGTCTTCGCGCCAGCGGGCGTGGTCGAGGCCGGCGACCCCCACCGTGGCGGCGTCGAATTCGTCCGGCGTCTGGGGCCCGATCCCGTCGATGAAGATGCGTTCGCGGAAGCGGCGCAGGACGGCGTCGGCGACGGCCTGACCCTGCAGCTCGGCGGCCTTCACCGCCAGGCCGGCCGGATCGGTCGACTGCAGCATGAGGCGCATGGGGTTGGGATAGGGCATGTCGGTCAGCCGCCAGACCCGTTTCCAATAGGCGCGCATGGGCTCGGCGGCGCTGACCCGGTCCCAGTCGTCCTTGCCGGTGGCGGCGTTGCCGACCAGTCCGCCCATCACCTTGCGCCAGGCGATATGGTGGCCGTGACGCCAGTCCAGCTTGCGCAGCAGGGGCTCGGCGCCCCAGGCGGTGGAGCAGACGCAGTCGGTGTATTCGACGGCTTCGACCTTGGTCATGGGGGCCTCCCTGGCGTGTTTCGGCCATGGTGCGGCGCGCGGGGCCTCCCGGCAAGCCGCTTGGCGCGGGGCGGCCGGAGGAACAGGCGCAGGGGCCCGGCGTTTGAGGAGCCTCTCCCGCAAAGGCTGCCCTGCGACATGGACAAGCTGTTCGCCCGCTTCGCCACCGCCACCGCCCGGATCACCGGCAGTCCGATGGCCTTCCTCATCTGCGTCGCCACCGTCGTGATCTGGGCCGCTTCAGGCCCCGGGTTCAAGTTCTCCGAGACCTGGCAGCTGGTGATCAACACCGGCACCACCATCGTCACCTTCCTGATGGTGTTCCTGATCCAGAACACCCAGAACCGTGACGGCGCGGCGATCCAGACCAAGCTCGACGAGCTGATCCGCGCCTCCGACGCCGAGAACGCGTTCATGGGCATCGAAAAGCTCACCGACCGCGAGCTGGAGGTGCTGCACGCCCGTTGCGCCAAGGCCGCGGCGCGCAGCCAGGCCCTGCTGGACAAGGCCGAGGCCGAGCGGAAGTCGAGGGCCAGGCCGAAGCCCCAATCAAAGCCTAAGCCCCGGGCCGCCAAGCCGAAGACCCGCGCCGCCGCGGCGCGCGGATGAGCTCCCGCCCCAATCCCCAGGAAGAACTCGCCAAGGCCGCGACCCAATCGATCGACGAACTGGCCGAGTTCCATCTGGAGCACTATCGCCACGCGACGCCCCTGCAGCGGGCGATCGACGGGGTGACGGAACGCCTCGGGCGGCCGGGCGTGGTCATCGCCCTGTTCGCCCTGATCGGCGTCTGGATCGCGTTCGCCGCGGTCAGCGGTGACGGCCGGGTGGACCAGCCGTCCTTCGCCTGGCTGGAGCTGGCGGCCACGCTCGCCGCCCTGCTGGTGGCCCTGCTGATCCTGGTGACCCAGAGGCGGGAGGACCAGCTGGCGGAACGCCGCTCGCAGCTGACCCTCGAACTGGCCCTGCTGGCCGACAAGCGCAGCGCCAAGATCATCGCCCTGCTGGAGGAGCTGCGCCGCGATCACCCCGATCTGGCCGACCGCCTGGACGCGGAATCCGAGGAAATGGCCGCCCCGACCGATCCGCATCAGGTGATCGCCGCCATCGACGCCCGCGCGACGCCGGAGCGGGCGGAAAAGCCGGATCGGTCGCCGGATCAGGATTGATCGGCAGGCCGGACTGCAGGGTCCGGCGCGGCGGGCAGCGGCGCCAGCCCGGCCTGCAGGGCGGCCACGGTGAGGCCGGCCACGGCCGGGGCGAGGCCCTCCGCCTGTAGGGCGGCGACGAGGGCGTCCGGTCCGATCTGCAGCAGACGGGCCTGAAGCGCTGCGGCGGCCGGGTCGGCCCTCGCCGGGGACAGGTCGACGGTCTGACTTGCCCGGCCCTCGGCCATGACCACCATGCGGTCGCCGAGGCGGCGGGCCTCGGCGGGATCGTGGGTCACATAGATCACCGGGATGGCCAGCTCGGCGTGAAGCCGTTCGAGATAGGGCAGGACCTCGGCCTTGCGCGCCTGGTCGAGGCTGGCCAGGGGCTCGTCCATCAGCAGCAGGCGGGGTTGGGAGAGCAGGGCCCGGCCGATCGCCACGCGCTGGCGCTCGCCGCCGGACAGCCGCGCGGCGCCGCGATCCAGCAGGGGGGCGAGGCCCAGCAGCTCGACGATCTGGTCGAGCGCGATCGGCGTGTCGCCCTGGGCCCGGTGGTGGCCGAACATCAGGTTCCGACGCACCGACAGGTGGGGCAGGAGGCTGGCTTCTTGGAAGACATAGCCGATCGGCCGGCGATGGGTCGGCAGGAACCGGCCCTCGTCCTGCCAGGTCTCGCCGGCCACGACGAGGCGGCCGGGCAGGCGCTCGAGCCCCGCCATGCAACGCAGGACGGACGTCTTGCCGCAGCCCGAGGGGCCGAACAGCACGGTCACGCCGGAGGCCGGGACGTCCAGGGTGAAGTCCAGGGTGAAGCCGCCGAGCCGCCCCCTGAAGGCGGCCTCTATGCGCGGGGTGTCGGCTGTCATGGCCGCAGCCGTCCGGCGCGGCGCTCGATCAGGAGCAGGCTGAGCATGACCGCGAAGGCGAAGGCCAGCAGCATTGCGGCCAGCTGATGGGCCTTGTCCCATTCCAGGGCCTCGACCGCCTTGTAGATCTCGATCGACAGCACCTCGGTCTGGCCGGGAATGCCGCCGCCCAGCATCAGCACCACCCCGAGCTCGCCGATGGTGTGGGCGAAGGTCAGGATGGCCGCGACCAGGAATCCCGGGCGGGCGAGCGGCAGGGCGACAGAGACGAAAGTGTCCAGTGGCGAGGCGCGCAGGGTGGCGGCGACCTCGAAGGGGCGCTCGCCGATGGCCTCGAAGGCGTTGCGGATCGGGGTGACGGCGAAGGGCAGGGAATAGATCACCGAGCCGATCACCAGCCCCTCGAAGGTGAAGGCGAGCGTGCGGATCCCGAAGGCCTGGAACGGGATCATCAGCGGGCTGCGGGGCCCGAGCGCCAGCAACAGATAGAAGCCCAGCACCGTGGGTGGCAGGACGATCGGCAGGGAGACCAGCGCCCCGATGATCTCCTTCCACCAGGCCTTCTGCCGCGCCAGCCACCAGGCGAGCGGCGTCGCCAGGACGAGCAGGACGAGGGTGGTGACGCCCGCCAGCCTGAGGGTCAGCCAGAGAACCTCGGCCATGCCTCAGCGGACCTCGTAGCCGTAGCGGCGGATGGTGGTCTTGGCCTCGGGGCCTTTCAGGAACTGCAGAAAGGCCTTGGCGGCGGGATTGTCGGCGCCGGTCTTGAGCAGGACGGCCTGCTGGTCGATCGGGGTGTGGTCGGCGACGGGCACGAGCCAGCGGGAGCCGTCCGGGCGGTTGACCACCTGCGACAGGGCGACGAAGCCGAGCTCGGCCGCGCCGGTGTCGATGAACTGATAGGTCTGGGTGATCGAGGTTCCGGTCACAAGCTTTGGGGTCAGCTGGTCGTACAGGCCAAGCTTCTTCAGGGTCTCGACCGCGGCCAGACCATAGGGCGCCGCCTTGGGGTCGGCGATGGCGATCTTCTGGAAGCCGCCCTTGGCCAGGACCGCGCCCTTGGCGTCGACCAGGCCGGGGGTCCTGCTCCATAGCACCAGCCGGCCGGTGGCGTAGGAGAAGCGCGTGCCGGGGACCGCCAGGCCGTCGGCCTCGGCCTTCTGAGGCCGCTCGACATCGGCCGACAGGAAGACCTCGAAGGGCGCGCCATTGGCGATCTGGGCGTAGAACTGGCCGGAGGAGCCGAAGCTGAGGCTCGCCTTGTGGCCGGTCCTGGCCTCGAACTTCGCCGCGATCTCCTTGGCCGGCTCGGTGAAATTGGCGGCCACCGCGATCCGGGTCTCGGCGGCCAGGGCCTGGGCGGCGGTGGCGAGCGCGGCGAAGCCGCCGACCAGAGCGGCGAGCATGGCGCGGCGTGAAGTCATCTGGCGTCCCCCGATCCGACTCCGCGGCGCGATCGGCGCCGCTCAGAAGGGATATGTAGCGTGACTGAATAACGCTTGCCATGGGTTCGTCGCCGAAGGCGTCAAAACAGGCTCGACGCTCGGCCCGGCTTGGGGGAGGGTCGGCGGCGCGGGCGAAGCCGGGAAGGGATCTGTTCGACATGGCGGCCGAAGGCGATCTCAGCGCCTCCCTGACCTTCCGGCGCGGCGCGGCGCGGGTGGGGCTGGAGCGCGTCGCCCTGCTGGAGGCGATCGGCGAACTGGGCTCGATCAGCGGCGCGGCCAAGCGCCATGGCCTGAGCTACAAGGGCGCCTGGGACGTGGTGCAGGCGCTGAACAACCTGTTCGACGGCCCGCTGGTCGACGCCGCACCGGGCGGCCGCTCGGGGGGAACCGCGGTCGTGACCCCGCGCGGCCAGGCGGTGATCGCGGCCTTCCGCCGGGTGCGCAGCGAGATCGAGGCCACGCTCGCCAAGCTGGAGAGCCACGCGGCCGCCGGGCCGACGGATGATCTGTTCTGGAGCCTGGGCATGCGGACGAGCGCGCGAAACGCCCTGAGGGGCGTCGTCACCCACATCACGCCAGGCGCGGTCAATGCCGAGGTGACCCTGGCGGTGGCGGAAGGCGTGGCGATCACCGCCACCCTGACCCAGCGCAGCGTCGAGGATCTGGGCCTCACGGTCGGCGCGTCGGCCATCGCGCTCATCAAGGCGAGCTTCATCATCCTGGCCCGCGGCGAGGGCCTGCGCACCTCGGCGCGCAATCAGATCCCGGGCGTCGTCGCCGCCCGCGAGGACGGCGAGACCTCAAGCGAGATCGCCGTCGACATCGGCGGCGCCAAGACCCTGGTCGCCACCCTGACCCGCGACAGCGCCGACGCTCTGGACCTCGCGCCCGGCGTGGCGGTCACGGCGCTGATCAAGGCGCCGCACGTGATCCTGGCGGTGGAGTAGGCTGGCGGTCCGTCTGGGCGCGAGAAAGCGCCCCCGCCTCGCGGCGGGGGCGATGTCGTGTCAGGCGTCGCTATTGTCTTCCGTGGGCGCGGTCGGCCCGTTCTTCTGGATGCTCTCGATGGCGTTCTTGGCGGAGGCCTTGGAGGCATAGCCCTCCGTGGAGAAAATCGTCTCGGAATTGTACTTGAAGCGCACCCGGTACTCGCCGGCCTTGTCCTTGTAGATTTCGAACTTGTGAGCCACGACCGTTCTCCATTTTCAATTCAAGGGACTGCCGGGCGAAGGCTCACCAAATGCCCCGCGCGGTCAAGCGGCCCGCCATGGCGCTCTGCCCCAAATTGGTCGGCGCTGGATTCGGCGCGGCCCGCGGACTTGGGCGCGGCAGCACGCATGATCGCATGGCGCGGGTGGCTTTTGGCGGCTGGGGCGGCATCCGATCAGGGGGCTAACCGCCTGAAAGGAATGGTGGATGCGACAGGGATTGAACCTGTGACCCCCTCGGTGTGAAGCAGCCCAGATGCTGTTTCATCCGTTTTCAGGATGTTTCTAAGCATCTGATTTCAAACAAAACTCTTCCTCATTCGGTTTCATCTGGTATCTTCGGTTTCGCGCGGATTGCCCCCAATTCGCCCCCCTAAACCTGGAACATTTGAACTGAACGAGGAGGTCACTCGTGCCCGCCGCCCTCAAGACCGACCGGGACGTCTATGCCCTGAAACCTCAGGCGCTGCGCTATGAGCGCGCCGTCAGCAAGGCCCGGGGCCTGTCGCTCTTGGTCTACCCGAATGGCTGCAAGACCTTCGTCGCGCGCTATGTCGGCGATGGCGGTGCGCGGCGCAGGCTTCCCCTGGGCGACTTTCCAGGCCTCGCGATCGCCGAGGCCCGGCTGAAGGCCGCGGCCCTGTGGCTAGAAGTGTCGGCCGGAGGCGATCCAGCCGCGGACCGCGCCATCGTCCGCGCGGAGGCGCGGATGGGAGAGCGCCTGGAGGATCTCGCCGATGGCTACTGGAAGGCCGCCGCCATTGGCCTGCATGGGGGGCGCAAGCGGCCCCTGCGCGCGGAGACCCTGGAGCGCCAATTGGGCCTGTGGAAGCGCCACGTCCAGCCCGCGCTGGGCGAGCGACGGTTCCGGGATCTGCGGCGGGCGGATATTCGCGGCTTCATGCAGGGCTTCGTGGTCGAAGGCCGTCTCAGCCCGTCCTCCATCGCCAGCATCGGCGATGTGCTGCGCGCGCTCTACGCCTACGCGCTTCACGAGGACCTGGTGGAGGCCAACCCCACCCTGGGCCTCACCCGACCGATCACGCCGCAGTCCCGGACGCGAATGCTATCCGACGAGGCGCTGGCGGCGATCCTGGAGAGCCTGGTCGACGCGTCGGACCCTCAAGGCGGACGCGAGGATCCCTACGCCCGGATGGGCCCGCACATGGCGCTCGGCCTGCGCTTCCTGATCCTGACCTTGACCCGGCGCACTGAAGCCGCCGGCGGTCATTGGCGGGAGATCGATCGCGCCGCGAAGACCTGGACCATCCCGGGGACGCGCACCAAGAACGGCCGCGCCCATGTCGTGCCGCTGTCGCCGCAAGCCTTGCAGGTGCTCGACATGGCGCAGACCCTGCCGGGCGCCTCACAAGATGGCTATCTCTTCCCGTCGCCCTCTGACCCTCGTGAACATCTCGATCCGCATGCGGTGACCCGGGCGGTCAATCGGATTTGCACGCGGCTTAAGCTGCCGCCGGCCTCGCCCCACGACGTCCGCAGGACCGGGGCGACGACCTTGACCGGCGAGCGATACGGCATCCGCCGGTTCATCGTCGGCAAGGTCCTGGGCCACACCTCCAATGACGGTCCGGCGGTGACGTCGATCTACGATCGAAACGAGTATCTGCCGGACAAGCGCCTGGCCCTGGAGGCCTGGGGCCGCCATGTGGCTGGCCTCATGCCACCGGATGGAGAGAGGGCGCCACGCCCAGCTCAGGCCGGCCGTCGCCTGAGGCTCGTGCATAGCGTCTGATCGCGCCCGTCAACGCAGGGGCTCGTCGTCCTGGGCCCGTGGGGGCGGCGGGTAGGGGCGGAAGCCTGGATATCGTCGCTTTGCGGGCCGTGGTTTCGGCAGGCTGGCGACGGTGGGCGCCCAGCTGGCTGAGCGCGGGGGCCGGCCAGGAGGCAACGCCTCCACATGTCCAACGGCCTCAAGCCGACCTTGCCAAGCTGCGATGTCGGACGCCTTCCAGGCCTTGCGACCTGGGCTGACCTGGACCGGGGCCGGGAGCCACCCGTCGCGAACGCCGCGCCAGGCGGTGGTGCGGCTGATGCCGCCGAACAGCGGCTGAACGTCATGCCAGCCGAGATAGCGCTCCAGGACAGTTCTGGGATCGTCCCGCACCAATGACCGCATGCGCCTGCTCCTTGATCCTTACGATTGTCATTGCGGGTCGCGAACGGAAGCCGCTTCTCAGGCCAAGCGCGCTCGTTCGCAGGTGCGCGTGCAATTCGGCGGGTCGCCCTGGCTTGGACCTCTGGTGTCCGATGGCGGCCGTCGGGCATGGCGACCGGTCGGCGTGGCCCTTGGTCGCCGGGGGGCTCACTTTCGCCGGTGCGAGAATCGTTGCTCGCTGACCGACGTCTAGGGTGGGAGCGGCGCAATGAACACGGATGGATCCTTCGAGATCGTTCGGCTGGTCGGGGCGGAAATCGACGATCAGGCGATCGTCGAGATCTCCAGCCTGGTCAGCGGCAAGTCCGATGGCTCTGTGGTCAGTCCGGCTTGGTTGATACGGCTCGCGGCCGAGGGACCGCTCTTCGTTGCGCGGCGTCCGTGCGGCGCGCAGCCGGAGATCATCGCGATGGCTGGGCTGTCGCCCGACCCCAGTCCTACGGAGCGGGGCCGCGAAATCGTGGCCCTCGATCCGAACCATGCTGGGGCGGAACTCGAATCCGCATTACGTGCGGCGCTCATCGCGCAGGCGGCGTCGAGCTCCCGGTTTCCCGGTCGACATCGGGCGCCGTTTGCACCGGCCGAGCTCAGATCAGCGACGTCGCGCAGCTAGAGGCTCTGGGACGGGACAGCCTTCGGGGCGCGTCGAGCCCACGACCGAGCGAAGCCATTCGCACTATGGCGTGGAAACGTCGGCGCGTTCGCCGCGCACCTTCCCACTATCCTGCCAGCTCAAGTGTCATTGAACGGAGCGGCGATGTTCGACCTTGCCTTGGTCCGGGGGTGTCGCGTCATTCTCGACGTCCAGCTCGCCGCCATGTTCGCGGTTCCCACCAAGCGCCTCAATGAACAGGTGAAGCGCAATGCGTCGCGGTTCAGCGACTGGGCGTTTCAACTGACCGACGCCGAACTGGCGGACTTGAGGTCGCAATCTGCGACCTCAAGCTTGGGGTGGGGTGGCCGGCGCTCCCGCCCGTGGGTCTTCACCGAACATGGGGTCGTCATGGCGGCCACCGTGCTCAACTCCGACACGGCGGTGCTTGCGGTGCGTCTCGTGGTCGATGCGTTCGTCAGCGCCCGACTTCGCGGCTCCGGACCGCCCTCGGCTCTGGCCGCCACTCCAGGCCTAGTCTCCCCCAACGCCTTGGGGTCCCGACTCCAGCGGGCGCTGGACGCCCTTCTCGACACTGTGGTGGATCAGCGGCGCGAGATCACGGTGCGGGAGGAGGCGCAGGCCTTGATCGCCAGCTCCATCCAGCACCTGAAGGATCGGCTCAGCCGCGCCGGCCTCGAGAATGAGGAAGTCGCCGCCCGCGCCGCCAAGCTCCTGGCTGAGGCGGAGGCGACCAAGGCGGTCGCGGCCAAGACCAGCGCCGAGGCCGGCGAGATCGAGCTTCGGACCCTGGCGCGAAAGCTGCGGCTGATCATCGAGGCCGAACGCGCCATGGCGCAGGACGACCTGGGCGAATTCCTGCGGGTGCTGGAAGACCTGGGCCGGCCATGAGTGGGTTGGCATGGACGCGCGCATCACGACGGCCCGGGTTTGCGGGGCAGTTTGGCCGCATGGTCCTGCAGCCAGTCCTGGGCGGATCGTCGCTGGGCTTCGTCGCGCAGCCCACCCAGAGCCTCCTCGAAGGCGCCGATCAAGGTCTGGGCGTCCAGGGTCGAGATCGCGTCGCCGGCGGTCGCGTCGAAGTCCCGGAGCGCCATGATCAGGATGGTCATCAGCTTGTTGTTGGCGCAGCGGATGGCGAACTGCGGCGAGCCGATCCACAGGGCCACCAAGATGGCGAACCCGTCGCTGGCGGTGGCGTCGGCGAAGGCCATGACCCGATCGACATTGAGCCGACCGGCGCCGGACTCGAAGTGCTCGTAGCTTCGCATCTGCAAGCCCAGGGCCTGGCCAGTTCAGGCGGGCGTTTGCCACGGAAGCGCCGAAGAGTGCGCAGGGCCAGGGACAGGATCTTCGACGGCGGGTGAGGGGTGTCTGGCATGCGATCACCGCGAAACAACTCTGAGGTGCTGATTCCCGTGATGTGATCCAGAAGCCGGACGTGTGCAAGTCCGAGTTGAAATCGAATTAAGCAAACGCGCGCCGAGAATGACCTGGAAA
Organism: Phenylobacterium aquaticum; assembly: GCF_022695515.1. GTDB lineage: Bacteria > Pseudomonadota > Alphaproteobacteria > Caulobacterales > Caulobacteraceae > Phenylobacterium > Phenylobacterium aquaticum. The sequence goes on from NZ_JALDPT010000006.1 coordinate 137,159, forward strand.
CGGTATACCCAGGTGTCTATTCCGCAAATAATTTGCGGAAGTCCGCAAGATGTTTGCGGTGATCTTCTCAGTTATCTGCGGTATACGTCAAAACTTCTGACGGATGGCGCAGCGCGCGAATTCTACCCTTGAGGGTGCTCTAAATAACTCGCACCATGTGGCCGATTTGTCGGTTTTGCTGCGAGTTGTCCGATGCCCAACGCCCAGAATCCTCCCGCCGATCTCCAGGCCTTCATCCGCGATCGGTTGCGACAGCCGGGCTATGCCAATGGCGCCGCCTTTCCGATCGTCGATCTGGCCCGGGAACTCGGCTTGAGCCAGACCCCAGTGCGAGAAGCCCTGGCCCACCTGGCCGGCGAGGGCCTGATCGAAGAACGGCGCGGGCTGGGCTATTTCGCCCCGACCCTGGATCGGGACCGTCTGCTGGAGCTGCACGACCTCCAGCGCCTCTATGTGACGACTGCGATCTCAGCGCTGCCGTCGCTTCCGCCTGCGAAGGCTGCCGGGTCGCTGGCCCGCCGGTTGGCGTCCTTGCCGCGGGAGGCCACGCCCGCGACGGACGATGGCTGCGCCCCCGTGGACGTCCTCTGCACGGACATCGTCGCTCTGGCCGGCAATGGCGCGCTAGTCATCGCTCACCGGCGGGTCACCGCCCAGATCGCGCCGGCGCGCCGCGCCGAGGTCGAAGCCTTCGGCAGCCCGCACGCCCTGCTGAAGAGCCTGGCCCAACATGTGGACCGCCGCGATATGGTCGGCGCCGCCGAGGTGGTGTCCGCTCTGATGGCCTGGTCGGTCGAGCGCTTGGCGACGTGGTTCGCCGACTTCGGATCGCGGCGTGAAAGTATATTCTGGATATAGTTTGAATAGACGAAGCTGCGGATCTTCAATCCGGACGTCGCCGATCTGGCGATGTCAACAAACGGATAGGAGTTTTCCATGTCCAAGACGCCTCAACTGAAGCTCGTCCGGCTCGGCTCCGCCAAGGTCCTGACCCGCGGCGCGATCTCCGGGGTCAAGGAAGAGCTGCAAGGCGGCTACTTCCCCGCCGGCTGACGGCCGAAGGGCGCCGGCTCCGGCCGGCGCCCGTTGCCGATCCTGCGGAGCCCCCATGGCCTGGCGTCTCGCCCCCCATTGCCGCGCCGCCGTCAGCGGCGGCGACCTGGTCCTGCTCGATCTGCGTAGCGGCGACTACGCCTGCGTTCCGCGCGGCGGCGCGGTCCTGGCCCCCGGCGATGGAGGCTGCGCCTTCGCGGCCGCCGACACGGACCTCCTTGCCGCGCTCAGCGCCGAGGGCCTGGTGGTGGAGGGCGTCGGACATATTCCGGCGATCCTCAGTCCGCAGCGGTCGCTGGAAACGGCGATCGGCCGCACGACGCTCCGCCAGCGCTTGCGCCTGGCCTGGGCGCTGGTCGATCTGCTGGTGCATTTCCACGGTCGGACCTTCCCGCACCTGATCGGCTCTGTGCGCCGACGGCGCCGCCATGGCGAGGCGCAGCCGATCGAACGGGTATCCGGCGAGGTCGGGGCGTTCCTCACCTTGTTGCCCTGGGTCCCGTTCCAGGGGGTCTGCCTCTACAGGTCCTACCTGCTTCTGCGCATGTTGCACCATGCCGGCCTGGAGGCGACCTGGGTGTTCGGGGTCCGCACCTGGCCCTTCGAGGCCCATTGCTGGCTGCAGGTCGGCGACCTGGTGCTGGATGACCACCTCGATCATGTCGCGGGCTACGCCCCGATCCTGGCGGTCTGACCACCATGCGCGGGTTCGTCAGCCTGGCCTGGACCCCAGCGTGCGAGGTGACCGGGCGCCGGCTTCTCCAACACATCTCAGCCTCGACCGGTTGGCGCCTGGCCTTTGATCGGGTCGAAGCCCACGTCCTCGTCCCGCCGGATGGGGCGATGCCCATCTGGCCGCTTGCCGAGGGCCGCGGCGTGGTGGTGGGCGACCTGTTTCGCCGAGGCCAGGTCGAAGGCCTCGACCCGGCCGAGGTAGCGGGCATCGCCAATGTCTCGGTCCTGGAGGTGGCCCGCATCCTGATGCGCGGTCACTGGGGGCGATATGTCGCCCTGCTGCGCGATCACGACGGCGCGCCGGCCATGTTCCGCGATCCGTCCGGGGCCCTGGATTGCGTGACCTGGGCGATCGACGGGATGCGGATCTGCGCCTCGCATCTGCCGCCCGGCCTGCTGGAGGCCGCAGGCCCTAGCCTCAGCCTGGACTGGGACCGGATCGCGCTCCTGCTCTCGGATCCGGGCCGGGTCGGCGGGGCCTTGGCCCTTGGCGGCCTGGAGCCGGTGGCGCCCGGCGCCCTTTGGCGACCGGAGGGGGTGGAACAGCTCTGGTCGCCCGCGACCTTCGCCGCGCGCCCGGTCCGTTCGCAGGATGAGGCGAGGGAAGGGCTTGTCCGGGCCATCGACGCCTGCGTCGGCGCCTATGCTACGCGAGGCGCGCCAATCCTGGCGGAGATCTCCGGAGGCCTGGATTCGGCCATCGTCGCCGCGGCTGTCCGACGGGTTCCGCAGGCCAAGGTGGTCGCCTGGCTGAACTACTTCGCCGAGGATCCGTGGGGCGACGAGCGGGCCTATGCGCTGGCCATCGCCGAGCGGCTCGACCTCTCCCTGATCGAGGCGCGAGTCTCGGACCTAGCCGTCGATCCCTTGCAGTTTGGTCCTGCGGTCGAATCCCATCGGCCCTGCTTCTATGGTCTCGACGCCGGCTACGATCTCGATGTCTCGGCCCGCGGCCAGGCGGCGGGCGCCCGGATGATGCTGACAGGCGCCGGCGGCGACATCCTGTTCTACCAACAGCCCACCGTCATGGTGGCGGTGGACCACGTCCGCGCCCACGGGCTTGCCGCCTTTGCCTCGCCTGTGCCCCTGGCCGTGGCTCGCTGGACCAAGTCCTCGGTCTGGTCGGTGTGGCGACAGATGGCCTCGCGACGCAGCGACGTCCGCGCTCTGACGGCGATGGAGCCCGCCGCCTTCATTGTCGCGCCGCCCACCCTGCCAGCCTCGGATCATCCCTGGCTTTCCGACCTGGCGACTCTGCCGCCGGCCAAACAGGCGCAGGTGCTCAACCTGACGGCCGCGGCGATGTATGGCGGTGACTGTCGCCATGCCCGCGCGCTGAACTGTGTCCACCCGCTGCTCTCCCAGCCGGTCATCGAACAGTGCCTGTCGATCCCCGCCGACCTGCTGACCCAGGGCTTTCGCGATCGGGCCCTGGCGCGCACGGCCTTCGCCGATCGCCTGCCTGCCCTGGTAATCTCCCGGCGGTCCAAGGGCGATCTCACCGCCATGTATGGGCGGCGCCTGGCCGCGGGGCTCAAGGCGCTGCGGCCGCACCTCCTGGACGGCCTCCTGGTCGAGCGGGGTCTGATTGATCGAAGTGTTCTCGACGCCATGCTCGATCCCGATCAACTGGTCTGGCAGGGCGGCTATGGCCACATCCTCTATGCGGCGTTCCTAGAGGCCTGGGTGCGGAATTGGCAAAGCCGGTTGGCCAACCTGACCCTTAGGTGGTGTGCTCATTAGCGAGAGGCGGACGGTCCGAATTTCCGCCAAGGGTGGGGAGCGGACATTAGGCTCCTGGCATCGGGACCCCTGTCGTCGCGGCCCTTTGACCTGCACACTGTCGTCCCTCGCAGGTTCACTGCGATCAACGCGCAGGCAATGGCGTCCAGCAGCGGATCGTCCCGTAGCTGAGCTCGATCCCTCGCTGGGCCAGCAGCGCCTCGACTAGCGCCGGCCTAACTTGGGCTGACAACGCCGTCAGCTGGTGTCACATCGGGAAATTGCCTATCGGATGCGAGCCTCTGGCCGCACGCGCAGGATGAACAAAATCAAGCCAACAAGCGCCAAACTGGCGAATAGTCCGCCGCTCAGGAACGTCGTCTGATAACCGAAGGCGGACCAAAGGATCCCGGCCAATGTGCTTGCCGCCAACATGGTGAAGCCACTCGCCAGGTTGAAAAGGCCGAACGCCGTTCCCCTCAAATGAGCAGGCGCTGTATCGACGACAAGCGCCGCCAGCAGGCCTTGGGTGAGGCCCATGTGTAGCCCCCACAGAGCCACTCCGATCAGCACGCTGGCGACACCGTCGCCCAGCGCCAGGAACAGATCTGCGAGGACCAGGCAAGCCAGGCCGGCGACCAGGACCAGTCGCCGGTCGATCCGGTCCGACAAGCTTCCCGCCGGCGCAGCTGCGATCGAATAGACGACGTTCATCACCACCATGACGACGGGGATGAGCGCGATAGGCAAACCGGCGTCTTGCGCGCGTAGGACCAGGAATGCCTCGCTGAACCGGGCCATGGTGAAAACGACGCCCAAGGCGACGACACCCCAGAAAGCCGGCCCAATGTCCCTCACCTCGGCCCATTGAATGGGTGGCCGCGCCGCGGCGTGTGCGCCTGAGGGAGATCTCGGCTCCCGAACGCCAAATACCAGCAGCAGGACCGCCACGATGGCCGGGACGACAGCCCACGCGAAGACCGCGCGGATATTCCCGGCGAGCACAAGCATGAGCGCCATCGCCACGAGCGGGCCCGTGAACGCGCCGATGGTGTCGAGAGATTGGCGAACGCCAAAGGCCGCCCCGCGAATAGAAGGGGGCGACAGATCGGCGACCAGCGCGTCTCGCGGCGCGCCGCGCACGCCCTTGCCGATCCGGTCGGCGAAACGGGCGCCAAACACCTCGAACGGGGTCACCGCCAACGGAAAGATCGGCTTGCTTAGAGCTCCGAGGCCGTAGCCCAGGATGGCCAGAAGCTTCCGCTTGCCGAGCCTGTCGCTCAGCCAGCCGGAGAAGATTTTGGTGATTGAAGCCGTGGCCTCGGCGGCGCCTTCAATGACCCCTACCAGCGCCACGCTGGCGCCCAGGGTTCCGACCAGGAACACCGGCAGCAGGCTGTGGATCATCTCCGAAGAGATATCCATGAACATCGACACCAGGCCGAGCGTCCAGACCCCTCGTGGAACAGCCGAGATACCGGAGCGCCAGGATGCCTTCGTCTTGTCAGTTTCCATCGGCGCCTCGAACGGCTGGGAGGTCAGGACGACCGCGGTCGCAAGAGGCGTCATTCTGGGAAAGCATGGGCCCCTGAGTGGGGGCCAGGAGCATGGTTACTCTCAAGCCGGGCCGTGCGTCTTCAAGAAGCAGCCGTCCGCCGTGCAGGCGGGCGACGCCGGCGGTGATCGCCATGCCAAGACCCGTGCCCGGCGCCGCGCGAGCAGGGTCCAGCCGCGAGAACGGCCGGACCGCGACCTCGAACATCTCCGGCGGAATGCCGGGTCCATCGTCCTCGACGCTGAGCTTGATCCCGTCCGGCTCCTCGACAAGCCGCACCGTCACCGTGGCTGCCGCGCGGGAATGCTTCAGAGCGTTCTCCAACAGATTGGCGAGCGCCTGGGTCAGAAGGTCGGCGTCGCCCTCGACCACCGAGCATTCCGCGATCTGGACGATTAAGGTCCGCCCCGATGCCTCCAACTCCGCGCGGTAGGCGTCCGCCACCCGATCGGTCAGATCCGTCAGGTCGACGGCCGCGAAACGCGCCCGCGCCTCGCCGGCGTCGATCTCCGCCAGGCGAAGCATCGCGTCGAACATCCGCAGGGCCCTGTCGATGCCGTCGTTCGCCGACTGAAGGGCGGCGTTTCGGAGGTCTGGCGTCGCAGCGGTGGCGGCCGCGTCGAGCCGCTGGCGGACATGCGACAAGGGGGTCCGAAGATCATGGGCGACCTCGGCGGAAACCCGGCGCACGGCGGCCATCAGGACGTCGATGCGGTCCAGCATCTGATTGACGCCTGCAGCCAGCTGTCCAATGTCGTCGCCTTCCGGTCTGACGTCGGATGCACGGGCCGCAAGATCGCCCTCGGCGACGGCGCGCACAGTGCGAACCAGCGCGTTCATGCGTTCGAACGCCCGGTGTGTCAGGTAGAGGCCAGCCGCCAACCCCAGGGCCAAAGCCAGACCGCCCCAGAAAAGCAGGGTCCGAAACAGCGTGTTGCGCAGCGCTTCGGCTCTTCCAAGGTCCTCTCCGACCGTGAGCAGGGCGCCATCCGGGAGGCGCTGGGTCAGGATAAGGAGGCGGTCTTTGCCCTCCAGTCCGGGCGCGGTTCCATCAAAGTCGAGGCTCCTCCACCCCTCCTTGGGCCCCAGGTCGGTCAGGTCGCCCGCGACATGGCGGCCCGTGGGATCAACCAGACGGTATTCCAGCGCGCCGGGTCGTTCCGCGCGCGCCATCACCGCGTCGCCTGCGGCCTTCAGGCCCTCGGCCTGGATCTCAAGCGTGACGGCGTGGACCTCAAGGGCGATGCGATCATGGGCTTCGCGCTCGGCCGCGCCGCGGGTCGCGACCCAGCCGCCGGTTCCCGCGCCGACGATCGCAGCTGCCAGTAGCCCGGCGTGGATGAGGGAAATCCGAAAGCTGGTCGAGCGCCAGAGCGGGCTAAGGCGTGCGAGCGGCATAGCCTTCTCCTCGCACGGTGTGGATCAGCATCGGACTCCCCGGCCGATCAATCTTGGCGCGAAGGCGGCTGACGTGGCTTTCCACCAGGCTGGTGCCCGGATCGAAGCGAATTTTCCAAACGCCTTCCAGCAGCATGGTGCGGGTGACCACATTGGGCGTTTGCAGCATCAAGGCTTCGAGCAGCTGGAACTCGCGGTGCTGCAGATCGACCCGTTCGCCGCCCCGCCGGACCTCGCGCGTCAGACGGTCGAGCGTCAAATCGGCGATGGTCAGCCGAGTGGGCGAAGCGGATGCGCTTCGGCGGCCGAGGGCGTCGACGCGCGCGATCAGTTCTGACATCGAGAACGGCTTGACCAGATAGTCGTCAGCGCCCCCCTCCAGGCCGGCGACCCGATCCTCGACCGAGCCGAGCGCCGTCAGGATCAAGATGGGCTTTTCACGCCCGGCGTCGCGTAGAGCTGTGGCGATCGACAGCCCGTCCAGGCTGGGAAGCATCCGGTCGATGATCATCAAGTCGAAGCCGCCGGCCATCGCGGAGGTCAGTCCGGCCTGACCATCCGTCACGGTCTCCACCGCATGACCACGTAGGCTGAGGCCCTCGACGACGAAGGCCGCGGTCTCAGCATCATCCTCGATCAGCAGCAGGCGCATCGCGTGATCTCTCGTGGGCGTGTCCCCGCGGATAACGATAGGCGAGAACGAGCGCCGGGAGCAGCAGCAGGCTCATCAGGGTCGAGGTAATCAATCCGCCGAGGATGACCGCAGCCATCGGACCCTGCACCTCGCGTCCGGATTGGCCGGCCTCGAGCGCGAGCGGCGTCAAGCCAAGTCCGGTGACCAGGGCGGTCATCAGGATCGGCGTCACGCGTTCCTGGGTCGCTCGCAGCACCGTCGCCAGTCCCCAGGGCTGGCCCTCATCGCTCACCAGGTGATCGACGTGGGAGATCAGGAGAATGGCGTTGCGGGCGGCGATTCCGAACAGCGTGACGAAACCCACCAGGGCGCCCAGCGACAGCACCCCGCCGGTTAAGGCCACCGCGGCGACGCCGCCGGCCAGCGCAAACGGGGTTCCCGCCAGGATCAATCCAGCGGGACGGCCGCCTCCGAAAGCCAACACCAGGAGGGCGACGATACCGATCGAGGCGGCCGCGACATTGACAAGGATCTGGCGAGCCGCGGCGGCCTGACCCTGGGCTACGCCGGTATATTCAAGGAACACACCCGGCGGCAGTGAAACAGTGCTTGCGATCTTGGCGCGGGCGTCGCGCACGAAACCGGAGACGTCCGCCCCCGTGGGATTGGCGGTGACCACCTGCCGACGTTGACCGCCGTCGTGATTGATGACAGTGCGCCCCTCGCCCAAGCGAATGGTGGCGATGTCCGACAGCGGGGTCGTCGCACCATCCGCCGTGCGCACGAGCAGGGCTCCGACGCCTTCTGGATCACGCTGCATCTCAGGCGGCAGGGAGATGGCCACGTCGGTTATGCGATCGGCGCCGGTGACCTGCGCCACGGTGCGGCCCTGGAAGGCCGTTTCGATGGCGTCGTAGGCGTCGGTAGGGGCGACGCCGCGAAGCGCCATGCGGTCTGAGTCCAGGGCGATCTTCAGGGTCGGAGCGCCGGGCTGGGCCTTCACCTGCACGTCGGCCGCGCCGGGGACCGACTGCAGGGCGCGCGCCACATCAGCAGCGACCCGATCCAGAATGTCGAGGTCGGGTCCATAGACATTGACCGCAACCTTCGCCGTCTCCCCCGACAAGGATTCGCTGATGCGGTCTCCGAGGAAGGTCAGGGCCTCGCTCTGGACGCCGGGATATTGCGCGAGAACCTCTCGGATGCGCGCGAGAACCCGGTCCTCGCCGGCCCCGCCCACGGGGCGCAACTCGACATGGAACTCGCTGCGATGTGGGGGGAATGTGTCCTCTCCGGCCTCGGCGCGCCCGATCTGCTGCTCCACGGTCGCGACCTCGGGTATCGCCACCAGATCCTTCGTGATGCGAACGCCAAGATCGCGCATCCACCCCATCGAGGCGCCGGCGGGCCCGTTGACCTGCAGCACGTAGTGGCGCTCGCGAAACGCGGGCAGCAATTCCGAGCCAAAGACGAAGAAGGCCCCTAGCGCCAACACACCGACCAGCGCGGCGCCCGCCACGACCACGCGGGGCCGCGCGCATATCGGCTCCAAGACCCGGATGTGAAGGCTCTTCAGTTTTCGAAGATAGCCCGGCTCGTCATGTAGCCGGACCCGACGCAGGAGCAGCAGCGACAGCGCGGGTGTCACGGTGATGGCGACCGCGAGGGAGGCCAGTGTCGCCAGCAGGAACGCAAAGGCGAGTGGACCGAAGAATGCGCCCTGCAGGCCGGTCAGGAAGAGAATGGGCGCGATGGTCAAGGCCAGCACGTAGGTCGCGTAGACGACCGGCGCGCGCACCTCCACCGACGCCGCCTCGATGATCCCCACCCTGTCGGTTCCGGACCGATCCTCGCGAAGGCGGCGCACGATATTCTCTACCCCGACGATGGCGTCGTCGATGACCACGCCGAGTGCGACCGCCAGGCCGCCCAGGGTCATGGTGTTGATGGTCTGCCCCAGGCGGTCCAGCACGATGAGCGCGGCGAGAAGCGAAAGCGGGATGGAGACAAATGCGATGAACGCGACTCTCAGATCCCGCAGGAACACCAACAGAATCAGGCCGATCATGCCCGCCCCGATCAGCAAGTCGGTGCGGATGCCGCGCAGCGCAGAGTCGATGAAGTTCGCTGGCCTGTGGAGGCTGGGGTAGATTTTGACGCCCTGCGCCTCCAGAGCGGGTCGCAGCTCGGCCAGCGTCGCCTCCGCAGCGTGCGTCGCGTCGAGCGTGTTCGCGCCATACTGGCTCGAAAGCGCGATCAGCACGCCGCCCCGTCCCATGATCAAAGCGTCGCCGAACTTCGGCGCAGGCGCCTCCACGACATCGGCGACATCGCCCAGTCTCACCGGCAGGCCCGTGGCGGCCGGGAGGAGTGATCCGGAAAGGGACTTGGCCGTGACAGCCCCATTGGTGGGTTCGACCAGAATGCGCTGGCTGGGCGTCTCGGCGAATCCGCCGCCGCGGACCAAGGTACTCGCCTGGACGGCGGTCGCGACTTCGGAGAGCGCGATGTTTCGGGCGATCAGGTCGGCCGGCCGCACGCGGACCTCCAGGCGACGCTGGTCGCCGCCGAAGATCGTGGCGCGGGCGACTCCAGGTGTGGCCAGCATCCGGGGCCGCACGGTCCACTGGACGAGATCTCGCAAGGCCATCGGGCTCAACCGGTCGCTGGTGAAGCCGATCTTCAAGAGATCCATGGTGGAGGAGGTCAGCGGGCTGAGTTTGGGGGCGGAGACGCCGGCCGGCAGGCGACCCGCTGCCTCGCTCAAGGCTTCTGCAACGACCTGCCGCGCGCGAAACGGATCGCTGCCTTCGACGAAGATGACAGTGATCACGGAAAGGCCCTGGATGGATTCCGAGCGGACCGCAGCGACCCCGTTTGCGCCGTTGATGACCGTCTCCAGCGGCCGGGTGACCAGGGCCTCGACCTGTTCTGGGGTGAGACCCGCCGCCTCGGTCTGGACGCTCGCCTGGGGCGGGACGAATTCCGGAAAGACGTCGTAGCGCGCCGACACGACGGTCGCACCGCCGAACCCGAGCAACAACAGCGCACACAAAAGCACGATACCGGGATGGCGCAGGCAGAGCCTGACGATAAGCGAAAGCATCGGCTAATCTTTCTCGCCAGCCTGCTCGCCGCCGCGTTCGATGGCGAGCAGCGTTCCGGCGCCGCCCACCGCGACCACGTCGCCGGCCGAAAAGCCCGTTGTGACGAACCAGCCGCTCTCCACCGGACGGGCGTCTACCAGCTCGCGCCGGACGAACACGCCGGGCGCGGTGCGGCGGTAGGCCCAAATACCGTTGCGCCACCGCACCAGGGCTTCCCGAGGAACGATGACCCCGGTCTCTGTGGAGGACTGCTCAAGGCTCGCCACCAGCACGCGCCCGGCCGAGGCGGATCGCGCCATCGGACCGCGGACGATGGCGAGCAGGCCGGCGCTCTGCAACCGGGCGTCCGCCGATGCTGCCGGACCAAGCACGCTGACCGGCGCGGTGAGGCCGCCGTCGGCGATGATCACGCGCGAGCCGGAACTCGACGCGGCGCCGGGGACATCGATGCGAACCAGGGCCGCCCGTCCAGCCGCGATCTCGCCCAGCAGCCTTTGACGGGCGGCCAGATCCAATCGCGCTAGCCCCGCGCCGAACTCCAGTCCGACGCGGCGTTCGGCAAGGTCCGCCCGTGCCGCATCGGCGGCGGCTTGGGCGCGGGCGGCTTCCACCGCACGGGTCGATGCGCTCTGATCCTGCGCCGCCAGGGCGACAAGGCGCCCTGCCTCGGCGCGAGAGGCGACGGCCGCCGCACGCGCCGTGGAGATTTCGGCGTTGATTGCGGCCAGGGCGCTGACATCCAGGCCGCGCGCGAAACCCTGCGTGATCTGCCGCGCTCCACCCGCCGCCAAGGTCGCAACGCGCAGGCCCGCCCGAGCCTGTTGCGCGGCGCTGAGCCGAACCTCACCGTCGACGAAGGTGGCCACGGATGCGGCCTCCGTCACGCCTTCCTCCGCCTCCGATCTCGGCGCAGGCCGAAGCGCGGAGGCGCCGAAAATAGCCAGCGCGGCGGCGCTGGCGCCCGCGGCCGCCCAGCCGGCGGCGGTGAAACGGCTCATGGGCGGCTCCTCGAGGCGGGTTCCACGATCATCGTCTCGGGTCCTTCCAAGGGTCGGCGCAGCGCGTCTTCCAGATTGGAGTCGGCGGCATGCACCCGCGCCAGGGCGTCAAGCTCGGAGATGCGGGCGAGAAGGGCGCCGGCCTGGGCGGCGGCCCAGTCCGTGCGGTCAATGGCGCCCTGCGCCAATTCGCGATCAGCCTGAGCGGACAGGCGGCCCGCGGCGACGAGCTCGACGCTCCTCACCTGCCTCAGCGCCTCGCGCGCGGCGCGGGTCTCGGCAAGAGCCGCGTCGATGGCCGCCTGCGACCCCGCCACAACGGCTTCGAGCTTCCGTCCTGCCTCGGTCCGCTTGGCCTGGGCCGTGGCGATAGCGCCGCGATTGAGGTCGAGCGGCGGCAGCACGAGACCAAGGGACACGGGGATTTTCACCAGACCACGTTCCCAGGTGTAACCGGGCGCGATGCTGATCGCCGGATATTGGCGCGCGACCTCTGCGCGGAAATCCGCTTCGGCCTGGTCGTAGGCCGCTACGGCCTTGAGTACGTCAGCACGCGACAGGGTGGCGGCGGCACGAACATCCTCCGTCACCCCCGCACCCGGGTCGGCGGCCGGCTTATCGAAGTCACTCCAGGACAGCGTGACGTCGTTCAAGGCTTCGACCGGGACTCCCAAAGCGGTCGCGAGCGACTGGAGGGCTGACCGAGAACTGTTGACGGCGTCCGCAGCGCGACGAACGGCGTCGGCGCCATCCGCGCGGACGCGTTCGAGCTCTGCGCGAGACGCCTCGCCCGCGTTGACCCGGTTTTCCATCGCCGCCTGTTGGCGCGCCCGCACCTGAGCCACGCGCTGGTAGGCGACAGCCTGGCGTTCCGCGATGAAATAGTCGGCCAGCGCCCGCCGAACGGCCATGCGAACCGACCAGATCCTATCGGCGTAGTCGTAGCGCGTGATATCGACGGCAAGATCAAAACTGGTCAGCCGGGCTTTGCGGCGGGCGCCCACGTCGAGGGGGATGTCGATCGCCGCGCCAAACAGCCAGGGTGAGCTTTCGGCCGCGCTGCGAGCGTATTCCGCACTTAACGTGAGGGTCGCGGCGGGGCCAAGGCGAGAGGCCTTGGCCGCCGCCGCAGCGCTGTCGACGCCCGCTCGGGCGGCGGCGATATCGCGGTTGTTGAGCAACGCGGTCGCGAAGAGGGCCAGGCGATCCAGGCGGGGGCCGTTCCAGGTCGTGTCCGGAGCGATCGAGGCCACCTTGTCGCGAACCTGCTCCAGATTCAAGGTTCGGGTCCGAGCCTCCAAAGCCAAGGTCGATGGCTCGACCGGCGCGGGCGTGTAGCTCACGCAGGCTGATAGAGACAGGGCGCTGAGTAGGACAATTAGAGTCGACTTCACGAAACCAGCGCCCCCGCGACGGCCGGTCGCTGAGTCTTTTATGACTACGGTCGGTCACGCCCGCACCTTGTCGATTCCCAAGCAAGGCGATCCGTCGGAGCGGCGCGGTTTGGCAAGTTAGCCGGCGCGGGTCGCGGAAGCCCGCCGCCCAGATCTGCCGTCATGCAGCCGCCGCCGCCCACGTCCGACGGGCCTCAGCCCGGAATTGGCGAAAGGTCGGTCGGCGGATTAGGGGGGCTGGGGGTTGAAGACGGCGGCGTGGATGGACAGGTACTTCTGAGCTCAGCCCTAGCACGGAACTTCTGGTGCTTCCGCCCCCGTCGTGGGATCGCCCTGGCGGAGGTTATGAGGCCCGAGGGTACTGCGGGCCAATGTCCGCTTGGGGTCGAACTTGGACATTGCTTTCACGTCCGAAAACGGACCCATGTTTATCAGCCGACGGCCTAGGCTGGCGGACCTAGGGTGCAATCGAGCCAGCTGAAGACCCGCTGGTACATGTCGCGGATGTTGCCAGGGCTCATCACCGCATGGTTCTCGCCCCAATAGGTAAGCAGAGCAGCGTCCTTGTTCTGACGCCAGAGCGCCGCATACATTTCGCGCGATTGCTGGACGGCGACGCCATCCTGGTCCCCGGTGATCAGCAGGATCGGGGTAACGAACTTCTCCGCGGCGAACAGCGGGCTATTGCGCCAATAACGCTCCGGGTCCCCCCAGGGCGGGGCCGCCATCGCCCCCTGGCCGCCCTCCGCCCAACGCACCGACGAATAGGGAGGTGGGCCATTGGTGGGGTCGAACCAGTCGGACGGCCGGCCCATGCCCCAGGCGCTGACCAGGTCGGAGACGCCGTTCGAGGCGATGATCGACCGGTATCGGTCGGTCTGGGTGGCCACCACCAGGGCGGCATAGCCCCCGAAGCTGTGGCCCCAAAGCGCCACGCGGCGAGGATCGAGGTCGCCGCGCGCCAGGGCGGCGTCTAGGGCGGTCCCGATCTCAGCGGCCAAGTCCTTCGCGGGCTCGGCCCCATCGTGGCGGGGCAGACTGGGCACGAGCACCGCATAGCCCTGGGCCACCAGGACCTGAATGTTCGAATAGGGCACCATGCGGCCGGGTTCACCGGCCCATGGCGGTTTGGCTGGCGTTTCGCCGGGATAGGGGACGACCACCAGGGCCGGCTTGTCGCCTGTCCTGCGGTCGGGTGGCAGGTAGAGCCAGCTGGTCAGGGCCTCGCCGTCCGGCCCGGCATGGTGGACCGGCTCCGGCGCGGCGAAGGTCACGTCCTTGAGCTGGGTGTTGATCTGCAGGACGGTGGTGCGTCTGCCGTCAAGGTCGAGGACATCGATCTGTTCGGTCCCATGGGCGTCGCGGCGGCGGGTCACCACGGCCGGGGGAGCGACGAGGACCACCTGTTCGGTCGGCGAGACCAAGGCCAGGTTACGGGCCTGCCCGCAGCCGGCGCCCAGCCGGACACGCAACCTGTCGGCGGTTCGGCAGGCCGTGGCCATGGCCGCCTCGGCGACTGGAGTGTTGAACTGGAACCTTTGGCCTTCGGCGAAGGCGGCTGAGCTGATGACGGAGAGGTCACCGCCGGAAGCGACCCGGACCGCGTGGCCGGCCGGCGACACGCCCCATAGGCCGTCGTCGGCCTCGAACCACAATGCCCGGGGGGCCCGGGCCGCGATCCGGACCGGGGCCGCCTTGAAGCTGCTGGTCAGATTGACCGGCCCGCCCGGCGTCAGCCGATACCAGTCGGCCCGCGGTTCGGCCCCCAGGTTTGGCGTGGCGCGGACGACCGGCGATCCGGCCAACCAGTCGGCCGAGACGAAGGTCATGCCCTCGGAATTGACGCTCAGCACGGGCTGAAGGCCCGGCGTCGGTAAGGCCCGGGTGTCGCCGGTGTCGGCGTCGGTCACCGAGAGCCTGCCGCTGCGCCAGGGCGCGTTCGGCAGGCGCGACCACAGCAGCAGCCGATCCTCGACCGGCGACCAGCTCAGCAGGTGCAGGGCGACATCCCGGCCTGTGGCGGGATGGGTCACCGCGCCGGTGGCGAGGTCGGCGATCAGCACCTCACGCCTGCGAAGCGGCTGAGCGCCGGTCTCAGGACCGTCGGTTGGGCGGGGCAGAGGTTCGACATCCTCCAGCGCCGCGACGAAGCGGCCGCTGGTGGAGAGCTCCAGGTCGAAGAAGCCGCCGGCCGCCAAGGCTGTGATCCCGCCGGTCTCGATGTCGACGCGCAGCAACTGGTTGGCGGGTGGGAGGCCGGTGGGCTCCTGGAACCGACCGCTGCCGAGGGCGGTGACCGCGGTCTCTCCGGCGGCGGAGCTGGCCCAGGCCTTGGGCAGGTTCGCCATGACGTCGGCGTCGGCCCGCAGATGGCGCGGCGCATCGCCGTCGGGCCGGGCGATGACCACGAATTCGCGGTCGGACCGCCATTGGGCGGTTCGGCCATAGAGCGCCAGCTCCGGGGTGATCGGCAGCCAGCGCACCTGGCGGGTGGCGAGCGTCGCCACGCCCAGGTCCCATCGCTCACCCGCGCGACGGAACACCAGCAGGGATCGGCCGTCCGGCGCGAAGGGTCCGGGGATGTAGCCGACGCCGGGCGTCTGTTCGAACAGCGGGGTGGCGGACGCCGGGCGGGTCAGGTCGACCGCCAGCAGCCGGCTGGACCTTAAACCCACCTGGCCGAACTCGTCGAACTGGGGTCCGTCGGCATAGGCGCCCATCTTCTGGATCACCAGCCAGCGTCCGGTCGGGTCGGCGGCCAGGGCGCCGACCGCTTCCAGATGCAGCAGATCCTCGACGGTGAAGGCGCGGGCCTGCGCGCCCCAACCCGGCATGGAGAAGCCGAGCATCGACAGGCCAAGCAGCGACAGGCGCAGCCAGCGGCGCATGAGCAGAGTCCTTGAGAGGGGGAGGGGATGCGGGCGCGCAGACGCGCCCGCGCCAAATTACCGGAGCAAGATCACCAGCGCTTGGTCAGCTGGACGGAGACGTAGCGGCCGAGCGGATCGGCATTGGCCGCATCGAAGCCAACGCCCTGCGGCGAGTCGTAGAAAGGCGGCGCGGTGTCGGCGAGGTTCTGGACGTTCAGCGCCACGCTGAGGCCGGACAACAACCCCGGCTGGTCCGAGGTCCATTGCAGTTGCAGGTCGGCGGTCGTCCAGCTGTCGATCGACTTGCCGGCGGCGTCCTTCTCCGAGGCCAGATAGTTGAGCGCCAGGCTGGCGCCCCAGGGGCCCGACGCCAGGCGGCCTCCGCTCGGCCCCGGAACCTGGCCGGGTAACCGGCCTGGCCGACATTGTCGACGGTCGGCGAGGTCGGCGTCAGCTGCCGGGTGTAGGATAGGAGGTAGGAGCCGTTGGCCGTGAGGTCGATGCGGTCGGCGCCATGGTCGAAGCCCCAGGCCGCCTGGCCGTCCACGCCCTCCACCTGGACGCTGGCGGTGTTGACCCACCGGGCGTCGATGATCGCCCCATAGGCGCTGGCCGGGAACAGGCCCTGATAGGGATAGGTCGGGAAGGTGATCAGGGCGTTGACCGCGGCGAGGTCGGCGGGGTTCGCCGGATCGACCAGATGGTAGAAGTTGGCCAAGGTCGGGTCGTTCAAGGTGGCGGCGATGTTGGTGCGGGCCGGCTGGCCGATCCGGTCGGAGAAGGTGGTCCTGAACCAGGTCGCCGACAGCTTCAGCCCCGGGATCTGGTGAGGCGACAGGTCAACGCCGGCGGTCCAGGAGGTCGCCGTCTCCGGCTTGAGGTCGAGATTGCCGCCGTACTTGATGACGCTGAGCAGCCGCACCCCGTTGTGCGGCACGAAGGTGGCGCTGACATCGGGCGCCTCATAGACCTCCGACAGGCTGGGGGCCCGGAACGAGGTGCCATAGGTGGCGCGCACGCGGACGACATCGTCCGGCTCCCAGACCAGGCCGACCTTCGGATTGGTGGTGGTCCCCACATCACTGAAGGACTCCACCCGGCCGGCCAGCGACAGCTCCAGGCGCTGGACGCCCGGCATCGCGTTGGCGGGGCCGACCAGGGGAATGCGCAGTTCCGCGAACCCGGAGGTGACCGTGCGGCGATAGTTCAGCGGCACGCTCGATCGGGGCGTCGCACTGGACAGGAAGCTGTCGCTGGACTGGGCGAACTGTTCGCGCCGCCAATTTGCGCCGAGCGCCATCTTCACATCGCCGCCGGGCAGGGCGAACAGGGTCCCATCGGCTTGGATATTGGCGCTGCGGTCGCGGGTGATGTTGCGTGTGCGGCTATAGCCCGAGCTGATGAAGTCCAGGATCGCGCGGCTGTTGGCGCCGGCCGCGCCATAGGGATTGAAATAGCCGTCCCGGGATGCCTGGAAGGGGGTGGCCGGATTATCGGGACCGCCCAGGGCTTCGGTCAGCAGGGCCGAATTGATGAAATGGCGGTTGCCGGTCAGACCGACTTCCCGGGCATAGGCGCCATAGGCCTCGACCTGCCAGGTCTTGCCGACCCCGATCTTGGCGCCGGCCGAAAGCCCCAGGTTCTCCGACGATCCCGCGCCCAGCACCGGGCCGATCTCGTCGCTGAAGCTGTAGGCGATGTTCTCAGTGCTCATGCCGGGGATCGGCACATAGTGCGGGTTGGCGGCGGTGATCGGGATCTGGGTCTGGATGGGCGAGCTGCGGAAGTCGAACTCGCGGCGGCTGAACCGGCCGTCCACCGACACTTCGATCCTGGGCGTCAACTCCTGGCCCAAGGCCAGATAGACACTGTTGCGCTCCTGGCCCGGAAGGATGTCGGTGCCGTTGCGGGTGGACTGCAGGTTGACCTGGCCGGGCGGGAAGCTGGCTGCCGTCAGGCCCGAGCCGTTCTGGCCGGCGGGGATCGCATAGGCGGGCTTGTAGGCGCTGGCCGTGGCGTCGAACACCAGGATGTTGCCGGGGTGGCTGAAGAAGCTGCGGTGGTCGGTTCCGCCGAAGGGCCGAAGATCGTCGCTCGCGGCATAGTCCCGATTGGCGGCGGCCAGGGCGTCGCGCTTGTAGTATTCGTAGGACATCAGGACATGACCGGTGTCCCAGGTCTTGCCCAGGGTCTGGGCGAGCTGGGTTTCCTTCGCTGCGTCGCCGGACGCCACACCCACCCGGGCGCGGGTCTCCGCCCCGTCGAAATCGCGGCGAAGGATCACATTGACCACCCCGCCCACCGCATCGGAGCCATAGAGCGCCGAGGCGCCGTCCAGCAGTACGTCCACCCGCTCGACGGCGGCGGTCGGCAGGGCCGAGACGTCCGCGAAATCGCCCCGCAGGCCGGAGCCCGCCATCCGGCGACCATTGACCAGCACCAGGGTGGCGTCGGCGCCCAGGCCGCGCAGGTTCACCCCATTGGCGGCCTGGGAATTGGTGCCCAGCCGGTCGGACCCGGCCAGCAGGCTGGCCGGGGTCCCGGCCCCGCCGAAGTTCTGCGGCAGGGCGTTGAGCGCATCGGCCACGGTGGCGCGGCCGGAGCGGTCGATGTCGTCGCGACCAAGGACCAGGATCGGCGAGGCGTCGTCCTTGACCCCGCGGATATGAGAGCCCGTGACGATCAGCTCATCCAGGATGGCGGGCGGGGCGGCGGCCACCGCCATTTGGCCCATAGGATCGGCCGCGGTCAGCGCCGGGTCCGGAAACGACGCCCTCCGGTCGGCGGCGTCAGCCGGCGACTTCAGGACGATCACATCGGGTCGCTGCGTGGAGACCACGATGCTGGATCCGGCCAGCAATTGTTGCAGGGCCTGGTCCGGGGTCAGGACGCCATGCACCGCCGGCGCCCGGCGTCCCGCGACCAGACGCGGGTCATAGAGCATCTGCCGGTGGGTCTGGGCGGCATAGGCGCCCAGTGCCGCGTCCAACGACCCCGCGGGAATGTCGAAACGGACTGTCGTGGCGGGCGCGGCGTGCGCCGGCGCCGTCGCGGCGAGGCTGAAGATCAGGGCGGGCAGGGCGAGGCCGGCGAGCAGGCGGCGTCGATAGGTGGTGTCCAAGGCGTTTCCCCTCAGACCCTTCGCGGCGCCGGCCTCCATGGCCGATCTTGCGGTCGCCGCGCGGGTCAGGGGGAGAGACGATGAAAGACGCGACCGACCCTGACTCACGGCACAAACTTTTTTCCGAGGGCGTCCTAACTTGCGGCGGGACCTGGGCGGCGCAGGACGATCTCGCCGTCGCCGCGGCGGTCGATCTGTAGGCCGCAGAGGTCGGCGACCGCGGTGGCGAAGGCTTCGGTGTCGCCGCTCTCGAACGCGCCGCTCACCGGGCGCTGGGCAAGGTCGGCGGCGTCGAGGGAAATCTTCTTGCGGCCATAGCGGTTGACCTCGGCGATGGCGGCCGACAGCGGGGTGGCCCGGAAGGTCAGGCGGCCCGTGGTCCAGCTGGTGGCGGCGACCGCGTCGATCCGGCGGACCTGGGGCGCGGTGACCGTGGGCCTGTTTTGGGTGACCCGCAGCTGGTCGCCGGGAACCATGGTCCAGTGTCGATCCCCTTGCGCCTGGCGGACCTGGACCTTGCCCTCCACCAGGGTGACCTGCACGCCGGACCCGTCCCGGCGGACGTCGAACCGGGTGCCGATCGCCCGCACCTCGGCGCCGTCGGCGCGGACCGTGAACGGCCGGGTGGGGTCGTGGGCGACGTCGAAGAAGGCCTGGCCGTGATCGAGCTCGATCCGCCGCGCGCCCGGGGTCAGCCGAACCCGCAGGGTGGTGTCGGTGTCGAGCCGGACCTGGCTTCCGTCTTCGAGGCGCACGATGCGCTGCTCACCGATACCGGATCTGTAGGTCTGGCCGGCCTGGGTCGCGACCACGCCCCAGACCGCCAGCACGGCGCCCAGACCGAACGCGGCGAGGCTGGCGAACTTCAGCGAGGTCGGGACGGCCTTCAGCCAGTCGCCCAGCCGGCGGCGTCTGGACGATTGATCGAGGGCGGTCTGCACCGCCGCGCCGATCTCCGGATCGTCCTGCAACCGGCCGGCGGCCTTCCAAAGGGCCTCCTGCTCGGCATAGGCCGAGGCGTTGGCCGGGTCGGCGCGCCAGGCGCGGAACGCATGCAGGGATGCGGTCGAGACGGTGCGGGAATTCAGGCGTGCGAACCACTCCGCCGCTTCCAGGCGTGCGCGATCGTCTGCCGAGGCATGTTCGCTCATGGCGTTCCCGGTCGGCTAGTCGCGCAGAAGCGTGGCGCAGTGGGCCAGGGCCTTGGACATTCGCCACTCGACCGTCTTGACCGACACGTTGCAGCGTTCTGCGATCTCTTCATACGACAGACCCGCGAACCGGCTCAAGACAAACACGTCCCGGTAGAGCGATGGCATCGACAGAACGATCTGCTTGAGGAGGAGGGTGGTTTCCTGATCGGGCGCGGTCCAGGGTTCGTTCTCGGCATAGGCCTCGTCGAGCGAGAGGTGTGCGCCGCCTTGGCGCGCCTGACGCCTGTGCGCGTCGCGGGCCAAGTTGTCGCGACCGTCATCAGCAGGGCCTTGGGGTGGCGGATCTCGGCGGGCGGGGAGGTGGCGAGGCGGAGGAAGGTGTCCTGAGCGATGTCGTCCGCCAGACTGGACCTCCACCGCCGCTCCACTCCGACCCGAAACCAGGTCCATTTTGCAGCGACGAGTTGGTGGATAGGACCGGCAGGTTTGCTTTTTCGGGACATGGCCACTCAGCCAAACAGTCTGAATACATACTATAGTTGATAAACTGAGCCACCGTAACCCGCTCAACGTGCCGGCATGGATATGCGGCAGCTTGTTGGGCGAAACGCGCGCCGCCTCAGGCTGAAGGCTGGGATGACCCAGGAGCAATTCGCCGAAAAGTCCGGATTTTCTCAGCAGTACATCAGCGGTCTCGAGCGTGGCCGGCGTAATCCCACGGTTGTAACGCTGTTTGAGCTGGCCTCGGCGCTGAACGCTACCCCACTAGATATGATTGCGCCTGATCGGAACGCCTAGTCCGCTCACGTGCCCTAGCCAGGATCTGTGAAGGCGGCTTCGGGCTGAGGCTGTGTAAAAACTCGGACGGCGCAATTTTCAGCGCAACAATTTGCCCGCCGCGTGCATCGTAAGGCGGGTCAGCGCAACACTTCATCGTTAGCGGGCTGAACGAGGTTGGAAGTTGCGCCAGATTTTTGCCGAGGCGAATTTTTACACAGCCTCGGCTCTTTGGCGACCTTCCAGACGTCCGCTCTAAGGGCGAAAGTTACGGAAATCGACGCGCAGGGACTCAGCTGACATCGAGCATCGCCACTAGTGAAGAGCCACTACGTCTTGATACAGTTGCCGAAGGTGCTCGTCCGACATGTCGAGGATCGGCTCGTACATGAACGAATTGAGGTGAATGTTCTCGGGGGTCATCAATGCTACCCGTTCCAGCACCTTGATCTCTGCCGTCGCGGTTGGAAATTCCCTCTTGAACTTGCGCACCAACTGCGAGGTTTGGTTCGACGAAATGGCGTTTGTGAAGGTAGGGTCCGCGATCTTCGCGATCATGTACCGCTCGGCCGCCAGCCGCACGGCGATGGCGAGCACGATCTTGTTCTCGAAGTTCGCGCCTTCGGGCGCAACGATGCAAGCAGCCGCGGCTTCGTCGATTGACTGGAAGACCGTCTTGGCAGGGTTTGGGTGCGCGGCGTTGGCGCCGAAGAGCTGATTGTAGATGGCGTCGAGATCGCCATGCGTGATGGCGTCGGACCCCTGCTTGACGTGCAGTAGGTCCGTCAGCTTTGCAAAGTTGGGATCGCTCTCCCCGCTCGTGAATTCGATGAGGTTCCGCATGAAGGGAATCGAGGCTACGCGCTTCTTCTCATCGGTGAAGAAATTCTGCTTCCAGTCGTTGACAAAGATGTTGTTGATGCCCTGCGCCGGGTAGAGCGTGACCCCGGTGCTCGACTTCGACGCCATGAAGCAACAGCTATAAGCGGCGATCCCGCGCGCGTTGACTGTACGGAAGAAGTCGAAATTGTGCGTCAGGATGATCTGGCGGAACAGGCCGTCCTCGGCAATGTCGCCGAGATACTGCACGATCGCGTACTTATTCTTGTAGTCGAAGGAGTCAGCTACGTCGTCGACGATGACGAGGGTCGGCGCGCCCAGCTTGCGGCGCAGCTCGATCTCGAACAGCACGTTCAGAAGATAGAACGCTTTGCGCTCGCCAGTGCTTAAGCCTTCAATCAGGTCTGCGCGATTCACGCTCACCGACTCGCCTGCGTCTTCGAATTTGAAATCGAGAGCAAGAATCGGCTCCTTCGCCAACGCGACGGCGATTAGGTTCTTGGGTGCGAGCTTGAATGGCACCGAGAACCGCTCGTTGAAAATATCAATAACTTCCTGCCATTGCGTCCGCTCCGACGACGCAGCCGCCTCGATTTCCAAACGTCGCTTCTCGGTCGATTGGCGTTGATCGAGCAGGCGCAGATACAGCTCTTCGTTCGCTTTGAAGTACGACTTCCAAACCAAATCCTTAAGGGCCGCGACGTTCGCGAGATACGGAAGGAGGTCTTCGTGATCGGACAGGTATGTTTCGAATTTGCGGGCATCCGCGTTCTTTTCCAGCAGCGCCGCGAGCTGTTCGTACTTCTTCCGAAGCGCCGGATCGCTCGTGATCACGTCGCGCTCCTTCTGGATGATCTCCTTCAGCTCCTGCTCGGTCTTGATCTGAACGTCGCCGCCACCCTTAAGCATGATGGTATGATCCGCCTTGAAGAAGCCATTGTCGGCTAGGCTTTTCGCGATTTGGCCTGCGTTGAAATAGTTGAACGTGCCGCGCTTGAAATAGGTCGAAGCGTCGATCAGTTCGTTATGCTTCTTGATATATTCGGCAATAAGATCCCTGGAATCCTTTTGCTCAAGTACAGCGAGCCCTTTCTCGTCGAAGAGCTTGTCATATTCGACGGTTGAGAACGGCGTGGCGGTGAGCGCCGCGACCTCATCTTTCACCCGCGCAAGGGCGACGTAAAACTGGTCGCTCGTAGGCGTGAAGGTCGACGAGATTTCCGCTTCGAGGTCGCGCTTGGAGCCTGAGGTGCCTTTCAAAGCCTTCACAAATTCGGCCTTGATCGCGTCGAGGTCCGCGTGGAGCTTTTCGTATTCGTCTCGAAGCGTCGCGTTGACAAGCAAGGCCGAGGTCTTGGCCGAATGGCCGAAGCTCTCATCGTATGGGCGGACGACGAGGATTTCCTCCGGCTTAATCGCAACACCGTTCTCATCGACGACTGAGCAGGTCGTCGCACGGCCAGGAAAGAACGATCGATCGGTTGCTTACCATCTGCAAGCGCTTGCAAGGTGTTTGCCAATGAAGATTTCATAGCCCCGTTGGGCGCGTAAACGGCGGCGACGTGGCACTTCGTGAAATTGAATTCGACGTTGAGCTTTTTGATCCCGTAACAGTTTTCGAGATCAATCTTGAGCTTCTGCATCTATCCCACCGATCCATTTGGCAGCCAGCGCTTCAGGTGGCGCGATTGATCCAACTTAAAGCGCGCTAGCACCTCGGCCTATGAAGTTTGAGCGGCTTCCGCATGCCGAGCCGTAGCGCTGCAGTGACGGGCCCAAATGGAACACGCCGATACGACAAGATCGGACGTAGGGGAATTGGATCAGGTCCCCGAGACGTAGACGGCGGCGATCCGCACGCTCACGTTTCTTCGCTCAGCTAAGGAGCCAGCGAGTCCCAATGGAAGGTCGGTGGATCAAACGTCGTGCTCACTCAAGGCGACTGTTTACAGGCGCTACGGTATTTGTGAGCGAATCCTGGGTTCTGATTTTTCGGGGTTCCAGTGAGAAGCGCGCGTGTCGCAGTCCTTTCCCCCGCTGCGGCGCTGGCATTCTAACTCGCAAGATGCGGAATGGAGGTTGGGCCCACTTCGAAGGCGGCGAGGGTCTTAGCCGGATCAAGCATCCTTGCTTCGACCGACGAACGGTCATTGCGAAATGCGACGATGATCGCACCATTGATCTCTTCGAGGATTGGCCTGGATGGGCTGGGAAGGGTCGGCTTTCGGACTGAGAGCCAGCGTCGCCTCCTGGTGCCCAGCGGACAGATGGTGCCGAATTCCTAGACCTCGACCAACGACACCCTGTTCGCCTCCAAGTGCAGGAACGCCCGCTTCCGGCAGGTGAGGATAATCACCTGCATTCGTCCCGCCACCTCGCTGAGGATGTCGGTCATGGTCTCCAACCGCCCATCGTCGGAATAGACAAGCGCGTCGTCCAGGACGAGGGACACTGGCCGCCCCTTCTCCAGAAGAAGGTCCGCGAACGCGATCCGCGTCAGGACCGCCAACTGCTCCTGGGTCCCGCGGCTCAGGTCCTCCGCCGGCTCCAGCCGCCCCGACCGGCTGACGGATCCCGCCGCCATGGCGTCGGAGAGCTCCAGGGTCGCGCCGGGCAGCAGGCGGCCGATATAGGGTGCGACCCGTTGGGTGACGGGACCGAGATATTGGCGGGTGGCCTCGCGGCTGGCGTCGGCCAGAACGGACCGCAGCAGGGTGAGCACCTCGGCCTGCTCGGTGATCAACGCCAGGTCGGACGCGGCGCTGTCCTCGGCCTCCCTGGCGATCTCCAGGTCCGCTGCGGGGCCGCGTTCGCCCTCGGATCGGGCCGCCTCAGCCAAACCTCCGATCTCACCGGCTAGACGGACGCGCTCGGCCTCGATGTTGCGGCGACGGGTCCCGGCATTGGCGAGCTTGCGCTCCAGCTCCTCGACGCTGAAGGCCAGAGCGGTCGCCTTCATCTCTTCGACTTCCCCCTGCGCCCGAGCCTCGGCCTGCCGCGCGCTCAATAGTTCCGCATCGAGGTCCGCGTCCGGCTGAGCGGTCCGGGCGCTGGCGAGTTCGGCGGCGAGCTGATCTTGACGAACCTTGAGGTCACGGCTCGCGGCGCTCAGCGTCTGTCCGCGCAGTTCCGCCGCCTTCAGGGCCTCTCCCGCCGCGTCCCGCGCCTCGGCGGCCGCGCGTTCCGTCATGCGGGCTCGAACCGCGGCGCCTTCTGCGTCGCCGCTGATGTCGGGCGGGCCGCCGGCGGCCTGGGGTGGGGTAGGGGGCCGATCAACCCCAGCCAGTGCGCCGCGCAGCGCGTCCAGCCCGGCTTCCAAATCAAGGCCCGTGTCCGCCGCACACAGAGTTTCAAGCCTGATCTCCAACTCCTTCAGGCGATCCGCTGCGGCGCGGCGCTGATCGGCGGCGGCGCGGGCGGCGTCGAGGCTCGCGACACCCGCCCGATCCAGGGCCGCGCCAAGGTCCTCGGTCGCCCGGCGGTGGGCTGCCTGAGCCGCGACGCTTGAAGCCGGCGAGACCCTGAACGCGCCCACATCCGCGATGTCCAAGGTCGCGGGCGCGACGATCAGGTGGCGGCCCTCGGTCGCCGCCGCCCCATTGAACCGGGCTTTCCCTGCGGCGCCAGGCCGGAGAGTTACGTCCAAGGTTGGCGCGCCGGCCTCGAGAGCCGCCTGGGTCTGGCCGACCTGGCCGCTGAGGTCCTGAAGGGTTTGCAGGATCGACGCCGTCACGGTCGACGAGGAGAGGTCTTCACGCAGGCCGTCGATGTCCTTGGCGAGGCGCTCGGCCGCGTCCAGGCGCGCAAAGGCGGCCACCAGATGACGGGTCCGGGACGCCGCGCGTTCCGCGGCCAAGGCCGTGGCCGCAGTTTGGTCGGCGGCCTCCAGGGCAGCGCGCGCGGCCTTCAGGTCTTCCGCGCGGTCACCTTCGGCCTTCACCGCCGCAGACAGGACGGGTTCGAATTCCACCAGGTGGGCGGCGGCCTCCGCGCTGGCCTTCGCCGCGGTCTCGGCTTGGAGCGCGAGAGCGAGGCGGGCCGTCGCCCGCGCCTCGACCTGTTGCCGGCGGCTCTGAGCTTCGCCGAGGCGAGCCTCGGCTTCCCGGCGGCGCCCCTCGGCCGCCTTGGCGACCTCCAGGTCTCGCGTCCAGGTCTTGACGTCCTCGGCCTGGACAGGATCGGCGGCGAGCCGCTCGGTCCGGTCGAGTTCCGCCCGCGCCAGGGCCAGACGGTCGAGCACCCCGGCAAAATGGGCCATGCTCGCCTGGGCCTCGGTGTGCTGGATCTGCGCCAGCGACAGGCGCTGCTGGGCGGCCAGAAGTTTGCCGGTCGCCTGGCCGGACTTCGCCGTCCTGAAGTCCGCCAGGGCGGTCTCCACCGCCGCAGTGACGGCAAAGGCCCGTTTCCCGCCGGTGACGGCGCCGACCTCGCCGGCCAGGACCGATTGAATAGTCTCTCGGGCGATCCGGCCGGGCGCGCCCAGCGAGAGGGCGGCGCCCTGCTCGACCCACAACAGGCCCAGGATCCCACGGCTTTCGTCGTCGGCGCCGCGATTGCTGGAGCGCTCGAAACCCAACAGAACCTGAAGCTTCTCCTCTGCGGCGTCGCTGGTGAAGACCTGACCACCGGGTCCCGTGAGGGTCACCTGCGGCTTTTGCAGGAAACGCTTGGCCACGGTCCAGGCCGTGCCGTCCAGTTCAAAGCAGAGTTCGACGGTGGGGGCGGTCTCGTCCCCCCAGGGCCGCAGGGACTTGATGAACGCCCCCGCCGACCCGTGACGCTCGAAGAGCGCCGCGCGCATCGCCTCCAGGATCGTGGATTTTCCGGTCTCGTTGGGTTCGCTGATGAGGTTGAGACCGTCGCTCAGGCCTTCGATCCGGACCGGCGCGCGGAACCGGCGGAAGTTCTCAAGGGCCAGGCTGCGGATTTTCATGCCTCGGCCCCGGCGGCGCGGGCGGCCCGCAGGTTTTCCACGAACATCCGCTCCAGCGCCGCGCTTGCGCGCTGGGCTTCTGGGCCTTCGCTCTTCGCCATCGCCAGCAAGCGCTCAGCCGCGACCCGCAGGACGCCATGAGCGTCGATGCCCCCGAGATCGTCTTCGGTCGGCCTGGCGAAGAGATCCTTCAGGTCGAGGTCCAACCAGCGGACCTCCAGGCCCAGCTCGGATTCCAGCCGCTCCCGCACCGCGACACGGTCGGCCAGGCTGAGAATCCCGGAGACCTTCAGCCGAAGGACCATGCGGGCCAGATCGGCGCCGGCGCGCAAGGCCGCAATCTGGACGTCGAAAGCCGAGACGCCATCTAGGGTCCAGGCCTCATGGCGCCACGTGAACCTGCCCAGGGAATGGTGCGACAAGACCGGGACCGCACCGGGGCCGGCGATCTCCACCAGGAGCGCACCACCGGTGACCTCCCGATCGAAATCGTCCGGCTCAGGCGTGCCGCTATAGGCTGTGCGTTCACCGATCCGGTTGAAGCCGTGCCAGTCCCCCAGCGCCAGGTAGTCCAGGCCGGAGCGCTGGGCGCGGTCGACCGGGATCAGGTTCATGGCCGCCGTGCTGGAGAAGGACTGGATGGGCCCATGCGCCAGGCCGACCCGATGAACACCGGGCGCCGTAGGCATGGCCTCGAAGACCGTCGTCGGATCCTCGGAGGTCCGCCGATAGAGGAGGGGCGCCGGGAGGATGACGGCGTGATCCGACATGACCACGGGTTCGGCCGCGACGAGGGCGCGGACATTGGCGGGAGCATCCCGGGCCAGCCGGGCCCACAACCCCTCGGCTCGCGCGTAATCATGGTTTCCAGGCAGCAGCCACCAACGACACGGCGCGCGGCCCATCCGGGTCAGGGCTTGGCGGACGACCCGTTCGCCGGGCTCGAAGGTGTCGAACACATCCCCCGCCACCAGGACATCCCTGGCGTCTTTGCCGGCCGAGAGCTTGGCGATCGCATCTATGGCGTCCAGGCGCGCGTCCTGCAGCGCGGTCCGCGCCTCGTCCGGCATGCGGCCGAAGGGCTTGCCAAGCTGCCAGTCGGCCGTGTGGATAAATCGGATCACGCCCTAACTCCCCCACCCAGAGCTAACACCCGCGCCGTGAAAGCGAAATGGCGACCGCGCCCCGCCAGGCTTTAGCCAGGTTCGTGCACCTTCGTGGACCGCCAGGCGGGGGCGTTCAGGGCTGGTCGCCGTCACCTGGGCGAAGCGCGCAACAGCAGGTTCCATCTTCAGTGAGGCAGGCGGCGGGGATGCGAAGAACCAGCCATCCCCCGAGGCGATCGAATTTAGGGAGAGGCTGATGTCGGCCACCGTATTTCCCCAATGAGTTGCGAAGGGCTGGAGCCCTCGACACCCACACGCTAAGGTCGCTTCGCTGGGGGGCACAAGTCTTTGCAAAGCATGAGTTTCCAATCGAAGCCCAGGTGGCTTCGCGATCTTGAGCGCTTCCTGCCGCTCAAGAGCCAGTTCATGCTCACCGGCAACATCCGCGACCTGCAGGCCCGGTCTGTCGGCGATCTTGTGACCACCGCGGCGCTCGACAGCGTCATCGCCGCGAGCCTGGCGGACGCCGGCTATAGCGACGTGTTGGCATATGACCCGGTTTCGGGCTTTCGGCTGCTGGATCGTCCGGATGGGGCGCCGGGCGACGCCGATCGGGTGTTCGCCGCCCTTGGACTGACGGCGAGTAACGGGGTCGCGCCGGCTGGCATCGATCTGTTCGGCGCTACGTTGGAGCGCCTGGTGAGGTCGGACGGTCCGCCGCTGGCCCTGATCGCGGACTTTGCTTCCCGCCTGATCGTGCGCAGCGACGCCCTGTCGCCTGCGGAACACCAGGTGTTCACACGCGCCCTGGTGCTCAGCCAGGCCGCCCGGGCCCGCCCCGTTGGGCCAAACCGCGCCCCGTTGTTCAACACCGTGATCTGGATCGTCGACAAGGAGGGCGATCTTCCGGATTGGCTGACCATTGACAACCCGCGTCTGCGCCACATCCCGGTCTCGCCGCCTGACCGTGGCGTGCGGCGCGCGTTGGCGCCTCACCTGGTGCGCACCCTGCCTGGCGCGAAGACCGCGGCGGCGGACGTACTGCGCGACGCCGAAGATGTCCTCGTCGACGACACCGAGGGCCTGCTGCTGATGGACCTCAACGCCATCACGCAGTTGGCTCGCGCCGAGGCGGTCGAGGTGGGCGAGATCGGCGATGCCGTGCGCCGCTACAAGGTCGGCGTGACCGAGGACGCCTGGAAGCAGATCGAGCGCGAGAAGATCCGCGACGGCGCCACCTTCATTTCCCGGCGGGTGATCGGCCAGGCCCACGCGGTCACCCATATGCTCGACATCGTCAAACGGGCTGCGACCGGCGTCTCCGGCGCCAAGCGTGGCGGGCGCCCGCGCGGTGTGGCGTTCCTGGCCGGCCCGACGGGGGTCGGCAAGACCGAGCTGGCCAAGACGATCACCGAACTGCTGTTTGGCGACGAGAGCGCCTACATCCGTTTCGACATGAGCGAGTTCAGCGCCGAGCAGGCCGACCAGCGGCTGATCGGCGCGCCGCCCGGCTATGTGGGCTATGACGTCGGCGGCGAGCTCACCAACGCCATCCGGGAGAAGCCTTTCAGCGTCGTGCTGTTCGACGAGATCGAAAAGGCGCACCCGCGGATCCTCGACAAGTTCCTGCAGATCCTCGACGACGGTGTTCTCACCTCAGGGCGCGGCGACAGGGTTTATTTCTCGGAAGCCCTCATCGTCTTCACCTCGAACCTCGGCATCTATGCCAGCGACGCGTCCGGCACGAGGGTGGCCAACGTGACCCCAGACCAGCCGTTCGCCGAGGTCCAGGCGCGGGTCCGCGGCGAGATCGAGTCCCATTTCAAACTGGTGCTCAACCGCCCTGAAATCCTCAATCGGATCGGCGAAAATATTATCGTCTTCGACTTCATCCGCCCCGAGGTGGCTGAACAGATTTTCGAGGCCATGCTTGCCGCGATCCTGCGCGATGCAGCCGACGCCGGCTACCAGTTGACCCTGGCGCCGATCGCCCAGTCGACGCTCCGGGATCTCTGCGTCTCGGACCTCGCCAATGGCGGGCGCGGTATTCGCAACAAGCTGGAGGCCCACCTGATCAATCCGCTGGCCCGAGCGCTCTTCGAGACGGAAGGGGAGGGGCGGTTTGTAATCGAGGCCCTGGAAGCCGGCGTCACCACAAGCCTCGTCATGAGGCCGGCATGACGGCTTTGAACCTCTCGCGGCTGCACTTTCCCGTCACCACCCTCGGCCCGGGTCGCCGGATCGGCGTGTGGGTCCAGGGCTGTTCCATCCGGTGTCCGGGCTGCATATCGGCCGACACATGGCCGTCGGACCGAGGCGGTTCCACGGTGGAGGAAGTACTTCAAGCCATCGACGCGTGGGCGGACGACGCCGACGGCCTCACGGTCTCGGGCGGCGAACCGTTCGAGCAACTTGAAGCCTTGGAGGCCTTGCTGTGCGGTTGGCGACGGCGGAGCGCCGGCGATGTGCTGGTCTTCACTGGATATGCCTTTGCGGCGGTGGCGGAGTGGATCGACGCGCGGCCTGGTTTGATCGACGCCGTAATCGCCGGCCCCTATCGGCGCGACGTCTCCCAAACCTTGGCGCTGCGGGGGAGTGACAACCAAACGCTCCATATCCTGACCGAAGCCGGTCGTCGGTTCGAAACCTACGAGCGGCCTGTAGGCGCGGGTGACCTCAAGCTTGACGTGATGTTCGATGCCGATGGCGGCGCTTGGTTTGCGGGCATCCCCGCGCGGGCGATTTCCAGCGCCTAAGGACCGCACTTAAGGCGCAAGGCCATCGAGTGATCCTCTCAGACAAGGTCGGAGCAGACGCACCATGATGATGCGGTTCTGCCCCAACTGCGAAACCGAACGGTCGATCACCGAACTGGTGTGTGAAGGCGAGTTCGAAGGTGGACCTTGCCAGTGGGACCTGGCCGGTTTGCCTCTGCGCGCCGAGGGTTGGCGGCCGCCAGCCGCCGTGACCGCCGCGGCGGATGCGAGCGGCGCGCCCACTTGCGCCAATGGCCACACCGTAGACCCGGGCGACCTGATGTGCCCGGTCTGTGGCGTCGACCTGGATGCGACCGATGTCGAGGGCCCGGGGGCCCAGGCGGAGGCCACCGAGATCGCCGGTTGGCGGCTGGAGCGCACCTTGCCGGCCACGGGCGAGGCGGAGGCCCGGTATCTGGCGACGAAGGATGGCCAAGGCGCGATCCTTACCCTTTACGCCTTGGGGCGTGAGCCGGACGCGGAGGTCTATGACGTCCTTCGCAGCCTGCCCCGCGACCACGTCCCTGAGGTCCTGGAAACGGGTCGCTGGGAGCACCGCGCCTATGAAGTCAGCGAAGACCTGAAGGGCGGCACCCTGGCCGACCTTGGTCTGCTACCCAACGACATGGAGACCTTCGCCAAGGTCCTGGAGGAAGTCGGCGGCGCGCTCGGAGCGTTCGGGGAGTGCGGCCTGCGCCATCGCGACCTCAGGCCGGGCGCCATACTCGTCCGAGCCCGCGAACCCCTCGATCTGGTGGTCACCGGCTTTGGGTCCGCGCGACTGTCGGAGTTCGATCTCGATATCGTCTCGCCCTTGGAAACCACCCGCTACACGGCGCCGGAGGCTCTCGCCGGTGGCGTCGCCGCGGCGAGCGACTGGTGGAGCCTCGGCATGGTGCTGCTTGAACAGGTGACCCGCGGGGCCTGCTTCGAAGGTGTCAACGACCAGGCGTTCCTGATCCATATCCTCACCAACGGGGCGCCGATCCCAGAAGACATCGACCCCGGTCTTGGCTTGCTATTGCGAGGCCTGTTGGCCCGCGATCGGCGTGAGCGCTGGGGGTGGGACGAAGTCCAGCGGTGGCTGGCTGGCGACCCGCCTGCCGCGCCAGCCTCCGCTCGTGGACCGAAGGATCTCCAAAGCTCGCAGACTCTTCGGCTGGGCGCACGAGCCTACGGCGCAGCGACAGCCTTCGCCTTGGCGGCGGCCGAGGCGGCGAATTGGGACGAGGCCCGCGGCCTGCTGCTCAGCGGCGCCGTCGCCACCTGGTGCGAGGACGCAGGCTTCGGCGCGCCGCTCCAGCGGGACCTCACCCAATTGAGTCAAATGACGGACGTGTCGGAAGATATCCGGCTGGCCCTTGCCCTGAAGGCGCTCAACCCCGCCATGCCGTTGGCTTGCCGTGGCGAGATCATCACGCCCGGCTGGTTGCTCGACCACCCGGAAGCCGGCTACGCGCTGATCAGCGGCCCGGCTCCGGACTTGCTCAAGCGCAAGGACGCCGAGCCTTGGCTCTGGCGGTTGAAGGCCCGGTCGGAGCAGATCCGCGATCGTGCGCGACAACTTGAAGTCCAGTTGAGCGAGCCCGAATTGCAGGTGCACCTGCTCTCCACGTCCAAGGCGCGCCTGGCGGCCGTCTGGGCGGAGCGTCGTCGCCTCCTGCCGGACACCGATCATCCAGGTCTCATCGCCTTGCTCGAGCGGCGGCTGGCGAGCGAGGACGACTACATCCTGCTGCTCAGCGCCGATGTCGGACAGTTCCGGACCGCTGACGTGCTCCTCGACGAGGCCGAAGAGATCGCGCGCCGAGCGGGTATCGACAGTTTCGAACGCGACGAGGCGGCGGCCTGGCTGCAGTCGCCGCGGCGGGACATTCACAGCGAGATCGAGGCGCGGCTGCAGGGCTTCGCCCGCTGCGAGTTGGAGCGCGTGGATGAATGGGCCGACCAATTCCGATTGGAACGCCGGCTTTCGATCGGCCGATCCCTAGCTTTGCTCGCGGTCCCGCGAGATCGGTGGCGAGAACCTGCCAAGCAGGCCTATGTGGCGACTTTGCTGGACTTCTATTCGAAGCGCATCACTGGGGCCGTCATGCGCGGGCCCCTCACGCGCATGCTCATCGGCAAAACGACCGCCCGGCTGGACCTGACCGAACTGGGCGCCGCGCGACGTCCGGCTTCGGGCCTGCTCGACCATATCCTCCTGCGCAACGACCAGGTCATCGATCTCGACCCTCAAGTGCTGACGGACGATCCGCGGGTCGAGCGGCGGCTCAGGACGCTCTATGGCCATGCCACGCTCTACCGGCGGGATACCGGTATTGATGGGCTGTATCTCGGCTTCCCTTTCCTGGTCCTCCAGGAGGCCAAGGCGTCCGTGAAGCCACGGATCGCACCGATCCTGCTTTGGCCTGTCAAACTGAAGCCGGAAGTCGGTGCGCGCGGACGCGTGAGTCTGGGTTTTGACAGCGCGCGGGAAGAAGTGCGGCTCAACCCGGCCTTCGAGACCCTTTTGGGGCCCGACGCCGCCGCCCGCTGGCGCGATGCGGCGAACGAGATGCTCGGGCGCGCGACGCTCAACGCGGCGCAGGTGATGGACGCTTTCGCCGACCTGGTCGCCGAGACGTCCGGTAGCCAGCTCGTCGCCCTGCCCAACAAGGACGTGAAGGCGCAGGTCGGCCATGACCAAATCGCCTGCGCCGCGGCGCTTTTCCATCTGGCCTATCTGGGCCAGGCGGTGATGGAAGACCTGCGCCAACTGCGCGGAATCCCGCCGGCGGCTCGAGCCTGGAGACGGCGTTGAAGGCTGGTGCGCTGGTGGAGCGACCGCAGACCCAGCGCCCGAAAGAGCTCGATCGGTTCTTCACGGCCGCCAGCGATCCATCACAAGAGATGGCCGTCCTCGAGGCCCGGGACGCCCGCGGCCTGTTGATCGAGGGCCCTCCGGGCACCGGCAAGAGCCAAACCATCGTCAACATGGTCTCCGACGCCATCGGACGTCGCAAAAGCCTCCTGATCGTTTGCCAGAAGCAGGCCGCCCTGGAGGTGGTGCACAAACGACTTGAGGCCGAGGGGCTCGGCGATCGCATCGTCATGATCAATGACGTCAATAAGGATCGCAAGCCGGTGATCCAGGCGATCCGCGATCAGCTCGAAGCCTTGTTCTCCCGGCCGGCGGGATCATCCCTGTGGCTGCAGCAGCGTCAACAGACCGCGGCGCGGATCGAAGCGCTCGAAGCCGATCTCGACCAGCACCATGCAGCGCTGCATGCCGACGATTGGGCGAGCGGCTTGAGCTACCGACTGATCCTCAGCGATCTGATCGGGCTCTCCGAGGGATCTCGAGCGCCGGTCGATGCGCCCGGCTTGAGGGCGCTGCTGGGCCCGCTCGACGCTGGCCAAGTGGCGACCGTCCAAGAGGTGATTGGCCCGCTTGCCCGTCTTTGGCTGCCTGCGGCGTTCGAGGATAGCGAGCTTGAGGCCCTAAAGCCCTTCAGCCCGGACGCCGGCTCTTTGGGGGCGTTCAACGCCGATTGGGCCGCCTTCCAACTGGCCGAGCGAGGGCGTCAGGCCACCCTCGAGGCGACCCTTCAGGCGTTTCAGATCGAAGACCCGGGACCCTGGCGGGCCTGGGAGGCGCAATATGCACAACGCCTACTGGATTTGGACGATGGCGCACGCGAGCGCCTGGCGCGATGGCTGGACCTCCTGGGCCGGTCCACTGATCTGACCGTCATCCAAGACGACCTCGCCGCGATCATTGCGGGCCTGGCTGACCTTGCGCCGCGCGCGGACCTCAGCCCGGCCGCCGAAGTTGCGATCGGCATGACCTCCGACGACCTGGCGAAATGGGCCGGGACCGCCGACGCCCTAGCCCTGCCGCCGAGCTTCCTTCAACGCCTGTCGCCCGCCCGCTGGCTTATGGCGCGCCGTCTGAAGATCCTGCTGACCGGCAAGGCGGTCACCGCGCCCGACCTCCGTCAGGCGCTGCACGACGAGCTCGCCCTGCGCCCTTGGCGCCAACGCGCCGCAAGCGCCCTCCAGGCCTTGGGCGAACGCGGTTTGGACCTTGATACCGTGCCGACGCAGAGCCTCCTGGCGGCGATGAGGACGTTGCGCTCGGAGTTGGAGGAGGCTGAAAGTCTTCGCAGAGATCTGGCGGAACATCCCGACGCCGTCGCGGCCATCGAGACGGCCCGTTTGGCGCGGCGCGACGCTGTCGAGACGCTGATCCAGCGGCATGAGCAGGGCTATCTTCGGCACGAGGCGCGCGGTTTGAGCCGCGCGGCTTTGTTGGCGCTCGAACCATGGTTTGCGGATAGCTGGCGGGATCTGAGGCGACAGGCGATCGATGAGGACCTCGCCAGTGGCGAAATCCTGTCGGGACTCGACGCAGCGATGCCGACCTTGGCGGCCTACCAACGGTTTCGGCCGAGGGCGGTCCAGTTGGATGGGCCGACCATCGCCATCCTGAAGGCTCTGCGAGCTGTGGCGCAGGCCCTGATGCAGGTTCCGGAACCGGAGCTCGAAACCGAGGTGCGACGGACGCTGGGACGCGAGTCGCGCCTGGCCTGGAAAGGCCGGTTGGAAGCTGGCACGCCGATCCTGCATTTCGAGGCGTCTGAACTCGAGGCCAAGGCTCGCGCCCTCGCACAAGCCGATGTCGAGATGCGCCGGCTTAACCGCAGACTCCTGGTGGATGGCCTGGACGCCACACGCCTGCGGCCCGCTCGGGAGTGGGAGGACATCACCCGCCTTTCGGGTCAGAGGGCGAGGCGGTTGCGGGAATTCCTCGACCGGGGCGCAGACCTCGGCTTGATGAGCTTGCGGCCGATCTGGCTGATGAATCCCGATGTCGCGAGCCGGGTGCTGCCGCTGAAGAAGGCGCTGTTCGACACCGTCATCTACGACGAGGCGTCGCAGATGCCGATCGAGTATGCGCTGCCGAGCCTCTTTCGAAGCCGCTCGATGATCGTCAGCGGCGACGAGAAGCAGATGCCGCCCACCAACTTCTTCTCCAGCAAGGTTGAAAACGACGAGGCCGAGCTGTTCGAGGGGGACGCGGCGGAAGAGGGCGCGGGCGAAGACGACCGTGACGCCAACGCTGAAACTTGGAACCGGCGTGAGATCAAGGATTGCCCGGACCTCCTGCAGCTCGCCAAGACTGTCCTGCCGTCCACAACGCTCCAGATCCACTATCGCTCGGCCTATCGCGAGCTGATTCAGTTCTCAAACGCCGCCTTTTACAATGGCCGGCTTAGTGTGCCGGCCCGGCACCCAGACGCAGAGATCCGTCGCATTCAACCGATCGAGCTCGTTCGGGTCGATGGTGTCTATTTGGATCAGACCAACGAGGCCGAGGCCCGCAAAGTGGTCGACCTCGTGGCTGAGGCCTGGCGCGTCGCGCCAGCGGACCGGAAGACCCTCGGCGTGGTGACCTTCAATCGCCGCCAGGCCGACCTCATCGAGGAGGTGCTCGAAGGACGTGCAGAGCGCGATCCTGTGTTCCGCGCCGCGCTGGCGCAGGAACGCGATCGGGTCGAGCACGGCGAAGACATGGGCTTCTTCGTCAAGAACGTCGAGAACGTGCAGGGCGATGAACGCGACATCATCGTGTTTTCCTCCACCTTCGGCCGCAACGACCAGGGCACGTTTCGGCGCGCCTTTGGCGTGTTGGGCCAAAGCGGCGGCGAGCGCCGTCTGAACGTGGCTGTCACGCGGGCCCGGGAGAAGGTGATCCTCGTCACCTCCATGCCGATCGCGGAAATTTCGGACATGCTCACCACCCGGCGCGCGGCCGCCAGTCCGCGGGACTTCCTACAGGCCTACTTCGAGTATGCGCGGGCGGTTTCGGCGGGCGAGCTCGACAACGCCCGCGGCCTGATGGCGCGGCTCAATCCGGACCGGCGTGGCGACGCGCGAGGCCTGGAAATCGACCAGGATGGATTCCAGGAGGCGGTGGCCGCCTATGTGAAATCCCTAGGTTGGGAGGTGCAGCCGGCGACCGATGCTGGAGCCTTCTCCCTCGATTTCGCCATCGAGGACCCGCGCACGGGACTTTACGGCCTGGGCATTGAGTGTGACGCACCGCGGCACGCCCTGCTCGCAGAGGCTCGAGCCCGGGAAATGTGGCGTCCTGCAGTCCTTCAACGGTCCATCCCTGTGGTCCATCGCGTGTCTAGCCACGGTTGGTTCCACCGCCCCGAGGTGGAGAAGACACGCCTAAGATCGGCGATCGCCAAGGCTCTCAAGACAGGAATAGCGGCATGAGTGGCCCCAAGGTGGTGCGGATCGTGACCCGTGAGGAACTCGTCACCCTTTGTGAAGGCCACCTCGCGCGTGTCGGCGCCGCGGTGGCGGAGTGGGTTCGGGTGGGGCGGCGAAACGACTGCATATCGGAAGCCGATGTCGCGCAGGCGGAGGCGCGATTGGCGCGGCTGCGCATCTTGCTGACCGACGATCGGTTCATGGACCTGCAGAAGCAGGCGCCTCGGGAGATCGCTTTCCTGCACCAGGATCTGCAGGACCGGTTGACCAAAGTGGCCGAGGCCGCCGCGACGGCCCGGTCGGTCCAGCGCCGTCAGGCTGACGCGGCCGGCGCGCTGTTGCGTGCCCTCCAGAGACGAGGGACCGATCTTCCGCCCGACCTGGAAGCGGCGCTGGCGAAGGTCGCAGCGGGTCAAGCCGACCCCGACACCATGGCTAAGGGGTTCGCCCTTCTAAGTGCGGACAGCAGTTCCGACCGGCAGGCGCGGCACGCGCTCGCGCAGAGCCTGAAGGATGGTGCCGCCCTCCAAACCCTTGCTGGGTGGATCTCCGAGCAGCCAGGCGCATCCGCCGATCCACTCTACGCCCGCCTTGAAACGCGCCTTGCCGAACTGGCGCTAATCGCCGAGTCCAAGGTCATCAAAACCTTCGAGGCTCGCTTGCAGGCTGCGCGGTCGGCCGAGGAGGAGTCCCGCCGCAATCTGCTCCTCGACAGCCTCGAGCTCGACCTTGCCGCGGAATTGGTCGGCGCTCGCAAGGATGCTGCGGCGCGGGAAGATTTCCAGATGGTCTTGGCGGAACTGGCCCTGGCGGACCCCGTCGCCCATCAGGACCTGACAAAGCGCTGGGAAATCCGCGACGGAAACGTCGTCGACCTTGTCGCGGAAGCCACCAGGGTGCTGTGCCTTCGCCGAGACGCCCAGGCGGCTGCCGCCCGGCGCGCAGCGGTCCTCCAGGGCCTTGCCGGCCTCGGTTATGAAGTCGGGGCGGACCTTGCTACGGCCTGGGTGGAGCACGGGCGGGTCGTGCTGCGTAAAGTCGCACAACCCGACTATGGCGTTGAGGTTTCCGGTGACCCATCCGTGGCCAGAATGCAGATGCGCGTCGTGGCGTTTGGCGAGGCCGGGGCTGGACCCAACCTGGCGCGCGACAGCGATGCTGAGACACTCTGGTGCGGTGATGTCGCCGTCCTCCAGCAGGGGCTGGCTGAACTAGGCGGAGGCCTCGTCATCGAGCGCGCCCAGCCGGTTGGCGCCACCCCGCTGAAGCGCGTCGCACTTCCGGCGACCGCACTCAGTCAGGACGCTCGCGAGGGGCCGATCACCCAAACTCGAACCGTATCATAGCATTTCGCGTCAAAAGGGTCTCGACAGGAAGGGCCCGCTAAGGAAGCAATGGGCTGTGCGGCCGGGGGGCCGTAGGTCAGACCAGTGAGGAGGGCGCATGGTCACCTATCGGCAAGCCGGGCGCGGCATGGTTCGTACTCTTCGTGCGATAGATCGCGAAGCCAAGCGGGCGCAACGCCAGCGCGTCGCCTACGAAAGGGCGGCCCAAAGGCAGGCTCTTCTCGAAGCTTCGGCGGATGCTGCGCAGCAGTATGAGGCATTGATCGCGGCCCTGATCGGCGCGCATCGGATCGCCTTCCGTCGTCGGGACTGGCTGACGCTCGCGACCGAGCCCGTGCCGCCTATCCCTCAACCCAGTACGGAGAAAGAAGACGCTGCGCGGCTGGTCGAGACGGCGTATCGGCCGGGCTGGTTCGCCCGGACGTTTGGGCTAGAAGCGGGCCAGCGCTCGAAGCTCGCTGCAGCCGTCCTGGCTGGCCGCGCCGCCGACGAGGTCGATTTGGAGAACCGTATCCAAGCCGCCGATGCCCGGCGATCCGAAATCGAATTCGCCCAAAGTGTAGTGGCGCAAGACCACGCCGCGACCGCCGAGGCCTTAGATCGCTACAGTGAGTTGGGAGGTCTGCCGTTCTCACTCGAAGAGGTCGATGTCGTCTTCACAGAAGACAAGCGCTTGATCGCCATGGTCGACGGCCTCGACCTGGAGGACATGCCCGAACAATCCGTAACACTCCTCCAGTCTGGCAAAGCCTCGATCAAGGCTCTTGCGCGCACCCGGATTCTCGAGCTGCATCGCGACACGATCTGCGCGGGCTCCATGCGTGTGGCTCTGGAGTGCCTCCAAACGCTGCCGCTCGATGCGGTCGAGGTGGTGATGCACACGGACATCCTCGATCCGGCCACTGGGCATATCCAAAGCGAGCCGGTCCTATATCTGCGGGTCGCCGCCCAAGCCCTCGAAACGCTCAACCTTGTGCGCTCGGAAGCGTCTCCGTTGGTGGAGCGGTTGGGCGGACATTTTGATTGGAACAAGCGGGACGGATTCCGCGCCATCAATCTGGCGGCGTTCAATGTGCCGACGGATACCGTGATCGAAGCCTAAGATCGTCGTGCGGCCGCGCCCACAACCGAGGGTGAATTGACTCCACCGTTCCCACGGAGAAGAACATAAGGGGAACATAGTGGGAGTTGAATATGGTCGCGCGAACCTATTTCGGCATCGGGCCCGCGGAGACGGCGGTCGGGAAGTTCAACGATCTGCGCCCTCATGTCGTGGAGATGCTGAGCCTGAGATCGGAGTGCGAGCCGATGGGGTCGGACTACATGGCGATGAGCATCGCCCTGGACGGCCTGGACACGGCGGCGTTCCACTTCACGCGGCGACGGGATTTCTATCATCAGGTCGAGGCGCCGCCCTACCAGGTGGGGAACGGGCGCCTGCGTGACCGTGAGGCGGCGAAGGACGCCTTCCTGGCGCTGACGCCCTACGCCAATGCGCTGCGTCAGATGCAGTTCGGCTGCCGCCCCTTCGGCCGGGACTACATGGCGCTCGATGTCGCCAAGCAGAGCCTGGACACCACGGTCTATCACTTCACCGGCGACGCCCATTTCTTCGGGGCGAAATCCGACTCCTCCGGCCCGCTACGGCCATGACCCCGAAGTGGCAAGCCGCGTCGGCCCACGAGGCCACCGTGGGCGACTATCCCCGATATCCGGGCGCGCGGGTGCTGCTGTCCTGTGTGCTCTGTGGATGGTGCACGGGCTATAGTCCGGAACGGATCATCGACCGCCTGCAACAGCTGAAGGTGGGCGGGCACACGACCCTGGTTCGCCAGATCGCGCCGCGCGTGGGCTGGAACTGCCCTGGCTGCGGGCGTGTGAAATGGCGCACGGACTTCGCCTGGCCGCCGGGGATGGACGACTCCGAGATCAAACGGCTCGCCAACCGGTATCGGAACTGAGGCCGCCCCGGTGACGATGTTCCAGAACCTCCACCGGATGATGTCGGGCGCCGCGACCCTGAAGCTCGCCTGTGACGGATGTGGGCACGAGGCGACCTGGACCACGCGTCAGGCCATCGATCGTCTGGGCGGCGACGCCACGCCGGCGGACATTCGCCGGCGGTTGGTCTGTAGCGATTGCGGCCAGCCCGGCCGCGTGCGCGTGTGGATCTAGCCAGGTGACGACGATGACCGCGCCCCAGCCCCCTTCGACCTTGAAGCGCCCGGCCGCGAAGCTGCTCAGCCGGTTTCGCCTGGATGACCTGCACGACGACACCATCCGCGTCTTCCTGGCGAAGGGCTTCTCGCTCGCCATCTGCTGCCGCGAGTGTCCGCGGCTGATCGAGTGGACGCCGGCCGATCTCGAACAGCGGTTTGGAGCAAGGCTCGATCTGCGCATCGCCGATCTCGCGCCACGACTGGCCTGCACCGGGGAGGGTGGCTGCGGATCGCACGACATCGCGGTCTTCCCGCACGGCTACGATGGAAATTGGAGCTGGTCGCCGCCTGATCATGGCGATGACTAGACGGGCAGGGCCTCGTCCTGGCGCACGCCGCGCGCCACGACCTGCAGCGATCCGTCGGGCAGCGGCCGCTGCATCGATTGCACCTCGGCCCAGGCGCGTCGCTCAGCCAAAGGTCCCATTCGGCCGGCTCGGTGAGGATCACCGGCATGGCCTTGGAATGATAGGTCGCGAC
This sequence comes from Phenylobacterium aquaticum, assembly GCF_022695515.1. Lineage (GTDB taxonomy): Bacteria > Pseudomonadota > Alphaproteobacteria > Caulobacterales > Caulobacteraceae > Phenylobacterium > Phenylobacterium aquaticum. The sequence goes on from NZ_JALDPT010000006.1 coordinate 177,624, forward strand.
CTCGGCGTTCGCGTCGGTGGTCAGGAAGCCGTAGAGTTCGCAGCTCACCTCGCCTTCCTTGATCTTGCGCACGCAGGTCCAGGGCGTCCAGACGCCCGCGAAGAAGGCCAGAGGTCGATCCTCGTCCAGGGCGAACCAGACCGGTTGAAGCGAGCCGCCGACCTGGTCGGGCTCGCTGAACGAGGTGAAGGGCACCAGGCAGCGTGACTGAGGGCCCAACCAGGGTTGCCAGTGCCGGCTGGCGGTGTTGCGGATGTTGGTCGTGCCCTTGTCAGGCTCCATTCGCAGCATCTCGTTGAAGTCGACGTCCTTGCCCTTGGCCCGCAGCTTGTCGGCGCGCTTGGTCGCCGCATCGAGCAAGGCCTTCTTCGACGACGGCATGCCCCAACGCATATCCAACATCTCCCGGCCACCGTCGGCGGCGCGCCGCACCACAGGCGCCGCATAGTCCGGATAGACCCCCGACATCGGTGGCTGGTTGTTGTTGAGGTCCATGAGGGCCTTGACCATGCGCGCCACCTCGGCGCGGCCCCGCATCAACGAATAGAGATTGCACAAGGCGAGCGGCCTCCTGGAAACTCCCGGAACAGCATCAGAGCGCCATCGTGCTGACGACTCTGCTCAGGCTGCAATTGGGTAATTGATACAACGGAGGATCGGCGAACAGCCGGGCCTTCGATGATCGAAGGCCATCGCTAGGTTGGACGCATGATCGACTTCTTAAACCGCCGCCGCCGGCGCGCCTCGAGCCTGTCCTGGAGCGACACCCGATCGGCGCCAGCCGTGGTCAAGGTCCTCGCCGGCGTCTGTGTGGTCCTGGCCCTGATCTGCGTGGCGCTGGCCCTGGCCTATCGGGAGGCGAAGCGCGAGGTCGGCTGCTACGCCGAAGCCGCCGAGCTCGGCCTGACGCCGCCGCGCGACTGCCGGGCCCGCTGATCTCCATGGGATCGCGATCGACGACGCCATCGCGCGCCGTAGGGCGCCGGGTGCGTCCTGCTGACCTTGGCGAAATGTTCGCATACCGCTGTCATTCGAATGCTGCGCCAGGGTTGTAATGAGTTAACTCTCGCGTATCGGGGGAGGGGTGGCGCATGGCACGCAAGACGCTTGCTGGGGCTGGAGCGACCGCGGTCCTGTTGCTGGCGGCGGGCCAGGCCCGGGCCTGGGGCGACGATGGGCACAAGATGGTGGCCTGGATCGCCTACGGGCTTCTGACCCCCGGCGCCCGATCGAAGGTCGACGCCATGCTGGCCGCCGACACCGACACACATTTGACCGCGATGGATTTCGGATCCCGGGCCACCTGGGCGGACAAGTACCGGGACGAGGCCAACCGGACCCTGCACTACGATCAGACCCAGCGCTGGCACTTCGTGGACCTGGACATTCATACCCCCGATCTCTCCAAAGCCTGCTTCAGCTTCCCGGCCACGCCGGCCGGCACGGCGGCGAGCGAGGGTCCCAAGCGCGACTGCGTGCTCGACAAGATCGAGGACTTCCAGGCCGAGCTGGCCAGCCCGAAGACCTCGGATCCAGAGCGCCTGATGGCGCTCAAGTTCCTGATACACCTGGTGGGCGACGTTCATCAGCCGCTGCACGCCTCGGAGGACGGCGACAATTCCGGCGGCAATTGCGAGCAGGTCCTGATGGTCGCCAACGGGCGTCGCATGGCCCTGCACCACTACTGGGACACCGAGACCGTCGACGCCCTGGTGCGGGCCGATCCAGTCACCACGGGGCCCGACCGGTCTGCGAGCCATCCCAGCGACGCCGCGCTGCGGACGGTGGCCGACGCCTGGCGCCTGGCCCTGACGCCGGCGGCGGTCGCCAGCTATCAGAGCAGCGACCCGAAAGCCTGGGCGTCGGCGTCGTACAAGGTCGCCACCACGGTCGGTTATCACCTGCCGGCGCACGCCGCCTGTGGGTTCGGCGACGATCCGAAGGACTATCCGGCCTTCCTGCTGCCGACGACCTACCAGGACGCCGCGCGGAAGGCTTCGCGGCGCCAGATCGAGCGGGCAGGGGCCCGTCTGGCCGGCCTGATCAATGGAGCCCTCACATGACGCTCTTCCGCATTGCGGCCCTGGGCTGCGCCCTGGCGCTGGCCGCCGCGTCGGCCGGCCAGGCGGCCCCGACCGGGGGCTTCCTCGACGATCAGGACCTGAAGATCCAGACCTGGCTTCCCGTGACGCCGGCGGCGGACGGTCCGGTCGAGGTGGCGGACCTCGCGGTCTATCTCGGGACCCGCAATCGGGTCGCCGGACCCCGGGGCGACGAAGCCCACCTCGACGACGTCTACGCCCCGGAAGAAGTTGCGCCGCTGTTCAAGGGCGCCCTGGGCGTCGAGCTCAAGGTGAGCGATCCGGACGCCAAGTTCATCCTGGACACGATCCACCTGGCCCAGCTGGATCTCGAGGCCCTGGTCAAGCCGGTGAAGTTGAAGGTGCAGCCCGACGGGACCGGCGGCCGGGTCAGGCCCTATGTGCGTTATCCGAACCTGCCCGCCTGCCAGCACGACGTCGACGACACCACCTGGCATCTCAACACCAGCGGCTCCTATCCCTCGACCCATGCCGCGCTGGGCATGCTGTGGGCCCTGATGATGTCCCAGCTCGCGCCGGATCGAACGGACGCGCTGGCGGCCAAGGGCTATGCGTTCGGGGAGAGCCGGCTGGTCTGCGGCTTCCACTATTCGTCCGACCTGGCCGCCGGGCGGCTGGCGGCCAGCGTGCTGTTCGCCAAGCTCGAGACCAACAAGGCGTTCACCGACCGGATGACCGTGGCGAAGGTCAAGCTCGACGCCCTGCGCGGAATCGCACCGGCCAAGCCCAGCCCGCTGGTCGCCAAGCTGATGAAGCTCGACGCTCAGCGGGTCCTGAAGCCCCTGTCGCCGGTGGAGTAGGGCGTGGCCCTCATTGCAGGATCACCCCGGGGCCTGCGCGGCGGTTGAGCATGTCCGCGAGCTCGATCGCCTCCTGATGGGTGAGGCCCGCCTGGAGCAGGGTCGAGAGCGCGACGGGCTCGCCAGTCCATTGGTCGAACACGGTCCAGCCCTTGGCGTCCTGGCGGATCGCATAGCGTTCAAGCATCGGAAGCCCTGGAGGCGGATCAGCAAGCCGTGGCGAGTGGCGCATCATGGCGGATCGCCCGGGCGTGCGCACCTGCGGGCGCATTGGCGTCTTCGGGCTTGCCGGGCCGCCGCAGGTTTGCGATGCGCCGCAGACCATCAGTTCGGGATCGAGCCATGATCAGCCGCGGCGAAGCCGTCACCAACGCTCGCAGGATGTTGCGCGGGTTCGCCGGCGCGCCGGACGCGCGGCGACATGCCCAGAAGTTGTTCTCCGAACTCACCCATGCCGACGGCTGGTCGGCGGCCGAACAGGCCGCCATTACCGAACTGGGCCTATGGCTTCAGGCTCGCCCGAACCTGGCGGAGCTGAAACCCCACTGCGAACGCGTGTTGGCCAGGTTCGGCTGACCACGGCTCGCGCGAAGGCTGATGGGCGGGCCCGTTCGGGCCTCGGCGCGGTCCGCCTCTGTCGCGCGTCCGGCTCGAAAGTTCCGCTTCTGTTCCAGGTCTGCTAGCTTCGACTCGTCATGACCGTGTCCGCCGCCCGCAAGATCATCCACGTGGATATGGACGCCTTTTATGCGTCGGTGGAGCAGCGTGACGATCCCGCCTTGAGGGGCCGGCCGGTAGCGGTCGGCTATGCGGCCAAGCGGGGTGTGGTGGCGGCCGCGAGCTATGAAGCCCGGGTGTTTGGGGTGCGTTCGGCCATGCCGTCCACCACCGCGATGCGCAAGTGCCCCGAGCTGGTGTTCGTGCCGCCGCGGTTCGAAATCTACAAGGCCGTGTCCCGTCAGATCCATGTGATCTTCGCCGACTACACCGCCCTGATCGAACCCTTGTCGCTGGACGAAGCCTATCTGGATGTGACGGGGAACCTGCGGGGCCTGCCCAGCGCCTCGGCCACGGCCGAGGAGATTCGCGCGCGGATCCTGGCCGAGACCGGGCTGACGGCCTCGGCGGGCATCTCCTACAACAAGTTCCTCGCCAAGCTGGCCTCCGACCAGCGCAAGCCGAACGGCCAGTTCGTGGTCGCGCCGGGGCGCGGAGAGGCCTTCGTCGAGACCCTGCCGGTGGGGCGCTTCCACGGGGTGGGACCGGTCACCGAAGCGAAGATGAAGCGCCTGGGCATCCATACCGGAGGCGATCTGCGGGGCCGCTCACTGCAAGAGTTGCAACAGAATTTCCGCAAGTCAGGGTCATGGTACTTCGCCATCGCCCGGGGGGAGGACGACCGGCCGGTCAATCCCAACCGCGAGCGGAAGTCGTCGGGATCGGAAACCACCTTCGACGACGATCTCACCGATCCGGAGGCTATCGAGGCCGGGGTCCTAGCCATGGCGGATGACGTCTGGGCCTGGTGCGAGAAGACCGGCGCTCGGGCGCGCACCGTCACCGTGAAGATCAAATGGGCGGACTTCCAGCAATCCACCCGAAGTCGGTCCTTGTCGTCCGTCATCGACAACCGTGAGACGCTGCACGCCGCGAGTCTGGCGCTGGTCCGCTCGGTCTATCCCCTACCCAAGGGCATCCGCCTGCTGGGCGTGACCTTGTCGAACTTCCTGGATGTCGAGGCCGGGGCCGATCCGTCCGTGGCGGAGTTCGCCCTGGCCTAGGCGAAGGCGGTCGGGTCCGGATTTGGTTCACAAGCCGCCGCTCATGAACTAAGTTGGGAATTCAAACGAACCATAGGTTTGTGGGTTAGGGCCCCGATAAAGCACAATAAATCCCCCGGGAATGGCGCCGCATCTGGCTCAACTGCCTCTAGATATAGAATTGCGATAGGGGCTTAAAAAGCGCAACGGCAATTAGGAGGTCGCCATGGCGCGAGGGATTGAATTGGTGCGGGAGCTGCAGAAGCTGGGGGATCTGCCGATCGCCTACCTGGCGGTGTTCCTGGGATTTGGCGCCTTGGCCCTGGCGGCCTTCGCGATCCATGCGGTGACGAAGGCGCGACCCAAGTGAAGATGGTGCGGCTGGATTGGGTACGGCTTCCCACCCGATGGATCGAGACGGGGGGGCTTCGGGAGTTCCGTTGGGGGACCAGCGGCGGCGCGGGCATCGCCGCCCTGTTGACCCTGATCGTGATCGCCCAGCATGCCGACCAGACGACCGGGTCGGCGCACCTCACCTATGACCGGCTGTGCCTCGCGACCGGCTTGAGCCGGCCGACGCTCGCGGCGGCGCTGACCCGTCTGCGATCACTAGATCTCGTCGAGCCCGCGCCGGCCCTGGGGCAGAGCGGCTATCATCTGGTGGGGTTCGATCCGAACGGCGGCTGGGGCAAGCTTCCCGCGCGTCGGCTCTATGTCGGTGACACCGTCCCGGCGTTCGCGGAGTTCAAGCTGCGCAACGTCAACGAGCTCAACGCCCTGAAGATCTACCTGCTGTTCGTGGCGCGGCGGGACCGCGAGACCAATTTCATCAACCTGTCCTACGACGGCATCGAGGCCTATTCGGGGATCGATCGGGCCAGGATCAAGGCGGCGCTCAATGTCCTGGCCGTGTTGAACTTGGTCCATGTCGACCGAGTGAGGAGCTCGACCCACGAGGCTGGCGTGGCGAACGCCTATCGGATCGTCCACATCAACCCCTACCAGCATATGGGCACGCTCGGACGGACGCTCGAGGGCGAGGATTTCGCGGAACGCGCCGACGTGTTCTGACGGCGCCGGCCGGCTGGAGGGGAGGGCGCGAACCGGCTAGTCTTGCGCCATGCCGACCCTGCCGGAGCTCGTTCCCGACGTCGATGTGCTCCTGGCCCTGCCGCCGGAGGAGCTCGCGCAATCGGTGCTGGTCGCCGCCCAGGCGTCCATGCAGAACGGCCTGTTCTCCGCCCTGGGGGTGACCGGCCCTGAAGCGCTCTACGGACGCGGCATGCCTGGGCCGGCCGTCTATCCCCAGCTGCGGGAACATCAGATCACCGAGGCCCTGGGCGAAGCCTGGCTCTGGCTCGAACTCAACATGCTCATCATGCCCGCGCCGGCGCCGAATGGCGCGAACGGGTTCAAGGTGTTCACCCGGCGCGGGCGCGGGGTTGTCGGCGATCCAGCGCGTTTCGCCGCCTATCGGAGCGCAGCCGCCTTTCCCAAGTCGCTGCTGCACGGCGCGATCGCCGAGGCGGTCTGGCTGGATCTCGCGCGCGGCGATTACCCGACGGCGGTCTTTCGGGCGTTCCGCACCGTGGAGGAGGCCGTCCGCGTCGCAGGCGGGTTCGCGGCCGAGGACGTCGGCGTCGATCTGGTCCGACGCGCCTTCAACCCGCAGAACGGTCCGCTGCGGCGGGCCGACGATCCGGCGGCGGAGCGCGAGGCGCTGGCCAGTCTGTTCGCGGGCGCGATCGGGTCGTACAAGAACCCGCATTCCCACCGCACCGTGGTGATCGGCGAGGCCCAGGAGGCCCAGGAGATGGTCCTCCTCGCCTCGCATCTGCTGAGGATCGTCACGCGCGTCGACCGGCCTGAACCCGGGTTCACGTCTAGGCTGGGCGGGAACCAGGCCAGG